>NZ_JBTMXA010000002.1:0-774195 GCF_054489545.1 Mesorhizobium sp. A556
AGCTCGTCAGGCTCATAACCTGAAGGTCGTTGGTTCAAATCCAACCCCCGCAACCAAATCATAAAAGCCCGCCAGATAAACCTCCGGCGGGCTTTTTGCTGTTCAAGTACACACTTATTCAAAGAAAAACGGAGAACCGGATCGGGCAAGCCAGGTTGCGGCGAGGCTTGCGGCAGATCCGGTTCTCCGCAAATCCCTCCCAACCCGTTGGGGGGACGGGCGGGAGGGGCCGTCTTGAGGCCGGGGAGGGCCGGACGGATTGCTTTCGAGCAATGCCTATCGACGGGCGCGAACCCGTCAAAGCAGCATCAATTGCGCATTCTCCTTCACCGACGCGACGAACTGGTCGGTCCGCAGCGTTCGCCTTTCCACATTCAGGCCGAGCCGCTTGGCGGCAATCTCGAAGCGCCGGCCGATCTGCCAGGCATAGGGACCGGCGCCCTTCATGCGCTTGCCCCACTCCGAATCGTAATCCTTGCCGTCGCGCATCGAGCGGATCAGCGACATGACATGCCGGTAGCGATCCGGGTAATGGCGCAGCAGCCAATCCTTGAAGATCGGCGCCACTTCCAGCGGCAGGCGCAGCACGACATAGCCCGCCTCGCGCGCGCCGGCGGCCCGCGCCGAGTCCAGGATGCGCTCCATCTCCGGATCGGTAAGACCGGGGATGATCGGCGCGACCATCACAGAAGCCGGGATGCCCGCATCTGAAAGCTGCCTTATCGCTTCCAGCCGCTTGGTCGGGGTCGAGGCGCGCGGTTCCATCGTGCGCGCCAGCATGCGGTCCAGCGTCGTCACCGACAGCGCCACCTTGGCTAGTCCGCGCTCGGCCATGCGCGCCAGAATGTCGATGTCGCGGGTGACCATTGCCGACTTCGTCACGATGCCGACCGGGTGGCCGCGCGCCTCTAGCACTTCGAGGATTTCTCGCATGATGCGGTACTGTTTCTCGATCGGCTGGTAGGGATCGGTATTGGTGCCGATGGCGATGGTGCGCGGCTGGTAGCCTTCCTTCGACAATTCCTTGTCCAGCAGGCGCGCGGCGTCCGGTTTGGCGAACAGCTTCGATTCGAAATCCAGTCCCGGCGAAAGACCCATGAAGCTGTGCGTGGGCCGTGCGAAGCAATAGACGCAGCCATGTTCGCAACCGCGATAGGGATTGATCGAGCGGTCGAAGGAAATGTCGGGAGAGGAGTTGCGCGTGATGATGGTGCGCGGCTTTTCCACCTGAACCTCCGTCTTGAACGGCGGCAATTCCTCCAGCGATTCCCAGCCATCATCGAAGACATGACGGCTGACCGGCTCAAAGCGGCCCGACGGATTGATCCCGGCTGCACGGCCGCGATTGCGGTCCGGCCGCACCCGCATTCCGCTCTGTTCGATCATCGCATTGGCCATCTCTGCTCTTCCAACCCCAAAGGCTGCAATGTCCGCGCGCGCGATCTGTTCCATTTTCGCCCTCTCGAAAGGGTTGTCTTCTGTTTGGCGAATCGCTGTTATCATGAAATTATTCCTATCCCTGAAATGAGAACAAATCAAGAACTTTAACTCGAAGCTAGCGCCGCGCACGCCCTTCGGCTATGCGGGACGCATGCTCAGTGTGATTATCGAGACGGAAAATGACGAGGAGGGGCTGGCGCGCACGCTTGCCTCGCTGGTCGGCGGCTCGGTCGAGGGCGTCGTGCGCAAGGTGATCGTTTGTGACAAGGGCTCGACGGACCGAACGCGCGAAATAGCCGATCATGCGGGCTGCGTCCTGGTGGCAGGCGGGCTTTCGGCGGGCCTGGACACGATAAGCGACGAATGGGTGCTGCTGCTTGAGCCGGGCGCACGGCTTGCCGAAGGCTGGACCGAAAGCGTGGTCGGGCATGCGGCAAGACTGACGGCGAGCGCACGGTTTTCAAGGGCAAAGGGCAGCCGGGCACCGTTCTTGTCGCGCCGCTTCTGGCATCCGCATGCGCTCGCTCAAGGGCTTTTGATCCTCAAGCGGCAGGCAGTCGTATTGTCGAAGAGAGCCTCCACCGCAGAGGCCCTTGCGCGGGGGCTGGCCGTAAGGACGCTGCGGGCCGAAATCTGGCCGGCCGCGCCGAAGTAAAGCGGCGGACTATCCGCTTATCGCGGCTGCCTCACCAGGCCCACTCGCCTTTGCCCAGCACGGCGACCGCATCGGCGATGCGGCTGAAGCTTTCACGCGCCCGGCCCACGCTATGGCGCGCACGCAGATAGCCGTGAACCAGGCCGGGTTCTTCATGCCAGAAAGCCTTGCCGCCGGCGGCAAGCAGGCGCACGCCATAGGCTTCGCCATCGCTCGACAGCGGGTCGCATTGGGCTGTGATGATGACGGTCGGCGGTAGGTCGGCGAAATCCACATCCTTCAGCGGTGTATAGGTGATGTCGCGGGAGACATCGGCGCCGCCGGTGCGGGCGTCCTTGTAGAATTCAAGGTCTCGCAAGGTCAGCATTGGCGCTTCGGCGTGGGTCACATAAGAGCCCTTCGTCGGGTCGCCGCCAAGACCGGGATAGATCAGCACCTGTCCGATCGGAGGGCGGCGGTGCCCGCGCTTGGCGTGGGACACGGCAGCCGTCAGATTGCCGCCGGCGCTGTCGCCACACAAAAGGACCGGCTGCGTATATGTTGCCAGCGCCCATTGGAACGCCGCCAGCGCATCGTCGAAGGCGGCGGGATGCAGATGTTCCGGCGCGAGGCGGTAATCGACCGACACGACCTCATAGCCGGTGCGGGCGCAAAGCTCGGCGCAGACATCGTCATGGCTGTCGAGGCCACCGAGGATGAAGCCACCGCCGTGAAAATAGAGAACGATGGTCGCCGGTGATTGGCTGCTTTTATAGATGCGGATCGGAATTTCGTGCGCCGGCGTGGCAATGGAAGTCGTCTGCGCGCTGACGCCGTCCGGGTAGCCGGCGAAGAATTCCCGACACATGCGGTCGTAAATCTCGCGCTGCCGGGCAATCGTGTAGTCGACCGTGTCGGGCGGATAATAGGAATTGGTGCGCTCGATGAAGGCCCAGGTTTCCGCATCGATGAGTTTCTTATAGTCGGTCATGGTCGATAGATTTGCGCTCCGTCGCGCCCCCCTCTGGCCTGCCGGCCATCTCCCCCGCGAGGGGGGAGATCACCTGGCCGCGCCTCTTCCGTTCATTCTGCAACTTTGGAAGTTGGCGGGGACACCCGAGCGCATGATCTCCCCCCTCGCGGGGGAGATGGCCGGCAGGCCAGAGGGGGCAACGTAGAGCGCTGTCATTTCCGCTGAAGCCCTACTTCCCCTTCCAAACCGGCTCGCGCTTTTCCGCGAAAGCGCGAAAACCTTCCATATTGTCGTCGGAGCCATAGAGCGCGTCCACCGTCGGCAGCTGCCTTCTCGTCACCTTGTTCATGGCGTCCTGGAAGGTCAGCGCTTCGGCCACGCGCGCCGTCTCCTTGATGGCGGCGAAGACCAGCGGTGGACCGCCTGCCAGCAGGCGTGCGATCTCCCAGACGCGCTCCTCGAGCTTGTCGGCGGGCAGCACCTCGTTGACCAGACCCCAGCGATGCGCTTCCGCCACATCCATCCAGCGGCCCGTGAGCAGAAGGTCCATGGCGACGTGATAAGGAATGCGCTTGGGCAGCTTGATCGTCGCCGCGTCCGCCAGCGTGCCGGCTTTGATTTCCGGCAGCGCGAAGGACGAGTGGTCCGACGCGAAGATGAGGTCGCAGGACAGCGCCAGTTCAAAACCGCCGCCGACCGCCATGCCGTTGACGCAGGCGATGACCGGCTTGTTGAGGTCGCGCAGTTCCTGCAGGCCGGCAAAGCCGCCGACGCCGTAGTCGCCATCGACCGCGTCGCCGCCTGCTGCCGCCTTCAGGTCCCAACCGGCGCAGAAGAATTTGTCGCCGGCGGTCTTTACGATGGCGACGCGCAGGTCGGGGTCGTCGCGGAAGGCTCTAAAAGTTTCGCCCATCAGCCGCGAGGTCTTCAGGTCGATGGCGTTGGCCTTGGGCCGGTCGAGCGTGACTTCGAGGATCGAGCCCTCGCGGCGCGTGGTGATGACGTCAGACATTTTCTTTCTCCCCAAGAACCAGTAACGCGTCGGCGATCCAGGCGCCCTTGCCCTGCGCGCAGACGATGAGCGGGTTGATATCCAGTTCTTCCAGCGCGTCGGCATGCTTTCCGACGAACGCGGTGATGCCGGCAATGGCGTCGATGGCCGCCGCGAGATCGGCTTTTTCCCGGCCGCGATAGCCGTCGAGCAGCGGGAACAGTTTCAGGCCCCGCAGTGCGGCATCGATATCCGCGCGCGTCGCCGGCAACAGCACGGTGGCGCTGTCCTTGAGCAGTTCGACCAGCACGCCGCCGCTGCCCAGGGTCATGGTGGGTCCGAACACCGGATCGCGCGTGAAGCCGACGATCAGTTCCGCAACACCGCCCTGAACCATGCGCTCGACATAGAGGCCGGAACCCAGGCCGATCAGCCGGTGCGCTGCTTCGCGCACCGCGCCTTCGTCGCGCAGATTGAGCACCACCGCGCCAAGTTCGCTCTTGTGCGCAACGCCGAGCGCTTTTAGCGCGACCGGAAAGCCCAACTCGTGCGCTGCCGCGACCGCCTCGTCGGTCGAGGAAGCTTCCAGTCCATTCGGTACGGGCAGGCCGGCCTGACGTAGCATCGCCTTCGCGGCGGCTTCGTTGACCTGGCTCTTTTCCTCACCCCCCATCGGGGGGAGAGGTGTCGATGGCGGTAGCTCGAGACGGGGAGGGCGATGGGTATCAGCCGTCCCCCTCTCCGCCTCGCTTCGCTCGGCACCTCTCCCCCCTATGGGGGGCGAGGAAGGTCGCGCCCACGCCCCACCAATAAACGCCGCCGCTTCCGCCGCATCGAAGGCCTCGACGATACCGTGGATAGGCACGATGCCGCGCCGCAGCAGGTCGACCGCATGGGCTTCCGGCAAGTTCTCCAGCATCGAGGCGACGATGGCGCCCTTGGCGTTGTTTGCCTTCAGCGCCGCCTCGAAAGCGTTCACCGTGGTCCACCAGTCGGCATCCGAACAGCGATCCGTGCGCGGGAAATCCAGCACCAGCAGGTTGAGGTCGAAGCCGCCGGACGCCATAGCGTCAAAGGTCGCGGTCATCGCCGGTTCGTCGTTCCAGATGAAGGTGTTGTAGTCGAGCGGGTTGGCCACGGCGACCAGTGGCCCGAGCGATTCTTTCACGCGGGCCCGGTGGGTTTCCGTGAGAGCGGGGAAGAAGGCCGTGCGGCCTTCCGCCGTGTCGGCCATCACCGAGGCTTCGCCGCCGGAACAGCTCATCGACGACAGTTTTCCGCCCGATAGCGGGCCGATGGCGTGCAGCAGCTTCAGGGTTTCGAGGAAGGCGGGAACAGAATTGACGCGCGCTATGCCCAGTCGCTTCAGGAACGCTTCCGAGCCGGCATCGGAACCGGCCAGCGAGGCGGTGTGCGAGATGGTGGCCGCGCGCGCCTGCTCTGAGCGACCAACTTTCATCGCGACGATCGGCTTTTTCAGCTTTCGTGCGCGAGCGGCGAGCTTTTCGAAGCCGGCGACCGAGTCGAACCCCTCGATATGCAGGCCAAGTGCGGTAACGCGTTCGTCCTCGATCAGCCCGAGCGCCATTTCCGACAGGCCGGTCTGCGCCTGGTTGCCGGCGGTCATCAGGAAGGCGAGGGGCAGGCCGCGCGCCTGCATGGTCAGGTTGCAAGCGATGTTGGACGATTGCGTGATGATGGCGACGCCGCGTTCGCCGGGGTCCAGCCGCTTGCCGCCATGCTGGTCGGGCCACAACAGCGCGCCGTCGGCATAGTTGATCAGCCCGTAGCAGTTCGGTCCGATGATCGGCATGGAGCCTGCGGCCCGCACCAGTTCGCGTTGCAGGCCTTCGCCCTCGGCGTCGTCATTGCCGGTTTCGAGGAAGCCGGCCGCAAAGCATATCGCGCCGCCGGTGCCGCGCTCAGCCAGTTGCCGGATGATGTCGATGGTAAGATTGCGATTGACCGCGACGAAGGCGGCGTCGGGTGCGCTGGGCAGGTCCGCGACCGACTTGAACGCGGGTACGCCATGTACGTCCGGGCGGCTCGGATGCACCGGCCAGATGTCGCCAGCATAGCCCATTTTCAGGCACTGCTCGACGACATTGGTGCCGAACGCGCCACCGCCGATGACGGCGATCGATTTCGGGCGCAGGAGACGGTCAAGACGATGCATGTCAGCCGCCCACCGCCCGCAGCAGCGACCGCGAAATGATGTGCCTCTGGATTTCGGAAGTCCCTTCCCAAATGCGCTCGACGCGGGCGTCGCGCCAGATGCGCTCCAGCGGCAGGTCGTCCATCAGGCCCATGCCGCCATGAATCTGGATCGCCTCGTCGGCGACGAAGGCCAGCATTTCGGTGGCCTTGAGCTTGGCCATCGACATGTCTTCCTCGGTGACGGTGCCCTGGTCGTATTTCCAGCCCGCCTCGAAGACGAGCAGATTGGCCGCCTTCAACTCCATCGCCATGTCGGCGAGCTTGAAGGAAACTCCCTGGAATTTGCCGATCTGCTGGCCGAATTGCTGGCGCTGGGCGGCGTATTCGATGGAGTGGCCAAGCGCGCGCTCGGCGCGGCCAAGGCAGGTTGCGCCGACCTGCAGGCGCGTCGCCCCCAACCATGAATTGGCGACTTCAAAGCCCTTGTGGACCTCGCCCAACACCTGTTCTTTCGGGATACGGCAGTCGTCGAATTCGAGGATGGCGTTGGTGTAGCCGCGATGCGAGACGTTGCGATAACCGTCGCGCACGTTGAAGCCGGGCGTGCCCTTGTCGACGAAGAACGCGGTGATCCTCTTGCGCTTGCCGCGAGTCGTTTCCTCTTCGCCGGTGGCCATGAAGCAGATGGCGAAATCGGCGATGTCGGCATGGCTGATGAAATGCTTGGTGCCGTTGAGGATGAAGTCGTCGCCGTCCTGTACAGCACTTGCCTTCATGCCGCGCAAATCGGAGCCCGCACCCGGCTCGGTCATGGCGAGGCAGTCCCATTTCTCGCCGCGAATGCACGGGAACAAATATTTCTCGCGCTGCTCCGGCGTGCCGGCGAGCAGGATATTGGACGGGCGCGCCACGCAGGTCCAGTGCAGTGCGTAATTGGCCCGGCCAAGCTCCTTCTCGTAAAGCAGCCAGGTGAGCGTATCGAGGCCGGCGCCGCCGACATCTTCCGGCATGTTGGCGGCGTAAAGGCCGGCGGCAATCGCCTTGGCCTGCAACTCCTTGATGAGTTCCATCGGCAGATGGCCGGAGCGCTCCACCTCAAGCTCATGCGGATAAAGCTCGTTCTCAACAAAGGCGCGCGTGGTGTCGACGATAAGCTGCTGTTCTTCCGAAAGACCGAAATCCATGGCTATTTCACCTGTAAGGTTGGTTGTGCGTCCTTCGAGGCTCGCTGCGCTCGCACCTCAGGATGAGGGAGGTTGCGTGCGACATTTCTGGGCGAAGAGACATGCGCCATCAGGCGGCGTGTGCTCCTTAAGATAAGTAGCGTCGTGCGCGGCAGGACCGCAGAAATCACGTCGCACCTTGGAGTAGAGCGGCTTGTACAACCTCCCTCATCCTGAGGTGCGAGCGCAGCGAGCCTCGAAGGACGCACGACGGGGTTCATGGCCTCAGGCCTTCTTCTTACCCGCTGTCTTCTTCTTCGGCTTGTCAGCCTTGGCCTTTTCGGCTGCCTTCGACACCTTGCTGGCGGCCTGCTTGGCGAGTTGCTTGGTGTAGTCCTTGTGCAGCGCGCCGGCGCCCCAGCCCTTGCCCTTGTTCTGCTTGGACAGCGCATCCATGATGGCGACCAGATTGTCGTCGCGGATCTTTTCCAGTTCGCGGATCGACCATTTGTCGGACTGCTCGTCCGACTGCGTGGCGATCAGGTCGACCAGTTCGTCGTTGAATTCGGGCACGTCCATCAGCTTGGTCCACGGCCATTTCAGGCACGGCCCGAACTGCGCCATGAAGTGGCGCATGCCGGCTTCGCCGCCAGCGACGCGGTAGACCTGGAACATGCCCATCTGCGCCCAGCGCAGGCCGAAGCCATAGCGCATGATGTCGTCCAGTTCCTCGACGGTGCAGATGCCATCCTTGATCAGCCACAGCGCCTCGCGCCATGCCGCTTCCAGCAGGCGGTCGCCGACGAAGGCTTCGATTTCCTTGCGGATGACCACCGGCTTCATGCCGATGGAGGCATACATTTCCTTGGCCACCTCGATGGCTTCCGGAAACGTCTGCTGGCCGCCGACGACCTCAACCAGAGGTAGCAGGTAGACGGGATTGAACGGGTGGCCGACGACCAGCCGCTCGGGGTGCTTCTTCATCGCCACCTGCATGTCGCTCGGCTTGATGCCGGAAGTGGACGAGCCGATGATGGCGTTGGCAGGCGCATGAAGATCGATCTCGGCCAGCACCTTGTGCTTGAGGTCGAGCCGCTCCGGCACGCTTTCCTGGATGAAATCAGCGTCGGCTACCGCTTCCGCGATGGTTTTTGCGAAGGTCAGCTTGCCTTCCTTGGGCAGACCGGTCGGCACCATCTGCTTATAGGCGCGCCGCGCGCCCTTCATCACTTCCGAAACTTTACGCGCGGCTTCCGGATCGGGGTCGAAGATCGAAACGTCGATGCCGTTGAGCAGCAGGCGCGCTGCCCAGCCCGCGCCGATAACGCCGCCACCGATGGTGGCCGCTTTGGTGATGAGTGTCATGCCGAGGCTCCGCTTCTCTGTTTGGCTGTTTCCGGATCAATGAGCGGCACGCGCTCGCCCGCGCGGATCACCGCCGGGTCGTAGGCCTTGCGCGCAAACACTTCGAGCGCGAAAGGCGCGAAGAATTCGATCGGCAGCGTGTCGTAGTCGGGGTCGAAACTGGTCTGGTCCCAGCGTTCGCAAAACTGATCGCAATCGTCGTAGTAGGCGTGACCCGCAAAGCGGTCGCGCGCATGCGGATTGCCGCCGGTGTGCTGGGCGTAATAGAGGCGCTGGAAATCGCCATGCTTTTCCACCACCCAGGTGCATTGCTCGCGCACGAAAGGTTTCAGGATCGCGGCGGCGTATTCGTCGTGGTTGTAGGGCGCGTAGATGTCGCCGATGTCGTGCAGCAGCGCGCAGGCGATCCAGTCGGTATCGGCCCCGTCGCGCCAGGCGCGCGTCGCCGCCTGCAGCGAGTGGCCGAGCCGGGTGATCTTGTAGCCGGACAGGCCCTGATCGAGTTTCACTAATGCGTCGAGCAGGCGTTCGCCGGTCTTGGCGGCAAAATCGGTCTCATGCTCGGTCAGAAAGGCGTAATCCTCGCGGTCGCCATCCTTCATCGCGGTGAATTTAACGGTTTCCATCTTTGTTCCTCCCCGTTGTCCGCTGCGCTTACGCCGCGAGCGGCGCGCGTTTGGTCAGGTTCAGCTTCTTGCGGACTTCCTCCGGGCCGATCACGCGTGCGCCCATGTTTTCCACGATGCCGACGGCGCGTTCGACCAGTTGCGCGTTGGTGGCGAGAACGCCTTTTTCCAGCCACAGATTGTCCTCCAGCCCGACGCGGACATTGCCGCCCGCCAGCACCGAGGCGGCGACATAGGCCATCTGTTCGCGGCCGATGGTGAAGGCTGACCAGTTCCAGGTCGATGGCACGTTGTTGACCATCGCCATGAAGGTGTTGAGGTCGTTCGGCGCGCCCCACGGCACGCCCATGCACAGTTGAACCAGCGCGTCGGCGTCGAGCACTTTTTCCTCTACCAACTGCTTGGCGAACCAGAGATGACCGGTGTCGAAGGCCTCGATCTCCGGCTTGACGCCGAGCTTCGTCATCATGCCGCCCATGGCGCGCAGCATGCCGGGCGTGTTGGTCATGACGTAATCGGCTTCGTTGAAATTCATGGTGCCGCAGTCGAGCGTGCAGATCTCCGGCAGGCACTGGCGCACATGCTCCATGCGGTTGGTCGCGCCGCCCATGTCGGTGCCCTTTTCGCTGAGCGGCAGCGGGGATTCGACCGGGCCAAACACCATGTCGCCGCCCATGCCGGCGGTCAGGTTCAGCACCACGTCGACGTCCGCCGCGCGGATGCGCTCGGTCACTTCACGGTAGAGATGCACGTCG
The DNA here is from genome assembly GCF_054489545.1 of Mesorhizobium sp. A556. Taxonomy (NCBI): domain Bacteria; kingdom Pseudomonadati; phylum Pseudomonadota; class Alphaproteobacteria; order Hyphomicrobiales; family Phyllobacteriaceae; genus Mesorhizobium; species Mesorhizobium sp. A556. The sequence goes on from NZ_JBTMXA010000002.1 coordinate 10,105, forward strand.
CGCTTGGGCTTGCCGGTCTCGGGATCGCGCACATGGCAGTGGACGATGGCAGCCCCCGCTTTGGCCGCCTCGATCGCCGAATCGGCAATTTGCTTGGGCGAACGCGGCACATGCGGGCTGCGGTCCTGCGACCCGCCGGAACCCGTCACGGCACAGGTAATGAAAACCTCACGGTTCATGGCCAGCGGCATTTTTCTCTCCCTATCCAATCAGAACACGATCATTGCGCCACTTGCGGCAAAGTGCTTTGCGATTTACGAAAGGCATATGGCCAAAAGCGAAAAGCCGACAATCTTTCGCACCGAGCATGCGCCGCTGAAGGTGACGCTGCTGGTATTTTCCGGTTCATCCATCATGTGCGTGGCGTCGGCGGTCGATCCGCTGCGCGCGGCCAACCGCATCGCGGGCGAGACGCTGTTCGATTTCAAGCTGGTTTCGGTGACGGGCGAAGCGCCGGTCACCACCTGCGGTTTGCCGGTGGCGGTCAGCGGACGCTTCGATGCCGCGGCGGCGACCGACATGCTGGTCGTGGTCGCCGGCTTCGGCACGCAGAACTACGCCACGGCGGCGCTGCTTGCCGGCATGCGGCGCGCCGCCCGCATGGCCCGTGCCTGCGGCGGGGTCGAGGCCGGCACCTGGCTGGTGGCGCGCGCCGGCCTGCTCGAAGGGCGCGCGGCCACCACGCACTGGGAGGACATGGAGGATTTTTCGGCGGCCTTTCCGGGCGTAGACGTGCGCCCTGACCGCTATGTCATCGACGGGCCAGTGTTCACCTCGGGCGGCGCATCGCCGACCTTCGACCTGATGTTGCACCTGATCCGCTCACGCCTCGGCATGGCGGTGGCGCTCGATGTGGCAAGCGTCTTCATCTACGATCAGGCGCGCGCCGCAACCGACGCGCAGCCGCTGGTGTCGCTCGGCCGCCTCGACGGCTACGATCCAAGGCTGGCGCAGGCGATCCGGCTGATGGAGGCGCATATCGACCAGCCGCTGACCATCGCCACCATTGCCAAGCGCACCGGCGTTACGCCGCGAACCCTCGAAAGCATCTTTCGAAAGTCCATCGGCGAGACGCCCGGCGCGTATTATCTGCGGCTGCGCCTGAACGCGGCGCGGCGGCTGGTGGTGGATACGCGCATCGCCATGGCCGACATCGCCGGGCGGACGGGATTTTCGTCCGCCGCGGGTTTTTCCAGGGCGTTTGCGCGGGCTTTCGGTGAAGCGCCGATCAGGTTACGGCGGGGGTAAGTGCAGGATTCAGGCGGCGCTGCGGTGAATTTCGCCGCCATCGATGGCCATACGCATCTGCTTTACGAGGTGGGTCTGGAAACGGCTTGCAACGGCCCGATCCCATTCGTTGCCGGTTTGGGTCTGTTCAGCGGGACGCGGCAGCGCCATCAACTTGTCGAAAATCGATCCGGCGTCGTCCTGCGAAAGCAGGGCGTCGATTTCGCGTTCGTTATGCATTATTCGCCTCCATCTTCCGGTTGATTTCATGGCCAGACTATACGAGGTCCGTGACGGCTGCATGAAGGCGAGACCTAGGCGATTGAGGGGCGGCCTGTGACAAAATTTTGCCCGGCCAAGCCTCGCGGCGAAACGCCGATTGCGTTGCCGTGTTTTCACACGCACCGGTTGATCCGGGGAGTGGCGAAACTCTCTCGCGATAATCCGATGCTTACGAGGCGACGCCTTTGATGGCGGGATAAAGCGCGCGGTAGCGCTGATAGGCGTCGGCATAGGCAGCGCCCAGAGCGGTATCCGGCTCAATCGTTTCATCGATTTCGGGCGCGGTGCAGACGCTTAGCGGATCGGCGCCGGTCGCCGCGATCAGGCCAAGGCGCGCGGCCCCGAAAGCCGCCCCGAAATCGCCGTCGGCGGGAATATCGACCGGGACGCCAAGTGCGGTGGCAATAGCCTTCAGCCAATAGCGTGAGCGCGAGCCGCCGCCGATAGCCGTCACGCGCTCAAGCTTTGTGCCGGCCGTTGCCAGCGCCTCAAGGCTGTCGCGGAAGGCGAAAGCGACACCCTCCAGCACGGCCTGCGTCAGCACCGCGCGGCTGGATTCATGGCCGAGCCCGGTGAAGGAGCCGCGAATGGCGGAATCGTTGTAGGGCGTTCGTTCGCCCGACAGATAGGGCAGGAACGAAACGCCGGTCGGTGCCTTCAGCGAAGGCCCGAGTTCGTCGGTAAGCGCGCCGGCGTCCTTGCCGGTGATCTCCGACAGCCAGTTCAGCGAATCCGTTGCCGACAGGATGACGCCCATCTGGTGCCATGTGTTTGGCAACGCATGACAGAAGGTGTGCACGGCGCTTGCCGGGTTGGGCAGGTAAGCGCCGTTGGCGGCAAACAGCACGCCCGACGTGCCCAGCGAAACGAAGGCGTGGCCTTCGCCGACCGTGCCCATGCCGCAGGCCGACGCCGCATTGTCGCCAGCCCCGCCAGCGATGGGAATGCCGGCCTTCATGCCCCATTTGGCGGCAAGCCCGGCGCGCAACGCACCGGCTTGTTGCGTGCCCTCGACCAGCTTCGGCATGTTGTCTTCGTCGAGCGAGGTCGCCGCCAGTATTTCGGGCGACCAGCGCCGCTTGCCCGTGTCGAGCCACGCGGTGCCGGCGGCGTCTGACATTTCCGAAATATATTCGCCGGTCAGCCACAGCCGCAGGAAGTCTTTTGGCAGCAGCACTTTGGCCACCTTGGCGAAGATCGCCGGCTCGTTGTTTTTCACCCACAAAAGCTTGGGCGCGGTGAAGCCGGGGAAGACGATATTGCCGGTAATAGTGCGAAAGCGCGGATCGGCGTCGAGTTCGGCGGCCTCCTTGTGGCTGCGCGTATCGTTCCACAGGATGCAGGGCCGCAGCACCGTGTCGCTTGTGTCCAGCAGCGTCGCGCCGTGCATCTGCCCGGACAGGCCGATGCCTTCGACCGCCGCCAGTTCGCTGGCGTGCGCAGCCTTGAGTTCGGCAATTGCCGCCTCGCAGGCGTCGATCCAGTCGGACGGGTCCTGTTCCGACCAGCCGGGATGCGGGCGCGAGACTTCGAGCGATGCGTGGCCCGCGCCGACAATTTTTTGCGACGCGTCGATCAACAGCGCCTTGACGCCCGACGTGCCCAGATCGAGACCCAGATACATGCTTATTCCTTCCGATCACGACGCCCTGGTCCGAAGCGCCTAGCGCTCCGTCCATTCTCCATCGGCACGTTACCAGCAAAAGTGCGAGGCTGGTAACGTGCCGCAAGCGGATTTTTTCGAGACGCGTAAAAAATACCGCGCCCGGTCGTCAGTTTCCTGAACGGATGGCGACCGTGGCGATACCCGCGCCCACCAGCAGCGTGCCGCCGGTGCGGTTGAAGACGCGGATCGCCTTGTCGTTTCCGACCAGCCTGCGCGCCCGCGCCGCAACCAGCGCGTAGCCGAAGGCATTCGCAAAGGCGAGCGTCAGGAACGTCGTCTCGAAGATCAGCATCTGGATCCAGAAATCGCCGTGCCGGTCGAGGAACTGCGGCAGGAAGGCCACGAAGAAGGTGATGCTCTTCGGGTTGAGCGCCGTGACGAGCCACGCATGCGCCATCATTTTTCGGGGCGAGGCCGTATCGGTGCGCGGTTCCGCCCGCAGCGCCCCACCTGCTCGAAAAAGCTTGATGCCGAGATAGATCAGATAGGCTGCGCCAACCAGCTTCAATACGGTGAAGACGGTGGCGGAAGCGGACAGCAGCGCCCCGATCCCCAGCATCGACAGGGTCATCGCAGTGAAATCGCCGAGCGCCACGCCGATGGCCATCGGCAGGGCGATGCGCCAGCCCTGGCCAAGCGCGTAGGAGACGACAAGCAGGATGGTCGGCCCCGGAATAACGAGAAGGATTGCCGATGCGGCACAAAAGGCGGCCCAGGTTTCGATGGTCATGTCCGGCTCCTTGCTAAAAGAAAGGATAAATCCTCGACCGGGCCAAGATGTAAAGCCTAAAAAATACAGGCCGAACCACCTGTGGTTGCAGGGTTGCGGATGCATTCACGGTTTATCAACCATGATTGTCGAAAATACCCTAACCGGCCGGACTGTGCTTCCGTGCCGTAAGCTTAGGGTTTGGGCATGCGTGAGTTGCCGCAGCAGATTATTTCGCCGGAAACGGGCGATGCGAACGAAGCCGAAAGACATGTTTCGCGACGCGCCATTCTATCGGGTGCCGGCGCAATCGCCGTGCTCGCGGCCAGCGGTTGCACGCGCACGGTCGACATGGCCGCGCTGCAACTGGACAATATGAGCACCGGCTCGATCCGCCCGATGCGGCCGAGCATCAGCGTCGACAAGCACATTACCAGCCCTGACGTGATGTATGCCGGGCTGACCGATGGCGGTTTCGTCTTGCCGGCGGTGCCTTACCAGAAGGTCAAGCCGGAATTCCGCCGCCAGATCGTCGTCAACCCCACCGGCGAGCGGCCCGGGACCATCGTGGTGCATCTTGCCGAGCGGCATCTCTATCTGGTGCAGGAAGGCGGCGACGCCATCCGCTACGGCGTCGGCATCGGCAAGGACGGTTTTAGCTGGAACGGCCGCGCCAATGTCCAATATGGCCGCGAATGGCCGACCTGGACGCCACCGCGGGAAATGATCCAGCGCAAGCCCGAACTGGTGAAGTGGCAGGGCGGCCAGCCCGGCGGCCTTGAAAACCCGCTCGGCGCGCGCGCGCTGTACCTCTATCAGAACAACCAGGACACTGGCTATCGCATCCATGGTTCGCCGGAATGGTGGTCGATCGGCAAGGCGATGTCGTCTGGCTGCGTGCGGCTTATCAACCAGGACATCATCGACCTTTATAGCCGGGTATCGAAAAGGAACCCGGTCGTCGTCGTCTGATCTGCCGGCGACCCTGGCGGTCGCCTCTTGCCTCCCCGGTTGTGTGATGCCAAGACAGGCTGACCCGCCTGTTATTCCGCATCTGGAGGAGAGAAAATGTCCGGCACATTCGTCATCGCGCAGGGCGGCGGCCCAACCGCCGTCATCAACCAGACCATGGTCGGCGCGGCGCTGGAGGTCCGGCGCAAACATCCGGGCGCAAAAGTGCTTGGCTCCATCCATGGCGTTCGCGGCATTCGCGACGGCAATTATGTCGATCTCTCCGCCATTCCCGAAGACCGCCTGCGGCTGATCGCCGGCACGCCGAGCGCCGCACTGGGTTCCACCCGCGACAAGCCCGATGCCGCCTATTGCGAAGTCGTGCTGAAGGGTCTGCAGAAAGTCGGCGCCGACGCCTTCATCTATATCGGTGGCAACGATACGTCGGGCACACAGCAGATCCTGACCGAAGCGTCCGGCGGCAAGATGGCTTTCGTGCATGCGCCCAAGACCATCGACAACGATTTGGAAGAAAACGACCACGTACCGGGCTTCATCTCGGCGGCGGAGTTCGTGGCGGGAGCCTTCCTGTCGGTCGATCTCGATTTTCGCGCGCTGCCCGGCATTTATGTCGGCATCGTCATGGGCCGTCATGCAGGCTTCCTGACGGCGGCCGCCGCCGCCTGGCGGCTGGACGAGGACAGCGGCCCGCATCTCATCTACGTGCCGGAGCGCGCCTTCTCGGCCGCGCAGTTCATCGACGACGTGCGCGCCAAGCTGGACCGCCATGGCCGTTGCATCGTCGCGGTGTCGGAGGGCGTCTCGACCGCGGACGGCAAGGCGCTGGTGGAAAGCCTGGTGCCGCCGGAAAAGCTGGAACGCGACCAGCACGGCAATTTGAAATTGTCGGGCAGCGACCTGCCCGCAGCCTTGGAACATGCGCTGGCCGAAGGGCTGCCGGGCAAGCGTGCCCGGGTCGACGCGCTGGGCTACATGCCGCGCGGCTATGTCGGTGCGATCAACGCCGTGGACGCGCAGGAAGCCTTCGACGCGGGCGCCTTTGCCGTCACGGTTGCCGAACAGGGCGGCGGCTCGGTAGCGTTGAAATATGAGGGTGGCAAGACGGTGCTGAAGAAGGTGCCGCTTGAAAACGTGGCCGGCAAGACCCGCCATATGCCGGCCGATTTCATGCAGCCCGACGCCAACGCGCTTTCCGAAGCGGGGCTCGCCTATTTCAAGCGGCTCGTTCCTGAAAAGCACAAGGTCGGCAAGCCCTTCGTGTGAGCGGCATCAAAACGATGGACAATTGGTTCAGCAAGCATCCGGTGGACGACCGCATGACGATGCTGACCGAGCCGTTCGTCCACGCATATATGCGCGCCAACATCTGGCATGTGCGGGGCAGGGATGTCGATCTGCTGGTCGATACCGGCATGGGCATCTGCCCGCTGGCGCCGCGGATCGATACGCCGGCGGGAAAGCCGCTGCTGGTCGTGGCCACCCATATCCATCTCGATCATGTCGGCTCGCTGCATGAATTTGCCGAGCGCGCTGGCCCGGCGCAAAGTGCTGCTGCCTTCGCGACCATGCCCGACGCTGCCACCTATGCCGACGAATTCCGTACCCTGGAGGGTGCTGTCTCGAAGCTGCCGCGCCCCGGCTGGAAAGCGGCCGACTACCGCATCGAGCCGGCACCGCTGACCCGCATCCTGGACGAGGACGACAGTGTCGACCTCGGTGACCGGCAATTCAGGGTGCTGCACCTGCCGGGCCATTCGCCGGATTCGATCGCCTTGTTCGACGAAAAGGACGGTACGTTCATCAGCGGTGACGCCATCTATGACGATACGCTGTTGGACGATTTGCCGGATTCCGACCGTGCCGCCTATCGGCGCACGATGCAGCGGCTACTCGATCTGCCAGTCCGCATCGGCCACGGTGGCCATGGCCCCAGTTTTTCGCGCCAACGCATGATCGAGATCGCGACCGATTACCTGCGCCACGCCGACCGAAACGGATAAATTGCCGGCATCATCGGTTGGTTTTGCAAATGATTCTGGCGCGGCCCACGGCACTCAAGCTGCGGATTTTGCTCGCGATCCTGCCTTTCAATAGTTTCGCCGGCTAGGATTTAGCCGATTTACGTCCCTATCTGTTGACGGTGTGTGCAGGACGGGGTGAACACCGGAGCGGAAACCATTTTCCTCTATTGATACAGCAATCCTTCAATCGATTGAAAAAGCACAAGAACATTGTGGCGGAGGGAGTCGGCCGCACAATTTCAACCACCGGACTCTTGGTCCAGACGGAAAATTTTCGTGACTGGAAACCACGCCACCGCTTCCCCACATCGGGGTTGTCCGAACGACGCGCTTTCCTCCCAAGACACGCCGTTTGACGGACAGGAATGAAATCTGGAGTTTTTAAAATGAAGACCATTGCTCTCACCACCGCCGCTCTCCTCGTTGCCGCTGGCAGCGCTTTCGCAGCGAGCGACCATTTCAAGGCACCGTCGGCCCAGTCCTCGACCACCGTTGACAGCACCTACACGTCTTCGGTGAATTCAAACCCGGGCGTCTACGTCGGTCAGCCGGCTGCCGCTACGACCCCCCAGGACCAGCGTACGAACTGGGGCAACAACTAAAATCCAACCGGAAACGGTGTTTCGTTTCCTTCGTCTTCTGATGCCCTGAAAATTGACCGGGTGTCGGGAGACTTCCTCACAGAGCGGCGGGCATGTCCCGCCGCTCTCTACTTTTATCGAAACGCTCTATAAAAACGGCTCGGCCTTCATCGTTGCCGGCACCGGCACGCCAAGGCGCTTGAGGATCGTCGGCGCCAGTTGCAACTGGTCGAGCAGCACGTCCGGTTTCGGTCCCTTGCCCTGCCCGAAATAATAAAGCGCGAAATCCTGCATCTCCTCGTCATGGCCGCCATGATGGCCGCGATCTGTCTGGCCATGGTCGGCGGTAACGATCACTTCGTAGCCGGCCTCGCGCCAGCGCGGCAGGAAGGCGGCAAGCATGGCGTCCATGGCGTAGACGGCATGATCCATTTCATGACAGTCGTGGCCGAAGCGATGACCCATGGAATCCAGCGTACAGGTATGCAGGATGCCGTAGTCGATGGAAAAACGCTTGGCCAGCATGGTCAGTGTGGCGAACAGGTCGACATCGCTCGGCGTCATCTGGTTGCGGGCGTTATAGCCGGTCATGGTGTGAAAGCGGCCATGGGTGATCGGTCCGCCCGGCTCGTCATATTCCATGTCTTCGACAAGATCGAACGGATAGCGGTTGAAGAATTCCGACCAGTAGGAATGCGTCACCGCGCCGGTCTTGCCGCCCGCTTTGGAAATTTCGGAGAAAAGGTCGGGTTGGCTTACGCGAAACCGGTCCTCGTTGGAGCGGATGCCGTGCACCTGCGGCGACACGCCGGTATGGATCGAGGCATAGCAGCACGCCGAGGTCGACGGCAGCACCGCGCGCATCTTCCACACGGCTGCCTCGCCCGATTGCACCCAGCCCTCCAGATTGCCCATCAGCCGCCGCCAGTTCCGATACGGCACGCCGTCGAGGATGATGAGGAGAAGTTTCGAATCGAGCGTCATTCAGGTATTCCTCAAGGATGGGCCACGCCTCATAGAATGGACGGAACGACTTTCGTCATTCCGTCCATTCTGTCAAAGGGCAGAAGGTGTCAGGCGTTCAGCCAGCACTCGGCAAGCGCGTAGCCGTCCATCATTTCGCCGATCGGGCTCTTGGCATAACCGCTGATCTTGTCGGTGGCGGCGGCATCGATGAACTGGTTGAAGAACGGCACGATCAGTCCGCCTTCGTCGCGCACCAGCATCGCCATGTCGCGATAGATCGCCTGGCGCTTGTCCTGGTCCAGTTCGCCGCGCGCGGCAAAAAGCATCTTGTCGAATCCAGGCTGCTTGAAGCGGGTATCGTTCCAGTCGGCGGTCGAGACATAGCCGGTGGAATACATCTGGTCCTGCGTGGCGCGGCCGCCCCAATAGGAAAGCGAGAAGGGCTTCTTGTTCCACACTTCCGACCAGTAGCCGTCGCCGGGCTCGCGCTTGATCTCGATCTTGATGCCGGCCTTGGCGCAGCTTTGCTGGTAAAGCTGGGCCGCATCGACAGCGCCGGGGAAGGCGACGTCCGAGGTTCGCAGAAGGACGGAGCCGGAGTGGCCGGACTTCTTATAGAGTTCCGCGGCCTTCTCCGGATCGAACTTGCGCTGTTCGATGTCGGTTGAAAACAGCGGGTAGGCCTCGTTGATCGGGAAGTCGTTGCCGACCGAGCCGTAGCCGCGCAGGATCTTCTCGAGCAGTTCGTCGCGGTCCATGGCGAGCTTGAGCGCCATGCGCAAATCGTTGTTGTCGAAGGGGGCGGTGTCGCAGAACATGTTGAACGGATAGTAGCCCTTGCCCGACACGTTCTCGATCGTCACGCCGGAAATGCGCTTGACCAGATCGACCACCTTCGGCTCGACCCGGTTGATCATATGCACCTGGCCACCTTGCAGGGCGGAAAGCCGGGCGGTGGCGTCGTTGATGACGACGATCTCGACCTGATCGGCATGGCCGGCCTTGTCGCCGAGCCAGTAATTGGCGAAGCGCTCGCCGCCGTGGCGAACGCCCGGCTGGTTGACGCTGACCTTGTAGGGGCCGGCCGAGATGCCAGCATTCGGGTCGTCCCTGCCGCCATTGGGCTGGATCACGATGTGGTAGTCGGCCATCAGATAGGGGAAATCGGCATCTGCGTCGGCAAGCGTGACGATGACTTCCTTGCCGCTCGCCTTGACGCCCTTGATGTTCTTGAGAATGCCGAGCGCGCCCGATTTGGATTTCTCGTCGGCATGCCGCTCGATGGTCGCTGCGACATCCTCCGCGCTGACGGTCTTGCCATTGTGGAACTCGATGCCGTCGCGCACCTTGATCGTCCATGTCTTGGCGTCGGAAGACGCTCCGATCTCCTCGGCTATGAGGTTGACGAGTTTGTTGTCGGGCGTCAGCCGCACGAGATACTCGCCCCACAGCTTTCCGAAGCTGAAGGTAACCTGGCTGAGGTTCAGGGCGGGGTCGAGGCTGTTGGTCGATTCGCCGCCCTGAAGGCCAGCCTTGAGGATGCCGCCCCGGACCGGCGTTTGCGCGAAGGCCCGAGTGGCCAGCGAACCGGCAAGCGCCGCCGAGACGCCGAGTGCTGCGGCCCGGCCCAGAAAGGCCCGGCGCGTTATCCGGCCTGCCGCCGCGAGTTGGGAAAGATGATCGAGTTCGGTGGTCATGGTGTTCCCCCTTTTTGAAAAACCGTCGTTTATGGTCGAGGCTGCTTCTTGACGGACTATCATCACAGCAATTTGACGGTCTGCCTCCCGCCTGGAGCATCGGATCGAAAAGTGGGATCGGCTTTCGAGTCGCTCCGACGCTCAATCGCGGCTTTTGCCGTCGTTCGAACCTCGTCTTTTCACAAACCCCGAATCTCTCGTGTGCCGCTCAATAAATCCTGAGCGCCGGGAATCCTAATTCCCGGCGCTCGCCATGCGGCGCCCGGCGATCGCCTTTTCCAGCCAGCCCATCTCCATTTCGGGCACGGAGGACAGCAAAAGGTCGGTATAGGCGTCGAAGGGCGGCTTCAGCACTTGCGATTTGGGCCCGTAGCGCACCACTTCGCCGCGATACATCACCGCGATGGAATCGGCGATCGACTTCACCGTCGCCAGATCATGCGTGATGAACAGATAGGCGACGTTTTCTTCCGCCTGCAGGTCGAGCAAAAGCTTGAGGATGCCATTGGCCACCAGCGGGTCGAGAGCCGAAGTCACCTCGTCGCAGATGATGAGCTTGGGCTTGGCCGCGAGCGAGCGGGCAATGCAGACGCGCTGTTTCTGCCCGCCAGAAAGCTCGGCCGGATAGCGGTCGAGAAAGCCCTTGCCCATCTCGATCTTGTCGAGCAGTTCGGCCACGCGCGCATCGCGTTCGCGCCCGCGCATGCCGAAATAGAACTCCAGCGGTCGCCCGATGATAGTGCCGACCGTCTGGCGCGGGTTCATGGCGACGTCCGCCATCTGGTAGATCATCTGCAACTGGCGCAGATCTTCCTTCGGCCGGTCGGCCAGCCGGTTGGCGAGCGGGCGTCCGTCGAAAGTGACGGTGCCTTGTTCTGGCGGCAGCAAGCCGGTGACGGCGCGCGCCAGCGTCGATTTGCCGGAACCGGATTCGCCGACGACGGCTAGCGTCTGGCCGGGGTAGATGTCGACCGAGACGTTCTTGAGAACCTTCACATGCCCGCCGCCATAGGCCGCCGTGACGTTCTTGACCGAAAGGAACGGTGCCGTGCCGGGCTTCTTTTCCTCGTGCTCGATCTCGTGCACGGAAACCAGCGCGTTGGTGTATTCCTGACGCGGCTCCTTGATGATCTGGCGGGTGCCGCCCCATTCGACCAGCCGCCCGTGGCGCAGCACCATGATCTCGTCCGACACCTGGGCGACGACGGCAAGATCGTGCGTGATGTAGAGGGCTGCCACGCCCGTCTCGCGGATGGCATTCTTGATCGCCGCCAGCACGTCGATCTGCGTGGTGACATCGAGCGCCGTGGTCGGTTCGTCGAACACGATCAGGTCCGGCTCGGAGCACAGCGCCATCGCCGTCATCACGCGCTGCAACTGGCCGCCCGAAACCTGGTGCGGGAAGCGCTCGCCGATATGCTCGGGGTCGGGCAGGCTGAGCGCCTTGAACAGCTTGATCGCGCGTTTCTCGGCCTCAGTGCGGCTGGCCCTGCCATGCAGAAGGGTCGCCTCGACGACCTGATCCATCAGCCGGTGGGCCGGGTTGAAGGCCGCCGCGGCCGACTGCGCGACATAACACACTTCATGCCCGCGCAATTTGCGCAAGCCATCCTTGCCACCCTTCAATATGTCGCGGCCGTTGAGGAGAACCTGGCCGCCGGTGATGCGCACGCCGCCGCGCCCATAGCCCATGGAAGACAGGCCGATGGTGGATTTGCCCGCGCCCGATTCGCCGATCAGGCCAAGCACCTTGCCCTTTTCCAGCGTCAGCGAAACGTCGTGGACGATGACGATGTTCTTGGGCGGCTCGCCAGGCGGATAGACCGTCGCCTCGATGCGCAGATTGCGGATGTCGAGCAGGATGTCCGGCTTCGCTTCGGTCTTGTCCTTAGCCATTACCGCGCCCTCCCTTGAGATCCGACGTACGGTTGAGAACCCAGTCGGCGACGAGGTTGACGGAAATACCCAGGATGGCGATCGCGGCCGCGGGAATGAGGGCTGCCGCGATTCCGAAGACGATGCCGTCCTTGTTTTCCTTGACCATGCCGCCCCAGTCGGCGTCAGGCGGCTGTACGCCCAGGCCAAGGAAGGACAGTGCCGACAGGAACAGGATGGCGTAGATGAAGCGTAGGCCGAGTTCCGAGATCAGCGGCGACAGCGCGTTGGGCAGGATTTCGCGGAAGATGATCCACAACAAGCCTTCGCCGCGCAGTTTCGCCGCCTCGACGAAATCCATGACCTCGATATCGACGGCGATGGCCCGCGACAGCCGATAGACGCGTGTCGAGTCCAGTATGCCCATGACCAGGATCAGCGTGACCAGCGTCGAGGGCAGCACCGACAGCACCACCAGCGCCATGATCAAAGTCGGGATCGCCATCAAAAGGTCGACGAGGCGCGACATCAGCGTGTCGAACCAGCCGCCCAGCACCGCGGCGCAAAAGCCGAGCGTGGCACCGAGCGTGAAGGACAGCGCGGTGGCTAGCACCGCAATGAAGATGGTGATGCGCGCGCCGTAGATCATCCGGGACAAGAGGTCCCGACCGAGATTGTCGGTGCCGAACCAGAATTGCGACGACATCGGCTGCCAGACGTCGCCGACGATCTGCGCATTGCCGTAGGGCGCGATCCAGGGCGCGAAAATCGCCGCGAGGACAAACAGCGTTGTCATGATGATCCCGATCAGCGCCGGAAGCGGGATGCGTGTTAGGTTGATCATGGCGCCGCCCTATTTCGGATGTCTGAGACGCGGATTGGCGATGATCGACGCTATATCCGCAACGATGTTGAGCGTGATGTAGACGGCAGCGAAAATCAGCCCCACGGCCTGCACGACGGGCACGTCGCGCTTGGCGACATGGTCGACCAGATATTGCCCCATGCCCGGATAGACGAAGATGACCTCGATGACGACGACGCCGACGACGAGATAGGCAAGGTTGAGCATCACCACGTTGATGATCGGCGCGACCGCGTTGGGCAGGGCGTGCTTGCGGATGATGGCAAACGCCGACAGGCCCTTGAGTTCGGCCGTTTCGACGAAGGCCGACTGCATGATGTTGAGGATGGCCGCGCGCGTCATGCGCATCATCTGCGCCAGCACCACCAGGGTCAGCGCCGCCGTCGGCAACGCGATGGCCTCGAGCCGGGCGAGGAACGGCATGCCGTCATAGACGGTCGAGATGCCCGGGAAGATCTGCCAGTGCACGGCGAAGAAATAGACCAGCAAATAGCCGATGAAGAACTCGGGAAAGGAAGTCGACGCCAGCGCCAGCCCTGAAATCAGCTTGTCCACCCAGCCATTGCGGTAGCGTACCGCAAGCAGGCCGAGAAGGATCGCCAGCGGCACCGCCACGACGGCAGCGCAGAAGGCGAGGAACAGCGTGTTCCACAGCCGCCCGCCGATCGATGTTGCGATGTCCTGCCCGCTCGAAAGCGCCGTGCCGAGGTCGCCGGTCAAGACGCCGCCCAGCCAGTGGAGATAGCGGATATAGGCCGGATCGTTCAGCCCCAGTTCCGCCCGCAGATTGGCAAGCGATTCCGGCGTTGCCGCCTGGCCCAGGATGGATTGCGCAACGTCGCCGGGAAGGATCTGGGTTCCGGCGAAGATCAGGACCGAGACGGCCAACAGCAGGATGATACCCAGCGCGATGCGCTGGGTAACGAGTTTCAGGATGGGTGAGGACATGCGCTCAAAGCCGGCTTAGGCTTCGAGCCAGCAGATCGACAAGGCGTAGCCGCCGCACATCTCTTGAGCGGGGTTGTTGACCCAGCCCTGCACGCCCTTTCCGGTGGCGTCGATATACTGGTTGAAGAACGGTACGATCAGCCCGCCCTCGTCGCGCATCACGGCGCCGATGTCGTGGTACATCTTCTTGCGCTTGTCCTGGTCGAGTTCGCCGCGCGCATCGAGCACCATCTTGTCGAAATCGGGCCGCTTCCAGCGCGTGTCGTTCCAGTCGGCGCTCGAGACATAGGCCGTCGAATACATCTGGTCCTGCGTCGCACGTCCGCCCCAGTAGGAAAGCGAGAAGGGCTGCTTGTTCCACACTTCCGACCAGTAGCCGTCGCCCGGCTCGCGCTTGACCTCGATCTTGATGCCGGCCTTGGCGCAACTCTGCTGGTAAAGCTGGGCGGCATCGACAGCGCCGGGGAAGGCGACATCGGAAGTGCGCAGCAGGATCGAACCGGTATGGCCCGACTTCTTGTAGAACTCGGCCGCCTTTTCGGGGTCGAACTTGCGCTGTTCCAGGTCGCTCGGGAACAGAGGATAGGCTTCGTTGACCGGGATGTCGTTGCCGACCTTGCCATAGCCGCGCAGGATCTTGTCGAGCAGTTCGTCGCGGTCCATGGCGAGCTTGAGCGCCATGCGCAGATCGTTGCTGTCGAAGGGCGCGGTGTCGCAGAACATGTTGAACGGGTAGAAGCCGCGGCCCGATACGTTCTGGATGGTCACGCCGGGAACGCGCTTGACCAGGTCGACCACTTTCGGCTCGACGCGGTTGACCATGTTGACCTGGCCGCCCTGCAGAGCCGCTGTACGCGCCGTCGCGTCGTTGATGACGATGATCTCGATCTGGGCGGCATGGCCGAGCTTGTCGCCCTGCCAGTAATTGGCGAACTTCTCGCCGCCATAGCGCACGCCCGGTTCGTTGATGGTCACCTTGTAGGGGCCGGCCGAGATGCCGGCATTCGGGTTGTCCTTGCCGCCGTTCGGCTGGATGACGAGATGGTAGTCGGCCATCAGGTAGGGGAAATCGGCGTTGGCGTCCTTCAGCGTGATGACGACCTCGTCGCCATCGGCCTTCATCTTGTCGATGCCCTGCAGGATGCCGAGGGCTGCCGATTTCGACTTTTCATCGCTGTGGCGCTCGAGCGTGGCGACTACGTCTTCGGCCGAAACGGTCTTGCCGTCATGGAATTCGATGCCCTTGCGGATCTTCATCGTCCAGGTCTTGGCGTCGGGCGATGAGCCGATGGATTCGGCGATGCGGTTTTCCAGGCTGCCGTCTGGGTTCAGTTCGACCAGCAGTTCGCCCCATGCCTTGCCGAAGGAGAAGTTCACTTGGGAAAGGTTCAGCGCCGGGTCGAGCACGTTGGAGGATTCGCCGCCCTGCAGGCCGGCCTTCAGCATGCCGCCTTTGACCGGGCCTTCGGCGCGCGCCGCATCGGCAAGCAGCGTGTTGGCAAACGCCGCGCTGACTCCGAGCGCTGCCGCCCGACCCAGAAAATCACGGCGGTTCAGCTTGCCGGACGCAACACGCCGGCTAAGGAATTCGAGTTCTTTAGACATTTGGTTCCTCACTCTGATGGCACGACTAGATAGTCGCTTTCTTGCTTCTTGTTGGGCCAATAATGAAGGTAAGCCGGACCATTGCGCAAGACCGAATACGACATGGCGTGGCGTAAATCGCATGTCGCGTTCGAGACAGCAACCTATGCCGATAGCCAAAATGCGACATCGGCATCGCAACCGGGGGAAATCACCAGAGATTTGGAAGAGATTGTCCGCGTGAAAAGGGGCAGCGCGACGCGCTGCAGGAGTGGTCCTAATTCAGCGGAATGTCGTTGTCAGCCTTGCTTTCCTGGTACTGCGTCGACAGTTCGTCGTAGCGGGCGGATACCCTGCCGATGCGCGCCTCGAGCCTTGCGCGTTCCGCATCCGGCAAGGCGCGGACGAGCCTGCGGATGGAGAAGCTTTTCCAATAGGCGTTTTCCGCGTTGTAGCCGCCGGGGTCGAGGGTAAAGACCTCTTTCAGGATTTTCAGATCATGCGGGATGGCGAACGAATCGCGCGAATCCTCGTGTGAAAACAAATAGTAGAAATTGTCGAACCCGGCCCAGGTGATCGCCGACAGGCATAGTGAGCAAGGTTCGTGCGTGGCGAGGAAGATGGCGTCGCCGGTGTCGACGCGTTCGGCCTTGGGCATTTCATAAAAGCGTTTCAGGCAATGGACCTCGCCGTGCCAGAGCGGATTTTCGACCTCGTTGTTGGTTTCGGCCAGAACCAGCGAGCGGTCGCCCTTGCGCAGGATGGCCGCGCCGAACAGCTTGTTGCCCTCCGCCACGCCCTTGGCCGTCATCGGCACAATGTCGTTTTCGATCACGTCGAGCAGACGGTCGATCAGCGAAATATCGGTCATCAAGCAAACTCTTCGGGCAGGTGAATTTCGTAAGGGCGCGGGAAGTAGAATTCCTCGAGGTTCGAGCCGTCGCCGCCGCGATCGACCACGACGAAATCCTGCGGCTCGCCGATCGGGGTCAGCACGCCGTGCCACAGATTGCGCTTGTAGTTCACGCCCTGGCCGGGTGCGGTAAGAAAGGCGCTCGGCGTGCCGGGACCATCCGGCCCGTCATGGCAGACGATCACCAGGAAAGGCCGTGGCGACAACGGAATGAAGGCCTGGCTGCCGAGCGGATGCCGTTCCACCATCGAAACCGATAGCGGAAATGCATAGGGCGTCGCCTTGAACAAATTGATGATGACATGGCCGTTCGGCCCGCCGGCCTCCGCGCGCGCCAGCGCGTGGTAACGCTCGCACTTGCCGTCATTGATCGGATAGTGGGTGTCGCAGTCCGTATCGATGACCTCGCCGAACGGCGCAAACGCCTCACGGGTCAGTTTCCGGGCGACGATCCGTTCCATGGTCACCGCCCGAACCCGCCAAGCTTGGCGTGTCGGTTGACGTCCTTGTAGAGCAAATAGCGGAAATTGCCGGGGCCACCGGCATAGCAGGCCTGCGGACAGAAGGCGCGCAGCCACATGAAATCGCCGGCCTCGACCTCCACCCAGTTCTGGTTGAGATGATAGACCGCTTTGCCCTCCAGCACATAGAGCCCGTGCTCCATCACATGCGTCTCGGCAAAGGGGATGACGCCGCCAGGCTTCAGCGTCACGATGGTCATATGCATGTCGTGGCGCACATCGCTGGGATCGACGAAGCGCGTCGTCGCCCATGCGCCATTGGTGTCGGGCATGGCCAAGGGCGCTATATCCGCCTCGTCGGCGAAAAAAGCTTCCGGTACTTCGATGCCGTCGACAACTTCATAGGTCTTGCGGACCCAGTGGTAGCGGGCGGGGCCGCTGCCCTCGTTGCGCACCTGCCAGTTGCTGGACGGCGGGATGAAGGCGAAGCCGCCGGGCTTGAGGCTGTGCTTTTGCCCGTCCAGCGTGACGGTCAACTGGCCCTCGACCACGAATAGCGCACCTTCCGCGCCGGCGTCCGGCTCGGGGCGGTCCGAGCCGCCGCCGGGAAGCACTTCCATGATGTATTGGGAAAACGTCTCGGCAAAGCCCGACAAAGGCCGCGCCAGCACCCAGGCGCGGGTCTTGTCCCAATGTGGCAGCGGGCTGGCGACGATGTCGCTCATCACGCCCTTTGGGATGACGGCGTAGGCTTCGGTAAAAACGGCGCGATCCGTCAGAAGCTGGGTCTGCGGCGGCAGGCCGCCGGTTGGGGCATAATAGGTGCGGCCGGACATTGTCTTCCTATCCATCGGTTCGGGGCCTATTGCGGCAGCATGTCTTTGAGGCGAAGCAGCGCGATGCGCTCCACCTGTTTGCAGGCAGTCTTGAGTTCCGTCTCGCGGGGGTTGCCGATGCGGGCTTCGAATTCGGCAAGGATTTCGTCCTTGTTGCGGCCCTTGGCGGCGATGATGAAGGGAAAGCCGAAGCTGGTGACATAGGCCGCGTTGAGCTTGGAAAACAACTCGCGTTCCCTGTCGGTCAGCGCATCGAGCCCGGCTGAGGCCTGCTCCTTCGTCGATTCCGGCGTCAATTGCCTGGCCTGGGCGATCTTGCCGGCAAGGTCTGGGTGCGCCTTGAGCACGCTGAGCCGTTCCGCTTCGCTGGCCGAGCGAAAGACGCGGCAAAGCGCGTTGTGCAGGCCGCCCGCGCTGTCATGGGCAGCGCCGAGTTCAAGTTCGTAAGCGCGTTCGGCCACCCAGGGCGAATGCTCGAACACGCCGTCGAAGCTTTTTACGAAATCGCTGCGGTCCATGCGCGAAGGCCGCAGTGCCGCCGCTTCATGGGGATGATGCTCGTGCCAGTGCCGGGCGATGTCGATGCGCCGGGGCAGCCATACCTTGTCGTGGCTTTTGACGTATTCGAGGAAGCGCTTCAGCGCCGCCGCGCGGCCCGGGCGGCCGATCAGGCGGCAATGCAGGCCGACGGTCATCATCTTCGGCCGCCCGGCCTTGCCTTCTTCATAGAGCGTGTCGAAACTGTCCTTCAGATAGGTGTAGAACTGCTCGCCGTTCGAAAAACCCGCCTGGATGCCGAAGCGCATGTCGTTGACGTCGAGCGTATAGGGGATGATGAGCAGCGGCTCCATGGCATGGCCGTGGCCGTCATGGTCGAGCCAGTAGGGCAGGTCGTCGTCATAGGTGTCGGAGCAGTAAGCAAAGCCTCCGGCCTCGGCGACCAGCCGCACCGTGTTTTCCGACGAGCGGCCGGTATACCAGCCGGTCGGGCGCTCGCCCGTCACTTCGGTGTGCAGCCGGATCGATTCCTCGATGTCGCGGCGCTCGTCTTCCGGCGAATGATCGCGGTAGTCGATCCATTTCAACCCGTGCGTGGCGATCTCCCAGCCGGCTTCCTGCATGGCAGCAAGCTGGTCGGGCGAGCGCGCCAGCGCGCTGGCCACGCCGTAGCAGGTGGCCGGCACGTTCGCCTCGGTAAACAGGCGATGGACCCGCCAGAAGCCGGCGCGCGCGCCATATTCGTAGATCGATTCCATGTTCCAGTGACGCATGCCCTGCCAGGGGGCAGCCCCCGTGATCTCGGACAGGAAGGCTTCGGATGCCTTGTCGCCGTGCAGGATGCAGTTTTCGCCGCCTTCCTCGTAGTTGACCACGAACTGGACGGCGACATGCGCGCCACCCGGCCATTTCGGGTCCGGCGGATTGGCGCCGTAGCCACGCATGTCTCTTAGATAATGCATCCGTCTATCTCCCCCGCAATGGAGCTGCCGTTTGAGAATAGTCCAAACTATGCCGTGGCATTCCCCCGAAAAATTTGAAAGTGTTTTTGGGGCAAGCCGCTCGACCACGTCTTATGCTACGCCGTTAAATGGCGCACAATATCAGCGATATAGGCAAGTGGCGGCCAAGGGGCGGGCCAAGGGAGGCGGTCATCATGGGAGCAGCATCATCCGGCGGGAGCCTGACCACGCATGTGCTGGACACAGCGACGGGCAAACCGGCGGCGGGCCTTTCCATCCGCTTGTTCAGCGTCTCCGGCGACAGTCGTACCCATCTGAAGACCGTGGTGACCAATCAGGACGGGCGCTGCGACGCGCCGCTGCTCGCGGGCGAGGAGTTCAAGACCGGCGAATACGAACTGGTGTTCGCCGCCGGGGATTATCTGCGCCGGCAGGGCACCGAACTGCCGCAGCCCGCCTTTCTCGACAGCGTACCGATCCGCTTCGGCATGGCCGAGGCGGTGCATTATCATGTGCCGTTGCTTGTTTCGCCCTACGGCTACTCCACATATAGGGGGAGCTGAACCATGCCAAATCCCACCACCCGCCATGAACTGCGCTTCATCCTCAATGGCGAGGATGTCGCCATCAGCGACATCGCGCCCGACGCGACGCTGCTCGACTGGCTACGGCTTTCCCGTTCGCTGCGCGGCACCAAGGAAGGCTGCGCCGAGGGCGATTGCGGCGCCTGCACTGTCCTGATCGGCAAGCTGACGGCCAAAGGCCTCGTCTATGAAGGCGTCAATGCCTGCATCCGCTTCATGGGCTCGCTCGACGGCTGCCATGTGGTGACGGTGGAGCACCTGCACGGCGACGGCAAAAGACTGCATCCGGTGCAGCAGGCGCTGGTGGATTTCCACGGCTCGCAATGCGGCTTTTGCACGCCCGGTTTCGTCATGTCGCTCTATGGGCTTTGGATGCGCGATTCCAGCCCGTCCAATGCGGCAATCGAAAAAGCCTTGCAGGGCAATCTCTGCCGCTGCACCGGCTATGAGGCGATCATGCGCGCCGCGCGTGCCATTTCCAGCTATGGCAAGGCGCAAAACGATCCGCTGCGCGTCGAGCGTGAGGCGATCACGGCTAGGCTGAAGGCGCTGCATGACGGCGCGCGCGTCGAGATCGGCTCCGGCAAGAAGCGCCTGATCGTCCCGGCCAATGCCGACGATTTTGCCGCTCTGCTCGAGGCCGAACCAACCGCTACCGTCGTTGCAGGCTCGACCGATGTCGGCCTGTGGGTGACCAAGCAGATGCGCGATATTTCGCCCGCGATCTTCATCGGCAATCTCGATGGGCTGGGCGAAATCTCTGCAACGGGCGGTGTCGTCAGCATAGGCGCGGGCGTCACCTACACGGAAGCCTTCTCAACGCTTTCAAAGCATATTCCAGCACTTGGCCCGTTGGTTGATCGCATTGGTGGCGAGCAGGTGCGCAACATGGGCACCATCGGCGGCAACGTCGCCAACGGTTCGCCGATCGGCGACACGCCGCCGCCCTTGATCGCGCTGGGCGCGACGCTGACGTTGCGCAAGGGAGAACAGCGGCGCACCATTGCGCTCGAAAAATACTTCATCGCCTATGGCAAGCAGGACCGCCAGCCGGGCGAGTTCGTCGAGAAGGTCACCGTGCCGGTGCCGGCGAATGGCGAAAAATTCGCCGTCTACAAGATCACCAAGCGCCGCGACGAGGATATCACCGCTGCCCTTGGCGCGTTCTTCATCGCGCTGGCCCCGGATGGAACGGTTGCCGAAGTTCGCATCGCCTATGGCGGCATGGCGGCGACGCCGAAGCGGGCCAGCGCTGTCGAACAGGCCCTTATCGGCAAACCGTGGACGGAAGTGACGGTCGAGGCCGCGATGGCCGAATACGCCAATGACTTCTCGCCGCTCACCGACATGCGCGCTACCGCCGAATATCGGTCGATGGCCGCGCGCAATCTGCTGCTGCGGTTCTTTGCGGAAACCAGCGGCACCAAGGGGCCGATCCAGGTTTCCCGGCATGAGGCGGCATGATGACCAAGCACACTCCCAACCTGAAGGCCGTAAAGATCAGCGGCGGCGTCGCCACCGAGCGCAGCCATGATTCAGCCCACAAGCATGTCAGCGGTACGGCGGTCTATATCGACGATTTGCCGGAACCGGCCGGTACGCTTCATCTCGGCATGGGCCTCTCCACGGTCGCTCACGGCCTCATCAAGGCCATGGACCTTTCGGCGGTGAGCGCCGCGCCCGGCGTCGTGGATGTGCTGACCTGGAAGGATATTCCCGGGGACAACGACATTTCGCCCAGCGGCATGCACGACGATCCTGTTCTCGCGCAGGACAAGGTGTTGTTCCACGGCCAGCCCGTCTTCGTCGTTTTGGCAACGACGCGCGAACAGGCCCGTCGCGCTGCCCGCCTGGCAAAAATCGAATATGAGGAACTGCCCGCGACCATCGAAATCTGGGACCTGAACCCGGAAACGGACCGCCAGGTCACTACGCCGATGGTCCTTAAGCGCGGCGATGCGGCGGCGGCCCTTGCCACGGCCCCACGGCGCGTAAAGGGCCGCATGAAGCTTGGCGGGCAGGACCATTTCTATCTCGAAGGCCAGGTGTCGATGGCCGTGCCGGGCGAAGACGATGAAGTGACGGTCTATTGCTCGACGCAAGGGCCGACCGAAACGCAGCATATGATCGCGCATGCGCTGGGCGTGCCCAACCATGCGGTGACGGTGGAAGTGCGCCGCATGGGCGGCGGCTTCGGCGGCAAGGAAACACAGGCCAACCAGACCGCGGTGCTGGCGGCGATTGCCGCCAAGAAGCACAAGCGGGCGGTGAAGCTGCGCATGGACCGCGACGAGGACATGACCGCTACCGGCAAGCGGCACGATTTCGCCATCGATTACGACATCGGCTTCGACGACGAGGGCCGCATTCTCGGTATCGACTACATTTTCGCGCTGCGTTGCGGCTTTTCGGCCGATCTGTCGGGTCCGGTCGGCGACCGGGCGCTATTTCACTGCGACAACACCTATTTCTACCCGGCCGTTCACGCTATCTCGGCGCCCTTGTTCACCAATACGGTTTCCAACACCGCTTTTCGCGGCTTTGGCGGACCGCAAGGCATGGTCGGGGCTGAGCGTGTCATCGACGAGATCGCCTTCGCGGTCGGCAAGGACCCGCTCGAAATCCGAAAACTGAATTTCTACGATCCGATGGACAAGCGGGCCGGCCGCGACGTCACGCCCTATCACCAGAAGGTCGAGGACTGCATCATCCAGCGCATCGTGGCGGAACTGGAGGCAAGCGCCGACTATGCCGGGCGGCGGCGCGAGATCGCGGCCTTCAATGCCAACAGCCGCTTCATCAAGCGCGGCATCGCCCTTACCCCGGTCAAGTTCGGGATTTCGTTCACCCGCACCGATTCCAACCAGGCCGGCGCGCTGGTGCATGTCTATACCGACGGCTCGGTCCACATGAACCATGGCGGCACCGAAATGGGGCAGGGCCTGCACCTGAAGGTGGCGCAGGTGGTGGCCGAGGAATTCCAGATCGACATCGAGCGCGTCAAGATCACCGCCACGACCACGGCCAAGGTGCCGAATACCTCGCCGACCGCTGCCTCGTCGGGTGCGGATTTGAACGGCATGGCGGCGCAGAACGCGGCCCGCCAGATCAAGGAACGGCTGATCGACTTTGCCGCCGAAGCGCATCAGGTTCCAAAGGATCAGGTCGTTTTCCTTCCCAACCGGGTGCGGGTCGGCAACCAGGAGATTTCCTTCAACGATCTGGTCAAGCAGGCTTATACGGCGCGCATCCAGCTTTCGGCGGCGGGGTTTTATAAGACGCCGAAGATCCATTGGGATCGCGCCAAGGGCAAGGGGCATGCCTTCTACTATTTCGCCTATGGCGCGGCCTGTTCGGAGGTGTCGGTCGACACACTGACCGGCGAATATGTGGTCGAGCGCACCGATATATTGCACGATGCCGGCCGCTCGTTGAACCCGGCCATCGACCTTGGCCAGGTCGAGGGTGGTTTCATCCAGGGTATGGGCTGGCTGACCACGGAGGAACTGTGGTGGGACGGCAAGGGCCGGCTGCGCACGTATGCGCCGTCCACCTACAAGATTCCGCTGGCGTCTGACCGGCCGAAAATCTTCAACGTCGCGCTGACCGACTGGTCGGAAGCCTATGAGCCGACCATCCATCGCTCCAAGGCCGTCGGCGAGCCGCCCCTGCCGCTCGGCCTGTCGGTATTGCATGCGCTGTCGGACGCGGTGGCCAGCGTTGCCGACCACAAGATCTGTCCGCGCCTCGACGCGCCGGCAACGCCGGAGCGCGTGCTGATGACAATGGAAAGGCTGAAGCAGGAAGCCGGGAAATAGCGTCGGCGGGGGTGTGCCGGAGGTGAGTGTGCCGAAGAAGCCCGCCGTCCAAGCCATGGGAGGTCGCACATGACGTCGACCGTGCAGGAATTGAAGGATTTCCTTGGCTCTGCCGAGCTTCTTGCCCTTGTCGAGGTCGCGTCGGCGAAAGGCTCGACGCCGCGCGAAAAGGGCGCATCCATGCTGGTTTCCGCTTCGGCCATTCATGGCACCATCGGCGGCGGCCAGCTTGAATTCATGTCGATCGACAAGGCGCGGCAGATGCTGTCACCCAACGGGCACGATCTTCGCGCCACGCTCGATATTCCGCTCGGGCCGGAAATCGGCCAGTGCTGCGGCGGCAGGGTGGAAGTGCTGATCCGCCGGATCGACGACGCGCTTGCGGCGGAATTGATGGCGGCGGCGGAAGTCGAGGAAGCGGGCCTCCCACAGGTCTGCATTTTCGGCGGCGGTCATGTCGGGCAGGCGCTGGCGGCGGCGATTGCGCTGCTGCCGGTTCAGGCCATCGTGGTCGAAACACGCGCCGATGCGCTGGAAGGCATGCCGGAAGCGGTCGAGACGCGGTTGACGCCGATGCCGGAGGAAATCGTGCGGCAAGCCTTGCCCGGCGCTGCCTTCGTCGTGCTCACCCATGACCACGCGCTGGATTTCCTGATCGTCGCGGAAGCGTTGAAACGCGGAGACGCGGCCTATGTCGGCATGATCGGTTCGAAAACCAAGAAAGCGACTTTCAAAAGCTGGTTCCTGAAAACCGCCCGCGGCAACGAGGCGGAATTTGCCCGCCTCGTTTCACCGATCGGCGGCGACGCCGTCAAGGACAAGCGTCCGCGCGTTATCGCAGCGCTCGCCGCCGCCGAAATCATGACGGCGCTTGCGCAGAGCATCGCGCCGGTCGCGCCGCCAAAACGGCAGCGCGTAACCGGGTAAAATCGAAAAACTATTCTTTTTCCTGCGTGTGGGCTTCCAGGAACCACAGCGATTTGTCGAGCGAACGCGAATAGGCGGTGAGGATGTCGGCGGCATCGGCATCGCCCGCCTCGTCCGTATCGTCGATGGCTGCGCGGGCATTGTTTGCCGCCAGCGCATAGCGCTCGATCAGCGCCGCGAGGTGGTCCTTGGTCTTGTAGATGTCGGTCGGATAGGGCTTTAGCGGCGATGCCTTGACCACGGCCTGCGAGGTGCCGATGGCGGTGCCGCCCAACTGTACCGCACGTTCGGCGATCGTATCGACATGTACGTCGAGTTCGGCGCGAAAACCGTCCAGCATCTCGTGGATGGCGATGAACTGCGGCCCCTTGAGGTTCCAGTGCGCCTGCTTGGTGATGAGCGCCAGGTCAATCGCGTCGGCGAGACGGGCGTTGAGAATGTCGATCGAGACTTTCTTGGCGTTGGATTTGAGATCGTTGTGTGTGGGATGAGAGGCCATCGGGAACTCCATAGGGTTAGGTCGCGAAGGGCGGCCAGCGCCGGTCGCGCATTCCATTAATGTGCGAGGCGCGCACCGGTTCCTCAACTGCTTCTATTTGCCCGCCAGAAGGTCTTTTATCAGCCGCTGGCAGCGCTCGGCCATGAAGTCGAGCAGCAGCCGCACTTTGGGGTCCTGCAACTTCTTGTGCGGGTAGACCGCGGCGAACTGCACCGGTGTTGGCGGCGTGGCTGCCAGGATCACTTTCAGCCGCCCGTCGCGCAGATACGGCTCGACCTCGAAGCGCGGCTTGTTGATGATGCCGCGCCCCGAAAGCGCCCAGCCGGTCAGCACATCGCCGTCATCGCTGTCGAACGGCCCGTGCACTTCGAATTTGTGCGGCCCGGTCGGCATTTGCAGCATCCAGTAGAACTCCCGGCTGCCGGGATAGCGCAGCATAAGGCAATCGTGCTTTCGATCCAGAAGGTCGCTCGGGTCGTTCGGCTCGCCATGCGTTTCGAGATAGGCGGGCGCCGCGACCAGCACGCGCTCGCAATCCATGATGCCGCGCATGCGCAGCGAGGAATCCTCGATGATCCCGAGCCGGAAGGCGACGTCGATGCCTTCCTTCATGATATCGACATTATGGTCGGAGAGCCGCAGCCGCACCTCGATATCGGGATATCTGTCGCGAAAATCGGGAATGCCCGAAGCGATCAGGCGGCGTCCGAGCCCCAGCGGCGCAGTGACCTTGATGGTCCCGCGCGGCTGGCCGGAAAGGGCGCTGACGGCGGCCTCGGCATGCGCGATTGCGTCCATTACCTGTTTTGCGCCTTCATAGAAAACCGTACCGTGTTCGGTCGGCATCAACTGCCGCGTCGTGCGGTTGAACAGGCGCACGCCCAGATGCTTTTCCAATTCCTTGATGCGGTTCGAGGCGACCGCTGGCGAGATGCGCATGTCGCGTCCCGCGGCCGACAGATTGCCCAGTTCGACGACGCGGACGAAAACGGAAATGTTGTCCAGATAGGCCATGTTGGGTTTCGATCCGTGGCTTTCAGGCGGCTGCGTGGGTGGACCGTAGTATTTTACATTTTTTTTTGAAAGTCCTCGTGCGCGCCACCCCTTTTCGTTTACGCGCCAGCCCGTAAAGTCGCAGGCTCGAGAGGAAGGACGATCATGCTCGATTTCGCGATTTTCTGGGAGTGGCTCGCCTTTGCGGTGCGTTGGCTGCATGTCATCACCGCCATCGCCTGGATCGGCTCGTCCTTCTATTTCGTGGCACTCGACCTCGGTCTGCGTCAGCGTCCCGGCCTGCCCGCCGGCGCTTATGGCGAGGAATGGCAGGTGCATGGCGGTGGTTTTTACCACATCCAGAAATATCTGGTCGCGCCGGCCGAGATGCCCGAGCACCTGACCTGGTTCAAATGGGAAAGCTACGCCACGCTGCTGTCGGGTTTCGCCCTGCTCGCCATCGTCTATTACGCGGGTGCGAGCCTGTTCCTGATCGACCCGAACGTGCTCGACGTATCGGTGCCGGTCGGCATCATGATCTCGATCGCCTGCCTCGCCTCGGGCTGGATCGTCTACGACGTGCTGTGCCGCTACCTGATCGGCAAGGCCGACACCGGCCTGATGCTGCTGCTCTACGTCATCCTGGTGTTCATGGCGTGGGGGCTGACGCATCTGTTCACCGGGCGCGCCGCCTTCCTGCATCTGGGCGCCATCACCGCCACCATCATGTCGGCCAACGTCTTCATGGTCATCATCCCCAACCAGAAGATCGTCGTCGCAGACCTGATCGCCGGGCGCAAACCCGATCCGAAATACGGCCAGATCGCCAAGCAGCGCTCGCTGCACAACAATTACCTGACGCTGCCCGTGCTTTTCCTGATGCTGTCCAACCACTATCCGCTGGCGTTCGGGACAGAGTTCAACTGGGTCATCGCCTCGCTGGTATTCATGATCGGCGTGCTGATCCGGCATTATTTCAACACGCATCATGCCAGGAAGGGCAACCCGACCTGGACGTGGCTGGTGGCCCTCCTCCTGTTCATCGTCATCATCTGGCTGTCGACGGTGCCGAAAGTGCTGACCGGCGAGCCTAAAGTGTCGGCGGCTGCTGAAATTTACGTGGCTTCCGCGCATTTTCCGGCGGTGCGCGACACGGTAATGGGCCGCTGCGCCATGTGCCATGCGGCCGAACCGTCTTATGAAGGCATCTATCATGCGCCGAATGGCGTGATGCTGGATACGGATGCGGGCATTGCCGCGTATGCCAAGGAAATCTACCTGCAGGCCGGCCGCAGCCACGCCATGCCGCCGGCTAACGTCACGCAGGTCACCGACAAGGAGCGCGCCCTGCTGGTAAGCTGGTTCGAGGGCGCGGGGAAATAGCATGACGACAACACTCCTGCGCGGCCGCACGCTTTCCTTTCTGCGCTGGCCGGAAAGCATCGATGACGCGGCCGCTTACCGCTATGAGGAAGATGGCGGCCTGCTGATCCGCGACGGAAAAATCGTCGCTGCCGGTGGCTATGCCGAGATCGAAAAACAGGCGGGCGAGGGCGCGAAAAAGATCGACCACCGGCCGCACCTGCTGCTGCCCGGCTTCATCGACGCGCATGTTCATTTCCCGCAGATGCAGGTCATCGCCAGCTATGGCGCGGAGCTGCTCGACTGGCTGAACGTCTACACTTTCCCGGAAGAGACGAAATTCGCCAACGCGCAGCATGGCCGCCGCATCGCGCGCCTGTTCCTGGACGAGATGCTGCGCCACGGCACCACGACGGTCTCGGCCTATTGCTCGGTGCACAAGGCGTCGGCCGAGGCGTTTTTCGAGGAAAGCCACGCCCGCAACATGCTCAACATCGCCGGCAAGGTGATGATGGACCGCAACGCGCCGGAGGGCGTGCTGGACACGCCGCAATCCGGCTATGACGACACCAAGGCGCTGATCGGCGACTGGCACGGCAGGGGCCGCCAGCTTTATGCCATCACGCCGCGCTTCGCCATCACCTCGTCGCCGGAGCAGATGGAGATGGCGGGCGCGCTAGTGAAGGAATTTTCCGGCCTGCATATGCAGACGCACCTGTCGGAAAACCACGCCGAAATCGCCTTCACGCAGGAACTCTATCCGTGGGCGCGCGATTATACCGACGTCTACGAGCGTTACGGATTGCTCGGCGCAAAAAGCCTGTTCGGCCATTCGATCCACCTGTCCGAGCGCGAGGCGGACGCGCTGTCGGACAGCGGTTCCATCGCCGTGTTTTGCCCGACATCCAATCTGTTCCTTGGCTCCGGCCTGTTCGACTACCAGCGCTATCGCCGCCGCGAAAAGCCGCTGCGCATCGCCACCGCCACCGATGTCGGCGGCGGCACCAACTATTCCATGCTGCGCACCATGGACGAGGGCTACAAGGTGATCGCGCTGAACGGCGAGAAGCTGAACCCGTTCCAGTCCTTCTGGCAGATCACGCGCGGCAACGCCGAAGCGCTGTCGGTCGCGGAAAAAGTGGGCACGCTGGCGGAAGGCACCGACGCGGATGTCGTCGTGCTGGATTCGAGCGCGACGCAGGGAATGAAGCTTCGCATGGAGACAATCGAAACGTTGGCGGAGGAATTGTTCCTGCTGCAGACGCTGGGTGACGACCGCGCCGTGCGCGAGGTCTATGTGGCCGGCAGAGCGGCCAAGAGCGACATGGCTGGGTAGTGCGCCCTTCGAGGCTCGCTTTGCGAGCACCTCAGGATGAGGACGGTGGTGCAACGGGATTTTAAAGCGGGGGTTCGAACGGCGGTGATCCTCATTCGCACCGTGGGAAATCATGCATCGGCTCAGCCACGCCTGAGCCAACTACTACCTCCCTCATCCTGAGGTGCGAGCAAAGCGAGCCTCGAAGGACGCACAACGCCGAAGCAAACGCCAACCTCCCTCATCCTGAGGTGTGAGCGGAGCGAGCCTCGAAGGGCGCACAGCGCTTGACCGGGCGATACTTGTCGTACAAATCGGACGATAAGTTTCAAGGGAAGAAAAATGACCGCAGCCGACGATATCGAGACGATCAGGCGGCAGGAGGCCACCCTCGTCTTCGACAGTTTCGACGAGGCGACCGCGTTCTCCATCGGCTCGGCGATCCGCGAGCGCGGCATGGCGGAAAACATGCCGATTGTCATCGATATCCGCACCTTCGACCGCCCGCTTTTCTATGCAGCACTGCCCGGTTCGAACGCCTCCAACCCCGATTGGGCGCGGCGCAAGATCAATGTCGTGAAGCGCTTTCTCAAAAGCACCTACCGCATGGTGCTGGAGCAGGACCGGCCCGACCGCACCTTCAAGCCGGGCGAGGGGCTGGATATCACCGACTATGTGCTGGCCGGCGGCGGCTTCCCCATTACCGTGAAAGGTACCGGCGTCATTGGCGTCATTGCCGTTTCCGGCCTGCCAGAGCGCGACGACCACGGCGTCGTCGTGGATGCCCTATGCGCTTGCCTCGGCAAGGATGCCAAGGCGCTGGCGCTGCCGAAGGCAGGAGAGTGAAGTGGCGGTCATCGATCCCAAATCCTTCCTGACCTCCATCTTCGACATCGCCGTTGCCGCCGCCGATCCGGAAAGAACCATCCGCAGCCATTTGCCGGGCAAGCCCAAGGGCCGCACCGTCATTGTCGGCGCAGGCAAGGGGGCGGCGCAGATGGCGGCCGCATTCGAGAAGGCGTGGGACGGACCGCTGGAGGGGCTGGTCGTCACCCGCTACGGCTATGGTGCGAAGACCGAGCGTATCGAAGTCATCGAGGCCGCCCATCCCGTTCCTGACCTGGCCGGGCTGGAAGCATCGCGCCGGCTGCTGGAGAAGGTTGCCGGCCTGACCGAGGACGATCTCGTCGTGGCGCTGATCTGCGGCGGCGGCTCGGCGCTGCTGCCGTCGCCGGCACCCGGCCTGACGCTGCCCGACGAGATCGCCGTCAACGAGGCGCTTCTGGCCTCCGGCGCGCCTATTTCGGCGATGAACGCCATCCGCAAGCATCTCTCCTGCATCAAGGGCGGCCGGCTTGCCGCCGCCGCATGGCCGGCAAAAGTCGTGTCGCTGGTGGTGTCCGACATTCCCGGCGACAACCCGGCGCTGGTCGCCTCCGGGCCGACGATTCCCGACGCCGCCAACCGCGAGGATGCGCTGGCCGCGATCGCCGCCTATGGCATGAAGCTGCCCGAAGCGGTGATGGCGCATATCGGCTCGCCCGCCGCCGATGCGCCGCGCCCGGACGACGAAAAATTCGCCCGCAACGAGGTGCATTTGATCGCTTCCGCCGCCGTATCGCTGGAAGCCGCCGCCGCGGAAGCCGCGCGTCATGGCATCGATGCGGTTATTCTGTCGGATTCCATCGAGGGCGAAGCGCGCGAAGTGGGCTCGGTCCATGCAGCCATCGCCCGTGAGGTCGCGGTGCGAAACCGGCCGTTCAACAAGCCGGTGCTGATCCTGTCGGGCGGCGAGACGACCGTGACGCTTAGAGCCAAGGGCAAAGGCGGCCGCAATTCCGAATTCCTGCTGGCCTTCGCCATCGGCATCGCCGGGGTCCACGGCATCCATGCGCTCGCCGCCGACACGGACGGCATCGACGGCTCGGAAGACAATGCCGGCGCGTTTGCCGATGGCTCGACCGTCCAGCGCATGCGCGCGGCAGGCGTCGACGCAAAAGCCATGCTGGCCGGCAACAATGCCTGGACCGCGTTCAATGCGGTGGACGATTTGTTCGTGCCCGGCCCGACCGGCACCAATGTCAACGATTTGCGGGCGATTTTGGTGCGGTAGTGGCGAGGCAAATGCCACCTCCCTCATCCTGAGGTGCGAGCGGAGCGAGCCTCGAAGGACGCACCACGCTGCCATCACACCTCGTGCAAATAGAGGTGGTAGTCCAGTTCGCTGACGGTGCGCGCCACGCGCAGATATTCGGATTGCTTGATCGCCACGAAGGTGCGGTGCAGATCCTCCCCCAGGGCGCTTTTGAGAAACGTCGATGCCCGTGCCGCCTCGATTGCGGCGCGCCAGTCGACCGGCATCGTGGTGCGCGTTTCAGCCGCTTCGTAGCCGTTGCCGACGGTTTCGGGGCCGGGATCGAGGCCTTCGTCGAGCCCTTTGACGATGCCCGCCAAAACGGTCG
The DNA here is from genome assembly GCF_054489545.1 of Mesorhizobium sp. A556. Taxonomy (NCBI): domain Bacteria; kingdom Pseudomonadati; phylum Pseudomonadota; class Alphaproteobacteria; order Hyphomicrobiales; family Phyllobacteriaceae; genus Mesorhizobium; species Mesorhizobium sp. A556. The sequence continues at coordinate 41,128 of NZ_JBTMXA010000002.1, forward strand.
CGGCGACCAGATAGGGATTGGCGTCGACGCCCGACGGCCGGTGCTCGATGCGCCTGCTTTTCTTGTCGCCCGCCGGCACGCGCAGCGCTACCGAGCGGTTGTTGACGCCCCAGGTCGGCGTTACCGGCGCGTAGGATTGCGAGACGAAACGCCGCCATGAATTGGCATGCGGCGCAAACACCAGCATCGATTCCGCCATGGTCTGGATAAGCCCGCCCAGACCCTGCAGGAGGGGCAGGGAGCGGGTTTCGCCATCCGTCTCCGTAAAGACGTTCCTGCCGTTCTCGTCGAGCAGCGAAACGTGGAAATGCATGCCGGAGCCGGCGTATTTCTCGATGGGCTTGGCCATGAAACAGGCGGTCACGCCGTGCCGGCGCGCCTGCGTGCGCACCAGCCGCTTCAGCATGACCAGATCGTCCGCTGCCCGCATCACGTCCTCGCGGTAGTTCAGCGTCAATTCGTACTGGCCCGGCGCATATTCCGAAATCACCGTCTCGGCCGGAATGCCCTGCAGCTTCGCGGCCTGGTAAATATCGGAAAACAGCGGCTCCATGCCGTGCAGGTGATCGACCGAATACACCTCTGTCTTGGCCGAATGGCGGCCGTCGAGCACCGCGCGCGCCGGCTGCACCTTGCCGTCGCCGTCGCGCTCATTGGCGAGGAGAAAAAATTCAAGTTCGAAGGCGCCGGCCGGATGAAGCCCCTTTTCGGCCAGGATTTCGACCTGACGGGCAAGCGCGTGGCGCGGATCGGAGGTCATCGGCGCGCCGTCGAGATGGTACATCGACATCATTACCTGCGCGCGCGGCGGCTGCGTGCCGTGCAGCGGCGCCAGCGTTCCGGGAATGGGCCAGGCGCGCAGATCGCCGTCGCCGGTTGCCCAGATCAAGCCGGTTTCGTGGACATCCTCGCCGGTGATATCGAGGCCGAGCACGGAAATCGGCATGTGCCGTCCGCCCTCGAAAACCGGCACCAGTTCATGCCGGCGGATGATTTTTCCACGGCCGACGCCATTGGCGTCGATAAGCACGATATCCACCGCCTCGATTTCGGGATGGCGTTCAAGGAAGGCTTTCGCCTCGGTGGGCGTCGAACCCGAAGGTGAAGTCATGATGGCGCTCGGTTGAACCTTGTGCTTGTCTCATGCCGCACGCTTCCCCGCAACTGGGGCTTCAGGCGGAAATATCGATGACGCCGCAATCGCCGGTGGCGCTGCCGAAGACCACGCGCCGTTCGCTCTTGTCCCACATCATCGCGATGATCGCGCCCTTGCCCGGCCGGCGCAGCAGCACTTCCTTGGCGTCTTGAAAACGCGCGGCGATGACCATGCCGTCGTCGTAGCCGATGGCGGTGACGTCTTCGCTCGGGTGGCAGGCCACACAGGTCACCATGGCGTTGCCGCGCGTGCCGAGTTCCAGCGGGGCCTTGCCCATCGGGCCGTCCTTGCCCGAAAACGGCCAGACGATGGCCGCCGGCGCGCCGGAGCTTGCCAGCCATTTGCCCTTGGCAGCCCACGACAGGCTCTTCACCTTGCCCGGATAGCCCGACATGCGCATGTGCTTGCCGTCGGCAAGCTTCCAGCCATGCAGCGCGTTTTCCTGCATGGAGGTGACCAGGAAATTGCCGTCCGGCGAAAAGGTGATCCCTGTATGCGCGCCGGCCCATTCCAGTTCAGTCGGCTTGCCCTCGGCAGCGGGGAAATGCAGCGTTGCGCCATTATAACGAGCAACGCCGATGCGCATGCCCTTTGGCGAAAAGGCGACACCCTCGACCGAGCGCGGATGCGAAAATTCCTTCGACCTACCGTCGTTGAAACGCACGTAGGCCGTCTTGCCGGTGCCATAGGCGACCGCGCCTTGCGGGCCGGCTGCGACGTTGGCGATCCATTTCCTGCCCGCGCTCGCCAGTTCGGTGGCTTTTCCGTCAGCCTCGACGGCAAACACCTTGCCGTCTTCGCCGCCGGTGATCAGCCGGTCACTGGCCGGGTCATGGACGGCGCAGAGCAGGCCGTCATTGGCCTGCATGGTTTTCTGGCCGTGATCGAGCCGATGGATCGAGCCATCCGCCATGGCGAAATGCGGGACGTCATTCAGGAAGACGGCGGCGATGCAATGACCGTCGAGGTCGAGAGGCGCAACTGTCGGCATGTGTCAGGCTGCTGCCTGGCAGGCATCGAAGCTGTTTTTCAGCCTCTCGGCGTCGAGTTCGCGGCCGATGAACACCAGCCGGCTTTCGTGCTTTTCGCCGTCTTTCCACGCGCGCTGGTGGTCGCCTTCGATGATCATGTGCACGCCCTGGATGACGTAGCGCTCGTCGTCGCCCTTGAGCGCAATGATGCCTTTCAGCCGCAGGATGTTGGGGCCTTCCATCTGGGTGATTTTTTCGATCCACGGGAAGAACTTTTTAGGGTCCATCTCGCCGCCGCGCAGCGAAACCGACTGCACCGTCACGTCATGAATGGCGGACGGATGCGCATGGTCGTGATCATGATGATCGTGGCCGTGATGGTCGTGGTCATGATGATGGTGATCGTGATCGTGGTCGCAATCCGGGCCGCACTCATGGTCGTGGTCATGCTCGTCATGCGCTTCGAGGAAATGCGGGTCGTTCTCCAGCGCGCGGCTGAGATCAAACGCGCCGCGATCCAGAACGTCCGTCAGCGGCAGGCCGGCGCGGGTGGTGCGGTGGATTTTCGCGGCCGGGTTGATGGCGCGGATCGTTGCTTCGACGGCGCGCAATTCTTCGGGCGTCACCAGGTCGGTCTTGTTGAGCACGATGACGTCGGCAAAGGCGATCTGGTCCTCGGCCTCTTTGGAGTCCTTGAGGCGCAGCGGCAGGTGCTTGGCGTCGACCAGCGCCACGACAGCATCGAGCTTGGTCTTCGAGCGCACGTCGTCGTCCATGAAGAAGGTCTGCGCCACCGGCACCGGGTCGGCGAGGCCCGTCGTCTCGATGACGATGGCGTCGAAGCGGCCGGGGCGGCGCATCAGGCCCTCGACCACGCGGATCAGGTCGCCGCGCACCGTGCAGCAGACGCAGCCATTGTTCATCTCGTAGATTTCCTCGTCGGATTCCACGATCAGCTCGTTGTCGATGCCGATCTCGCCGAACTCGTTGACGATCACAGCGTAGCGCTTGCCGTGGTTTTCCGAGAGAATCCGGTTGAGCAGCGTGGTCTTGCCGGAACCGAGATAGCCGGTAAGCACGGTCACGGGAATTTGCGTCTGGGTGTCGCTCATGTCTGAACCTCGAAGGGGATTTGTTGCCTCCATATAGGATGACGCGCGGCGTTTTGCACGACCAATCCCGCCTGTTTCGCATTGGGCCAGGTCGCGGCCTTTTGCGTTGAAAATTGCGATGCAAAGCACCGATCGCAGGTTATAGAGAGGTTTTGGTCTCGGGGACTGGGTTTTTGGATTTTTTCGATGTCGTGATCGTAGGCGCGGGCGCTGCCGGCATGATGTGCGCCATCGAGGCGGGCAAACGCGGCCGCACCGTACTGGTGATCGACCATGCGCGCACCGCCGGCGAAAAGATCCGTATCTCCGGCGGCGGCCGCTGCAACTTCACCAACATCCACGCCAGCCCGAAGAACTTCCTGTCGCAGAACCCGCATTTCTGCATCTCGGCGTTGAAGCGCTACACGCAGCATGATTTCATTGCACTGGTGAAAAGCTACGGCATCGCCTTCCACGAAAAGACGCTGGGGCAATTGTTCTGCGACGGGTCGGCCACGCAGATCATCGCGCTGCTGCTGGAAGAAATGAAGCGCCACGGTGCGGTGCTGCGGCTGAACACACGCGCGGAAAAAGTCGAAAAGAGCGCAGATGGTTTCGTCGTCGGGCTTGAGGACGGACCAGTGCGCTGCGCCTCGCTGGTGGTGGCGAGCGGCGGAAAGTCGATCCCCAAGATGGGCGCTTCGGGCTGGGGCTACGACCTTGCCGCGCAATTCGGCGTGGCGGTGGTCGAGACGCGGCCTGCCCTTGTGCCGCTGACCTTCGAGCCGAATACGCTGGAGCGCTTGAAGCCGCTGGCGGGCATCGCGGTGGATGCCGTGGTGTCGTGCAACAAGACAAAATTCTCGGAAGCCATGCTGTTCACGCATCGCGGCATCAGCGGGCCTTCCATCCTGCAGATCTCGTCCTATTGGCGCGAGGGCGACGAGATCGGCATCGCCATGCTGCCGCAAGTCGATGTATTCGACGCTTTGCGCGCGGCGCGCGCTGAAAACGGCAAGCAGGCGGTGCAGACGGTGCTGGCGGCCTTCCTGCCCAAAAAGCTGGCGCAGACCATCGCGGAGCAGCTTGGCGCTTCGAAAAACCTGGCCGACATGCCGGACAAGGAGTTCCGCCGCGTCGAGGCCGCCGTCAACTACTGGCGCATCAAGCCGGCCGGCTCGGAAGGCTATCGCACGGCCGAAGTGACGCTGGGCGGCGTCGATACGCGCGATCTGGATTCGAAGACCATGGCCGCCAGAGCGGTGCCGGGCCTCTATTTCATCGGCGAGGTGGTGGATGTCACCGGCTGGCTCGGCGGCTACAATTTCCAGTGGGCGTGGTCCTCCGGCTGGTGCGCCGGGCAGGCGGTTTGAGGCTCGCCAGACAGGGGCGAACGATAAAGCAGAGCCGGATAACGACTGTCATCTAACTGTAATCTGGCTCTGCCATAAGCATGTCGCTGCGGTTTCGCTTGCCGGCAAAGGGCTTTTCGCGGGCGAAAGACGGGGCGATTGCAAGCGAGGCATGATTATATTGCCCGCCTATCACGGACCCGAGAGGAAGACATGGCCAAGCCAGACAGAACCGCGACGATGAACCGGCTGCATTCGGCGGCAAGGCTGGCGCGCACGGCGCTCGCCGCCCGCCTTCTGGCGCACGGCTTTTATGCCGGCCAGGACCAGATCATGCTGTCGCTGGAGGAAGAGGACGGCCAGACGCCCGGCAAGCTCGCCGCTCGCCTCGGCGTCCGTCCGCCGACCATCACCAAGACCATCAACCGCCTGCAGGCACAGGGTTTTCTGGACAAGCGCGCTTCCGATGCCGATGCGCGCCAGGCGCATATATTCCTGACCGATCTTGGCCGCGGCACCATCCGCGCCATCGAGAAATCGGTGAAAAAGACCGAAAAGCAGGCGCTGAAGGGCCTCGACAAGAAAGAGCAGAAAGTGCTGTTCAAGATGCTGGCCCGCATCGAGGCGAACTTGTTGGACGAAGAACTGGACCTTGCCGAAGAGAGCCCTGAGATCGAAGGCAAACACGACGCTGAAGAGTAGGCACGACGCTGAAGAGTAGGCACGACACCGAAGAGTAGGCCGTTTCATTCTATTGCAGCCGCCGAACGCGCCGGCGGCTGGCCTGCCTGCGCAAAGCCTGTAGGCCAGGGCGGCCTTTGGTCTTGCCGCCGCGTGTCAATTCACGCACAAGGCTGATGTCCGAATGAAACGGTCTTGTCTTGCCACACCCTTCCTCAAAATCAGAACAAGCGACACCGCCAACTGCGATCATCTACATGATCGTCACCTATATCGGTTTCACTTTTCTGGACTCGTCCAGCAAGTTTCTCGTGCTCGCCGGCATCGCCCCGTTCTTCATCGCCTGGTGTCGTTTTGCCGGCCATGTCGTGCTGGTGGTCCTCTTGTTTCGCGGCTGGAAAGATAGCCGGCGGTTCCTGGCCAAAAACCTGCCCGCCCATGTCTTGCGCGGCGCGTTCCTTGCCAGTTCGACCGTCTTCAACGTCATGGCGCTGCGCTATCTGCAACTGGCGGAAACGACCTCGATCTATTTCTTCGCACCGATGGTCATCACAGCCCTTGCCGGCCCCATGCTTGGCGAATGGGCGGGCTGGCGCCGTTGGCTTGCCATCTGGATCGGCTTTGCCGGCGTGCTCGTCATCACCCGGCCGGGCGTCGGCGTTTTCGGCATCGGCCACGCCTTTGCCCTGGCGGCCATGCTGGCGAACTGTTTCTATGTCATCATGACCCGGCGCATGTCCGCCACCGAAACGCCGGAAAGCCTGATCCTGTTTGCCGCCCTTGCCCCCGTCATCCTGCTTTTGCCGATGCTGCCCTTCTCGCTGACGCTTCCGGCCACGCCCCTGCAATGGCTCATCCTGGCGATGCTGGGCGTCTTCGGCGGCGTCAGCCACTGGTTTCTGATCAAGGCCTACAGCCTTGCCACCGCCACCGCGCTCGCGCCCTATCCCTATTCGCAGATGATCTGGATGATTGCTTTCGGCTGGCTCATCTTCCACCAGTTCCCCGACAACTGGACCCTTGCGGGCGCCGCCATCATCGTCGCCAGCGGTCTCTACATCGTCCACCGCGAGCATCGGCTGCGCGTGCGCAATCGCGCGGCACCCGGCGCCGAGACGGAAGTGCTGGCGAAAACGCTTTGACTCGCCAAAAATCGGTGGCATAAGCCGCGTTTAAATTGTTTAAACAAACGGTTTAAACCGGGGGCCACTCCACTGGCACAAAAGATCAAGCTATCGACCATCGCCGACGCGCTCGGCGTGTCGACCGCCACCGTCTCGCTGGCGCTGCGCGACAGTCCGCTGGTTGCCGCTTCGACGCGCGAGCGCATCAAGGACCATGCGCGCGCCATCGGCTATATCTACAACCGTCGCGCCGCTAGCTTGCGCACCTCGCGCTCGGGCATTGTCGGCGTCGTCGTCCACGACATCATGAACCCGTTCTATGCGGAAATCCTGCGCTCCATCGAAAGCGAACTCGACCGCAGCCGCCAGACCTTCATCCTGTCCAACCACTATGACCAGCTTGAAAAGCAGCGCCTCTTCATCGACACGCTGCTGCAACTCGGTGCGGACGGCGTCATCATGTCGCCGGCCATCGGTACGCCGGCTTCCGATATCCTGATGGCCGAGGAAAACGGCCTGCCGGCGGTGCTCATCGCCCGCGATGTCGAGGACGCGCATGTGCCGGTGTTTCGCGGCGACGACGCCTACGGCACCGCACTTGCCACCAACCATCTGATCTCGCTCGGCCACAAGCGCATCGTCATGATCGGCGGGACCGAGCAGACCTCGACCGGCCACGACCGTTATCAGGGCTATGTCAACGCGATGGAAGCGGCGGGGCTGGAGGTCAAGCCGTCCTGGCGCATTTCCGGCCCGCGCACCAAGCAGGCCGGCTTCGAGGCGGCCAGCCAGTTCCTGGCGCTGAAGGACAAGCCGACCGCCGCCTGCTGCTGGAACGACCTCGTCGCCATCGGCCTGATGAACGGCATCGCGCGCGCCGGGCTGGTTCCGGGCGTCGACGTTTCCGTCACCGGCTATGACGATCTGGAGGAAGCTTCGATCGCAACGCCGGCCCTCACTACGGTGTGGAACGGCCAGCGCGAGGTCGGCCGCCGCGCCGCAAGCGCGCTGCTCGACAAGCTCAACGGGCAGACGGTTCGCCCGTCGCAGGAACTCATCAAGCCCGAACTGCATGTGCGCCAGTCCACCGGAAAGCCGGTGGAGCGCAGTTAGATCGCGGTGCGTCCTATCGGACGCACAAAGGACGATCTAACGCTTTGATTGAGCATTGGAATAATCCGAAAACCGGATTCCACTTTTCGGTCCGATGCTCTAAGCTCGACCCTTACCGCAGGAAAACGCCATGGCCGCCGACCTTCGCTCGATACCAATCCTGGTGCCCGGAAAGTTGTATGAGCATGCCGTCTCGCGCATCGGCGAGGAATTTCACCTGGTTTCCATCGAGCGCATCGACCCAGTGCTGGTAACAGTCGAACTGCGCGACACGGTGCGCGGCATTGCGGCTTCGCCAGCCATCGACAAGGCGGTTCTCGGCGCGGATTTCCTGAACGCGCTGCCCAATGTCGAGATCATCGCCAATTTCGGCGTCGGCTATGACGGCGTCGACGCCGCCTATGCCGGGCAGCACGGCGTCATGGTCACCAATACGCCGGACGTGCTGACGGAAGAGGTGGCCGACACGGCGGTCGGCCTGCTGATTTCTACCATCCGCGAGTTTTCGCGCGCGGAAAGCTGGCTGCGCGCCGGAAACTGGGTGGCCAAGGGCAACTATCGCCTGTCGCCGCTCACGCTGCGCGGCCGCACCATCGGCATCTTCGGCCTCGGCCGCATCGGGCTTGCCGTCGCCCGTCGTCTGGAAGCTTTCGGCCTGAAGATTGCCTATCACAACCGGCGGCCGGTCGAGGGCGTCGCCTACGCCTATCATCCGACCCTGAAGGGTCTGGCCGCGGCGGTCGATACGCTGATCTGCATTGCGCCGGGTGGCGCCGCCACCGAAAATGCCATCAACGCCAAAGTTCTTTCAGCGCTGGGCAGCAATGGCGTGCTCGTCAATATCGGGCGTGGCTCGACGGTGGATGCCGACGCGCTCGCCGCAGCGCTCGCCAACGGCACGATTGCCGCCGCCGGATTGGACGTTTTCGCCGACGAGCCGAACGTGCCGCAAGCCTTGCTCGATGCCCCGAACACGGTGCTTTTGCCGCATATCGCTTCGGCCTCGGTCCACACGCGCCGCGCCATGGCGGACCTTTGCGCCGACAATTTGGTTTCGTGGTTCCAGGATGGCAAGGCGCTTACGCCGGTGCCCGAAACGGTCAATGTGAAGGCGAAGTAGGGGGTTCCCAAGAGGGAGGATTACTGGGGCTGAATTACCCCCACCCGAAAGGAGCGGCCTCCCCAAATTCTACTCCGCTGCCGTCCGCGCGGCGGTTTTCGCGGTAGCATGCGCGCGCACGGCGTCGCCGAAGGCCTGAAAAATCCGGGCCGACGCGTCGTCCGACTTCACCCAGTATTCCGGGTGCCATTGGACGCCGACTGCGAAACTGCGTGAATTGCGGACCGAAACGGCTTCGACTGTACCGTCCTGCGCCACCGCCTCTATCTGCAGGTTCGGGCCCAGCCGGTCGACGCCCTGGCGGTGAACCGAATTGACCAGGATGTCGCCCGCGCCGAACACGCCGGCCAGGCAGCTTCCCGGCTTGATCGAAACGCTCTGGCGGATCGCGAAGCGCTCGTCCTGTTTGTCGCTGACGGGCGCGCGGTGGTCGAGCGCGCCTTCGCGTTCCTGTATTTCGGTTCCGAGCGAGCCGCCGAGCGCGACGTTCAGTTCCTGAATGCCGCGGCAGATGGCCAGCAGCGGCACTCCGCGCTCAATAGCGCGGCGGATGAGCGGCAGCGTCGTGGCGTCGCGCGCCGGATCGTAAGGGCCGTTGGCCTCGCTGGCGTCGCCGCCATAAAGCGATGGATGAACGTTGGATTTGGAGCCGGTCAGCATCACGCCGTCGACGCGGGAAAGCAATTCGTCCAGGTCGAGCCGGTCGCCGAAGGAAGGCACCAGCACCGGAAACACGCCGGCAGCGGAAATCACCGCTTCCAGATATTGCTGCGGGGCGGCATGCCAGATGTAGTTCTCGAACTGTTTGACATCGGTCGAGACGGCGACGAGAGGCTGGGACATTCGGGTGGCTGTTCCTGTGGTCGGGTGTATTGCCTGATATCAAAATAGGCGATCCGCCGTCGTATTTCCATGGCAAGTTTTATCGCGTGCCAGGACGTGCATGCCGCGCGAAAGCCTCCGCTGGACACTGGTTCTTCGGCGTGTATTGTTTCGTCGCGCCTGCTCGCAAGACCAACGCTTCTGGAGGGGCGGCGTCACTATTGCCAACAGGGAGGAATTCATGGATCGTCGCTCATTCATTCGCAAGGCTGGCGTTACCGGCGCAGGGGCGGCTGCGGCCGTTGCAACGCTTGCCGCGCCGGCCATCGCCCAATCCAACCCCAAGGTGACGTGGCGGCTGACCTCGTCCTTCCCGAAGTCGCTGGATACCATCTATGGCGGCGCGGAAGTTTTCTCCAAGATGCTCAAGGAAGCCACCGACGGCAATTTCGAGGTTCAGGTCTTCGCCGCCGGCGAACTGGTTCCGGGCCTTCAGGCGGCCGACGCCGCCACGGCGGGCACCGTCGAGGCGTGCCATACGGTCGGCTATTACTATTGGGGCAAGGACCCGGTCTGGGCGCTTGGCTCGGCGGTGCCCTTCGCGCTCAACGCGCGCGGTATGAACGCCTGGCTCTACCATGGCGGCGGCAACGAACTGTACAACGAATTCCTGGCCACGCAGGGGCTGGTCGGCTTTCCGGGCGGCAACACCGGCACGCAGATGGGCGGCTGGTTCCGCAAGGAGATCAACACCGTCGGCGACCTGTCGGGGCTGAAGATGCGCATCGGCGGCTTTGCCGGCAAGGTGGTGGAAAGGCTTGGCGTCGTGCCGCAGCAACTCGCCGGCGGCGACATCTATCCGGCGCTGGAAAAAGGCACAATCGACGCAGCCGAATGGGTCGGTCCCTATGATGACGAAAAACTCGGCTTCCAGAAGGTCGCGCCCTATTACTACTATCCCGGCTGGTGGGAAGGTGGCCCGACCGTCCATCTGATGTTCAACAAGGCCAAGTTCGACGAACTGTCGCCCGTCTACAAGTCGCTGGTGCAAACAGCGGCGCGCGCGACCGATGCCGACATGCTCCAGAAGTATGATTATCTCAATCCGGCGGCGGTAAAGTCGCTGGTTGCGAACGGCGCGCAGCTTCGTCCGTTCAGCCAGGAGATCATGTCGGCCTGTTTCGACAAGTCCAACGAGGTCTATGCCGAGATGATGGCGTCCAACCCGACCTTCAAGAAGATCTGGGAATCCATCACTGCCTTCCGCAAGGAGCATTATCTGTGGCAGCAGGTTGCCGAATATAATTTCGACACCTTCATGATGGTCCAGCAGCGCGCCGGCAAGCTGTAAACGCCTGAGCCTGAAAGTCGAAAAAGAGCCCCGGAGCGATGCTTCGGGGCTCTTTTTATTAGAGCATCGGATCGAAAAGTTGAACCCGATTTTCGGATTATTCCGATGCTTAATCAAGGTGTTAGAGCGTCCTTTGTGCGTCCAATTGGACGCACGGCGCTCTAGTTGAAGCTGGGCGGCGTCGACAGGTCCGGGGCGGGTGCTGCCGGTGCAGGTGCGGGTGCCGGCGCGCCGAAGCTTGGCGGCTGCGACAGGTCGGGCGTCGATGGCGAGGGCGTGCCTATCGGTGCGCCGAGGCCCGGCATTTCCGGCAGTTTGAATTCGATCGTGCCTGGGTCCACCACCGGGCCTTTGTAATGCATGACCATCTGCGGGAAGGCGATGGTCAGGCCGATCATCAGCACCTGGATGAAGACGAACGGCACCGCTCCCCAATAGATCTGCCCGGTCGTCACCGGCTCGATGCGCTTGCCCGTTATGCGATCGAGATAGGGCACGCGCGCCGCAACCGAGCGTAGGTAGAACAGCGCGAAGCCGAAGGGCGGGTGCATGAAACTCGTCTGCATGTTGACGCCCAGAAGCACGCCGAACCAGATCAGGTCGATGCCGAGCTTTTCGGCGGCCGGGGCCAGCAGCGGCACGATGATGAACGCCAGTTCGAAGAAATCGAGGAAGAAGGCGAGGAAGAACACCAGGATATTGACGAAGATCAGGAAGCCGACCTCGCCGCCGGGCAGCGACACCAGAAGGTGCTCGACCCACAGATGGCCGTTGACGCCGTAGAAGGTCAGCGAAAAAACCCGCGCGCCGATCAGGATGAACAGCACGAAGGCCGACAGCCGTGTCGTCGAGGTCAGCGCCTGCCGGATGACGTCGATGGTCAGCCGCCGTTTCGCCGCCGCCATGGCGAGCGCGCCGACCGCCCCCATCGCGCCGCCTTCGGTCGGCGTGGCGATGCCGAGGAAGATCGTGCCCAGCACCAGGAAGATCAGCGCCAGCGGCGGGATCAGCACGATGACGACCTGCTGCGCCAGCCGCGACATCATGTTGAAGTTGAACGCCTTGTCGGCCAGCGCGACGCAATAGATGAAAATGATGCCTGCCGTTGCGCCCAGAATGTCGGCATTCTCGCCCTGGGTCGGCGCCAGATAGCGATAGGCCGCATAGGCCACCGCGACGGTGGCCACGAGCGCCGCGATCAGCGACAGCACGCCATGGCCGAGCGTTCGCGCCTCCAGCGGCAGCGCCGGCACCATTTTGGGCCGCACGATCGAGACGATCAGGACGTAGCTCATATAGAGGCCGGTCAGCACCAGGCCGGGGATCAGCGCTCCGGCATACATGTCGCCGACCGAGCGGCCCAACTGGTCCGCCAAAACGATGAGAACGAGCGACGGCGGGATGATCTGCGCCAGCGTGCCGGACGCTGCGATGACGCCGGTGGCGAGCCGCCGGTCATAGCCGTAGCGCAGCATGATCGGCAGCGAGATCAGCCCCATGGCGATGACGGAGGCGGCAACCACGCCCGTGGTGGCGGCAAGCAGCGCGCCGACGATGACGACCGCATAGGCGAGCCCGCCGCGGATCGGCCCGAACAATTGCCCGATCGTATCGAGCAGATCTTCGGCCATGCCGGAGCGTTCGAGCACGATGCCCATGAAGGTGAAGAACGGGATCGCCAGCAGCGTCTCGTTGGCCATGACGCCGCCATAGAAGCGGTCGGGCAGGGCATGCAGCAGCGGCCAGGCGAGATTGATCAAGCCGTTGGAATAGGGCGCGAGTTCCACGCCGATGAAAAAGAAAAGCAGCCCGTTGGCTGCAAGCGAGAAGGCGACGGGATAACCGACCAGCATGAAGACAATCAGCGAGCAGAACATGATCGGCGCCATGTTCTGGGCGATGAATTCCATCATGTGCGCACCTCGCCGGCCAGCGCCTTGGCTTCGAGTTCCGCCTGCTCGTGGGCCGAAATGAACGGGTTCGGGTCATCCATGTGGCCGCGCAGGATGGCGATCTTCTTGATGATTTCCGAAACGCCCTGCAGGGCAAGCAGGAAAAACCCGGCCAGCAGCATCGCCTTTGCCGGCCAGATGATCAGGCCGCCGGAATTGGTCGACATTTCGCCGCTGCGGATCGAGCGGAGTGTGTAGGGGCCAAGATAGACCACCATCAACACCGCGAAGGGCATCAGGAAGAAGACGTGGCCGAACAGGTCGATCCAATGCTGCACGCGGCGCGAAAACATGCCGTAGACGATGTCGATGCGGATGTGCTCGTTCTGCTTCAGCGTATAGGCGGCGGCAAGCAGGAAGGCCGCGCCGAACAGATACCATTGCAGTTCGAGCCACGCGTTCGACGACGAGTTGAAGACTTTGCGGATGATCGCGTTGCCGGCGCTGACCAGGATCGAAACCAGGATCAGCAGCGACACCGCCTTGCCGATGAATTCATTGATGCGGTCGATGCCGCGCGAGACGGAAAGAAGCACAGCCATCTGCCGGTCCAGCACGATGCCCGCCAGCACGAACAGGACGATTGCCAGCAAAACGAGAAGGGCCGGCGACAAATAGATGGCGAAGAAAAATCCCACCGGCGTTCCTCCCTGTCTGCGGACGCCGCCGGGGGTAACCCCTGTTTTCGACGCGATAAACGGTATGCCGGGTAGCCCGCCCGGTCAATATCCTGGGAACCAGCCTTGGGATTCCAGGAAGCGGCCTGGGGAAGAACCTAAACCGCCTTGACGCGGTCGCGCGTTGCGCCGACCAGCACCAGCATGGCGACCAGAAGGCCGTACATCCAGGCGTCACGCCATTCGATGGAAAAGTAGCCGGCCCAAAGCGATTCGCAGATGCCGAAGGCGGCAGCGCCCAGCGCTGCCTTCACGGGCGACAGGAAGCCACCGACTGCCGTTACGAACAGGATTTTCAAGCCATAGACCAGTCCGTCGCCGAAGCCGATATTGCCGTAGTAGAGTCCGGCCATGACGCCGGCCATGGCGGCGCAAAGCGCGCCCGCCAGAACCGCCCCGCGAAAGACAGCGAGCGTATCGACGCCGCAAAAGGCGGCGGTGAGCGGATCGTCGGACACGGCGCGCCATTTGCGGCCGAAACTCGATTTCGCCAGCACCCATCCCGCCAGCGCCACCGTGATCGCGACGACGGCGCAGTCGACAAGCTGGATGACCGTCAGCGTAGCCTTGAAAGCGCCGTCATGGGCAAACACGACCGGCCGCGACAGTAGCGGCGGAAGCCAGAAATCGCGTGCGTCCGCAGCGATGCGCGCCAGTTCCATCAGCACCACCAGGACGCCCAGCGTGGCGGCGACGATGGTGTTGGGCGACCGATCCGCCAGCGGCTCAAACACCCGGCGCGACAGAATGCGGGAAAGCAGGCCCGCATGGAGGAAAGCGGCGGCGACGCCGAGCGCCAGCGTGACCGGCAATGTCAGCCAAAGCATGTCATAGCCATAGACGGCGGTCAGGATCATTGCCTGTCCGCAAAAGGCGAAGATCGCGCCATAGGCGAGGTTGATGCGGTGCAGGACGCCGTTGGTCAGCGCGTAGCCGAAGGCCAGCAAGGCATAGAGCGCGCCGGAGTGCAGCCCGTTCAAAACCTGCTGAAAGAAATAGAGCATGCGCCTGGCCATTGCGGAAATGCGGGGTTCCATTCAATGCTGCGCCGTCAATTCTAACTTGTCAAACTCGATTTACCAGTTAGAATTGGCGCATGACGGTTTCGTGGATACCCCATCGTTTCGCCGGCGGCGTGCTCGCGCTCGACACGGCCAACACCGTCGTGCTGCGGGGCGATCCGCAAAAGACCTTCGACCGTTTCGACGACCCGGCCGAGATCGCGCGCTTTGCAGAAGTGGCAAGCACTATTCGCGCCTCCGAGCTTGGCGGCAGGCGGCTGGCAGCGCCACGGCCGCAGCAAATTGCGCCGGTGGTGGTGGCCATTCGTGAAGCGACCGACCGCCTGTTCAGGCGTGCCGTGCACGAGGGCGCGCTCGATACCGGCGCGTTGCCGCCGCTGCTCGAAGCTTGCGCCAAAGGGTTGGCGGGAACGGCGGAAAAGATCGGCGGGTCCAAAAAACCGTTCGGCGAGCCGGCAACGCCGATTGCCTTCGAGGCAGCCCTTGTCGTCTCGGCCCTGTCGCTGCTTGCGCCAGGTGCCGCCGAACGGCTGAAGATTTGCCCCAATTGCGGATGGCTGTTCATGGATCGGAGCCGCAACTCAAGCCGCCTCTGGTGCGACATGGCGGTTTGCGGAAATCGGCGCAAAGCCAGCCGCCATTACAAGCGCCGCATCGCGCAAAGGGAGGTCGACAATGTCTAGAAAATACGCAAATTCGCTCGCTCTGGCTGTAGGCGTGGTTGCCGCACTTACGCTTGGCGCCTGCCGCGATACCGGCAAGGAGGCGCTTTTCCAGGTGACCGGCCGGCTGGTCGTCTTCAACTACCGCGAAGCCATGCTCACCTATCTGGTGACCCTCAAGCCGCTGAAGCCGATCGAGGCGGGCCAGACGGCGGTGACGACCATGGACAATCCGGCGGGCGGCGCGCCCTTGGTGTTCAGCCAGAAACTGTTTGTCGGCCATACCAAGGTGACGATTGAAAGCCCGTCGCTGGAATGCGTGGTGAAGGACCATCCCTACAAGGTCTCCATCCGCATCAACGGGGCCGACGGGACCGTGCTTCAGGACATCGAAACCACCATGGTATCGGCCCAGGACGAGGCCATGCTGCCGGATCGCAAGCTTGTCGTCGGCCCCGGCTACGATCCCAATCCCGAACTCAAGGGCCACCCGGACGGCAAGCTTCCCGGTGGCCGTGGCGTTGCCTGTCCTGCCTCGACCTGATCGTCGCAGCGCGCTTTGTCGCCTCGATTTTGTTTGACCTGTCCGGTAAGGGGATGAAGACTGGCTTCGACGTTGACCGTGACTCGAAGTCCGGTCTTCGCAGGAAGTTGCCCGATGACGCTGCACGATGTCGCGCTCGACGACAAGTTCGACCTTGCCAGGGAGCACGTCTTTCTTTCCGGCGCGCAGGCGCTTGTGCGCATGCTGCTCATGCAGCGCGAGCGCGACCGGCGCGCGGGGCTGAACACGGCCGGCTTCGTTTCCGGCTATCGCGGCTCGCCGCTCGGTGGGCTGGATCTGCAGCTGTGGAAAGCCAAGGCCCAGCTCGCCGCCTCCGATATCGTCTTCGAACCCGGCCTCAATGAAGAACTTGCCGCCACCGCCTGCTGGGGCTCGCAGCAGGCCGAGTTGATGGGCGAAGGCAAGTATGACGGCGTGTTTTCGGTCTGGTACGGCAAGGGGCCGGGCGTCGACCGCTCCGGCGACGTGTTTCGCCACGCAAATCTCGCCGGGTCGTCCAAACATGGCGGCGCGCTGGCCCTGATGGGCGACGACCATATGGCGGAATCGTCCACCAACGCGCACGCAACCGAATTCGCCTTTGTCGACGCGATGATCCCGATCCTCAATCCGGCCGGCGTTCAGGAAATGATCGATTACGGGCTCTACGGCTTTGCGCTGTCGCGCTTCGCCGGCACCTGGGGGGCAATCAAATGCGTCAAGGACAATGTCGAATCCACCGCCAGCGTCGACGCCTCGCTCGAACGCCTGAACATCGTCCTGCCCGAATTCGACATGCCGCCGGGTGGCCTCAACATCCGCAACGAGATTAATTTCCTCGGCCAGGAAGAGCGCCTGCATGAATACAAGCGCGACGCCGCCAGCGCCTTCATCCGCGCCAACGGGTTGAACCGGCTGATCTATTCGGGCGGGCGCAATCCGAAGATCGGCATCATTACCGTCGGCAAGAGCTACCTCGATGTGCGGCAGGCGCTGGAGGATATCGGCATCGACGAGGCGGAGGCCAACCGCCTCGGCATCTCCCTGTTCAAGGTCGGCTGTCCGTGGCCGCTCGATTTCCAGCACATAGCCGATTTTGCGCGCGGCCTCGACACCATCGTCGTGGTCGAGGAAAAGCGCTCGCTGATCGAGGTTCAACTGCGCGAAAATCTCTATGGAACGGCCGTGCAGCCGACCATCGTCGGCAAGAAGGACGAGCGCGGCGACTGGCTGTTCCCCGCCAAGGGCGCGCTCGATCCAAACGACATCGCCATCGCGCTTGGCGAGCGCATCCTGAAAACCATTGGCCATTCCGAAGAGATCGCTGGCCGCGTCGCGAACCTGAAGCAGTTCCAGGCGATGCTGGCCGACACGGTCGATGTCGGCTCGCGCACGCCCTTCTTCTGCTCGGGCTGCCCGCATAATTCATCGACCAAGGTGCCGGAAGGCTCGATTGCGGGTGCCGGCATCGGCTGTCACTTCATGGCGCTGTGGATGGACCGTTCGACGGTCGGCTTTACCCAGATGGGCGGGGAGGGCGCGCAATGGGTCGGGCAAGCGCCGTTCTCGACCCGCGATCATATTTTCCAGAATCTCGGCGACGGCACCTACAACCACTCCGGTGCGCTCGCTATCCGCTTCGCTGTGTCGGCCGGCGTCAACATCACCTACAAGATCCTCTACAACGATGCCGTCGCCATGACCGGCGGGCAACCGCATGAGGGCGGGCTGACCGTCGACATGATCGCGCGGCAGGTGCGCGCCGAGGGTATCGAGCGCATTGCCATCGTCACCGACGAGCCGGACAAATATGCCGGCCGTGTCGAATTTCCGGCCCGCTCCACCATCCATCACCGCGAGGAACTGGACTTCGTGCAGCGCGAATTGCGCGGCGTGAAGGGCGTGTCGGTGCTACTCTACGACCAGACCTGCGCCGCCGAAAAGCGCCGCCGCCGCAAGCGCGGAACCTATCCCGATCCCGACAAGCGCATCTTCATCAACGAACTGGTCTGCGAAGGCTGCGGCGATTGCGGCGTCAAATCCAACTGCGTCTCGATCCAGCCGGTCGAGACCGAATTCGGCCGCAAGCGCCGCATCGACCAGTCGTCCTGCAACAAGGATTTTTCCTGCGTCGACGGGTTCTGCCCGTCCTTCGTCACCGTGCATGGCGCGAAAATCAGGAAGGCCGACGGCATCGCCGGCAAGGCCGATCCGCTTGACGGCGTGCCGGAGCCGGTCCGGTTTGCGCTAGGGCGCGACGGCTGGGCGGGCATCATCGATGGCGTCGGCGGCACCGGCGTCGTCACGGTGGGCGCGATCATCGGCATGGCGGCGCACCTCGAAGGCAAGGGCTGCGGCATGATCGACATGGCCGGTCTCGCCCAGAAGGGCGGCTCGGTCTTCACCCATGTGCGCGTGGCGAACACGCCCGACGACATCCACGCCATCCGCGTCTCCGCCGGCAAGGCCGATCTCGTGCTGGGCTGTGACCTCGTCGTATCCGGCGCGAAGAAGGTGCTGGCGGCGGTGCGTGAAAACCACACGATCTTCCTGGCCAACACCGCCGAGATCATGCCCGGAGAATTTACCCGCTCGGCCGATTTCTCGCTGCCGACCGAACGCCTGAAGAAAGCGATCCGCACGGCTGCCGGCGAGGACAAGGCGCATTTCTTCGACGCCACGCATACGGCGACCGCTTTGTTCGGCAATTCGCTCGGCGCCAACATGTTCATGCTCGGCTTTGCCTATCAGCATGGCGGCCTGCCGCTGTCGGCGGAGGCGGTCGAGAAGGCTATCGACCTCAACGGGCAGGCGGTCGCCATGAATATCTCGGCCTTCCGCTGGGGCCGCCGCGCCGCGCACCAGCCGGAATTCGTCGAAAATCTGGTCGAGGGACCCGGCATGGCCACCGCGCCGGCACCGATCGCCGAGACGCTGGACGCCATCATCGCGCGCCGTGTCGCCTTCCTCACCGCCTACCAGAATGCGGCTTACGCCAAGCGCTATGCGGAGCGGATCGCGACGCTGCGCGCGGCCGAAGCCACCCTCGGCTCGACAACCGTCACCGAAATGGCCGCCAAGAACCTGTTCAAGCTGATGGCGATCAAGGACGAGTACGAGGTCGCGCGCCTCTACACCGACGGGTCCTTCGCCCGCGAACTGGCGAAGCAGTTTCAGGGCTATGACAGCATCGAATTCCACCTCGCGCCACCGATCCTGGGGCGCAAGGGCGCCGACGGCATGCCGAAGAAGTCCAGTTTCGGCCCCTGGATGATGAAGGCGTTTCGGGCTCTCGCGGCGTTGAAAGGCCTGCGCGGCACCGTCTTCGACATCTTCGGCTATCACGCCGAGCGCCGGCTGGAACGGGCGGTTCTGGCGCGTTATGAGGGCGACCTTGCCCTCATTGGCCGCCGGCTTGCCCCGCCTTCCATCGAAGCGGCGGCGGCGCTGGCCTCGGTGCCGTTGCTCATTCGCGGCTTCGGCCATGTCAGGCGAGCCTCCATCGAAAAGGCAGCGGCAGAGCGCGCGCGGCTGACCGAACGGCTGGAAGCCGCCTCGGCAGCGACGGAACTTCAGGCGGCCGAATAAATATACCCGTTGTTCACGCTATGGCGGTTTGCCCCGCTCTCCTTAGAGCGCCGTGCGTCCAATTGGACGCACAAAGGACGCTCTGACACTTTGATTGAGCATCGGGATAACCCGAAAACCGATTTCACTTTTCGGCCCGATGCTCTTGCCGGTTGCAACGCTTGCCGGGCGGGACCGCGCGGAGCTCTAAGTCTTTCTTAAGGCGGATGTGCCAGTTCTAGGCTCCCGGAGTGGGAACTGACGTGGCAGTATCGCGAAAAAAAGAACTTCCTGACGACGTCTATATCCCGTTCGTGGAAACCCTTTTTCGCGACGGGTTTACGCTCGCGATTGGAATTTCCGCTCAGGTTGCGCTGATCACGCTGGTTTGGATAAAGACCGGCAATCCGGCCTATCTGGCGGTTGTGCTCTGCTTGATGGTCGTGGGCGTCGTGCGCGTGCTGGACATGCGCAATTTCGCCTCGTTGCCGCCCTTGGCGACGCGCGCCGAAGCGCGCAGGCGCGAAAACGTCTACATCGTCTATGGCGGCATGCACGGTATCGTCCTGGGCTTGTTCTGCCTTGTCGCCATCATTTCGGCCGAGGACAGTTTCTCCGAAACCGCGGCCGTTTGCATAGCCTTGGCGACGGCGGCGGGCATTGCCGGGCGCAATTACGGCTCCCCGCGCATGGTCATCATCCTGATCGTCACGCTGACATGCCCTATGGCGCTCGCCTTCATTCTGCGCGGTGATTTCTACCACGTCACGCTTGGGCTTTTGTCCGCCACCTTCCTGCTCAGCATTCATCGCTATGCCGACATCGTCCGCGACGTGCTGTTTACCGCCATTTCGGCCGAAAAGCGCGCCAACCGGATCGCCGAGCGCTTCAATCGGGCGCTGAACACCATGCCGCACGGGCTGATCATGCTCGATCCCGACGGCTGCGTCGTGGTTGCCAATGCGGAAGCCGCGCACCTGTTGTCGCTGAAAATGCCCGATGCGCTGTTGGGCCGTTCGGTCCATTCGCTGCTCAAGCGTGGCATCGCCGGCAAGATGCTGACGCCGAAGGACAGCCGGTATGTCGAGGCGCAACTGACGCGTGCGCTTCGCGAGGGCAGGGACCGCAAGGTCGTCGTCGGTTTCGGCAACGGCCAGCACTATGAGTTCTCGGCGCGCGAGGGCAGCCAGGAACTCGGCGTCATCACATTCGAGGATGTGACCGCGCGCGTCGAAGCAGAGGAAAAAATCCGCTTCATGGCCCGCTACGACAGCCTTACCGGCCTGTCCAACCGCGCCTTCTTCCACGAGGCCGTCAGCGAAAGCATGGCGGCGGGCGACCAGAGCCGCCAGGTCGGCCTCGCAGCCTTCGACCTCGATGATTTCAAGAGCGTCAACGACACGCTCGGCCATCCCATCGGCGACGGCTTGATCTACGCCGTGGCGGAACGGCTGGCCACCTTCTCCGCTCCCGGTGTTTTTGTCAGCCGGTTCGGCGGCGACGAATTCATGATCTTTTTCGACCGCATCGAAAATGCCAGCCACATGACGGCATTGATGCAGGACATCTTCGCCACGCTTCAGGGTGAAATCGACGTGGCGGGGCATCTGCTGCGCATCCAGGCTAGCGCAGGCGTAGTTTTGTCGTCCGTGGCCAACACCAGCGTGGGCGAGATGATCGTCAAGGCGGACCTCGCGCTTTACCAGGCCAAGGAACTCGGCAAGAACGGCTGGCGGATGTTCGAGGCGTCGATGGATGCGGCCTTCCGCGACAAGCAGGCGATGAAGGCCGATTTGCGCAGCGCCGTCGAAGCCAAGGGGCTGCGCGTCGTCTACCAGCCGATCGTTTCCATGGCCACGATGCGCATAGTCAGTTGCGAGGCGCTGTGCCGCTGGGACCACCCGGACCTCGGCCCCGTCTCGCCCGCCGTCTTCATTCCGCTGGCCGAAGAGATGGGCATCGTTTCCGATATCAGCACATTCATGCTTCACGCGGCTTGCGCGGAATGCGTCGGCTGGCCGGAGCAGATCAGCGTTTCGGTCAACCTTTCCGCCAAGGACTTCCGCAACCGCGATGTGATCCAGAAAATTCGCGACGCGCTTGGCGTGTCGGGCCTGGCGCCGCACCGGCTGGAAGTCGAGGTTACCGAGACGGCCATTCTGGACGACAAGGTGGCTACGAGCGGCCTGATTAGCGAGATCAAGGCGCTTGGCGTGAAGATCGCCCTCGACGATTTCGGCACCGGCTATTCCAGCCTGAGCTACCTGCACAAGCTGCCGCTCGACAAGATCAAGATCGACCGAAGCTTCCTGATGGATGTTACCCGCAACCCGCGCTCGCTCCAACTGCTCAAGGGTATCGTGGACATGTCGCGTCCGCTCGGCCTTTCCGTCACTATCGAGGGCGTCGAAACCTTCGAGCAGCTCGAGATTCTCAGCCGGGACATCCGCCCCGACCTGCTTCAGGGCTTCCTGTTCGGGTCGCCGCTCAGCGCTCTGGGCATTGATACGATGTCGAGCACGGTCTGGCCGTTCGCCGAAGAGATGAAAGCTGCAAAGCGTAGCGGCAGTTCTTGAGAGACCGCGCTGCCGATTGCCGAGCGATTATTAAGGTTAATATTCGGTAAACGGCGTCTCTTTCATTTAAATCTTTACATGCGCGCCTCGCTGCCTACCCTTTCATTGCGGTGGAATACGGGGTGCGAAATGGATATTCGGCAGATGGTGCCCGACCCGGGCGCCGGCGATGCGGCGGCGCGTGATTTCGGAACATCCAGCTTTGCGAGCAAGGTGTTCTCGCTGTTGGAAAAGGTCGAGTATCGCCGGTGCGACAAGGGCGAGGATCTCGAGGACATCTACCGGCTTCGTTACAAGGCCTATCGGTCCAACGACATGGTTCCGGACGACGAGCGCCATTCGATCAGCGACGAACTGGACGAAACCGCGAACGTGCATCGCTTCGGCATCTATATCGACCAGCGCCTTCTCAGCACCATGCGCATCCATCATGTGACGAAGATCGAGCCGGCGTCGCCCTCGACCAAGGCGTTTGGCGATATCGTCCTGCCCATGCTCGATGCCGGTGACACCTTTGTCTGCATGAGCAGGTTCGCATCCGATCCCGAATGGACGCGCGTTTACCCGCAACTGGCCTATGTCACGCTACGGCTGGCCGGCATGGCCTGCTTCTACTTCGAGGCCTCCTATGGCCTTTCGACGGTGCGTGATGATCACGCAGGGTTCTACCGGCGCATCTACTATTCCGAACAGATCAGCGAGGCACGATCCTATCCCGGCGTCTTCAACAAGGTTGTCCTGTTCCGTACAAATCCCTACGCCAACAAGGAGCGCTATTATGCGCGCTTTCCGTTCTTTCGCTCGACGCCGATGGAGCGGCGCATGCTGTTCGAAACGCCGGGCAGGGGCGAGCTTGCGCCATTGACGATCCTGCCCACGGCCAAATATTTCCGCGAAGCGGCCTGATTTTTGCAAACCGGCCCGATTTTTGCAAACCGGCTCGGAGCTTTCGGCGGCCTTCAACGTTGTTGGACCGCGCAAACGAAACGCGGAGCTGAAAATGACCTTTTCCATCTTGACGCTGACGCCGTTGATCTCGCTGGTCGCGGGTGTCCTTATCCTGGTGATGCCACGGCTTTTGAACTACATCGTCGCCATTTACCTGATCGTTGTCGGCCTGCTCGGGCTGTTTCCCAATCTCGCACACTGAGCCGGCTTCGGCTGGCGTATTGATCTTGAAATTCGCCTCGGTGCCGATGCAACAAGTGTCGATTGGCCTGCAAGAAGTCTGTAACCAATCGGCTGGTGCGGCATCACACCCATTGCCCTACGCCCGGCTTTTCGCTATGTGCGCTTAAGACGATTTCGGAGGGTATTCTCATGGCTGATCACACACCGACCGGCCCGGTCGAATTGGGCGCGAATATGGACTACCCGGAGCATGAGCGCACCTATCACGGGTTTATGATGCTGGCCAAATACGGCTCGCTCTTCTGCGCCGCCGTTCTCATCGCCATGGCGTTCGGCTTCTTCACCTCGGCCGGGTTCTTTTCGGCGACAATCCTCTTCATCCTGATCCTGATCGTCGGCGGCTACATTCTCCGCTAGGCCTTTCGATCCGCTTCCAGCGCGCTGTTGCGGGCGCAGCCGGCGCCCTGCCGGACATTGAATGTCAGCCGAAAGGAACTTGCGGTGGGACAGACGGTATTTATCCCTCGTGAAGTCGATGCGACGGAAACACGTGTCGCGGCTTCGCCGGATACGGTAAAGCGGCTCGCAGCGCTTGGGCTCACCGTGATCGTTGAAGCTGGCGCCGGCACACTCTCGCGCATTACGGACGACGAGTATTCGAAAGCTGGCGCCGTCATTGGCAAAGCCTCGGATGTGGCCAAGGCGGATGTCGTGTTGAAGGTGCGCCGTCCCACCGATGGCGAGTTGAAGAACTACAGACAAGGCGCGGCGGTTCTCGCCACCATGGACCCTTACGGCAACGACGCGGCGGTTGCCGCTCTCGCCAAGGCCGGCGTCACCGCATTTTCTATGGAATTCATGCCGCGCATTACCCGCGCGCAGTCGATGGACGTTTTGTCCTCGCAGGCCAACCTGGCCGGCTATCAGGCGGTGATCGACGGAGCGGCCGAATACGACCGCGCGCTGCCGATGATGATGACGGCGGCGGGCACGGTGCCTGCCGCGAAGATCTTCATTATGGGTGTCGGCGTTGCCGGCCTTCAGGCCATCGCCACGGCGCGGCGTCTTGGTGCGGTCGTCACCGCGACCGACGTTCGCCCCGCCGCCAAGGAGCAGGTCGCCTCGCTCGGCGCAAAGTTCCTCGCGGTCGAGGACGAGGAATTCAAGGCGGCCGAGACGGCGGGCGGCTACGCCAAGGAAATGTCGAAGGAATACCAGGCCAAGCAGGCGGCACTGACCGCCGAGCATATCGCCAAGCAGGACATCGTCATCACCACGGCGCTGATCCCCGGCCGGCCCGCGCCGAAGCTGATCTCGGCGGCGATGGTGGCCTCGATGAAGCCGGGTTCGGTCATCATCGACCTGGCGGTCGAGCGCGGCGGCAATGTCGAGGGTGCGCAAGCCGGCAAGGTCGTGACCACCGCCAACGACGTCAAGATCGTCGGCCATCTCAATGTGTCGGGCCGTATCGCCGCTTCAGCCTCGCTGCTTTACGCCCGGAACCTTTATGCCTTCCTCGAGACGCTGGTCGACAAGACGACCAAGCAGCTTGCCATCAACCGCGAGGACGATCTGGTCAAGGCGACCATGCTGACCGATGGCGGCAAGATTGTGCATCCAGCCTTCGCCAAGGCCGAACAGCCGCGCGTCGAGCCGGCAGCCATTCCCGCAACGACCATGGTCGCCGACGCCTCCGCGCCGCGTGCCAAGGCAGCGTCTAAAAAGACTGCCGCCGCGAAGAAGCCGATGCCAAGCAAATCGAAGGGGACCGCATGATGGAAGCCTTGCAAAAAGCGCTTGACCAGCTCGACCAGGCGTCCGCCGCCGTGCGCATGGCCATCCAGGATCTGGCCACCGCCGGCCCCGGCGATGCGGCGGCCAATACGGCGCATGCGCTGTCGGGCGGCGCGATCGACCCGTTCGTGTTTCGCTTCGCCATTTTCGTGCTGGCGATCTTCGTCGGCTATTACGTGGTGTGGTCGGTGACGCCGGCCCTGCACACCCCGTTGATGGCCGTCACCAACGCCATTTCCTCGGTCATCGTGGTGGGCGCGCTTCTGGCGGTTGGCGTATCGGCGGCGGGGGCGGCCACCGGCTTCGGCTTCGTGGCGCTGCTGCTGGTCTCGGTCAACATCTTCGGCGGCTTCCTGGTCACCCAGCGCATGCTCGCCATGTACAAGAAGAAGGAAAAGTGAAGTGAACGCGAACTTCGCCTCTTTCCTCTACCTCGTTTCGGGCATCCTGTTCATCCTGGCGCTGCGCGGCCTGTCGCATCCGACCACCAGCCGCAAGGGCAATACCTACGGCATGGTCGGCATGGGTATCGCCATCGTCACCACGCTGGCGCTGGCGGTTCCGTCGCCAAGCGGCTTCGGCCTGATCGTGCTTGGGTTGGCCATAGGCGGCGGTGTCGGTGCCTATATCGCGCGCCGCATCGCCATGACGGCCATGCCGCAATTGATCGCGGCCTTCCATTCGCTGGTCGGTTTTGCCGCCGTCATGGTGGCGGCTGCCGCCATCTATGCGCCGCACAGCTTCGGCATCGGCGAGGTCGGCTCGATCCACGCGCAGGCGCTGGTCGAAATGAGCCTTGGCGTGGCCATCGGCGCGATCACCTTCACCGGCTCGATCATCGCCTTTTTGAAGCTCGACGGGCGCATGTCGGGCAAGCCGATCATGCTGCCGGCGCGACACGTCATCAATATCCTGCTGGCGCTGGCGCTGGTCGTGTTGATCGTGCTGCTGGTCGCCACGGAAGCCAAGCTCGTGTTCTGGCTGATCGTCGCCGTCTCGCTGGTGCTTGGCGTGCTGCTGATCGTGCCGATCGGCGGCGCGGACATGCCGGTCGTCATCTCGATGCTCAATTCCTACTCCGGCTGGGCAGCGGCGGCACTGGGCTTCACGCTCGGCAATCTGGCGCTCATCATCACCGGCGCTCTGGTCGGCTCGTCCGGCGCGATCCTGTCCTACATCATGTGCAAGGGCATGAACCGCTCCTTCATCTCGGTCATTCTCGGCGGCTTCGGCGGCGATGCGGCTGCCGCGAAAAGCGACGACGGCATCGAGCGCACCGTCAAGCAGGGATCGGCCGACGACGCCGCCTACCTGATGATGAACGCCCAGAAAGTTATCATCGTGCCGGGTTACGGCATGGCGGTGGCGCAGGCGCAGCACGCGCTGCGCGAAATGGCCGACAAGCTCAAGGCCAACGGCGTCGAGGTCAAATACGCTATCCATCCGGTCGCCGGCCGTATGCCCGGCCATATGAACGTGCTTCTGGCCGAAGCCAATGTGCCCTATGACGAGGTGTTCGAACTGGAGGACATCAACTCCGAATTCGCGCAGGCCGACGTCGCCTATGTCATCGGCGCCAACGACGTCACCAACCCATCGGCGCGCGACGACAAGTCCTCGCCGATCTACGGCATGCCGATCCTCGACGTCGACAAGGCGCGCACCTGCCTTTTCGTCAAGCGCTCGCTCGGCTCCGGCTATGCCGGCATCGACAACACGCTGTTCTACAAGGACGGCACCATGATGCTGCTCGGCGACGCCAAGAAGATGACCGAGGAAATCGTCAAGGCGATGGATCACTAGGCAACGCGAATTGCGACCATGAAAAAAGCCCGGCTTCGCGCCGGGCTTTTTCGTTGCGCAGCGGTGTCAGCGTTGGGCGAGGTAAAGCGTCTCCTCGTCGTCGCGCTGCTGGCCGCCGAGGACTGCGGCGGCACTGGCGATAAACGCGCCGATGACCAGCGAAAGAGCAGCGATCAGCGCGAAGGTAGCCGCCGCCTTGCGGGCCGTATCGGCGGCCTGCTGTGTCTTAACCTTGGTGTCCTCCACCTTGGCGAGCATGGCGTCGACGCGCGCCTTGGCGTCCGCTTCGGAAAGACCCGTGCGTGCCGCCACCAGTTGCGACAGATAGGTCTTGTCTTCGTCGGAAACCGTACCCTCGGCAGCACTGGCGATGAGGATGCGGGAGGCTTGCGCGGTGGCTGCCGCGTCGCCTTCGCTACCTGGAGCCGTCAGTTTGGCAGGGTCGGATGGCCGGAACAGCGAATCGACGAAATAGGACGTTGCATTACCAGCATTGTCGCCAGCGCCGCTTGACGAGGCCACGGTCGAAGCGCCCTGGGCAACGCCCGAGACGACGGTCGAAGCCGCTTGCACGCCGCCGCCGATGAGGGATGTGAGCGCCGACCCCAGGATGCCCACGACGAGAAGCGTGGCAAGCGCCCATGCCAGGAAGCCGTGCGCGGTGTCGCGAAAATAGGTCTCGTCGGTATGGACGCCGACCCATCGGGTACGAAGCCGCCCGGTCAGGTAGCCGCCAACGCCCGACGAAAGCCATTGCACGACCACCAGCCAGACGGCCGTGGACGCGGCAAAGGTGGTGATGCTGGCGCCTGAACCCGACCATGGCGATACCATGGTGAGGCCAAGGCCGGAGCCGAGCAGCATCAGGATGAAGGTCAGTGTGGAGGCCGCGAATGCGCCCGCGATAATCGGCCCCCAGCTGACGGCGGAGGATGACGATTCGACGGGTCCGGCGACTTCCACGGCGGAAACGGTGGCTTGCATGGCGCCCACCTATCGCAGGAACAGAAGGATAAGGATGATGATCGGAATAGGAATACCGAGCAACCAGAGCAGAATACCGCGACCCATGACAATCTCCTGTTACGATGGTGAGGTGCATGCTCACAATGTGACAGGCGACTTTCCGTTCCGATCGGCCGGTTGAAATTTACACCGAATCTGATCGCCAGAGCGCGGCACAGCCTGCCGCGCGCCGTTACGCTGCGCGGTCAGATGTCGAGATTGGCGACCGACAGGGCGTTGTCCTGAATGAATTCGCGGCGCGGCTCCACCTCGTCGCCCATCAGGCGCGTAAACAGCGAATCGGCGCCGGCCGCATCGTTGACCCTGACCTGCAGCAACGAGCGCACATTTGGATCGAGCGTGGTTTCCCAAAGCTGCTCGGCGTTCATTTCGCCCAGCCCCTTGTAGCGCTGCATGGTCAGGCCCTTGCGGCCGGTGGCGAAAATGGCGTTGAGCAGCGCCAGCGGCCCGGCGATCGTCTCCGACACTTCCTTACGCCGCAGCACGGGCGGCTGGTCGTAGATTTCGCCGAGGCGTGGCGCATAGCGGTCGAGCTGGCGCGCATCGGCCGAGTTGATCAGCGCCAGGTCGAGATGCGCGTATTCCTTGACGCTGCGCACGGTGCGCTCGAACACATAACCGCCGACGCCCTCATTGGAGGTCGACATGCGGCCGGTCCAGCCGCGTTCGGTCTCCTCGGCGATGATGTCGAGGCGCTTTGCAATCCGTTCGGCCATCTGGTTTGCATGGGCGAGATCGACAAAGGTTTCCGGGTTGAGACCCCCGGCAATCGCCGCCTGCTCGACCACCGCATGGCTGTAGCGCGTGTGCAGGCCGTTGATGAGATGGCGAACGGCCAGCGCGTCGTCGATGACGGAACGCAGATCCTGACCGATGCGCACTTCGCCCGAGCCCAGCGTCAGCGAGGCTTCTTCCAGACCGGAGCCGATCAAAAATTCCTCGAAGGCGGCTTCGTCCTTGATGTATTGCGAACTCTTGCCGCGCGTCACCTTGTAGAGCGGCGGCTGGGCTATGTAGAGGTGGCCGCGCTCGATCAGTTCCGGCATCTGCCGGAAGAAGAAGGTCAAGAGCAGGGTGCGGATATGCGCGCCGTCGACGTCGGCGTCGGTCATGAGGATGATCTTGTGGTAGCGCAGCTTGTCGGCGTTGAACTCGTCCTTGCCGATCGAGGTGCCAAGCGCCGTAATCAGCGTGCCGATCATCTCGGAGCCGAGCATGCGGTCGAAGCGCGCCCGCTCGACATTGAGGATCTTTCCGCGTAGCGGCAGGATCGCCTGGTTCTGGCGCGAGCGCCCGCCCTTGGCCGAGCCGCCGGCCGAGTCACCCTCGACGATGAACAGTTCGGACTTCGCCGGGTCTTTCTCCTGGCAGTCGGCCAGCTTGCCCGGCAGCGAACTGACGCTGAGCGAGCTTTTGCGGGTGATGTCGCGCGCCTTGCGCGCCGCCTCGCGCGCCGCCGCCGCCTGGATGACCTTCTCGATCACGATCTTGCCTTCGCTCGGATGCTCTTCCAGCCAGGTGCCGAGCGCCTCGTTGACGAGGCCTTCGACCACCGGGCGGACTTCCGAGGAAACCAGCTTGTCCTTGGTCTGCGAAGAGAATTTCGGATCGGGAACTTTTACCGAAAGCACGGCCGTCAGCCCCTCGCGGCAATCATCGCCGATCAGCCCGACCTTTTCCTTCTTGGTCAGGCCCGAGCTTTCGCCATAACCGGTGATCTGGCGTGTCAGCGCGCCACGAAAGCCGGCCAGATGGGTGCCGCCGTCGCGCTGCGGAATGTTGTTGGTGAAGGCCAGCACGTTCTCGTGGTAGCTGTCGTTCCACCACATCGCGACTTCGACGGTGATGCCGTCGCGCTCGGCGCGGATGGCGACGGGCTTGTCGAGCAGCGGCTTCTTGGCGCGGTCGAGATATTTGACGAACTCTTCCAGCCCTCCGTCATAGTGCAGTTCCTTGTGCACCACGTCGGCGTGCCGCTTGTCGGTCAGCAGGATACGCACGCCCGAGTTCAGGAAGGCCAGTTCGCGCAACCGGTGTTCCAGCGTTTCGAAGTCGAAATCGATCATGGTGAACGTGTCGGTCGAGGGGAAGAACGAAATCTCCGTCCCGCTGCGGCCCTCATAGGTGCCGGGCAGATTGTTTTCCTCATAGTCCCCGGTGACTTTAAGCGGCGCATCGGCATTCCCGTGCGTAAAACTCATTTCGTGGATATGACCATGGCGGCGGATCTTCATCTTCAGCCACGAAGAGAGCGCATTGACCACAGAGACGCCGACGCCGTGCAGGCCGCCCGAAACCTTGTAGGAATTCTGGTCGAATTTGCCGCCGGCATGCAGCTGCGTCATGATCACTTCGGCCGCCGAAATACCTTCGCCGGTGTGGATGGCGGTCGGAATGCCGCGCCCGTTGTCCGCCACGCTGACCGAACCGTCAGGGTTGAGCGCCACTGAAACAAGATCTGCGTGACCGGCCAATGCCTCGTCGATGGCGTTGTCGACCACCTCATAGACCATGTGGTGCAGGCCCGAACCGTCGTCGGTGTCGCCGATATACATGCCGGGCCGCTTGCGGACGGCATCCAACCCCTTCAAAACCTTGATGGAATCGGCGCCGTACTCATCTGGCACGCCAGTGGCGGTGTCGGTCTGGTCGCTCATGAAAATCCGTTCGATTGCTGCAGCTTAAAGCGCTCGGAAAAAGGGCCGCGAATCGCGGCCCGATGCTCACCCAGATATAGGCCTTTGCGGCCGATTTTCCAAGGTTTGCAGGCATTTGAGCACAGATTGCGAGCCGGCTGGAACCGCCGCTCGAAATCACGCCGCGAACGGTCGATGAACTATGCGGCGCTCCGCAGCGGCTTCAGCGCTTCGCTCCAGCGCAGAAGCTCGTCCAGCATGATCTTTGCGCCCGAAAGCACTTGCGCGCCCGGATTGAAAACGCCGCTGTCGTCCCGCAAATTCGAATGCATCGGCAGCACCACAGCCTCCGGGATCGGCATCACCTTGACCGTGGTCAGCAGCGGCTTGACCGCCTGCACCGAGCGCATGCCGCCCGAGACGCCGCCATAGGAGAGGAAGCCGGCCGGCTTGTAGGCCCATTCGTTCGACAGATAGTCGACGGCGTTTACGATCGCGGGGGCGGCGAAATAATTATACTCCGGCGTCACGAACACGAAGGCATCGGCGGCGTCGATCGCCTTCGCCCACGCTTTGGTGTGCTCATGCTCGTATTTGCCGAGGCGCGGATGATGCGGCTCGTCCAGGATCGGCAGGTTGAAGGCCGCGATATCCGTCAGCACCGGCTCGAACCCGCCATGCGCGCGCGCTAAACCCTCCAGCCATTCGGCGTAGACCGGGCCGACGCGGCCGGGGCGGGTGCTGCCGACGATGATGCTCAATTGGTGCTTCAAGGTAAACTCCTGATTGTAGGTGGTATCCGTTGGTGACTGTCATTTATGACGGATGATCCTATCGGGCAAGCAGGCACCTTTTGGTAACTCATCGGTCACGTGGACGTTGCCTCGCCTCCTCCCTACATTGGTTGCATATCGGAGAACGCCATGGACGCCCGGCCCGCCCCCTTCGTTCCGCCAGCACCGAAGCCGCGCACCTCGCCGCCCTCGGCGCTGGAGATGATCCGCATCGTCCACCGCAACCCGCTCGAATTGTGGGGCGAGGCGACCTACAACGAACCGTGGATTTCGGTGAACGGCATCGGCGGTCCGCTGGTCATTGCCAACGATCCCGGCCTCATCCGCCATGTGTTGGTCGACAACGCCAAAAACTACAAGATGGCGACGGTGCGCCAGAAAATCCTGCGCCCGATCCTGCGCGACGGCCTGCTGACGGCCGAGGGCGAGGTGTGGAAGCGCTCGCGCAAGGCGATGGCCCCAGTGTTCACGCCGCGCCACATCTTTGGGTTCGCGCAGCCGATGCTGAAGCGCACGCTGGAGTTCGTGGAGCGCTACGAGGACGGCACGGTCTCGGAAATCGCCCACGACATGACCATGCTGACCTACGAAATCCTCTCCGAGACGCTGTTTTCGGGCGAGATCGCGGGCGAGAAGGGCACGTTCGCGCAGGATATCGACCGCCTGCTGGAAACCATGGGCCGGGTCGATCCGCTGGATCTTCTGCGCGCGCCGGACTGGCTGCCGCGCCTGACCCGCATCCGCGGCCGCAAGACCATGGCCTATTTCCGAAAAATCGTTACCGACACGGTTTCGCTGCGCGAGGATCGGCTGAAGCGGGATCCAAATGGTGCACCGGAGGATTTTCTCACCCTGCTTCTGCGCGCCGAGGGGCCGGACGGGCTGACCCGCGCCGAGGTCGAGGACAACATCATCACCTTCATCGGTGCCGGGCATGAAACGACGGCGCGCGCGCTCGGCTGGACGCTCTACTGCCTGGCCGAGGCGCCGTGGGAGCGCGAGCCGATCGAGCGCGAGATCGACGCCGTGCTGGCTACTGAGCCGGACCCGGCCAAATGGCTGGACTTGATGCCGCTGACCCGCGCGGCCTTCGACGAGGCGCTGCGGCTCTACCCGCCGGCTCCCTCGATCAACCGCGAGCCGATCGAACCGGAACACTACAAGGATTTGTACATTCCGCCGAAAGCCGCTGTGCTGGTGATGCCGTGGGTCATCCATCGCCACCGCAAGCTGTGGGACCAGCCGGACGCCTTCATGCCGGAGCGCTTCCATCCCGGAAACCGTGAAAAGATCGACCGCTTCCAGTATCTGCCGTTCGGGGCAGGGCCGCGTGTCTGCATCGGTGCGGCGTTCGCCATGCAAGAGGCGATCATCGCGCTGGCGGTGCTGCTTTCGCGCTTCCGCTTCGACGCGACACCGGAGACGAAGCCATGGCCGGTCCAGAAACTGACCACGCAGCCGCAGGGAGGCTTGCCAATGCAAGTAACACGACGATGACCAGGGCCTATAAGGTGCATATTACCGGGCGCGTGCAGGGCGTAAGCTTCCGCTTCTGGGCGCGCGAAGAAGCCGAGCGGCTTGGCCTAAAAGGCTGGGTGCGCAACGAGCCGGACGGCTCGGTCGCAGCCCTCGTCGCCGGGCCGGACGGCGCTGTCACACTCATGCTGGAGCGGTTCTGGCAAGGGCCGGCCGGAGCCGTCGTGGCCGATGTCAGGACGGAAGCGGCCGACAGCACCGATGCGCCGACCGGGTTCCGCATCGCCGGCTAACGCGCGGTTGTAGGCTCGAAAATCTATTCCTTGACGAAGGGCTTTACCTCGCCCTTCAGCTTGATGGTCAGCGGCTGGCCGTAGCGGTCCTTGGATTTCGGCGTGGCGACGCGTATCCAGCCTTCGCTCACGCAATATTCGCTGACGTCTTCGCGCTCCTTGCCGTTGAAGAGGATGCCGACGCCGCGCTCAAGCGCTTCGGCATTGTAGAACGGGCTGCGCTCATCGATGCTCATTCTGTCGGGCAGGGTCATCTTCAATCTCCGGTAGGCCGGCTAAGACCGGCAAGCCGGCGATAACCGGCAGCGGTGACGGTTTCAAGTCCGAAAGGGTCTATTTCAGCTGCGTCCGTGGAAAACATTCTCCACATGCACCGGCCAGCGCCACGGCAACACCGCCACCATGTCGAAGCGCACCGACAGCCTGCCATAGTCCGGTTGGCGCGACAGCCACAGATCGGCCGCCCCCTCGATGCGCCGTTCGGATTCGCGGGCGATGGCCTGCATCGCCTCGATCAGCGTCCTGCGCGCCTTGACCTCGACGATCAGCACCAGATCGCCGCGCCGCGCGATCAGGTCGATCTCGCCGAGTTTTGTGCGGTAGCGGCGGGCGAGGATGCGAAAGCCTTTCAGCCGCAAAGCCAGCGCCGCCAACCCTTCGCCACGATGCCCGCGCCGATAGGCCGATTTGCGCCGAGCCAGCGTCTTTTGCCGTTCGCCTCGCTGGTCAGCCACCGCCGCCTTCAACCTTCCTTCAACTCCAGCAGCCGCCGATAGAGCGCCTGCTTGTGCCCGCCTGTCATTTTTGCCGCTTCGCCCGCCGCCTTGGAAGCCGGCATCTCGCTTGCCAGGGCCAAAAGCAGCCGGTCGATATCCGCCGGTTCTTCCACGGTTGTTTCCGGCGGGCCGACGCAGATGACGATTTCGCCTTTTGGCGTATCGGCGGCCGAATAGTGATCGGCCAGCGCCTGCAATGTACCGGGGCGCATCTCCTCGAAAGTCTTGGTCAGTTCGCGCCCGATCGCGGCCTTTCGCGCGCCGCCATAAGTCTCGACCATGGCGGCCAGCGTATCGGCAAGCCGGCGCGGCGATTCGAAGAAGATCAGCGTCGCCGGCACCGCTTTCAGTTCCTGAAGCCGCGTCAGCTTTTGCCCCGCCTTCACCGGCAGGAACCCGGCGAACAGGAAGGCGTCGGAGGGCAGGCCGGAGGCGGTGAGCGCCGCGAGCGGGGCGGAAGCGCCGGGGATCGGCACGACGCGGATGTTCTTCTCCTGCGCCTCGCCGACCAGCCGGTAGCCGGGATCGGAAATCAGCGGGGTGCCGGCATCGGAAATCAGCGCCACGCTTTGCCCCCGTTCAAGCGCTGCGATCAGCTTCGGCCCGGCCTCGGCCGCATTGTGTTCGTGATAGGCGGTAGTGCGGCGGCGGATGCCGTAGCGTGAAAGCAGCACGCGCGAAACCCGCGTATCCTCGCAGGCGAGAATGTCGGCGGCGGCCAGCGTTTCCAGCGCGCGCAGCGTGATGTCGCCCAGATTGCCGATCGGCGTCGCCACCAGATAGAGCGCCGGCTCGAGCGGCCGGGCGGTCATTTCCGTTTGCCCGATCACATAGCTGTATTTGATCGCGTCGCCGATCATGCGGACCCCTTGTTTCGCCCTGTGTGGCACGGCTTGGCGCCGCTTGGCAAAGGTGCGCCCTTTTCAGCGCGCCAGATCGGCCACCACCGCATCGAGCACGATCATTCCGGCGGGCGTGACGCGCAGGCGCGAATTGCCGACCGGTGCGACCAGCCCTTCCTCCTGCAGCGTCGACAGCCGCGTCGAAGACAGGCCGCGCCCCGAATATGTCTCGTAGCGGGCAAGATCGATGCCCTCGACCAGCCGCAAGCCCATCAACAGGAATTCGTCGGCCTCTTCCGAGCGGCTGAGGATCTCGCCGTCGACCACGCCGTGCCCCTTGGCCTCGACCAGATTGGCCCAGGTCTCCGGCATCTTTTCAGCAATCGTCACCACGCGGTGGCCGTTCTCGACAAAGCGGCCATGCGCCCCGGGACCGACGCCGACATATTCGCCGTAGCGCCAATAGGTGAGGTTGTGCCGGCTTTCCGCGCCGGGCTTGGCGTGGTTCGAAATCTCGTAGGCCGGCAGGCCGCGTGCCGTGGTGATCTCCTGCGTGATTTCATACAGTTCGGCGGCATGGTCGTCGTCGGGAATGGCGAATTTCTTCGCCCGGTGCAGGGCGTGGAACGGCGTGCCTTCCTCGATGGTCAACTGGTACAGCGACAGATGGTCGGCTGCGTGGCCGATGGCCTGCTCAAGCTCGGCCTCCCATGCTTCCGGCGTCTGGCCGGGCCGCGCATAGATCAGGTCGAACGACAGGCGCGGGAAAATCTCGCGCGCCAGCCCGATGGC
The DNA here is from genome assembly GCF_054489545.1 of Mesorhizobium sp. A556. NCBI lineage: Bacteria > Pseudomonadati > Pseudomonadota > Alphaproteobacteria > Hyphomicrobiales > Phyllobacteriaceae > Mesorhizobium > Mesorhizobium sp. A556. The sequence continues at coordinate 76,272 of NZ_JBTMXA010000002.1, forward strand.
CACGAGCGCCTCCGACACATTGTGCAGCCGGCCGAGAAAACGCAGGTCCGTATCGTTCAGCGCCTGCACGCCCAGCGACACGCGGTTGACGCCGGCGGCGCGGTAGCCGCGAAAACGCTCCGCCTCGACGGAAGAGGGGTTGGCCTCCAGCGTCACCTCGATGCCAGCCGGCACCGTCCAGTGTTTCGCGACCGCCTCCAGCACCGCACCGACCGTTTCCGGCTTCATCAGCGAGGGCGTGCCGCCGCCCAGAAAAATGCTGGTGACCTCGCGCGGCCCGGTGCGGGCGCGCATGGTGGCAAGCTCCGTCTCGAAGGCGCGGGCAAACCGCTCTTGATCGACCGGCTGGTGGCGGACATGGCTGTTGAAGTCGCAATAAGGGCACTTGGCCGCGCAGAACGGCCAGTGGATATAGATGCCGAAACCGGGGGATCGGTCGAGTTTCATCATCATTCCGAGCCGAGCCTTGCCAGCCTTGCTTGCGCAAATTTCTGGAAGGCCCGCGCCCGGTGCGACAGCGCATCCGGTTGTCCTGGCTTCCAGCCGTGTTTTTCCTGCGCCGACATTTCCCCGAACGTCTTGGCGTAGCCGTCCGGCAAGAACACCGGATCGTAGCCGAAGCCGACATCGCCGCGTGGCGGCCATACAAGCTGGCCTTCCACCTCGCCGCGATAATATTCGGCCTCGCCATCGGGAAACGCCAGGCAGATGACCGCCACGAAGCGGCCGGTGCGGGCCGCCGGTTCCTTCGCGCCGACTTCCTGCATCGCCACTTCGGTGCGCTGCATGGCCATGCCGAAATCGCGCGTTCCCTCGGGCGTTTCGGCCCAGTTGGCGGTGTAGACGCCGGGCGCGCCGTCGAGCGCGTCCACGCACAGGCCGGAATCGTCGGACATCGCCGGCAGGCCGGTGGCGCTGGCCGCCGCGAACGCCTTGATATAGGCGTTTTCCTCGAAGGTGGTGCCGGTTTCGTCCGGCTCGGGCAGGTCGTATTCCTTGGCCGATTTCGCCTCGAAGCCGAACGGCCCCATCAAATCGGCGAATTCGCGCAGCTTGCCTTCATTATGGCTGGCGACGACGATTTTTTTCCCATTGAGAGAATGCATCACAGGTTCCAGATTCTTGGCTCAGTGAATTCCAGCGAATTGCCGGAGGGATCGCGAAAATAGATTGAGCGGCCACCGCCTGGCCACTCGAAATCGGCCTCGATAGCGATGGTTCTCGCCTCGAGATGGATCTTCCAATCCGCGATTTCCTCAGCCGTGGCGGCAAAGCACAGATGACCTTGCCCGGTCGTCCCATGTGGCGGCACCGGCAGCCTCGCGTCGGGCGAGGGCGGCTGGCGCGTCGCCTCGGCATTGAACAAGAGCAACACGCCCGATCCGCATTTGAAAAAGACGTGGCGGTTGGCGACGCTCGCGATCTTTTCCAGCCCCAGCACCTCGGCATAAAACGCTTCCGCCGCATCGAGATCGGTGACGTACAGCGCGGATTCGAGGATGGCGGAGGGGGTCATGGCGTGACGCTGCCCCTCACCCCACCGCCATTTTCTGCAGATCCACCAGCCGCGCGATGCCCTTCTTGGCCAGTCCCATCAGCGCGGAAAACTGTTCCTCGGAGAACGGCTCGCCTTCGGCGGTGCCCTGGATTTCCACGATTCCGCCCTTGCCGGTCATGACGAAATTGGCGTCGGTGCCGGCGGTCGAATCTTCCGGATAGTCAAGATCGATGACCGGCTGGCCATCATGGATGCCGCAGGAAATCGCCGCGACATGGTCTTTCAGCACGCGCTGGACGCTCGCCATCTGGCGCGCTTCCATCCAGCGCAGGCAATCGTAAAGCGCTACCCAGCCGCCGGTGATCGAGGCGGTGCGGGTGCCGCCATCCGCCTGGATGACGTCGCAGTCGACGGTGATCTGCCGTTCGCCCAACGCTTGCAGATCGATCACGGCGCGCAAGCTCCGTCCGATCAGCCGCTGGATCTCCAGCGTGCGCCCGCCCTGCTTGCCGGAGGACGCCTCGCGGCGCATGCGGTCGCCGGTCGAGCGCGGCAGCATGCCGTATTCCGCCGTCACCCAACCCTTGCCGGAATTGCGCATCCAGCCCGGCACCTTTTCCTCGAGGCTCGCCGTGCACAGGACATGCGTGTCGCCGAACTTGATCAGGCAGGAGCCTTCCGCATGCTTGGAGATGCCGCGTTCGAAGGAGATGGCACGCATTTCGTCGAACTGGCGTTTGGAAGGGCGCATTCGGGCATCTTTCTCGTGAGTTTGGAAATCCTGGCCGGCTTGTAGCCGCATGAGAAGCAAGGCGCAAAGGAAAAGGCCCTCGACGCACCCCGGCTTGCGTCCCCGGCATCCACCTCTATATCCTCAGGACAGAGGTTTTTGCTCCGATGACCAAGCCGATCACCGATCCGAACATGCAGTCGCCGGCGTTGCAGTCGCTCGACATGCGCTCGCGCGATATTTTCCGGCGCATCGTCGAATCCTATCTCAAGGACGGCGAGCCGGTCGGCTCGCGATCGCTGTCGCGCATCTTGCCCTCATCGCTGTCGCCGGCCACCGTGCGCAACGTGATGAGCGATCTGGAGCATCTCGGCCTGATCTATGCACCGCATATCTCGGCCGGACGCCTGCCGACGCAGACCGGGCTTCGCTTCTTCGTCGACGCTTTCATGGAACTGGGTGACCTGTCCGACGAGGAGCGCCGTTCCATCGAAGCGCAGGTGAAGGCGTCCGGCTCGGGCATGACGCTTGAACACATGCTGACGGACGCCAGCCAGATGCTGTCGGGCATGTCGCGGGGTGCGGGCCTTGTGCTGACCGCCAAGAACGAAGTGGCGCTGAAGCACATCGAATTCATCCAGCTTGAGCCGACCAAGGCGCTGACCGTGCTCGTATCGCAAAACGGCGATGTCGAAAACCGCGTCGTCGATCTGCCGGCCGGCATAACGGTTTCGCAGTTGCACGAGGCCTCGAATTTCCTCAACGCCCATATTCGCGGTCGCACGCTGGCTGAGGCCAGGGTGGAGATCGCGCGCCTCAAGGAGGAGACCAGGCTCGCCCTCGATTCGCTGTCGCAAGGCCTGGTGGAAAAGGGACTGGCGGTATGGGCCGGCACCGAAGGCGGCCTGCCGGCGCGGCTTATCGTGCGCGGCCGCGCCAATCTGCTGGAAAACGTCACCGCGCAGGCCGACATCGAGCTTCTGCGCCACCTGTTCGAGGACATGGAGACGCAGGAAGGGCTGATGCAACTGCTCGACCTTGCCGAGCAGGGCTCGGGCGTGCGCATCTTCATCGGCTCGGAAAACAAGCTGTTCTCGCTGTCCGGCTCGTCGCTGGTGGTCGCGCCCTATCGCGACAAGGACGCCCGCGTCGTCGGCGCGCTTGGCGTCATCGGGCCGACGCGCCTGAATTATGCGCGCATCGTTCCGATGGTCGACTATACGGCGCAGCTTATTTCCCGCATGCTGCGCTGATCGTATCCGGCTCTGCAGGGAGACAAAAATGGCGCTCGAACAGTTCAAGGCCCAGATTGCCCTCTTGATGGAAGAGATGATCAACCAGCCGCAGGATCAGCACGAAATTCAGGAACAGCTCCGGGAAAAGTTGTCGGAGATGCGCGCCATGGGCATGCCGCTGCCGGCCGATCTCGTGCAGTTGGAAAAGCGATTGGACGACGATTTTTACGAAGCGGGAACCTGATCCCCGCCATCCGTGTCCTCCGGTCTTCTTGCAGCAGGCCGTTCACATCCTCGTGCGCAACGGAACGGCCATGGCCTCGGCCGGTTTGCCTTCCTGGTTCACTTCATGGAGACAGCGATGCACCGCCTCGCCGCCCTAAGCGCCATCGCCGCGCTTTTTCTTGCCGCTGGAGCGGCCTACGCCCAGCAGGCGGACGATACTGTCCTGAAAGGCGAAGCCGCGTTTGGCGACTGGCGGCAGGATGGGCCGGGCGTTCGCCGCCTGATCCGGCCGGACGATCTGCAAAAGCCGTTCGTGACGGAATCGGCTTCGAACAGCGCCGACAAGGTGGCGATGCCGAAGGACGCCCGGCCGCACTTGCCGCCGGGTTTTTCGGCCGAGTTGATCGCATCCGGCCTGCGCAGTCCGCGCGTCGTGCGTGTAGCGCCGAACGGCGACCTTTTCATCTCGGATTCCAGGGCCAACCGCGTGCTGGTCTATCGCCTGGGCGACCCCGGTGAAAAGCCCAGGGACGCGGTCTTCGCCAAAGGCCTGCACCAACCCTACGGCATAGCCTTCCATCCGGCTGTAGATCCGCAATGGGTCTATGTCGCCAATTCCAACAGCGTCGTCCGCTTCCCCTACAAGTCCGGCGACCTCGAAGCGTCGGACAAGCCGGAAACCGTCGTCGCCGGCATTCCCTCGAACCATCACTGGACGCGCGACATCGCCTTCTCGGCGGACGGCAAGACGCTTTATTTGTCCGTCGGTTCCGGCTCGAACGTGGCCGAAGACATCGGCAGCGCGCCCGCCGGCGGGCTCGAGGCATGGACGGCCTCCGCGCCGCTGGGAGCCGCCTGGGGTTCGGAGCAGGGCAGGGCCGAAGTTCGCGCCTTCGACCCGGACGGCAACAACGAGCGGGTCGTTGCAACGGGTTTGCGCAATTGCTCCGGCATGACGGTACAGCCGGCCACGGGCGCGTTGTGGTGCGTTGTCAACGAGCGCGACGGGCTGGGCGACAACGTTCCGTTCGAATACGCCACGACCGTCCGGCAGGGCGCGTTCTATGGCTGGCCGTGGACTTACATCGGCGAGCACGAGGACCCGCGCCATGCCGGCGAGCGCCCCGATCTTGCCGGCAAGACCACGGTGCCCGACGTGTTGATGCAGGCGCATTCGGCACCGCTGAACATCGCCTTCTATGAGGGTGCAAATTTCCCCGCCGACTACAAGGGCGACGCCTTCGTTGCGCTGCATGGTTCGTGGAACCGGGGTGCGCGCACGGGCTACAAGGTGGTTCGCCTGAAATTCAAGGACGGCAGGCCGACCGGCGAGTACGAGGATTTCATGACCGGCTTCGTCGTTTCCGACGCACAGGTGTGGGGCCGTCCGGTCGGCGTGGCGGTCGCGAAAGACGGCGCGCTCATCGTTACCGAGGACGGTTCCGGCACGATCTGGCGCGTCGTCCATGACGCTCCTAAAAGCTGACGGCCGGCGGCCGGTTCAATCGGATGCCTGACGCGCCTGACGGGCATGTCGATGACCCGTGCAGGAATATTATTCCGTCTGAATACAGAGTTCGGAAATGACTTTCCTTGAACGGGTAGCTTTAAGCACGCCATCCACTCGGATTTTCTCGCCTCCATCTCTATCATGCCGCCGCGACAGCCTTATTAGCCCGACGACCCGGAGAGACACTCGATGACCAAGCCTGCCACTCCTGCGCGTGCGCCCGGCCGCGGCCGCGTCTATAATTCCATCACCGAGACCATCGGCGACACGCCGCTGGTGCGGCTCGACAAGTTCGCTGCCCAGAAGGGCATCGTCGCCAAGCTGATGGCCAAGCTCGAATTCTTCAACCCGATCGGCTCGGTCAAGGACCGCATCGGCGTCGCCATGATCGAGGCGCTGGAGGCCGAGGGCCGGATCACGCCCGGCAAGTCGACGCTGATCGAGCCGACATCCGGCAATACCGGCATTGCGCTGGCTTTCGCCGCCGCCGCCAAGGGCTACAAGCTGATCCTGACCATGCCGGAAACCATGTCCATCGAGCGCCGCAAGATGCTGGCGCTGCTGGGCGCGGAACTGGTGCTGACGGAAGGGGCCAAGGGCATGAAGGGCGCCATCGCCAAGGCGCAGGAACTGGCCGCCTCCATTCCCGGCTCGGTCATTCCGCAGCAATTCGAAAACCCCGCCAATCCTGAAATCCACAGGGTCACCACCGCGGAGGAAATCTGGAACGATACCGAAGGCGGCGTCGACATCTTCATTGCCGGCATCGGCACCGGCGGCACCATCACCGGCGTCGGCCAGGTGTTGAAGGCCCGCAAGCCTTCGGTGCAGATCGTCGCCGTCGAGCCGGCTGCATCCGCCATCCTGTCCGGTGGCCAGCCCGGCCCGCACAAGATTCAAGGGCTGGGCGCGGGTTTCGCCCCGAAAATCCTCGACACCTCCGTCTATGACGAGGTCGTCACGGTTTCGAACGAGGATTCCATCGCCAATGCACGGCTCGTCGCGCGGCTTGAAGGCGTTCCGGTCGGCATCTCCGCGGGCGCTGCCCTTCAGGCGGCCATCGTCGTCGGCTCGCGCCCGGAAAATGCCGGCAAGAACATGGTCGTGGTGATCCCGTCCTTTGCCGAACGATATCTCTCCACCATCCTGTTCGACGGCCTCGGCACCTGACCACGCGCCGCCTCCCTGCCAGCGTCCGGGATGGCGGTCGAAAAACATCGTTCTACGATGCAATTATCGGTTGGCATTTGACGAACGCTGTCTAAACTCGCCCGTCCAGCGCCGCTGACGGTGTTGCGAGATTGATAACGAGGCATGTCGGGGAGGAATTGCATGCAACATTTCAGGACCAGACTGATCGCGGCCGGTGTCGTCGCGTTTTCACTCGGCGCCGGCGTCGCTTCCGCAGCGGCTCAGGAGTTCATCAACGTGCTGACCGGCGGCACCTCGGGCGTTTATTATCCGCTCGGCGTCGCGCTCTCGGAAATTTATAGCAAGAACATCGAAGGCGCCCGCGTCCAGGTGCAGGCGACCAAGGCTTCCGTCGAAAACCTCAACCTGCTTGAGCAGGGCAAGGGCGAGATCGCCTTCGCACTGGGCGATTCGGTCAAGTTCGCAGCCGAAGGCAACACCGAGGCCGGCTTCCGTGGCAAATTGGAGAAGTTGCGCGGCATCGCCGCCATCTACCCGAACTTCATCCAGATCGTGGCCAGCAAGGAATCCGGCATCAAGACGCTGGCCGACCTCAAAGGCAAGAGCCTGTCGGTCGGCGCGCCGGCATCCGGAACCGAACTCAACGCGCGCGCCATCCTGCAAGCCGCCGGCATGAAATACGAGGATCTCGGCAAGGTCGAATACCTGCCCTTCGCCGAATCGGTCGAACTCATCAAGAACCGCCAGCTCGACGCCACGCTTCAGTCGGCCGGCCTTGGCGTCGCCTCGATCCGCGATCTTTCGACCTCGCTGCCGATCAACGTCGTCTCGGTGCCGGCGGCGGATGTCGAAAAGATCGGCTCGCCCTATATCTCGGTCATGATCCCAGCCGGCACCTATGACGGCCAGACCGAGGACGTACCGACGGCTGCCGTCGGCAATTTCCTGGTCACCCAGAGCGACGTTTCGGACGAGACGGCCTATCAGATGACCAAGCTTCTGTTTGAGCATCTCGATCAACTCGTCGCGGCGCATGCCGCCGCCAAGGGCATCGACGCCGCCAAGGCGCTGGACGGCATGCCGATCCCGCTGCACCCCGGCGCCGAGCGCTACTACAAGGAAGTCGGCCTGTTGAAGTAGTTGACGGCATCCTTGACAAGCTCTTAGCACCTCCTCTGGCCGGCAGGCTGGAGGAGGTGCCTTGGATTTAGCGCTCCGGCAAGAGGAATGCATTCGATGAGCCAAGCCGTAAATCAGGCCGCCGAAAACCCCGAAATCATCCACATGCCGGAGGTCGAGGAGCATGTAGAGGGCCTGCCGCCCGGCTTCGGCGAAGGGATGATGGGCAAGGTCGCTTTCCTGATCGCGGTCGCCTTCTCCGCGTTCCAGATCTATACCGCCGCCTATGGCAATCTGCCGAGCCAGGTGGTGCGGGCCATGCATGTCGGCTTCCTGCTCCTGCTCGGCTTCGGCCTTGTCGCCAATCTGCGCACGACGTCCAGGGCCGCCAAGATCCTGTTCTGGACCCTTGGCATCCTCGGCTTTCTGACCGGCGTCTATCACTGGGTTTTCTACACCCAACTGATCATGCGCTCCGGCTTCCTGACCGTGCCGGACCTGATCGTCGGCAGCGTGCTGGTGGTGCTGGTTTTTGAGGCGACCAGGCGGCTGATGGGCCTGCCGCTCGCCATCATCGCCTTCCTGTTCCTCGCCTATTGCTTCGTCGGCAACCATCTGCCGCCGCCCTTCATCCATCGCGGCTACGATTTCTCCCAGATCGTCGATACCTTCGCCTTCGGCGTGGAAGGCATCTACGGCACCCCGGTCTATGTCTCGGCGGCCTATATCTTCATCTTCGTGGTCTTTGCCTCCTTCCTCGAACGGGCCGGCATGATCGCCCTGTTCAACGATTTCGCGCTCGGCCTCGTCGGCACATGGCGCGGCGGCCCAGCGCAGGTCTGCGTGCTTTCGTCGGCGCTGATGGGCACCATTTCCGGCTCCGGGGTCGCCAATGTCGTGGCGTCCGGCCAATTCACCATTCCCCTGATGAAGCGCTTCGGCTTCCGCTCCGCCTTTGCCGGCGCCGTCGAGGCAACCTCGTCCATGGGCGGCCAGATCATGCCGCCGGTGATGGGCGCGGTCGCCTTCATCATGGCCGAGACGCTGAACATTCCCTATGCGTCGGTGGTCAAGGCCGCGATCATCCCGGCCATGCTCTATTTCGGCGCTTGCTTCTGGCAGGTGCATCTGGAAGCCGGCAAGCAGGGCCTTTCCGGCATGGACAAGGCGTCGTTGCCCAACCCGTGGACCGCGGTGCGCCTGCATTGGCCGCTGGTGCTGCCGCTGGCGGCGCTGGTCTATCTTTTGTTCGCCGGTTACACGCCGATCTTCGCCGGCACCATGGGGCTGGCGCTGACCGTCGTGCTGATCCTTGGCACGCCGCTGGCGGCGTCGATCGGACCCTTTGCGTTCCGCGTGGTGTTCTGGCTGGCGCTTGGCGTGGCCGCCGCCTCCTTCATGGAATACGGCGTCAACATCCTGGCGCTGGTCATCCTGGCTCTGGTCGTTGCCTGCCTCATGTTCAACGGCGGACGCCAGACGCTGCGCATCTGCGTGGATTCGCTGGCCGAAGGCGCCAAGAACGCGCTGCCCGTCGGCATCGCCTGCGCCATCGTCGGCATCATCATCGGCACGCTGACGCTCACCGGCATCGCCTCGACCTTCATCGGCTGGATCATCTCCATCGGCGAGAACAATCTGTTCCTGTCGCTGGTGCTGACCATGCTGACCTGCCTGGTGCTCGGCATGGGCATCCCCACCATCCCAAACTACATCATCACCTCGTCGCTCGCCGGCCCCGCACTGTTGTCGCTCGGCGTGCCGCTGGTGGTCAGCCATATGTTCGTCTTCTATTTCGGCATCATGGCGGACCTCACCCCGCCGGTGGCGCTGGCCGCCTTCGCGGCCGCGCCCATGGCCAAGGAAAGCGGCCTGAAGATCGGCGTGCAGGCATCCAAGCTGGCGATGGCCGGCTTCGTCGTGCCGTTCATGGCCGTCTATACGCCGGCCCTGATGCTGCAGGACCCCGGCCCGATTGCGGCAGCCTACGGTTATCCGGTCGAGGTGGTCTATATCGTTGCCAAGGCCTGCATGGGCATCCTTTTGTGGGGCGTTGCCGCTGTCGGCTTCCTTTTTGCGCCCGCCGCCTGGTGGGAGCGCATCGTCGCCTTCGCCGCCGGGCTGCTTCTGGTGCTGGCCGTTCCGCTGACCGATGAACTCGGCTGGGCGCTGGCCTTCGCCTGGATCGGCTGGCACTGGTGGCGGGCGCGGCAGACCGCTGCCGTCGCATGAGCCTCTGCATCCTCGCGGCCGGCAAGGTGACGGTGCTTGCCGCGATGGCTTTCACGCTGTCGTGGACGCATTCGGTGGAAAAAACCCGCTGGCGGGAGTACTGGAAGGTGACGCCCACCGGCCTTCAGGTCGTGGAGGCGCGCATTAAGGGGTCGGGAGCCGGCATGGACCCGCCCGAAGGCTCCGTCCTGAAAGATGGCTGGTGGGTTTACGCGCCGAAGGTAGCACCGCTCAAAAGGCTGGTGCTGGCCGCCTCAGGGGCGACCGGCGGCGGCTGGTCGCTCTGTACGCCAACTGGTTGTACGATGATCGGCGAGCGGTCGGGCGACCCGACCGTTGTGACCGTTTGCGGCGATCATGGCGAGGCTCAATGAGCGCTGATGCCGAGAGAATGGCCGCTCCGCGCGCAGGCCGGGCCGGGGCCGCGCATGTAGTAGCGCTCCGGCCGATAGGTCGGCGAAACGAACTCGCGAATGGCGGCGGCATAGCCCGCGATGTGGCTCCAGATACGCATGTTACTCAAGTCCCTGTCCCGATTTTCGGATGTCCCGTCCGATTGCGAACATCCTAGCTCGCAAGCATGAATAGTCGGTGAACCTGATGTTAACTTTCGGCTGAAACCGCGTCGCTTCGTGGCGGGAATGCGGCAAATCCGGGGTGTTTTGGTGGGTTTTGACGCCATTGCCCGGACTGTGCCTTTTCCATCACATTCCTTTCGGCTGATCGGTGGATAGCACCCTTATCCGACGACGCCCGGCATTCACCCCAGAAACACTTTCGCAAATTCCATCCTGCCTTTGGGCGAGAACGTCACCACGCGGCTGCCCTTCTCGCGGCGCGCCCATCTTTCGGCGATGATCCTGTCGAGGATGGCCGCACCCAGCGTACCGGCAAGATGCGAGCGCCGCACGCTCCAGTCGAGGCAGGCGCGGCACACCGGCCGCCGTGATTTCGCTGGCGCATCAAGGTCGATGCCGATGGCGCGGAAATGCGAAGCGCCGTGCTCGCTCAACCTGATTTCGTCGCCATCGCGGACCAGCAGTCGCCGTTCCAGAAAACCGTCCAGCATTTTCACCGCATGCTCACCCGCCAGATGATCGTAGCAGACGCGCGCCTCGCGCAGCGTCGCTTCGCGCGGGCCGGGCCGCGCCCGTCTTGGCCCAAGCGTCGCGGCAACGCCCATGATCGCCTCCAGCATGCCGGCGACCTGGGGGCCGGCCAGCCCGTAATAGCGGTGCCGGCCTTCGCTCGCTACGCTCAACAGTCCGCCCTCCAGCAGTTTGGCAAGATGCGAACTCGCGGTGGGCATGCCGATGCCCGCTTCCTGCGCCAGTTCGCTGGCGGTCAGCGCCGTTCCCGTCATCAACGCCGTCAGCATGTTGGCGCGCGCCGGGTCGCCGACAAGGTTGGCGATGCGGGCAAGATCGGGTCCGTCTTTCATGGTTCGCTCTCCATCGAAGTATTGAAGGCAGAGAACCACTATTCTCGGGCGAGATCAAGGAGCCAGCCATGACCGAATTTCACCTCGCCCGCCCACAACCGGCCACGCGCCCGCGTTTCCGTTTGTTCGGCTTGCGCGGCCTGTGCGCGTGCATCGGGCGCACCTACGACCGCCATTTGCAGCGGTGCGATCTGGCCGAGATCGACGACCGCATGCTGTCCGACCTTGGTCTGACGCGGGAGGACGTTCGCCGCGAATGCGCCAAATCGTTCTGGCGGCTGTAGTCAGGCCCCGATCAGGCATTGCCGATCAGCACGCCTGCCGCGAATACCAGCGCGCCGCCCAGAACCACCTGGAAGGCGGCGCGCAGGAACGGCGTCTGCATGTAGCGATTCTGAATGAAGGCGATCGCCCACAGTTCGAAGAACACCACGATGGCGGCCACGATCGTCGCCGTCCAGAAATGCGGGATGAGATAGGGCAGGGCATGGCCAAGCCCGCCCAGCGTCGTCATCAGCCCGACCGTCAGGCCGCGCTTGCTCGGCGAGCCGCGCCCCGACAATTTGCCGTCGTCGGAGGCGACCTCGGTGAAGCCCATCGAGATGCCCGCGCCGATCGAGGCCGCCAGCCCGACCAACAGCGTCTGCCAAGTGTCATGCGTGGCGAATGCGGCGGCGAAGATCGGCGCCAATGTCGAGACCGAGCCGTCCATCAGCCCGGCCAGCCCCGGCTGCACATAGGTCAGGATGTACTGGCGACGCTCCGTCGCGGCTTCCCCGTCGCGCACATCGCCCGGCACCAGCTTTTGTTCGAGATGCTGCGCCAGCGTTTCGTGGCGCTGTTCGGCCGCCGCCAGATCGCCGAGAAGTTTGCGGGTCGAGGCGTCGGTGGTGCGCTTGGCGGCCTCGACATAGAAAAGATAGGCCTGCCGTTCCATCGTCTCGGCCTGCGCGCGCACCGTGTCGATGCCAAGCGGCCGCACAAGCCAGTCGGGCCGGCGTTCGTAATAGCCTTTGACATGCTCGCGCCGGATCAGCGGAATGCGTTCGCCGAAGCGCTTTTTGTGCAACTCGATGAGGGAAGCGCGGTGGCCATCTTCTTCGACCGCCATTGCCTCGAACATCTTGGCCGACTGCGGAAAGCTTTCCGCCAGCCCGTCCGCATAGGCGCGGTAGATGCGCCCGTCGTCTTCCTCGGAAGAAATGGCGAGCGCCAGCACTTCCTGCTCCGACAGCGAATCGAAACGGCGACGGCCAAAGCCCATAACACGGGAAAGCATGATAGCGGTTCTCTAGTTTAGAATAATTCTAAACTAGAGAATGAGCCCGCCGAGGTCAATTGGCGATCGTTCAGGGGGTCCGGAATTTTCGCCCTCAAAAATGAAAGAGACCCTTTTTAGCGGCGAAGCGCCACTTATATAGGGAAACCTAAGCCAATAGAGAAAGGCAGCCGCATGACGGCCAAGCAACACCACAAGGCATTCGAGGCGAAGCCCGTGCTCGATCTCATTGCCTCCATCGAGGCGGATATTCAGCGCCTGAAGGGCATGATCGAGGCCGAGGTCGAACGGTTCGATCCGGCCAATCCGCACAACAAGGCGCCCGACGGCAAACTGACCGAGGAGGGCGTGGAGTGCTGCTACCGCCTGTTCGACGAAGGCAAGTCGCGCTATTCGGTGGCGCAGCAGATGAAGATATCCTTCGCCGCCGCCACGCACCGATTCAATAGCTGGCGCAAAATCGGCGGCGAAAAGCGCAAGCGCGCGCTGTTGGGGTGAAGGGAGTGTGCAGGCTCGTCGGCGGGAGTGGGATTTGCCTAGGCCACTTGGGCTGAATGGTTTTGCATGCCAGCCGGCCCAGGTTTCTGCCAAGGCGCCCCCACCCCCAACCCACTAGGGGGAGGGGGAATCAAGCGGCAACTGTCACAATATTAGCGGCTTACGAACGACTGGTCGCATCAGTGTTCCCCTCCCCCTTGTGGGGAGGGGTTCGGGGTGGGAGTGCCGCCGGCAGAACGGCTACCGTTGAGTTGCTCTCAACTGTCTACAGCCAACGAACCCGGTGCTTTACCCGATCACGCCGCAGCGGCGGTCGCGGCGGTCGAAGCTGACGATCACGCGATTGCCGTTTCTTGAACGGCCGGCAACGTCGATGGTGCGGCGGCCGACATCGGCGATGCGCGCGCGTCGAATGCCCATCCGTTCGGCCTTGTCCAGCGCCCGGTCCGGCGTGCAGCCGCGGTCGTGCCGGCGGCTCTCGCGATTGTCGTCGCGGCGGTCATTGCGATCACGCCGCCGGCAGTCCTCGCGGTCCGGATCGCAATTGTCCCGCAACTGCATGGTCGGGCCGTCGCGGCCAAGGTGAAGTTCGATGTCTTGCGCCGAGGCGGCGCTGAACGAGAAGGGCAGGCTGGTTGCCGCAAGGGCTAGAGCGAGCGTCGCAGATGTGATGATCTTGTGCATGGTCTGGTTCTCCTGTGCTCAGCCATAACGGCGGCGAGGGCATCCGGTTCAAATCAGATTTTAGCGGTTTTGAGATATATTGCGTGATGGCTTTGCCTTTTGCCGGCGGCTGTTGTTCCAGCGGTGGCGATCGGTTGGCCGTTTGCCGGCGCGGCCTACTTTCCAATGGCGCGTCGCGGTGGTTTTCGTGCACAAGGGCTGCTCAGGGTCTGTTTGATAATTCGCCCTGCCGAGGCATCTGGCGTGGCTTTCGGGGTCGCCATCGGCGGCGAGCGAAGCGTACTACAGTACGTGAGCACCGGAAGCGCAGAAAACCACGCCAGATGGCCGGCAGGGTAGAATTTCCAAATAGTCTCTCAGGATTGAACAGCAGGAGCCACGCATGCCCGCCATACCCGCCCCTCCCGGAATTTCCGAAATTCGCGCCGCAGCCACCCGCCTTGCCGGCCTGGCCGTCGAGACGCCACTGCTGGAATCGCCGATGCTGAACGAGCGTTTCGGCGCACGGCTTCTGTTCAAGCCGGAAGTGCTGCAGCGTACCGGTTCGTTCAAGTTTCGAGGCGCCTACAACAAGATTTCCTCGCTGTCGCCGGAAGAGCGCAGCCGGGGCGTCGTCGCGTTTTCGTCGGGCAACCATGCGCAGGGCGTGGCGCTTTCGGCCGGCATGTTCGGCATCAAGGCGGTCATCGTCATGCCGTCCGATGCGCCGGCGATGAAAATCGCCAACGTCCGGGCCATGGGCGCGGAAGTCGTTCTCTACGACCGTATCCGCGAAGATCGCTCAGCCCTTGCCCAGGCCTATGTCGACAAGGGCATGGTGCTGGTGCCGCCCTATGACGACCCGGCCATCATTGCCGGGCAGGGCACGATCGGCCTCGAACTGGTAGCCCAGGCCGAAAAACTCGGCGCGAAACTCGATACCGTCGTGGTGCCGTGCGGCGGCGGCGGCCTTGTCGGCGGCATTTCCGTTGCGATCAAGCATGCCTCGCCCGCGACCATGCTCTGGGGGGCGGAGCCGGAGCATTTCGACGACACCCGCCGCTCGCTGGCCGCCGGAAAGCGCATTGGCGTCGAGCCCGGCCACACCTCCATCTGCGATGCGCTGCTGACGCCGGAGCCGGGCGAAATCACTTTCGAGATCAACCGCCACAATCTGGCCGGCAGCGTCGCGGTTACGCCAAAAGCCGTCGCGGCGGCGATGCGCGATGCGATGGCATATCTGAAGCTGGTGGTCGAGCCGGGCGGCTGCGTGGCGCTTGCCGCGTTGTCTTCGGACGAGATCGACATCGCCGGCAAATGCGTGGCCGTGGTTTTGTCGGGCGGCAATGTCGATTTCGGGCTCTATGCGGACATCATCGCGGGCAAGCCGCCTTACGATTCAGTGGAAAGCTTCGCCAATCGCTAGCGTCGAGTTCCGTCGCACCCCCCTCTGGCCTGCCGGCCATCTCCCCCGCAAGGAGAGAGATCAGACTGCCGCGATTTTGTCGTTCATTCTGCGATGTCGAAAATTGTCGGATATGCCGAAGAGATTGATCTCCCCCCTTGCGGGGGAGATGTCCGGCAGGACAGAGGGGGGCAACGTAGAGCACCGACCTTAGGATACTGACCGTAAATGTCAGCAGCGGCATTGATATCTGCATACGTGACACGATATTCAGCCTTCTTCCAACGTCCCTTTTCAAGCAGCAGTTTGTCTCCATGCAGCCCATCATTGCCATTTCCGGGGTCTCGAAGACCTATGCGAGCGGGTTTTCCGCGCTTAAGACGATCAATCTCGACATAGAGCGCGGCGAGATTTTCGCGCTGCTCGGGCCGAACGGCGCGGGCAAGACGACGCTGATCTCCATCGTCTGCGGCATCGTCAACCGCTCGTCTGGCACGGTGACGGTGGACGGCCACGACATCGGCACGGATTATCGCGCCGCGCGCAGCCTGATCGGGTTGGTGCCGCAGGAACTGACCATCGACGCCTTCGAGACGGTGTGGGCAACCGTCAGCTACAGCCGTGGCTTGTTCGGCAAGCCGGCCAACCCGGCTTTCGTCGAAAAGGTGCTGCGCGACCTGTCGCTGTGGGACAAGAAGGATGCCAAGGCGATCACGCTTTCCGGCGGCATGAAGCGCCGGCTGATGATCGCCAAGGCACTGTCGCACGAGCCACGGGTGCTGTTCCTCGACGAGCCGACCGCCGGTGTCGATGTCGAACTTCGCCAGGACATGTGGGCGATGGTCCGGCGGCTGCGCGAGGATGGCGTCACCATCATCTTGACCACGCATTACATCGAGGAAGCGCAGGCGATGGCCGACCGCGTCGGCGTCATCAACCATGGCGAGATCATTCTGGTCGAGGACAAGGACGAGTTGATGCGCAAGCTTGGCCGCAAGCGCATGGTGCTGGAACTGCGAAAGCCTCTCGACGCCATCCCAGCCCCGCTCGCCACTTACGGGTTGGAGCTTTCCGCCGATGGCCAGCAACTGACCTACACCTATGACGACCAGAGCGATCGGCCGGGCGTCGCCTCGCTGCTGCGCGACCTCGCCACCGCCGGCATCGAGTTCCGCGACCTCGAGACGAAGAACAGTTCGCTGGAGGAAATCTTCGTCAATCTGGTCAGGAGCGCCGCATGAACCCGCGCGCCGTCTGGGCGATCTACCGGCAGGAAATGGCGCGCGCCTACCGCACGCTGCTGCAGAGCATCGTCTCGCCCGTCATCTCCACCACGCTCTATTTCGTCGTGTTCGGCTCGGCCATCGGCTCGCGCATCACCGAGGTCGACGGCATCAGCTACGGCGCTTTCATCGTGCCGGGGCTGATCATGCTGTCGCTGTTGACGCAGTCTATCTCCAACGCCTCCTTCGCCATCTATTTCCCGAAATTCGTCGGCTCCATCTACGAACTTCTGTCCGCGCCGGTGTCCTATCTGGAGATCGTGCTCGCCTATGTCGGCGGGGCGGCCACCAAGTCGATTGCGCTTGGCCTCATCATCCTGGCGACGGCCACGCTGTTCGTGCCGCTGCACATCCAGCACCCGTTCTGGATGCTGGGTTTCCTGGTGTTGACGGCGGTGACGTTCAGTCTGTTCGGCTTCATCATCGGCATCTGGGCCGGCAGCTTCGAGCAGTTGCAACTGGTGCCGCTGTTGATCGTCACGCCGCTTACCTTCCTTGGCGGCAGTTTTTATTCGATCGACATGCTGCCGCCGGTCTGGCGCACGGTCACGCTGTTCAACCCCGTCGTCTATCTCGTCAGCGGGTTCCGCTGGAGCTTTTACGGCAAGGCGGACGTGTCCATTGGCGTCAGCCTGGGAATGACGATCGTGTTCCTGCTTGTGTGCATCGCCATCGTCAGCTGGATT
Organism: Mesorhizobium sp. A556; assembly: GCF_054489545.1. Lineage (NCBI taxonomy): Bacteria > Pseudomonadati > Pseudomonadota > Alphaproteobacteria > Hyphomicrobiales > Phyllobacteriaceae > Mesorhizobium > Mesorhizobium sp. A556. The sequence continues at coordinate 93,228 of NZ_JBTMXA010000002.1, forward strand.
TTCCGCACTGGCTACCGGCTCAGGAACTGACTTCGTCTCTTGACCGCGACCAGCGCTTCGGAAACAAGGCTGGGCTGGTCATTTCGAGGCGGACAATAAAATGAGTTTCTGGGGCCTGTTTCAACTCGGCCTGTCGACGGGGGTGTTCCTGCTGGCGGCGACCGTGGCGAAATACTGGGGACTTGCGCCCACGCTTGGCAAATTGCTGCTGACCCTGGCGCTCTACTCGCTCGGCAACCTCATCATGCTGCGCCTGATCCGCGAATTCGGCATGGGTGTATCGCTCAGCCTGTCGGCGGTCATACAGCTTGTCGCCGTCAATGCCATCGCGCTGGCCTTTTTCGGCGAGCGCCTCAATTCATTGCAGGCAATAGGCCTGGCGCTCGCCATCGTGGCGGTGGGGCTGATCACGCTCGGGCCATATTTGCAGGGCCGATGATGCCTGAAAAGCCGCAGGATTGAGATGACAGGCCGGCATTCGGGTAGGATCAACGCTTCCACCGCCATGGCCGTGCTGGTGGCGATTGCAGGCACACTGGGCTTCGCCGTGCTGATGTGGGTAGCAGCAGCCGTTCCGCCGCATGCCTTCGACACGCAGATGCTGCTTGCCTTTCGCCAAGCCGGCCATCCGGACATGCCAATCGGACCTTTATGGCTGCAAGAGGCGATCCGCGACCTGTCCAGCCTGGGCAGCGTGATCGTGCTTTTGCTGGTCATGGCCGCGGTCATTTTCTACCTGCTATTGGTCCGCCGCTTGGCTGCCGCGCTGTTCGTCTTCCTTGTGCTGGCCGGCGGCCAGGTCCTGTGCAACGCGCTCAAGCTTGTCGTGGACAGGCCGCGCCTCGATCTCGTTTCGCATCTCAGCCACGTATCGACGCTGTCTTTTCCGAGCAGCCACGCGATGATGTCGGCCGTGACCTACCTGACGCTCGCGGCAATGGCCGGCAGCTTCCTGCCCGGCCGGATGAGCCGGATCTACCTGCTGGCGCTTGCGCTGCTGGTCACGCTCGCGGTCGGCACCAGCCGCATCTATCTCGGCGTCCACTGGCCGTCCGACGTCCTTGCCGGCTGGTGCGCCGGCTTTGCCTGGACAGCCATCTGCTGGCTGGCGGCAAGGTTCTGGAACTGGCTGCCCTGAAAACATACCGGCAACCCTATCCTTCAGAAACCCCGGCCGCCGCCGGCTTCGCCCAAATCAGCGCCTTGTAGTCGAAGCCGTATTCCAGCGTCGGCTTGACGATGCGGAAATAGGGCGAAAGGTCGAAATCGCGCGGCGTAAACAGCGAATAATGCCGGATATGCAGGATTTCCTGCCGTGAATAGTTCGACTGCGCCGAAGCACGGCCGGGGGCGCGGGTGATTTCCGGCAGGATCGGGTAGGCGATTTCGCCATAGGCCTGCGCGATCAGCGTCGAGCAGATGGCGCGGGTCGGATCGCCCGAGCCGAAGGCGATCATGCGGCGGCGCCAGCGCACCGGCACCGGTGGCGTCGGCAGGAAATAGCGCAACATGTCGAAAATGTTCTTCAGATCGTAGCGCAGGCCGATCTTGCCGGTCATGAAGGCGACCATGCGGTCGCGGTCGTCCGGCGAAAGCCCGCTCGCGCGGCAGATACGCGTATTGTAGGTGCGATAGCGCGACAGCGGCACCGCGACGCAGCCTTCGCCGAGCGTCACCTCGATCAGGCGAGGCCGCTCCGAACCGTCCTGCGGCTCCGGCATGGCGTCGCCGATATAAAAGGCCGCATGCGACCACGTCGATTGCGTCAGGTACTTGATCGCCGCTGAAATCTTCTGGTTGCCCTCGACCAGAAGGATGTCGCCGGGTTCCAGCGCGCGCCGCAGCGTTTCGGGATCGGAGGGCGTGTAGGGTTCATAGCCGGAGGATTCGGCCTGCAGCCGGCCTGCAATCCATCGACCCAGCCGGTCGAGCAGCGTGTCGGTAACCCCAGTCATTCAGTATGCGCCGGGCGTGAAGGCCGCCCGCCAAGCCTTTGCCGCCGGGTCACCGCACCAGCTCCGGAAAGCCGTTCAGCGCCAGCGATGCGTTGGAATAGCGGATTTCGCCTGTCACCTCGCGGTCGAGCCAGACGGGCAGCATCGCGTCCGCCACCCGGTCCGGCGTTTCCAGTTCGGCAACGATCAGGCCGTCGAGATCGCCCGAAAAAACGTCGACCTCGTAGAGATAATCCTGATGACGCACATGATGCCGGGTCTTGGTGATGACGGTGCCGATGGCAAATGCCATCATTTCCTTCGCCTCGTCCAGCGGCACCGCATATTCGAACTCGTCACGCTCGGCGAGGTCGGAGCCGAATTTCAGCGTCAGCTTGGCGGCCTTGCCGTTGCTGATGCGCAAGCGGATCGAGCGTTCCGCCGAAATCGCCAGATAGAACTGGACGATGGCGATTTTCTTCTCGACGCCGGCAAGCCACGACGCATCCTTCAGCAGAAATTTTCGTTCTATTTCCTTGGCCATGGCCGACTAAAGCCCGGCGTGCCGCTCAAATCAATTGCGGCAGCGGCAAATTTGGAGAGAGGCGTCTCAATTGACATTAATCAATCGATTGATTAAATAAGGTGATGGCCAAACCCACGACGAAATCCCCGGTGCGCGCGCTGTCGCCTGAAGCGACCCGCGCGACGTTGATTCTTTCGGCGCTGAGGTTGTTTGGGCGATATGGCTACGACGGCAGTTCGACGCGGCAGATCGCGGCCGACGCCAGCGCCAATATCGGTTCCATCGCCTATCATTTCGGCAGCAAGGAAGGGCTGCGCATCGCCGCTGCCGACCATATCGTGGAAACCATCCAGGCCATTGCCGGCCAATCGCTGGGGCCGCTGGATGGGCAAGTCGCCACACCGGAAGGCGCGCGCGAAAAACTGTTCGCAGTGCTCGACCGCATGGTGACGTTCCTTGTCGCCAGTCCTGAAGCCGGCGAAATCGTGCAGTTCATCTTGCGCGAGATGGCAAGCCCGTCGCCGGCGCTGGACCGCATCTATGACGGCGTGTTCGAGCCAACGCATCGCCGCCTGTGCCTTCTGTGGGAGCAGGCGACCGGCGAACCCGCCGAAAGCGATGCGACCAAACTGACCGTATTCACGTTGATCGGGCAGATCGTCTATTTCCGCATCGGCCGCGAGGCGGTGCTGCGCCGCATGGGCTGGAGCGGCATCGGCGCGGCGCAAGCGGCTCAGGTGGCGGCGGTTGCCGCCAACAATCTCGGCGTCATCCTGGATGCCCGAAAAGGGCCCGGATCGAAGGGATTGGGATCAAAGGGGCAAGGTTCATGAGTTTCCTCTGTTCGATACCGCTTGCCGTCCAGTTGTTTTCGGCATGCGCGCCGGCCGCCCCGCTCGCCGTCGGCTATGTCGAGGGTGACTACGTGCTGCTGGCGCCGATCGAGGTGGCGCAGGTCGAGACGATTTCGGTCAGGCGCGGCGACCGCGTCGAAGCCGGCGCGCCGCTGGCGACGCTGGAAAGCGACGACGCCAGCATAGCCGTGGCGCTGGCCGAGGCGGCGCTGGCGCAGGCGAAGGCCCAGCTTGCCGATTTGCAGGTCGGCAAGCGGCCGGAGGAGATTGCGGTGCTGGAAGCAGCACTGCGCTCGGCGCGCGCTCAGGTCGACGACGCCAACCGCACGCTGGCGCGCACAAAGGACCTGTTGCAGCGCAACGTCGCCACCCAGGCGCAGTTCGACGATGCCACCACGCAGGCGGAGGTTACGCAGGCGGCGATCGGCCAGGCCGAGGCCAATCTGGCGGTCGGGCGGCTGCCGGCACGGCCGGAAACCATCAAGGCAGCGGAAAATCAGGTCAAGCAGACGCAGGCCGCGCTTGACCAGGCGCACTGGCGGCTTTCCCAGCGCACGCTGACCGCGCCGGCAGCGGGCCGCATCGACGACGTAATCCGCAATCCGGGCGACACGGCAGGCCCGAGCGCGCCGGTCATCTCCATGCTGCCGGACGGCGCGGTCAAGCTCACTGTCTATATTCCCGAAGCCGCGTTTTCCTCGATCAGGATCGGCACGCTGCTCAGCGTACACTGCGATGGCTGCGGGCCAGATTTGAAGGCCAGGGTCAGCTATGTTTCGCCCGACCCGGAATTCACCCCGCCCGTCATCTACTCGCTCGAGAACCGGCAGAAGCTGGTCTATCTGGTCGAGGCCCGCCCGCAGGGCAATGCCGGGGCGTTGCAGCCGGGGCAGATCGTGGATGTGGGGCTGGTGAGCGAATAGGGAAGTAGCGAATAGAAAGTTTGGTTCGAGAGTGAAAATGTCGAGATTGTTTTTCCCTATTGGCTATTCGCTACTCCCTATTCGCTCGCATGCCAGAGGCATGCGCTAATGAACGTCATCGACGTGCACGGCCTGGTCAAGCGGTTCGGCGACAAGACCGTCGTCGACCATGTGACGATGAACGTGGCGGAGGGCGAGATCGTCGGCTTTCTCGGGCCGAACGGCTCGGGCAAGACCACCACCATCCGCATCATGTGCGGGCTTTTGACGCCTGACGAGGGCGAAGGCACCGTGCTTGGCCTCAACATCCGCACCGACAGCCTGAAGATCAAGCGCGAGGTCGGCTACATGACGCAGCGCTTCTCCTTCTATGAAGACCTTACCATCGGCGAGAATCTCGAATTCGTGGCGCGGCTTTACCAGTTGAAGCCACTTGGCGACTACGTATCGGATACACTGGAGGACCTCGGCCTCACTTCGCGCCGCAACCAGCTTGCCGGCACGCTTTCGGGCGGCTGGAAGCAGCGGCTGGCGCTCGCCGCCTGCATCATGCACAAGCCGAAGCTGCTGTTACTGGACGAGCCGACCGCCGGCGTCGATCCGAAAGCGCGGCGCGAATTCTGGGACGAGATCCACCGGCTGGCGCGCGGCGGCCTGACCGTGCTGGTTTCCACCCACTACATGGACGAAGCCGAGCGCTGCCACCGCATCAGCTACATTTCCTACGGCAAGATGCTGGCGACCGGCACGGTCGACGAGGTCATCCGCGACGCGGGGCTGACCACGTTCGTCGTCACCGGGCCGAAACTCAACGAGGTCGCGGCAGCGCTTGAAGGCAAGCCCGGTGTTGACCAGGTGGCCCCGTTTGGCACGACGCTGCACGTCGTCGGCTCCGACGAAAAAGCGCTGAAGGCAGCCCTTGCCGATGTCGAGAAAAATCATCAGGGCGTAAAGGTGACGCCCGGCGAAACCAGCCTGGAAGACGTGTTCATCCAGTTCATGGCCGGCTCGAAGGACAATATGGGATGATGAGGAGCGGTTCGCGAAGCGAACGAAAAGCCCCCAAATGGGCTTTTCGAGTGACGAATGCCCGAGGCCATAGCCGAGGGCCGGATGAGATGGTGCTGCTATGAACGCCGTCTTCTCCCTCGCCCGCCTCAACGCGCTTTTGGCCAAGGAATTCATCCAGATGCGGCGCGACCGCGTCACTTTCGCGATGATGTTGGGCGTGCCGCTGATGCTGTTGATCCTGTTCGGCTTTGCCATCAACAACGATCCCAAGCGCCTGCCGGCGGCCCTCTTGGCGATGAGCAGCGACCAGTACAGCCGCGCCATGGTGGCGGCGCTGGAAAATACCGGCTACTACCGTTTCGACCATATCGTCGAGACCGAGGCCGAGGCCGATTTCCTTCTGGCTCGCGGCGACGTTTCCTTCGTCGTCACCATTCCCGCCGATTTCGGCCGGCGCGTCGAGCGCGGCGATCATCCGCAAATCCTGATCGAGGCGGACGCGACCGATCCGTCGGTGGCGTCCGGCGCTATCTCCACGCTGGGAACGGTCGCCGGACAGGCGTTGCTTCGGGCGCAGGGCAGGCAGGATCAGGCGGCCGAGAACGCCGCCAGCCAGCTCGATGTGGTCGTGCATCGGCTCTACAATCCCGAAGGCGTCTCCCAGTACAACATCGTTCCGGGCCTGCTCGGCGTCATCTTGCAGATGACCATGGTGATGATGACGGCGGTGGCGCTGACGCGCGAAACCGAGCGCGGCACCATGGAAAACCTGCTGGCCATGCCAACCAGCCCGCTGGAAATCATGCTGGGCAAAGTGCTGCCCTATGCCTGTGTCGGCGCGGTGCAGGTCATGGTGGTGCTGATCGCCGCCAAGCTGCTGTTCTTCGTGCCCTTTGTCGGCGGCCTGCCGCTTTTGCTGTCCAGCATCTTTGTCTTCGTGCTCGGGCTTGTCCTGCTCGGCTATTCCATCTCGACCGTGTCGCGCACGCAGATGCAGGCCATGCAACTCACCTTCTTTTTCTTCCTGCCGTCGATCCTGCTTTCCGGCTTCATGTTCCCCTATCGCGGCATGCCGGCCTGGGCGCAGACCCTTGGCGAGATATTGCCGCTGACGCATTTCCTGCGCATCGTGCGCGCGGTGATGCTGAAAGGCGCGGAACTGCCGGCCATCGCCACGGAGATCGTCTGGCTGGTCGGCTTTGTCGTGCTGTTTGCCGGCACGGCGCTGGTGCGGTTCCGGCGGACCCTGGATTGAAATGGAACAAAGCTGGCCCGTCCGGGTTCACCTACTCCAATTCGAATGAGGGAAAACCATGCTCAAACTGATTTCCGCCGCCGCTGCCGGCCTGTTGTTGATGGGCAGCGCGGCAACAGCGCAGGATGCCAACAGGTTTCCGCCGCAGAACGCCAAGAAACTGTCCGAAATCGTGGCCAAGGTCGAGCAGCGCCAGGGCTTTCGCTACATCAGCGAGATCGACTGGGACGACGGTGCCTATGAGGTGACTTATTACACCACCGACAAGGCCAAGGTGGAGATCAAATACGATCCGCTGACCGGCGAGCCGAAATAGCGGGTATTCTACAGCCATCCATTGGCAAAGCCCGCGCGCCGCAGGCCGGCGATGACATACGGGCAGCCCCGCATCAGCTTCCAGATGAAGTCGCTGCGGTAGTTCTCGATCATCAGCGCGATCGGTCCCTGGTTGATGCCGACATGCTCCGGCGCCTGCCAGCCGCGCGGGTTGTCGTCGCTGCCGCCCAGTGTCGGGTTGAAGCTCGCGGTAAAGCCGTAGCGATGATCGTCCTTCAGGCCGATCGTGTGGAAATGGGTCAGCGCCGGCAGCACGATTTCCGGCGCGAAAGGCAGCGACGCGACCGTCGCCCAGGGCGAAATGGTGCCGTCGTCGGGGCCGAAGGGTACGCCTCGGGCGCGGTATCCGTAAAAGCGCCGCGCAGCTCCGTCTTTGTTTACCCCCTGCGGTCCCGGTCCGTCGCTTGCCGTGATGCCCCAGCAATCGGCATGGTAGCCCTCGAATCCGCGCGGATTGTTGATGGCGTATTGCTGCTGCACATAGGTGGCCTGCCGGCTGTTTTCGAAATAGTCGCTGCCATGCTCGCGCATGAAGGCGTCCTGGATGCCGCGAAAGTCGATCCAGATGTGCGACATCTGGTGGATGAACAACGGTCCGGCAAAGAGAAACTCGCGCCCGTAAAGCTTTTTCCAGCGGTAGCCGGTCAGCCATGCACGGTAGCTTTCGGCAGTCAGCGGATGGGTGGGCGAGCCGAGGCCCAGAATGTAGAGGATCAGCGCCTCGTCATATCCAATCCAGTGATAGGGCAGGAAGCCGCGTCCCGGCCGCCAGCCCATCGTCACCGCAGCGTTGCCGTCCTGCGCCCATTTCCAGTCGACACGTCGGTAGAGCGCGTCGGCCAGTTTCCTGATCTCCGCTTCTTCCTCTTCGTCCTCGCGAAAATAGGCGGCGGCAACGAGAATGCCCGCCATGAGAAGGGTGGTGTCGATGGTGGAAAGTTCGCAATTCCAGGCGCGGCGGCCTGTCTGCATGTCCAGGAAATGGTAGTAAAAACCCTTGTAGCCGGTCGCGTCCTTTTCCGGCCCCTGGCGACTGTTCCAGAAGAAGCGCAACGTCGCCAGCGTCCGTTCGCGAGCGTGATGGCGGGTCATGAATCCCCGCGCCACCGCCACCGGATAGGCGGTAAGCGCCATGCCGACCGCCGCGATACTGGCCGGAACGCCGGGGCGCGTCCGGTCGGCGATCAACCCGTTGGCCGGATTGCACTCCTCCAGAAAGTAGTTGAACGAAATCTTCTGGAGAGCCGCCAGCCGGTCGTGGTCGAGCGCCGCCGCGTGGGTCGTGCCGTGCAAATCCCGATTATCCCAATTATTCCTTGGCCTGAGCCATCACCAATACCGGCTTGTCCTGATAAAGCACGGGGAAAATCTGCTTGAGGTTCTCGACCTTGGGCAGGTCGTTATAGACGATATAGGGATAGGTCGGGTTGAGCGTCAGGAAATCCTGATGATAGGCCTCGGCGGGATAGAAGGTTTTGCCGGTTTCCAGCGTCGTCACGATCGGTTGGTCGAACGCCTTCGCCTTGTCGAGTTGGGCGATGTAGGCTGCGGCGATCTTTTTCTGGCTGTCGTTCGCCGCGAAAATGGTCGAGCGATACTGCGTGCCTTGGTCCGGTCCCTGATAGTTCAGTTGGGTCGGGTTATGCGCGACCGAAAAATACACCTGCAGCAACTGGCCATAGGTGATTTCAGACGGCTGGTAGGTGATCTTGACCGATTCCGCGTGGCCCGTGCGGCCCGAGCCGACCGTCTCGTAGGAGGCTGTATCGGCGCTGCCGCCGGTGTAGCCGGACACGGCGCTGTCGACGCCTTTGACATGCTGGAACACGCCCTGCACGCCCCAGAAGCAGCCGCCGGCAAACACCGCCGTTTCGGTGCCGGATGCGGCCTGTTCGTCCATAGTCGGCGCCGGGATGACCACCGCGTCCTCGGCGGCTTTCGCCGGCATCTGCCAGAAGGCGAAGCCGGCCGCAGAGATCGCCAAGGCAACCAGCACGGTTCCGGTAAGGCTGGACATGCGGCTTGCTGTCGAATTCAGTCGTTTCGTCATGGATGGCTCCAATCGTGTATTTGGGGACAATCATACGGCATCAATCGGGCGACATCGCCTCACATTCCTGTGCGTGGCTTCGTCTTGGCCCTGGTGGAGGAACGGCCGTCCTTCGCAGTGGGCAGGGACGGCCCGATACAGGCGAACTGAACACGCGCCACGCCCGATCGCTGAATATCGATTGTTCCTAGTTCGCCTTGGTGGCGTCGCAGGCCTTGGTCGCCGCGTCTTTCTTCATCGTGTCGGTTTCCATGGCCGCCTTGTCCATGCACTCCTTCATCATCTTTTCCGCCTTCATCGCGTCGGCCGGTTTCATCGCGTCGCCCGGCTTCATCGCGTCGGTTTTCATGCTGTCGGCGGGTTTCATTGCATCGTCGGCATAGGCGGCAGCGCCGGCGAAAAGCACGCTCGAAGCAAGAGCGAAGGCGAGCGCGGGAAGGGTGGTCCGGGAAATGTACTTCATTGCAGTCTCCTCTGGGTGGTTGGCGTCTCTGACGGGCGCCGGCATTTTGCGGCGCCGCGGGTGCGGCGTTGCGCAAATCTTGCTGGTCGGCTGCCTTTCTTGCTGGCAACGCATTCATCGGCATTTCGCGGGCCAGCCGCCGTTGTTACCGCTGCCAGGCAACACAGTTTCGTGATCGTTGGCTGCATTGCTTGGACATTTCCGCTGCTGCCCGTAACAGCGAGCGTCGGCGGCCGAATAATAAGGGAGACCGTGTGCGGATCGCTGGCGAAGCCGAACTTGCCGCGTTGCTCAGGGCTTCAATTGCTGGAGATGAGCGGGCCTATGCGGCTTTCCTGGCTGAGGTCGCTTCGCGGGTGCGCGGCTTTGCGCGGAAGCGATTGTCGCTGGGTGGTATCGACGCAGAGGACATCGTGCAGGAGACGTTGCTGGCGATCCATCTAAAGCGCCACACCTGGAGGCAGGATGCCGCAGTCCTGCCTTGGGTATTCGCAGTCGCCCGGTTCAAGATAATCGACGCATTTCGCCGGCGCGGTCGCGCTATGGAAATAGATATAGCGGACTTTTCAGAAACGTTGGCCGAACCCGAGAGGCAGAGCGTCAGCTCTCGGGACATCGGCCGGGTAATAGAGACTTTGACGCCGGTCCAAAGGACGGTCGTGCGCGCCATATCTGTCGAGGGACGCTCTATTGCCGAGACCGCCAAGTCCGTTGGTATGACGGAGGCCGCCGTCCGTGTCGCATTCCATCGGGGTTTGGCCGCGATCGCAAAACGGTTCGGGAACGATTGACATGAAAACCGACGATCTTATCGCCACCCTGGCCATAGACACACGAGCGACAGGACCGTCATTCGGCTTGGCGCTTGCCGGCGCGATTGTCATCGCCCTCCTGTTGGCGGCGGCGGTGTTTTTCAGCTTGCTTGGACCTCGCCCCGATTTTCAATCGGCCGTCGAGACGCCCCGCTTCCTGCTGAAGATCGCCATGGCTGTGACCTTGGCGATAACAGCGCTTGCCTGTACGGCGGTGCTGGCTCGGCCGCAGGCAAGCCCACGCATTGCAGGCCTTCTTGCCTTGGCTCCGGCGCTGCTGGCAATGACTGTGCTCGGCGAGATGATGGTTGTGCCGCCATCGGGCTGGTATGTCCGCTGGATCGGGACCAACAGTACGGTCTGTCTCCTGTTCATACCGCTGATCGGCATCGCCCCGCTTGCCGTTCTTCTCGCGGCCCTGCGCCGTGGAGCGCCGGCCAGACCTCTTTTGTCGGGAGCCGTGGCCGGTCTTCTGGCCGGAGGCATCGGAGCCGGCTTCTATGCCATCCACTGTCCCGACGACTCGCCCCTGTTCGTCGCCACTTGGTACAGCGTGGCAATTGCCTTGCTTGCCGTCCTCGGCGCAGCAGTCGGCAGGCGTGTATTGCGCTGGTAGGTCGGGCCGCTCCTACTGCGTAAGCACAGTTTCGGACGGGCGCTTGTTGAAATCGCATTTGCCGGTCACGAAATAGGAAAAGTCGGCATGTTCGGCCATGTCGTCGTCCGAACCGCCATCTTCCCAGGCTTGCTTGCTGGTCTTGCCGCATGGAACGGCGGTAAAGATGTCGACGACTTTTTTCTGTTCGACCTGGAGCATCTTGCCGTCCTGGATGTCCGGATTGCCGATATACAAATGATCCGACGTTTCCGGGTCATCGGATTTCAGCTTGTTGGTCGGCTGCAATCCGTTGGTCTTGTACACATCCATTTGCAGGTACAGGCTGTTCATCTGGCTGACGTCAATCACCGCGCCCTCGTTGCTGGGCGGGGGGCACGTCGTCTGGAAATAGATTTTCTTGCCGTCTTTCCGCTGCGCATCGTTTGTAATTACCCCTGCCGGAGCATTGTTGGTGTCGCTTACTTTAGTATCGCATGTTTGAGACTGTATCGGTTCAAGTTTTTCTTTTCCAGACACAGTTGTAATTTTATTGACAACGGTCGTGCCGTAGCCTTTCGGCTCGGATATAGTCTCATTTTTTCCACCATACTTATAGGTATAGTTGTATTGTTTGTAGGTATAATCTATCTCCAGGAGCTTTTGCGCTTTCGTTTCGCCAAACTTCACGCCATACAGATATATCTTCTTGCTCCACCAGCCCGAAGCCAGGTCGATCTTGAACGTGGCTTCGACCAAGGCCGGCGTCTTGTTGACGGATGTCTGGACGCCAACCGGCACGGCTTTGATCATGGCAAGCTGCATGAAGTTGGTAGGCATGGCGTATGTTGCCGATGCCTGCAGGTTGACGGTGCCGTCCGCGCCAATGGAAAAGGCATTGAGCGCTGCCGCGCCGTTGCCGCCATTGCCGAGGAACGCTGCCTGCAAGGCCGTCTGGCGGTCGGCGCGCGATGCATCCTTGGGCATGGTGACGATCGACAGGCTGGCGGCGTCAAGCGCGCTCTGCATGTCCGCTTTCGTCGTCGTGGCCGATGTGTAGTCCACCGACAGCCCGACCGCGAGCAGCAGCGGCAGCAGCGAAAGAGCGAAGATCGGCACGAGAGAGCCACTCTCGGATGCAAGGAATTTGGATCGGTTCGACAGCATGATAGCCCCCGGAAACAGTCTTGGCCGCCGATTTACCATGCAGGTCGCGAATTTCGCGCTAACAAATTTGGTTACAATTTAATGTTTTGCCGTTCCCGCATGCCCGCCTGAAGCCGCCCCGGTCGCCGCTTCCTGCGTGCTTCCGTCGTTTGCCGGCCCCCATTGCTGCTGCCCATTGCCGCTGCTTGTCTTGCCTGCTAAAGCGCGCGCCATGAGCACACCTATCTCCCACATCCGCAATTTCTCCATCGTCGCCCATATCGACCATGGCAAATCGACGCTTGCCGACCGGCTGATCCAGCTGACCGGCGGCATGGATGCGCGCGAAATGGCCGGCAAGGAGCAGGTGCTGGACTCGATGGACATCGAGAAGGAGCGCGGCATCACCATCAAGGCGCAGACGGTGCGCCTGAAATACCGCGCCAACAATGGCGAGGACTACATCCTCAACCTGATCGACACGCCCGGCCATGTCGACTTCGCCTATGAAGTCTCGCGCAGCCTCGCCGCCTGCGAGGGTTCGCTGCTGGTCGTCGACGCCAGCCAGGGCGTCGAAGCGCAGACGCTGGCCAACGTTTATCAGGCCATCGACAACAACCACGAGATCGTCGTGGTCCTGAACAAGATCGACCTGCCCGCCGCCGAGCCCGAGCGCATCCGCGAGCAGGTCGAGGAAGTCATCGGCATCGATGCCTCGAAAGCCGTGCTGATTTCGGCCAAGTCCGGCATCGGCATCCCCGACGTGCTGGAGGCCATCGTCAACCAGTTGCCGCCGCCGCGCGAGGGCGACGCCAAAAAGCCGCTCAAGGCGATGCTGGTCGATAGCTGGTACGACGCCTATCTCGGCGTCATCGTCCTGGTGCGCGTCATCGACGGCGTCATGAAGAAGGGCCAGACCATCCGCATGATGGGCACCGGCGCCAAGTATCTGGTCGAGCGCACCGGCGTGTTCACGCCCGCCCGCGTCGCCGTGGACGAACTCGGCCCCGGCGAATTCGGCTTCATCACCGGCTCGATCAAGGAAGTGGCCGACACCCGCGTCGGCGATACCATCACCGAGGACAAGCGCCCCACCGACAAGGCGCTGCCCGGCTTCAAGCCGGCGCAGCCCGTGGTGTTCTGCGGCCTGTTCCCGGTCGACGCCGCCGACTTCGAGGATCTGCGCGCCGCCGTCGGCCGGCTGCGCCTCAACGACGCCTCCTTCTCCTATGAAATGGAAAGCTCGGCGGCGCTCGGCTTCGGCTTCCGCTGCGGCTTCCTCGGCCTCTTGCATCTGGAAATCATCCAGGAGCGGCTGGAGCGCGAGTTCGACCTCGACCTGATCGCCACCGCCCCCAGCGTCGTCTACAGGCTGAACCTCTCCGACGGGACGCAGAAGGAACTGCACAACCCCGCCGACATGCCCGACGTGATGAAGATCACCTCGATCGAGGAGCCGTGGATCCGCGCCACCATCCTCACCCCCGACGATTATCTCGGCGCGATCCTGAAACTCTGCCAGGACCGGCGCGGCATTCAGGCCGACCTGTCCTATGTCGGAAAGCGCGCCATGCTGGTCTACGACCTGCCGCTGAACGAGGTGGTGTTCGATTTCTACGACCGGTTGAAGTCGATCTCCAGGGGCTACGCCTCCTTCGACTACCATTTGACCGACTATCGCGAGGGCGACCTCGTCAAGATGTCGATCCTCGTCAACGAGGAGCCGGTCGACGCGCTGTCGATGCTGGTGCACCGCACCGCCGCCGAAAAACGCGGCCGCGTCATGTGCGAGAAGCTGAAGGAACTGATCCCGAACCATTTGTTCAAGATCCCGATCCAGGCCGCCATCGGCGGCAAGGTCATCGCCCGCGAGACGATCTCGGCGCTGCGCAAGGACGTGACCGCCAAATGCTACGGCGGCGACGTCTCCCGCAAGCGCAAGCTGCTCGACAAGCAGAAAGAAGGCAAAAAGCGCATGCGCCAGTTCGGCAAGGTCGATATCCCGCAGGAAGCGTTCATCCAGGCGCTGAAGATGGGGGACTGAGCGGTTCGGCCCTTTGGGCCGAACGCATAGACCTGGTGGGTCTATGCGAGCGAAAGTCCGGGTGGGAGGTGCCGCAGGCACCGGGTCCCACCCCGGGGGGTGGCGCTAGTCAGCGCATACCTCTCTTTTCTTTTTTTACCAAGTGACCACAGGCCACGAAAAGCCAATTGCTTGGCTTTTCGAACTTCGAACGCCCTGAGCCTGCGAAGGGCTGGGAAGCCGGGGGCGCCGGGCCTCCTTCCTCGCACCCTTGGGGAGAGGTGCCGAGCGCAGCGAGGCCACCTTCAGCGACCTGAAACGACGGCCGGGTTTATTCATCGCGAATTCTATTTTTCATCCAAATGCAATCCAAGGTTGTTAAAAGTGGCAATAATCGCTTGCGGCCTCTATTGTAATATGCCATTATTATGATAATATTCCTATGGTAAACGCAATGGTTGCATTGAAACCAATTCGATACACGGCCCATGCCTCGACGGTCATGCAGGAGCGAGAACTGGAAAAAGCATGGGTGGAGGAAACGGCGCGAGCACCGTCCTGGGTTGAAGCCGACCCGATACAGGATGGGGTTGAACGCCGATTCAGAGCGGTTTCCGCGCGGCAAGGGCGTATATTGCGTGTCGCCGTGGTGGAAACACCTGAGGAAATGCGTATAATATCGGCGTTCCTTGACCGCCGAGCGAGGTCTAAATGACGCCTAAATTTGAATATGATCCGGAAGCCAATGCGGCTTATATCCGGTTTTCCTCGGAGAAAGTCCTCGAAAGCGAAGAGGTTTCCGACGGGATTGTTCTCGACTACGACACCGAAGGTCACATCGTTGGCATGGAAGTGCTTGACGCCCGCCAGAACTTGCCGCGAACTATGCTGGAGCAGGCGGCCTAGGGCACATCGTTTTACCGGCTACCCTCATTCTGCAGGCAAGACGAAAAGGCTCGCCAACTCCGGCAAAGCCTCATAATCCAGCGCGATCAGCGCTTCCTTCTTCACCCGCGACCATCCCTTGATCTGCCGCTCACGCTCGATGGCGTCGGTGATCCGGTCATAGGTCTCGGTGAACACCAGCACCACCGGCCGCCGCTTCCTAGTGTAGCCGTCATAGACGCCCTCATTGTGCTCCCACACCCGAGCGTTGATCTCCTGCTTGGTCAGCCCGGTATAGTAAGAGCCATCGGAGCAACGGACGATGTAGACGGTGATTTCCATGGGCTGAGGGGACTCTATGTTCTGTTACGTCATGATGAGCCTGTCGAATAAGGAGGGCAACATGGGCCAGGCAACTAAGGCCTCATTGCTCGAAGCCGCTGCCCCCCCCCTGCACTACTAAACCCATGAGGCCACAGACTTTATAAGGCTGTGGTGAGGTGTGAATCTCTGTTTTGGCACTTAGGAACGTTTATGGATCGATAAAGCCTTTGCCTTTTATAAATTGTGGTTGCTAATCTGGATTAGCTTCCCGTGACGATAGGCCGAGTCGGTTCTTTGAGGGCACATGATCGGTAAGATTGTACTTCGACCAAGTGTTCATATTGGTGAACCTGCCGCAGAAGATGACTCGAAATTCCTGGATGAGTGCTTTGTTGGCCTGCCAATAATCGCGCAGTTAAGGGATATTGCCTCGTCGAAATGCATCCTTCTTGGTAGGACCGGGTCCGGCAAGACCGCCATATTAAACCACATTGAAGTTTCTAGCGATCATTCGATTCGGATAGATCCAAAAGATATCTTTTGATTACATTGCAAATTCAAATATAATATCTTTTCTTGTAGATAACGGGTGTGACCTATCTGTTCTATTTCAATTGTTATGGAAGCACATATTATGCACCAAGGCAATTCAGTGCTATTTTGAGAATAGGGGCTTGTTCCAAAAAGCAATTGATCGGCTGTCCGATTCGAAAATGAAGGTCAGACAGTATTTGGAGCAGTATTCTGATAAATTCTGGGTTGAGCACGATGAGGTGCTCCGTGAGATATCGGATGGCTTTGAGGCGAAGCTCGCGAGTGAAATCAAGGCTGCGTTGGGAGTTGACTACGCTAAGGTAGAGTCTGGGTTGAGTTCAACATTGACTTTATCTGGGTCTCAAAAAAAGGAGATAGTTGCCAGGACAAAAAAGGCGGTTTCCGATCTCCAGATAAGGGATTTATCGAGAGCGATCGATACGCTCAACGAGATCATGGAGAACAAGCAGAAGAATTATTATGTTATTATCGATGATTTAGATTTAGATTTGGCTGATAATAATATCAAATATAGTTTGATCAGATCGTTAATAGAGGCCGCAAAAAGTTTCAGAAAACTTAGGAATGTTAAGGTTATTATTGCTCTTCGTTCTGACTTGTATGAAATATCTTTGCTTAGTGACGATTCTGATAGTCTGCAGCCTGAAAAATATGAGGGTATAATTTGTGAAATAAAATGGCGCCCGCAGGAGTTACGGCAGGTCGTTGAACGTAGAATCGAGTATTTATTCAAAAGTGTCTATACCAAACAGGGAGTAAAATTCTCGGATGTATTCCCTGGAGCTATTCGAAAGCAGCCAACCTTTGATTATTTAATAGACAGAACGCTATTCCGGCCTAGAGATGTAATAGCTTTTATAAATGTCGTACTGGATCGAGCCGCCGGCTCCGCGAGCGTCACACCCAAGATTATCACCGATTCGGAAGCGGAATACTCGAAAAAAAGGTACGAGGCGCTGTGCAGAGAATGGGCAATATTACATCCACACCTCCGGTTGTACCTCGGGTTCCTCAAAGGTAGGACTGGCCGAAATGAGCTTAGCGAGATTGCTACGAGAGAGATTATTATCGATATATGCTTGGGTATTGATGACGCCTATAAAAATGGCCAACACAAGGATAGCGTGGTTAGGCAATGCGAAATCTATGCCAAGCGTGAGAATCTTTCTAAGATTCGGGAAGTCGCGACATCATTGATGGCTGTGCTTTACAAAGTGGGCGCAATTGAATTGAAGTTATCCAAAGGGGATATCTATCGAGCCTGTTACCGAAATGAAACTGTGATATTGCCCGACCAAATTGCCATCGACGCGGCTTTCTCGGTGAGCCCAATGCTATGGCGAAGCTTAGGTATTACGCCAAATCTCGGATAGAAATTGTACCTGGCGCAAACATGCACTTGCGCATGCAATTTGCCGAACTCTTAAAAATCTTTTCCACACCCTCTCCACCCTCCCGCATAATCCCGCGCAGTTTCTCCTGCCGGGAACGTTCCGGAGTCGTTCGAAGCGGGGAGAGATCGGCGCCTCCGGTTATGGGTTTACGAAGCCCGTTGCCCGGGGAGGCTGCGGCCAGAGGGTCACCCGTGGGTAATACGGCCCATGCGTGCTGGAGCGAGCACACAAGCTTTTCGGGCGCAAATGCCCAAAAAAGCGTAGCGGACCGGACGCAGACTTAAAAACGCCGGATGGGCGGTCGCGAGATCGCACTAATATAGAAAACGAGCGATCCCGCGACCGCCCGTCTTCCCGGAATACCCATGACGCCTCGACTGGGCAAGCCAGGTCGAGAACGCGAGTCATGCGCACCAGGAAATGCCAAAGCCCGGCCGTCAGGCGCGGCAACGGGAAGTTGAGCGCAAAGCTGGGCGGTCCAGAGAAACTGCAGCGTTAGGGGCGAACCAACAGATCGAAGGAGGCCGGCACGATGAACCCAAAACCCATTCTTTCCACCGCCGGCAATCCCTTCCCGCCGGGGCTGAAGCCGGTTTTCGTCCGGCTCGACCCGATACCGGGCATCCCGCCCGAGCGCATGCTGCCGCGCCCGCTCGATCCGAACCCGCCAAAATCGGATTTTTCGCATCTGGTCACCACCGAAACCTACCTCTACGCGCAGCCCGATGCCGGTACGCCGCGCTTCAAGCTCAGGTTCCAGCCGCGTGGCAGGGGCGTGAGCGAGGCGCAACATGCCGCCTACCGGCGCTCGCTCGAGCGGCATTTTCGCGCCCGCGGCGTCTATCTCAAGCTGATGCAACTCCTGTGCGGCGCGCTCGGCAATTTCCAGAGGTGCGGGCAGCATCAGTGCCGGCGCGAAAAGGCCTGCCGTGCCCGCCGCGACGAGGATGCGTTCAACATCGATCTCGCCGTCTTTCCGCCCTGCGTGCCGCTCGATCTCGACATCATCGCAAGCTACCGCGAGGCGGTGCGTGCCGAGGTCGACCGTCTGTGCGCCTGGCATGCGAAGCAGGATTCCGGTCCGGGCGATTTCGTGGCATGATCGCGTGGTTAGCCGGGGAAACGCCATGATTCGCTTCGTCATCATCGCCTTGGTTCTCGTAAATCCCGCTTTCGCGGACGACATGAATTTCTACATGAAGAACCAGCAGGATCGCGGGGTTGCGGTCGAACTGTTCAGCCATGACCGCAATGTGGTGTGGCCGGGCGACAACAAGGTCTATTTCCTCGAAGCCAAGGAAAAGAAGTCGGTGCCGGTGAGTTGCGAGGCCGGCGAGCGGATTTGCTATGGCGCCTGGATCAATGGCGACGACAGCGTTTTCTTCGGCGTCGGGCCGGACAATGACCAGCCGCCTTGCGAATATTGCTGCTTCCTGTGCCTGGCCAAGTCGACGCAGGTCATCTCCATCACGCCCTGAAAGGGCTGCGAAACAGCGGCAATGCGCCGTCCGGCGTCGTGGTCGTGGCTTTATCCCAGGGCCGCTATGGTCTAGGGCTTGAGGATCATTCCTCCAACTTCCCCGGACCGCATGTAAAATGAACGCTCGCCCGAAGCCCTCGCCGCTTGTCCCCGCTCCCCTTTTTCTCGGCATAGATACCGGCGGCACCTACACCGATGCGGTGCTCTGGTCGGACAGCGGCGGTGAAAAGGGGACGGTTCACGCCAAGGCGAAGTCGCTGACCACGCGCCACGATCTGGCGGTCGGTATTTCGGGCGCGGTCGACGCGGTTTTGCAGAAAGCCGGCACCGATCCGGCCGGCATCAAGCTGGTGTCGATGTCGACCACGCTTGCCACCAATGCGCTGGTCGAAGGGCAGGGCGGGCGCGTGGCGCTGGTCATGATCGGGTTTTCCGAGGCCGATCTCGACCGCGACGGCCTGCGCAAGGCGCTGGCGTCCGATCCCGTGCTTTTCGTGCCCGGCGGCCATGACGTGCATGGCAACACCGCCGATCTCGATCTTTCCGCACTGGAGGCAGCGCTGCCCGAGTTGGAAAAATCGGTGTCGGGCTTTGCCGTCTGCGCCTACTTCGCCACCCGCAATCCGGCGCATGAACTGGCCGCGCGCGACCTGATCCGCGAACGCACCGGGCTGCCGGTTACGGCCAGCCACGAATTGTCGGCCAAACTCGGCGGACCGCGCCGGGCGCTGACGACGCTGCTCAACGCCAGGCTGATCGCCATGATCGACCGGCTGGTCGCCGCGACTGAGGGTTTTCTGGCAGCGCGCAACATTTCCGCGCCGCTGATGGTGGTGCGCGGCGACGGCGCGCTGGTTTCGGCGGCCTTCGCGCGCCAGCGCCCGATCGAGACGATCCTTTCCGGCCCGGCCGCCAGCCTCGTCGGCGCCCGCCACCTGACCGGCCTCGCCAACGCCATCGTTTCGGACATCGGCGGCACCACGACCGACGTCGCCGTGCTGGACCGCGGCCACCCCAGGCTCGACCCGGAGGGGGCGACGGTTGGCGGGTTCCGCACCATGGTCGAGGCTGTCGCGATGCGCACCTTCGGCCTTGGCGGCGATTCCGAGGTGGGATTGCAGCCGGGTGCGCTCGATCCGAAACTCCTGCTCGGGCCGCGCCGGCTTGTCCCGCTGGCGCTCGCCGGGATGATGAACGCCGACGCGGTCACGTCCGAACTGGAGCGCCAGTTGCGCGATCCGAACCCGAGCCGCATGAGCGGGCGTTTCACCATCCGCACCGGCGTTCCCGAACGGCTTGCGGCGGGCTTGTCGAAGGCGGAGGCGCATCTCTACGAGGCGATCGGCACGGTGCCGCTGGCGCTGGACCGGCTGCTCATCTCCAATGCCCAGAACGCGACCTTGAACCGGCTGGTGGCGCGGGGCCTTGTCCATGTATGCGGTTTCACGCCGTCGGATGCCGCCCATGTGCTGGGCCGGCAGGCAAACTGGAATGCAAAGACCGCCCAACTCGGTGCCGAACTGTTTGCCCGCAAGCGTGACGGGCGCGGGCAGCTCATCGCCACTTCGGCCGAGCATTTGGCGCAGCGCGTGCTGAGCACGCTTACCCGGCGT
The DNA here is from genome assembly GCF_054489545.1 of Mesorhizobium sp. A556. Taxonomy (NCBI): domain Bacteria; kingdom Pseudomonadati; phylum Pseudomonadota; class Alphaproteobacteria; order Hyphomicrobiales; family Phyllobacteriaceae; genus Mesorhizobium; species Mesorhizobium sp. A556. The sequence goes on from NZ_JBTMXA010000002.1 coordinate 113,407, forward strand.
TCGGCTGAAGCGGTCCTGGAAACGGCCTTCGCCGAGGATGGGATGGACGGCGCCGCGACGGTCGCGCATGCGCTGGTCCAGCGCGCGCTCGATGCACATGGGGACATCGCGCGCCTTGCTGTCTCGCTCGATCGGCCGGTCATCGGTCTCGGTGCGTCGGCGGCGCTGCATTATGCCGGCTTGCCGGCGCTTGTCGGCAATGAATGTCTGGTGCCGGACGATGCCGGCGTCGCCAACGCGCTGGGTGCGGTGGTCGGGCAGGTGCGGGTTTCTGCGGAAGCGCGCGTCAGCCAGCCGCAGGAAGGCGTGTTCCGTCTCGCCTCGGGCGAGACCATTCGCGATTTCGAGACCGAAGAGCCGGCTATCGCCGCTGCCCGGGAAGACGTGCGCCGGATCGCCGCCGGCCGTGCCGAGGAAGCCGGCACCGACAATGCCGAGATCGAGGTTACGTGCCAATTCCACGTTTCGATGGTGCAGGACCAGCGCATGTTCGTCGAGGCGCTTGTCGTGGCGGTCGCATCGGGCAGGCCGCGGATCGCGGTTTGATCCATTGCGCGCAGGCAAAGCGGAAGGGCGTATGATCGGGCTTCATCGTAAGCCGAATTGACCGTTTCGCCCGGTCATGGCAAACGCCCCTCATGCTGCGCTGAAATAGCTGCGATAAGGACTTGGAGAAATTTGAAATGACTGAACGTATCGAAATAGCCGGACTGAAGGTTGCGCGGGAGCTTCACGATTTCGTCGTGAACGAAGCGCTGCCCGGCACCGGCATCACGGCCGATGCGTTCTGGAACGGCTTCTCGGCCATTGCCCATGACCTCGCCCCGAAGAACCGGGCGCTGCTGGCAACCCGCGATGCCATGCAGGCAAAGCTGGATGAATGGTACCGCGCCAACGGCGCGCCGATCGACATGGAGGCCTATAAGGGTTTTCTGAAGGAGATCGGCTATCTGGTGCCGGAAGGGCCGGCCTTTGCCGTGACGACGACGAATGTCGACCCGGAGATCGGCGTCGTCGCCGGTCCGCAACTGGTCGTGCCGGTGATGAATGCGCGCTATGCGCTGAATGCCGCCAATGCGCGCTGGGGCTCGCTCTACGACGCGCTCTACGGCACCGACGCGATACCCGAGACGGACGGGGCCGAAAAGGGCAAGGGCTTCAACCCCAAGCGGGGCGAAAAGGTCATCGTCTGGGCCAAGGCGTTTCTTGATGAAAGCGCGCCGCTTACCACGGGTAGCTGGGCCGGCGTCAGCGGGTTCACGGTGGCGAACGGCATGCTTCGGCTGGCAGCCGGTAGCGGCACCACCACGCTTGCCGATCCAAAACAGTTCGCCGGCTATCGCGGCGACGCCGCCAACCCGCAAGCGGTGCTACTGGTCAAGAACGGCCTGCATGTCGAGATCGTGGTCGACCGGAACAACGCCATCGGCAAGACCGATGCGGCCGGCATCGCCGACATGATCGTGGAATCGGCGCTGACCACCATTCAGGATTGCGAGGATTCCATCGCGGCCGTCGATGCCGAGGACAAGGTCGTCGTCTACCGCAACTGGCTTGGCCTGATGAAAGGCGACCTTTCCGAGGAAATCAGCAAGGGCGGCAAGAGTTTTACCCGCAAGCTGAACCCCGACCGCGCCTATACCGCACCCGACGGCGCTACGCTTTCGCTGCCGGGCCGTTCGCTGATGCTGGTGCGCAATGTCGGCCACCTGATGACCAACCCGGCGATCCTTCTGTCGGACGGCACGGAAATTCCGGAAGGCATCATGGATGCGGCGATGACGGCGCTGATCGCGTTGCACGACATCGGACCGAACGGCGCGCGCCGGAACTCGCGCGCCGGTTCCATGTACGTGGTCAAGCCGAAAATGCACGGGCCGGACGAAGTGGCGTTTGCTGTGGAGCTTTTTGCACGGGTCGAGAAGCTGCTCGGCCTGCCGGAAAACACCATCAAGATGGGCATCATGGACGAGGAGCGGCGCACCACCGTCAACCTCAAGGAAGCCATCCGTTCGGCCAAGGATCGCGTCGCCTTCATCAATACAGGTTTCCTCGACCGTACCGGCGACGAGATCCACACCTCGATGGAAGCCGGCCCGATGATCCGCAAGGATGACATGAAGCAGGCCGCGTGGATTTCAGCCTATGAGGACTGGAACGTCGATACCGGCCTCGAATGCGGGCTTGTCGGCCACGCGCAGATCGGCAAGGGCATGTGGGCGATGCCCGACATGATGGCGGCGATGCTGGTCGAGAAGATTGCCCACCCCAGGGCAGGTGCGAATACGGCATGGGTGCCGTCGCCGACGGCGGCGACCCTACACGCCACGCATTACCATCGGGTCGATGTGCAGGCTGTGCAGGAGAAGCTGAAGAACCGGCCGAAGGCAAAGCTCGAAGACATCCTGTCGGTGCCGGTAGCGGTGCGCCCGAACTGGTCGCCCGAAGATATCCAGGCCGAGTTGGACAACAACGCGCAGGGCATTCTGGGCTATGTCGTGCGCTGGATCGACCAGGGCGTCGGCTGCTCCAAGGTGCTGGACATCCACGATGTCGGCCTGATGGAAGACCGCGCCACGCTGCGCATTTCCTCGCAGCACATCGCCAACTGGCTGCGCCACAAGGTCTGCACCGAGGAGCAGGTCATGGAGACGATGAAGCGCATGGCGCTGGTGGTGGACCGCCAGAACGACGGCGATTCGCTCTATCGGCCGATGGCCAAGGATTTCGACGGTTCGATCGCGTTCAAGGCCGCCTGCGACCTGGTGTTCAGGGGCCGCGAGCAGACCAACGGCTACACCGAGCCGTTTTTGCACGCACGGCGTCTGGAGTTGAAGGCGCGCGAGAAGGGTGCTTCGTAAACGGCCATGATCGTCCTCGCCATCGATTGCGCTGCCAGCCTGTGCGCGGCTTGCGTCTATGATGCGGTCGCGCAGAGGGAACTCGGCCGCAGCGTGCTCGATCTCGGCAAGGGCCATGCCGAACACTTGATGGCGGTAATTGCCGACGCTCTGAAAGAAGGCGGCGTCGGCTACCCCGACCTCGGCGCGATTGCCGTCTCCACCGGGCCCGGTTCCTTTACCGGCGTGCGCGTCGGCGTCTCCACCGCGCGCGGACTGGCGCTGGCACTGAAAATCCCGGCCATCGGCGTGACCACGCTGGAAGCCCTGGCGCAGGAAGCGCGAACACAATTTCCGGGCCGTGCGGTGCTGACGGCGTTGGATGCCGGGCGCGAAGAATTCCACGCCGCTTTCTATGATGAAGCAGGGATCTTGCGCCATGGCCCGGCCATAGCGACGCTGTCCGAAATGACCGGCATGGCCAACGCCAGCGCTCCGGTGCTGGCCGGGACGGCGGCGGAAAAAATCGCGACCGGCGCTTTCGACCTTGGGCCGACCGCGGCGACAGCCGATATAGCAATATATGCAAGGCTGGCGATCGCCAGGGGCGCTGGCGAAAAACCCCATCCGGTCTATTTGCGCGAAGCCGATGCCAAGCCGCAGGCCGGTTTCGTCCTGCCGAGGACTTCCTGATGCGCATCCCTTTCCTGTCGTCGGGGCGAAAGGAGTTTGCGTTGGAACCGTTGACGGTGGCCGACAGCGAGGCCGTGTCCGCGCTGCATCGCGAGGACTTTGTCCGGCCATGGGACGCGGCCGAATTTTCTTCGCTGCTCGAACAGAACACCGTCTTCGGCTATGGTGTGCGCGAGGTCGGCCACGGCGCCAAGGCTCCTGTGGGCTTCGTTTTGGCGCGGCTGGCTGCGGGCGAGGGGGAAATCCTGACCGTCGCCGTCGCCCGTTCGCATCGCCGGCGTGGCTTGGGCTGGCAGTTGATGGACGCTGTCTTGCGCGAACTGCATGCTCACCGCGCCGAGGCGCTTTTTCTTGAAGTGGACGAAACCAATGCTCCGGCGATCGCGCTGTACCAGCGGCTTGGCTTTCGCGAAGTGGGCCGGCGCGCCAATTACTACCGCTCCAGCGAACACGGACCGACCGGCGCGCTCGTCATGCGTCGCGATCTGCGGTAGCGACGGATAATGATCGTAAGAATCCGGATTTTCGTTGCCGTGGCGTTCATCGCAATCAGCACGCTGGCGCTTGCGCCGCTGCAGATTATCGCGATGAAAACGGGCCTATGGCGCGAGACGGTCATTTTGAAATGGTGGCACCGCGCCATGCTCAAGGGGCTGGGCATTCGCGTCCATGCGGTCGGGACGCTGTCGGACAAGCGCCCGCTGCTGGTCGCCTCGAACCATATTTCCTGGACCGACATCATGGTGCTGGGCTCGCTGGTCGACGTAAAATTCATCGCCAAGTCCGAACTGGAGGGATGGCCGCTGCTGGGCTGGCTGTCGAAGCTGCAACGCACCGTGTTCATCGAGCGCGAGCGCAAGCGCAAGTCGGGCGACCAGGCGAGCGAAATCGCGACAAGGCTGGGCAAGGGCGACGCCATGGTGCTGTTCGCCGAAGGCTCGACCGGCGACGGCAATATCCTGCTGCCGTTCAAGAGCACGCTGTTCGGCGCTGCTTCGATGGCGATCGGCGAGGGCGCGGTCGAGGAAGTCTTCATCCAGCCGGTGGCGATTGCCTATACCCGCCTGCATGGCGTGGCGTTCGGCCGGCATGACCGAGCCATCTCCGCCTGGATCGGCGATCAGGATCTGCTGCCGCACGTCAAGGCGCTGCTTTCGCAGCGCGCGCTCGATGTGGAAGTGCATTTCGGCGAGCCAGTGGTGTTTGCGCGCGGCTCGAACCGCAAGGAGGCGGCGAAATCGGTGGAGTGCCGCGTCCAGGGCATGATGGAAACCGCATGGCGCGATCCGCGCCCCAGCCGCTCTTCTGCCCCCAATCGCCCGCAACCATAGAATCGTCTGTTTTTTGTCATGGAAAGGCGTTAGAAGCCGCCGCATGGAATTGGACATTACAGTATCGCCGGCCAATGAGGTTGGCTTGGCGGACAAGGGGCCGGGCGCAGGGACGAAAAAAGTCTTCGTCAAGACCTATGGCTGCCAGATGAACGTCTACGATTCGCAGCGCATGACCGATGCGCTGGTCGCCGACGGCTATGTTGCGACCGACGCCATCGGCGAGGCCGATCTGGTGCTGCTGAACACTTGCCACATCCGCGAGAAGGCGGCGGAAAAGGTCTATTCGGAGCTTGGCCGCATTCGCGACATGAAGGCCGAGCGCGCGCTGGAAGGGAAATCGCTCACCATCGGCGTTACCGGCTGCGTCGCGCAGGCGGAAGGCGCGGAGATCATCCGCCGCGCGCCTTCCGTCGATCTGGTCATCGGCCCGCAGACCTACCACCGGCTGCCGGACGTGCTGGCCAGGGTGCGCGGCGGCAAGAAGGTCGTCGAGACGGAATACGCGCTCGAAGACAAGTTCGAGCACCTGCCGCAGCCGAAGCGCGCCGAGATTATCCGGCGCGGCGTCACCGCGTTTCTCACCGTGCAGGAGGGCTGCGACAAGTTCTGCACCTTCTGCGTGGTGCCCTATACGCGCGGCTCGGAAGTCTCGCGCTCGGTGAGCCAGATCGTTGCGGAAGCGGAGCGGTTGGCGGAGGCCGGCGTGCGCGAGGTGACGCTGCTCGGCCAGAACGTCAATGCCTGGCACGGCGAAGGCGAAAGCGGGGCAGAATGGGGCCTTGGCCGGCTTTTGACGCGGCTGGCGGAAATTCCGGGGCTGGCGCGCCTGCGCTACACGACCAGCCATCCGCGCGACATGGATGACGAACTGATCGAGGCGCACCGCGACCTGCCCCAATTGATGCCCTATCTGCACCTGCCCGTGCAGTCCGGTTCCGACCGTATCTTGAAGGCGATGAACCGCAGGCATACGGCGGCGGATTATCTGAAACTGCTCGACCGCGTCCGCGCCGCGCGTTCTGACATCGCCATCTCCGGCGATTTCATCGTCGGCTTTCCGGGCGAGACGGATGCCGATTTCGAGGCGACGATGCAACTGGTCCGAGACGTAGGCTATGCCTCCGCCTTCTCGTTCAAATACTCGCCGCGCCCCGGCACGCCGGGCGCGGAAATGGATGGGCATGTGCCGGAGCAGGTCAAGGACGAGCGCCTGCAGCGGCTTCAGGCATTGCTGGTGGAACAACAGCAGGCGTTCACCGTTTCAATGGTCGGCAGGACGATGCCAACCCTGATCGAGAAGCCGGGCCGACAGGCCGGCCAGAAGGTCGGCCGCTCGCCCTGGCTGCAGCCCGTAATAGTTGATGAAAAAGCCGGCGAGATCGGCGACATTATCAATGTGCGAATCACTGGAACGGGCTTCAACAGCCTGCATGCCGAATTGGCCGCCGAAAGCCCCGCATGACGGGTTCGGCAGATGAGGAGAGACGGTTGAGCGCAACTGAACTCAAGGATACCCCCCCAGTCGGGGCTTCCGACATGGCGCATATCGTCCTCACCTTCGACAACAACAAGCTTGCGAGCGCTCTGTACGGCCAGTTCGACGAGAATCTGGCCCGGCTCGAGCAGAAGTTGGGCGTCGATATCCGCTCGCGCGGCAACCAGTTGACGATCAAGGGTTCCGCGTCCGCCGCCGAACAGGCGCGCCGGGCCCTGGATAATCTCTACGGGATTTTGCAGAAGGGCGTCGATATCGGCCAGTCGGACGTGGACGGCGCCGTGCGCATGGCCATTGCCGCCGACGATCAACTGACCCTGCCGACACTGGAGCGCAAGGGCAAGATGGCCGCCGCCCAGATCACGACCCGCAAGAAGACCATCTACGCCCGCTCGCTCAACCAGGACGCCTATATGCGCGCGCTGGAACGCTCCGAACTGGTGTTCGGCGTCGGCCCGGCCGGCACCGGCAAGACCTATCTGGCGGTGGCGCATGCGGCGATGCTGCTGGAGCGCGGCATGGTCGAGCGCATCATCCTGTCGCGTCCAGCGGTGGAGGCCGGCGAGCGGCTTGGCTTCCTGCCCGGCGACATGAAGGAAAAGGTCGATCCCTATCTGCGCCCGCTTTACGACGCGCTTTATGACATGATGCCGGCCGACAAGGTCGAGCGCGCCATCGCCGCCGAAGTGATCGAAATCGCGCCGCTGGCTTTTATGCGCGGCCGCACATTGGCGCATGCCGCCGTCATTCTCGATGAGGCGCAGAACACCACGCCGATGCAGATGAAGATGTTCTTGACGCGCCTTGGCGAAAATTCGCGCATGATCGTGACCGGCGATCCGACGCAGATCGACCTGCCGCCGAACACCAAGTCCGGCCTGGTCGAGGCCTTGAGGGTGCTGGACGGCATTCCGGGCATGGTGACGGTGCGCTTCAACGACGGCGATGTCGTGCGTCATCCGCTGGTCGCCGAGATCGTCAAGGCCTATGATCGCGACGGCAAACTCGCCCGCGGCCTTGGCGGCGGGAACTGACACATGGCACTCGCTTGACACCCATTTCGACTGACGATCAACCGGTAGGAAAGCTGCCGGTCGAAATCGACCTTTTCGTGGAGGCCGGCGCATGGCCGGACGAAGCGGAATTGCTGCGCATGGTCGAACGCGCCGTTTCCGCAACGCTTGCCGAGATCGGCACAAAAGGCGCGTCGGAACTCAGCCTCGTCTTTTCCGACGATGCCCATGTCCAGGCGCTCAATGTCGGCTGGCGCGGCAAGGACAAGCCGACCAACGTCCTGTCCTTTCCGGCTTTTCCACCCTCGCGCGGCAGCCTGATGCCACCCATGCTGGGCGATATAGTTCTGGCTTGGGAAACGGTGGCGCGTGAAAGCGAACTGGAAAACAAGCCGCTGGCGCACCACATCACTCATCTCGTGGTTCATGGCCTGCTGCATCTGCTGGGTCATGATCACATAGTCGACATGGAAGCCGAGGAGATGGAGGCGCTGGAACGCGCGGCGCTTGCAAGGCTTGCCATTCCCGATCCCTACGCGTAACACCAAAACAGAAATTGACCGGACGACAATGAACGAAAAAGCAGAGATTGCCGCCCGCCCCGAGGCAGGCAATGGCATCAGGCCTTCCGAGAAATCGGAAGACGAATCCGGGCCTAGTACCACCGCGGCCGCAGGTGCGGCGGAGCATGCCCCTGCCGGTCCATCGCTTCTCCAGCGTGTCACAGGCCTGTTCAGGCCGCGCAACGGCCCGTCCTTGCGCGAAGAAATCGCCGATGCGCTGGCGGAAACGGCAACCGACGCAAGCGCCTTCTCGCCCGGCGAGCGCGCCATGCTCAACAACATCCTGCGGTTGCGCGAAGTGCGCGTCGAGGACGTCATGGTGCCGCGTGCCGACATCGAGGCGGTCGAGATCGATACGACGCTCGGCGAATTGCTGAGCCTGTTCGAGCAGTCCGGCCACTCGCGCATGCCGGTCTATTCCGAGACGCTGGACGATCCGCGCGGCATGGTTCACATCCGCGACGTTCTCGCCCATATCACCAAGATCGCGCGCGTCAAAAAGGGCAGGGCGACGAAGAAGGCGCCGGCGCCTACCGCCCTCGACCTGGCCAGGGTCGATCTCACCCGTTCGATCCACGAACTCACGCTCATCCGGCCGGTGCTGTTCGTGCCGCCGTCGATGCTCGCTTCCGACCTGATGGGCAGGATGCAGGCGGCGCGCACGCAGATGGCGCTCGTCATCGACGAATATGGCGGCACCGACGGCCTCGCTTCGCTGGAAGACATCGTCGAGATGGTCGTCGGCGATATCGAGGACGAACACGACGACGACGAGCCGATGATCACCCAGGCCGGCGACGGCGTGTTTATCGTCGACGGCAAGGCGGAGATCGACGACGTCACCAAGATGATCGGCGACGAGTTCGCGGCTGGCGAGCACGGCGAATCCGTCGATACGATCGGCGGCATGATCTTCAACACGCTGGGCCGCGTACCGGCGCGCGGCGAAGTGGTGCAGGCGATACCGGGCTTCGAGTTCCATGTCCTCGACGCCGACCCGCGCCGGGTAAAGCGCGTTCGCATCGTCCATAGCGGGAAGGCGGAACGCCGCCGCCGCGCCGCACGTACGGAACAGGCGTAAAACCCTTCCGACCAAGGCGGGGGATTTGCTGTTCGACCCGATAGAGCGCGCACAAGTGCCGCTGGTAGATTTAGGGCGACGCGCCATTTGGAGCGCAGGCCGCGGCCTGATAAATCTTCTGCCATGATTCGCATGACGTGGAAGCCCTGATGCACCGCCTTGCCGGTCGGATAATTCTGCTGTGGGGGTGGCGGCGCGCTCTGGCAGCGTTCCTTGCCGGAGCGCTGGCCGTGTTGGCGCAGGCGCCTTACGACTTCTTCGCCGTCGGTTTCGTTTCCTTCCCGATCCTTGTCTGGCTGCTGGACGGGGCCACCGGCGATGCCTCCGACGGCTGGCTCAAGCGCCTGCGCCCGGCGTTCGCGACCGGCTGGTGGTTCGGCTTCGGCTATTTCCTTGCCGGCCTGTGGTGGATCGGCGAAGCGCTGTTGGTCGAGGCCGACAGCTTCGCCTGGGCCTTGCCGTTTGCCGTCATCGGCATTCCCTTCGCACTCGCCTTTTTCTACGGTTTCGCAACCATGGTCGCGCGCCTGTTCTGGAGCAGCGACATCGGCCGCATAGCGGCGCTCGCCTTCGGGTTCGGTCTTGCCGAATGGCTGCGCGGTTTTCTGTTTACCGGCTTTCCGTGGAACGCCATCGGCTATGCGGCTATGCCGGTTCCCCTGCTGATGCAGAGCGTGTCGGTGGTCGGCATGAACGGCATGAGCGTGCTGGCGGTTTTCGTCTTCTCGTTGCCGGCCTTGCTGGCGGCGCGCCGGCATGTTCGATCAGGCGTCGCCCTTCTGGTTGTCCTGATCGGCGCGCATGTGGCCTTTGGTTATTTCCGGCTTACCAATCCGATGGATGCGGCGGTGAAAAGCCTCGATGTCCGTATTGTCCAGCCCAATGTCGATCTTGCGGAAAAATGGGACGCCTCGGTTCGGGACCGCATTTTTGCCGGCCTGATGGATCTGTCTGCCAAGGCGCCGGAGGATGGGCAGAATAAGCCACGGCTTATCCTTTGGCCGGAGACATCCGTGCCGTTTCTGTTTACGCAACGCCCCGATGCGTTGGCAGCCCTCGGAACCGTGCTGGGCGAAGGCCAGACGCTGGTTGCCGGCATTGTTCGAGAAGAGGGTGCGGCCGCATCGGAGGTCGACAACCGCTATTATAACTCGGTCGTGGCCATCAACGATCACGGCGAAATCGTCGATGCGGTGGACAAGGTGCATCTGGTTCCGTTTGGCGAATACCTGCCGTTTTCCGGGTTATTGCGTCGCCTGGGCATAGAGCAGCTTGTCGCTGGACCGATGAATTTCGAGGCCGGCACCGAACGGCACCCGATCAAACTGCCCGGTGGCATTAACGCTGTTCCGTTCATTTGCTACGAAGTCATTTTTCCCGATCTGGTGGCAGTTGACGTAGCGTCAGCCGACGTTATTGTGAACCTCACAAACGATGCCTGGTTTGGGGACACACCAGGCCCTTATCAACATTTCAGGCAAGCGCAGGTTCGTGCGGTAGAAAATGGCTTACCCCTGTTGCGAGCCGCCAATAACGGCATTTCTGCCGTGATCGACTCGCGCGGGCGCATCGTGGATGCGTTGGCGATCAACGTTCGCGGTGCGATCGACGTGAAGGTGCCGGTCGGCAGGCAGAGCGTGGTTTCGGCCGGCCAACGGCGTATTAACGGGTTTGCGCTAATGCTGCTGATGCTCATCGCGGCAGGCTTATTCAATGTAAGGCAAAAGCGACGTGTGAATTGACAGGATATATATATTAGAATTTCATAGTGTGCTCGCCTGACGCTTACGCATGGGCCGGAGTGACACGAGAAGCCGGCTGTTTCTTCGGGATAGAAAAGAATAATGCCGAGAAATTTCGGCGAGGAAAAGATGGCAGAAGAAAACAAGAAGCAGCCGAATCCTATCGATATTCACGTAGGCAGCCGCATCCGACTTCGCCGCAACATGCTCGGCATGAGCCAGGAAAAGCTCGGCGAAAGCCTCGGCATCACCTTTCAGCAGATCCAGAAATACGAGAAGGGAACCAACCGCGTTGGCGCCAGCCGGCTTCAGGCGATCGCTTCGATCATCGGCGTGCCGGTTTCCTTTTTCTTCGATGACGCGCCGGGTCAGGAGGCTGCCGGCAATCGCGGTTTCGCCGAGGATGCTTCAGCATCCTTCGCCGTTGAATTCTGCTCGACGCCCGAGGGGCTTCAACTCAATCGTGCCTTCTACAAGATCAGCGATAAAAAAGTGCGCAAGGGGATCGTCGACCTCGTCAAGGCGCTCGCCGCAGACGACGCGGACTGACCTGCCCCTGCCGGCAACTGGCGGCCAGTCGGTCGGTGTCGCCCTGCATGGGTTCCCTATTCCGCGGCCGGCAAGGTGTTTTTTCCGCTTTTGACGACGGAAAATGATTTTTCTTCCCACGACGCCGGGTTGCTTGCGGGTTACTTACGGTTTCGGGGCTGCCGGAATGGCCGTGGATGCACTTGACGAGCCGGGACAGGCACCGATAACAGGTGTCGCGCCTGTCGTTTGCGTCGCCTGTCTTCATCGTCCGATGCAAACCATTCAGGTCAATGTCTGAATCAGGAAACCACTGAAATCGGCAGTTTTGCAGATTGCTTTTCAAGAGGGGACACCCGTGCGCCGTCAAAACTATTTCTTTACCTCGGAATCCGTATCCGAAGGCCACCCCGACAAGGTATGTGACCGCATCTCGGACGAGATCGTCGACCTTGTCTACCGCGAGGCCAAAAAGTCGGGCATGAACCCCTGGGACGTGCGCGTCGCCTGCGAAACGCTGGCCACCACCAACCGGGTCGTCATTGCCGGTGAACTGCGCGTTCCCAATTCGCTGCTGAAGAAAGACAAGCAGGGGGGCATTCTGGTGGATGCCGAGGATTTTCCGGTCATCAACCCGGCGAAGTTCAAATCCGCCGCGCGCAAGGCCATCCGTGAGATTGGCTACGAGCAGGCTGGCTTCCACTGGAAGACGGTCAGGATCGACGTGCTGTTGCACGGCCAGTCGGCCGACATCGCGCAGGGCGTCGACAATGCGTCCGATCGGCAGGGAGAAGAGGGTGCCGGCGACCAGGGCATCATGTTCGGCTACGCCTGCCGCGAAACGCCGGATCTGATGCCGGCGCCGATCTATTACAGCCACAAGATCCTCGAACTGCTGGCCGCCGCGCGTCACGCAGGCGAGGGCGATGCCGGCAAGCTGGGTCCTGACGCCAAGAGCCAGGTGACCGTCCGCTACGAGAACGGCAAGGCTGCCGAAGCCACGCAGATCGTGCTTTCGACTCAGCATCTCGATGCAAGCTGGGACTCCAAGAAGGTTCGCAGCGTCGTGGAGCCCTATATTCGCGAGGCGCTTGGCGACCTGCCGATAGCCGCCGACTGCAACTGGTACATCAACCCGACCGGAAAGTTCGTCATCGGCGGTCCCGACGGCGATGCCGGCCTCACCGGCCGCAAGATCATCGTCGACACCTATGGCGGCGCGGCCCCCCATGGCGGCGGCGCTTTTTCCGGCAAGGACACCACCAAGGTAGACCGTTCGGCGGCCTACGCGGCGCGCTATCTTGCCAAGAACGTGGTCGCCGCGAAATTGGCCGAACGGTGCACGATCCAGCTTTCCTATGCCATCGGCATCGCCCAGCCACTGTCGGTCTATGTCGACCTGCACGGCACCGGCCATGTCGACGAAGGCAGGCTGGAAGCGGTGTTGCGTACGGTGATGGATTTGTCGCCGTCCGGCATCCGCCGCCATCTCGACCTCAATAAGCCCATTTACGCCAAGACGTCGTCCTATGGTCACTTTGGCCGCAAGGCGGGCCGCGACGGTTCTTTCTCCTGGGAAAAAACCGATCTCGTAAAGGCGCTCAAGGACGCCGTCGCAGCCTGATTGCGACCGCAGATGAGCGAACATGACAGACCGGTCCGTTCGACCGAAGCGTTCTTCGGCCGGCGGCGCGGCAAGACCATCCGCCCGCAGCAGGCGGAAGCGCTTGAACGCGGGTTTGCCGCCTACCGGCTCGACCTGACGTCGCCGCCGCCCGCAGACCTGCGTACGCTGTTTGAAGCCGAGGTCTCGACTGTCCGCCTCGAAATCGGCTTTGGCGGCGGCGAACACCTGCTGCATGAGGCGGGCAGCGACCTGTCCAGCGGCTTCATCGGCGTCGAGCCGTTCGTCAACGGCATGGCCAAGATGATGATGGCTATCCGCAAGCAACCGCTTACCAATCTGCGCGTCCATGACGACGATGCCACGCAATTGCTGGACTGGCTGCCGCAGGCTTCGCTGGACAGCATCGACCTGCTTTACCCGGACCCCTGGACCAAGAAGAAGCACTGGAAGAGGCGGTTCGTCGCGCCTGTCAATCTCGGCCGTTTCGCGCGGGTCCTGAAACCGGGAGGCCGTTTCCGGTTTGCTTCCGACATCGACAGCTACGTGAACTGGACGCTGCTGCATTGCCGGGCGCATGGCGCTTTCGAGTGGCAGGCGGCTGCCTGCGAGGATTGGCACGAGCCTTATCCCGGCTGGCCCGGAACGCGCTATGAGGCGAAGGCGCTGCGCGAGGGCCGCCGGCCTGCCTATCTGACGTTCCGGCGCCTGTGACCATGCCTGCGGGCATTGCGACAACATTGTATTGACAAGGCCCGTGCGTAAAAGTTTGTATGTCTATCCGTCCTGTCAGGGTGCCGCCGCGCACAAGCCGATCCTTTGGCCAGCCCTTTGAACGAACAAGTTGAAAAACGGGGAACATCATGAAGAAACTGACTTTTGCTCTGTCTGCGGCCTTCATTCTCGCCAGTGCCAGCGCCTGGGCGGCCGACTACAAGATCATGGCGCCGGCGGCGCCCGGCGGCGGCTGGGACCAGACCGCACGGGCGATGCAGACGGCGCTGCAGGATGAAAAGATTTCCTCCAACGTACAGGTCAACAATATTCCCGGCGCTGGCGGCACCATCGGCCTGGCGCAGTTCGTCAATAATGGAACCGGCGATCCTTCGCAGCTTATCGTCGGCGGCTATGTCATGGTCGGCGCGATCCTGACCAACAAATCGCCGGTTACCCTCGCCCAGGTTACGCCGATCGCCCGCCTGACGGGCGAATATGAGGTGCTTGTCGTTCCGACCGCATCGGACATCAAGGACATGGCCGGTCTGGTCGAAAAACTGAAGGCCGATCCGGGCGCGGTGTCCTGGGCCGGTGGCTCTGCCGGCGGCGTCGATCACATCACGGCCGGCCTGATCGCCAAGGCTACCTCCGTCGATCCCACCAAGGTCAATTACATCGCGTTTTCGGGCGGCGGCGAAGCGCTCGCAGCCATTCTGGGCGGGCAGGTGACCGTCGGCATTTCCGGCTATGGCGAGTTCGAATCGCAGATCAAGGCCGGGCAGCTTCGCCTCATCGGCATTTCCAGCGACGAGAAAATCGAAGGTATCGACGCTCCCACCTTCAAGGAAGGCGGTGTCGACGTTTCCATCCAGAACTGGCGCATGGTGGCCGCTGCTCCCGGCATCACGGACGAGCAGAAGGCGGCTATCGGCGCGGACATCGAAAAAATGGTGCACTCCGCTACCTGGCAGAAGATCCTGGCTGACAAGGGCTGGGCCGACACCTACCTCGCGGGCGATGCTTTCGCCAAGCAGCTCAAGGCCGATACGGATTCGACCGAGGCCATCCTGAAGGACATCGGCCTCGTAAAATGAGCCAGACGCCCAGCGAAGAACCCACGCCGGCGAAGGCGGGCACCCCGGACAAGGCGGTGCTTGTCATCGCGGCCGGGCTGGCGTTGCTCGCCGTCGTCATCGTCTGGAGCACGGCGTTGATGGGGACGGGCGGGGCTTATTCCCGCGTCGGCCCCACGACATTCCCCTATGTCATCGCCGCGGTGCTGTTCGTGCTGGCGATCTGCACGGTGGTGTCGGGGATGCGCGGCAGCTTTCCCGCGCGTGAACCGGAGGCGATTGCACCGGTTCTGATGATTGTCGGCGGTCTCGTCGGCCAGATGCTGCTGCTCAAGGCGGCGGGATTTTCGATTGCCACCGGCATCCTCTTCGCGGCAACGGCGCGCGCCTTCGGTCGCGGGCCGTTGTGGATGACGTTTCCCATCGGCATCGTCCTGTCTTTCGTCGTCTGGTTCATCTTTGCCAAGGGCCTGCAATTGACGCTGCCGGCCGGACCGCTCGAAACATTTATCACCTCCTGAAACGGGCTTGGTAACGCGGCATGGATACCTTTACTCTTCTCGCGCACGGGTTTCTGGTCGCTCTTGAGCCGATGAACCTGTTCTATGCCCTGGTCGGCGTCACGCTGGGCACGGCGGTCGGCGTGCTTCCCGGCATCGGGCCGGCGCTGACGGTGGCGCTGTTGCTGCCCGTTACCTACAAGCTCGATCCGGCAGGCTCGCTGATCATGTTCGCCGGCATCTACTATGGCGGCATGTATGGCGGTTCCACGACGTCGATCCTGTTGAATACGCCGGGCGAAAGCGCGTCGATCGTCACCGCGCTGGAGGGCAATAAAATGGCCCGAAAGGGCAGGGGCGGCCCGGCTCTGGCAACGGCCGCCATCGGCTCCTTCGTTGCCGGCCTCATCGCCACGCTCGGCCTTGCGCTGATCGCGCCGACCATCGTCAAGATGGCGCTGTCCTTCGGGCCGGCGGAATATTTCGCGCTGATGATCCTGGCCTTCATGACGGTATCGGCGGCGTTCGGCGATTCGGCATTGCGCGGCCTGACGGCGCTGTTTCTCGGTCTCACGCTGGGCTTGATCGGCATCGATCTTCAGACCGGACAGGCGCGGCTGGCGTTCGGCGTGCCCGATTTGCTCGACGGCATCGAGGTGACGACGCTTGCGGTTGCGATGTTCGCCATCGGCGAGACGCTGAGCGTTGCCGCCTCAAAGTCCGGCGACGACGACAAGGTCGAATCCGTCAAGGGTTCCGTGTGGATGAGCCGCGAGGACTGGTCGCGGTCGTGGAAGCCATGGCTTCGCGGAACGGCGATCGGGTTCCCGATCGGCGCCATGCCGGCCGGCGGCGCCGAGATCGGCACGTTCCTTTCCTATTCGACGGAAAAGGCATTGGCCAAAAAGCCGGAGGAATTCGGCCATGGCGCCATCGAGGGCGTTGCCGGACCTGAAGCCGCCAACAATGCCTCGGCGGCTGGAACGCTGGTGCCGCTTTTGACGCTGGGCCTGCCGACGACGGCGACCGCCGCGATCATGCTGGCCGGCTTCCAGCAATTCGGGCTACAGCCCGGACCGCTGCTGTTCACCAATAACTCCCAGCTTGTCTGGGGTCTGATCGCCAGCCTTCTGGTCGCGAATTTCATGCTTTTGGTGCTGAACCTGCCGCTGATCGGCCTGTGGGTGAAGCTTCTCACCATTCCCAAGCGCTGGCTTTATGCGGGCATTCTGGTTTTTGCCACGCTTGGCACCATCGGCGCCAATCCGTCGGTGTTCGAACTCGGCATCCTGCTGGCCTGCGGCCTGCTCGGCTATGGCCTGCGCCGGTTCGGTTACCCCATCGCCCCGGTGGTGATCGGGCTCATCCTCGGGCCGATGGCGGAGCAGCAATTGCGCCGCGCGATGGCCATCAGCCAGGGCGACGTGACCGTCCTATTCCATTCGTGGATTGCGATCGGCCTGTGGACGCTGGCGATTGCCGCCGTGGTCGTGCCGATGATCATGCGGGCGCGAGGCAAGGGCCAGGTGCTGGCCCAACTGGCAGGCGACGAAGACTGAGCTTCGTGTCTGCCATGCATGCCGGCGCTTAAAGCATCGGACCGAAAATTGGTCCCGGTTTTCGGATTATTCCGATGCTCCATCAAAGTGTTAGAGCGTCCTTTGTGCGTCCGATCGGACGCACGGCGCTCAAAAGTGCCGGATCTTGTTGAACTGGCGCGGGTCGATGCCGAGCACATGCAGGTCGCGGTCGAACGGCCGGCGGCCTCCTTCGACGGCGGCGGCAACGATGATTGCGCTGCCTAACAATTCGACCAGGCGACCGACCGACGAATTCTTCATCCTACTGATCATGGGTATACCCCTTTGTCTCAATTCTCGCGCTAATTGTGCGCTGCAACATATATGGGCGTTCCTTTGGCCGATACGAGGGGCCTTCGTGCATGGAAGCCATGCCTTTCCGGTATGGGTCGCCCTTGGGGCAAGGCGGGGCTTGAAATTTCCGGAAAGGCGGTCTATCTTCCAGTCAAATTCTTGGTCGGCATGACGAAGAGTGGGTCCAACCGGTCCCGCTCTTTTTTGTTACCTGGAGTGCGGAATCGAAAAGCCGATAGTGGCATCCGGTCATGCGTGACCGAAAAAGGAACTAGATGACAGTGACGGCAGGCGACGACATCGGCGACGACCGCATCGTCCGCGAAAGCGGCATCGAAGCGCGGGTTGCGGCGATCATCCAGCCGGTGCTGCGCGCCATCGGCTTTCGCCTCGTGCGGGTGCAGCTTTCGGCCCAGAACGGCGGGACGCTGCAGGTCATGGCCGAACGCGAAGACGGCACCATGACGGTCGAGGATTGCGAAGAGGTCAGCCGCGCGGTGTCGCCGGCGCTCGACGTCGACGACCCGATCGAGAAGGCCTATCACCTCGAAATATCGTCGCCGGGCATCGACCGCCCGCTGGTGCGCAAGTCGGATTTTTCGACTTGGACCGGCCATCTGGTGAAGATGGAGACTTCGGTCCTCGTCACCAGCAGGAAGCGCTTCAAGGGCAAGATCGAGCAGGCCGATGCCGAAAGCGTCGTTATCCGCAACGAAAAGCCGGCCGATGGCGAAGATCCGATGGTGCGCGTTCCCTACGACGCGATCGCCGAGGCGCGGCTGATCCTGACCGACGACCTCATCCGTGACGCCTTGTCGCAAGACAACCGGGCGCGCAAGGAAGCGAAGAAACGCCGCGGCGAGCCGGACGATTCGCCCAATGACGCGGCGCTTGATGACATGACGCCCGATAACGTGGCCCCCGATAACGTGGCTCGCGACGAAAACGAACTTTGAACCGTGATTGAGCAGCCGGGCGCCAAGGCCCGGTAACAGGCTCGGGAGAAAAAAATGGTTGTAAGCGCCAACAGGCTTGAACTGCTGCAGATCGCCGATGCGGTCGCGCGTGAAAAGTCGATCGACAAGCAGATCGTCCTCGATGCGATGGCCGACGCCATCCAGAAGGCGGCGCGCTCGCGTTACGGCCAGGAGACGAACATCCGCGCCGACATCAACCCGAATACCGGCGAGATGAAGTTGCAGCGCCTGATGGAAGTGGTCGAGAAGGTGGACGACTACGCCACCCAGATCGCGCTTTCCACCGCCCGCGAGCGCAACCCCGACGCCCAGCTTGGCGACTTCATTGCCGAGCAGTTGCCGCCGATGGATTTCGGCCGCATCGCCGCCCAGTCCGCCAAGCAGGTTATCGTCCAGAAAGTGCGCGAGGCCGAACGCGACCGCCAGTATGACGAATACAAGGACCGCATCGGCGAGATCATCAACGGCACCGTCAAGCGCGTCGAATACGGCAACGTCATTGTCGATCTGGGCCGGGGCGAGGCGATCATCCGCCGCGACGAACTCATTCCCCGCGAAAACTACAAATATGGCGACCGGGTTCGCGCCTATGTCTACGACGTGCGCCGCGAGCAGCGCGGTCCGCAGATATTCCTGAGCCGCACGCATCCGCAGTTCATGGCCAAGCTCTTCACCATGGAAGTGCCGGAAATCTACGACGGCATCATCGAGATCAAGTCGGTCGCCCGCGATCCGGGCTCGCGCGCCAAGATCGCCGTGATTTCCCGCGATTCGTCCATCGATCCGGTCGGCGCCTGCGTCGGTATGCGCGGCTCGCGCGTGCAGGCCGTGGTTGGCGAACTGCAGGGTGAAAAGATCGACATCATTCCGTGGTCGCCTTCGGCCGCTTCCTTCATCGTCAACGCGCTGCAGCCGGCGGAAGTCGCCAAGGTGGTGCTGGACGAGGATGCCGAGCGCATCGAAGTCGTGGTGCCGGACGACCAGCTTTCGCTGGCCATCGGCCGCCGTGGCCAGAACGTGCGTCTTGCCTCGCAATTGACCGGCTGGGATATCGATATCCTGACCGAGCAGGAAGAAAGCGAACGCCGCCAGAAGGAATTCGTCGAGCGCTCCGCCCTGTTCATGGATGCGCTGGACGTGGACGAGATGGTCGGCCAGGTGCTGGCTTCCGAAGGCTTCACCAGCGTCGAGGAAGTCGCCTATGTGGAGGCGGAAGAGATCGCCACCATCGACGGTTTCGACGAGGACACGGCTTCCGAAATCCAGCAGCGTGCGCGCGAATATCTGGAGAAGATCGAAACCGAGCACGATGAAAAGCGCAAGGCGCTGGGCGTGGCCGACGAGCTTCGCGAGATTCCGGGCGTGACCACCGCCATGATGGTGACGCTTGGCGAGGATGGCGTGAAGACCATCGAGGATTTCGCCGGCTACGCCGCCGACGACCTGACCGGCTGGAAGGAACGCAAGGACGGCGAAACCAAGGTGTTTCCGGGTGTGCTCGCCAACCATGGCGTGTCGCGCGCGGACGCCGAGCAGATGGTTCTGGCCGCCCGCCTGAAGGCGGGCTGGATCACCGAGGACGAGCTTGTGGTGGATGAGGAAGCCGCCGACGAAGCCGTCGGTGCGTGAGGTGAAACCGCATCGCACACAACCCGCTTTCCGCAGAAATGAACGATCGCACCTGCATCGTTACCCGCAAGCAGGCCGAACCGGATGATCTGATCCGCTTCGTCGTCGGCCCGGATTCGGTCGTCGTCCCGGATATCAAGAGAAGTCTGCCCGGCCGTGGTTGCTGGGTGACCGCCGACCGCCTACATATGGACAAGGCGGCGGCGAAGAACTTGTTCGCGCGCGCTTTCAAGGCGCAGGTGACCGTGCCTGCCGAACTAGGCCTCATGGTCGACGGGTTGCTCGCCAAATCCGCGCTGGGCATGCTTGGCATGGCGCGCAAGGCGGGTGCCATCGGGCTTGGCGCGACCAAGGTTGAAAGTGCGGTGCGCTCCGGCCTGGCGCTTTTCGTGCTGCATGCCACGGAAGCTTCGGAAGACGGCGTGCGCAAGATCAGCCAGGCACGGCGGGCGACAGTGCATCTGGGCGGACCTTCCGTCCTTGCCTACAAACTTTTCTCCGAGGCCGATTTGAGTTTGGCATTGGGGGGCACAAATGTGATACATGCTGCCGTTCTCGCGGGCGACGCGGGCAAGGCGGTCCTGAAGCGCATGGTTGCGCTCGACCGATACAGGGGCGGAACCCCGGATGATCTGGCAATGCTTGCGGCCGTTGCTGACGAAGATGGCGCCGCAGAGGATATGGAATGAGCGATACCAAATCGGGCGACGACAAGACACTGAGCGTCAAGAAGACCTTGACCCTGAAGCGTCCGGGCGTGGAGCAGGGCGTCGTGCGCCAGAGCTTTTCGCATGGCCGCACCAAGCAGGTCGTGGTTGAGACCAAGAAGCGCAAGTTCTCGATGCCCGGCGATAAGCCGGAACCGGTGGCCGCGCCCGCTTCCGTCTTCGCGCCGAAGCCACAGGCTCCCGTTGCCGCTCCCGTCGTTGTGGAAGCGCCCAAGGTCGTGACGCCTCCCCCCCCGCCGGTCGACCGTGGCGGCGTGGTGCTGAACGAACTGTCGCGCAGCGAAATGGAAGCGCGCCGCCGCGCTCTTGAAGGCTCGCAAGCCCGCGACATCGAGGATCGCCAGCGCGCCATCGAGGACGGCAAGCGCCGTGCCGAGGAAGACGAGCGCCGCAAGCGCGAGCGCGACGAATCCGCTCGCCGTCAGGCCGAAGAAGAGTCTCGCCTGCAGGCCGAGGCCGAATCGCGCCGTCGCGCCGAGGAAGAAGCCCGCCGCCGCGCGCCGCAGGCTGCCGACATGGTTGCGGCCGACGACGAAGAGGTCAAGCCGAAACGCGTCGGCGCCGTAGCCGGCGCGCCGGTTCGCCGCCTGGTCACGCCCGAAGTGGCGCGCCCGGCCAAGCCGACCAAGAGCGAGGAAGATCGCCGCCGTGGCAAGCTGACCCTCAACACGGCGCTTGCCGGTGAAGAGGCGCGTGCGCGTTCGCTTTCGTCGATGCGCCGGCGCCAGGAGAAATTCAAGCGCGCGATGCATAATGAGCCGCGCGAGAAGGTAATGCGCGAAGTGATCTTGCCCGAAACCATCACCATCCAGGAGTTGGCGCAGCGCATGTCCGAGCGCTCCGTCGACGTGGTCAAGTACTTCATGAAACAGGGCCAGATCCTGAAGCCGGGCGACGTCATCGACGCCGACACGGCCGAACTGGTCGCCACCGAATTCGGCCACACCGTCCGTCGCGTTGCCGAGTCCGACATCGAGGAAGGCCTGTTCAACATCGCCGATAACGAGGAAGACCTGGTCAGCCGCCCGCCGGTGGTGACGATCATGGGTCACGTCGACCACGGCAAGACGTCGCTGCTCGACGCCATCCGCAACGCGCATGTGCAGACGACCGAAGCCGGTGGCATCACCCAGCATATCGGGGCCTATCAGGTCGAGAAGAACGGCCAGAAGATCACCTTCATCGACACGCCCGGCCACGCCGCCTTTACGGCGATGCGTGCGCGTGGCGCGCAGGCCACCGACATCGCCATTCTGGTGGTGGCGGCCGACGATAGCGTCATGCCGCAGACGATTGAGTCGATCAGCCATGCCAAGGCCGCCGGCGTGCCGATCATCGTGGCGATCAACAAGATCGACAAGCACGATGCCGATGCGCAGAAGGTCCGCTCGGAACTGCTGCGCCACGAGGTGTTCGTGGAATCGATGGGCGGCGAAGTGCTGGATGTCGAAGTGTCGGCCAAGAACGGCACCAACATCGACAAACTGCTCGAAGCGATCCTGCTGCAGTCCGAAATCCTCGACCTCAAGGCCAATCCGGACCGCACCGCCGAAGGCGTGGTCATCGAGGCGCAGCTCGACAAGGGGCGCGGTCCCGTCGCCACGGTGCTGGTGCAGACCGGTACGCTGATGCCCGGCGATATTCTCGTCGCCGGCAACGAATGGGGCAGGGTGCGCGCGCTGGTTACCGACCGTGGCGCGCAGATCAAGGAAGCCCTGCCTTCCATGCCGGTCGAGGTGCTTGGCCTGCAGGGCACGCCGCTGGCCGGCGATCGCTTCGCCGTGGTCAACAACGAGGCCCGTGCCCG
Source organism: Mesorhizobium sp. A556 (assembly GCF_054489545.1). NCBI lineage: Bacteria > Pseudomonadati > Pseudomonadota > Alphaproteobacteria > Hyphomicrobiales > Phyllobacteriaceae > Mesorhizobium > Mesorhizobium sp. A556. The sequence goes on from NZ_JBTMXA010000002.1 coordinate 135,625, forward strand.
CGAAATCACCGAGTACCGCCAGCGTCTGGCGCACGACAAGGCGGTTGCCCGCAATGCCGGCCAGCGTGGTTCGCTCGAGCAGATGATGTCGCAGTTGCAGAACACCGGGTACAAGGAGTTCCCGCTGCTCATCAAGGGCGACGTGCAGGGCTCGATCGAAGCCATCGTTGCGGCGCTCGACAAATTGGGCACCGACGAAGTGCGGGCGCGTATCGTCCATGCGGGCGCCGGCGGCATCACCGAAAGCGACGTTTCGCTGGCCGAGACGTCCGGTGCTGCCATGATCGGCTTCAACGTGCGCGCCAATCCGCAGGCACGCGTCGCCGCAGTGGCTGCCGGCATCGAAATTCGCTACTACAACGTCATCTACGACCTCGTGGATGATGTGAAGGCAGCGATGTCGGGCCTGCTGTCGCCGGAGCGTCGCGAGACCTTCATCGGCAATGCCGAAATTCTCGAAATCTTCGACATCACCAAGGTCGGCAAGATCGCCGGCTGCCGTGTCACCGAAGGCAAGGTCGAACGTGGTGCGGGCGTACGCCTCATCCGCGACGACGTCGTGATCCACGAAGGCACGCTCAAGACGCTCAAGCGCTTCAAGGACGAAGTGGCCGAAGTGCCGGGCGGCCAGGAATGCGGCATGGCCTTCCAGAACTACGAGGACATGCGTGCCGGCGACGTCATCGAGTGCTTCCGTGTCGAGATGGTGACGCGGACGCTTTAAGGGCTCCGCACGCAACGACCATGAGGGAGGGCGGCAAGTGCCGCCTTCCCACCATTTTGAGCACCTGTCGCGGTCCCATCCCGCCACGCGTGTCTCCAGGACCAGAGAAAAATGCTCCATTCCGCAAAAGGCCCATCCCAGCGCATGCTTCGCGTCGGCGAACAGGTGCGTCATGCCCTGTCCGAGATGCTGCAGCGCGGCGACATTCTCGATCCGCTGATCGAAACGACGGTCATCTCCGTATCCGAGGTGCGCATGTCGCCCGATTTGAAGATTGCCACCGCCTTTGTTTCGCCGCTTGGCGCCAAAGACGCCGATGCGGTCATCGAGGCGCTCAACAAGCATGCGAAATTCGTGCGCGGGCGGGTTTCGTCGGCGCTCAGGCAGATGAAATACATGCCGGAGTTCCGCTTTCGGCTGGATACGAGTTTCGACAATTTCCAGAAGATCAACCAGCTTTTGCATTCGCCTGAAGTGGCGCGCGATCTCGACCGCGATGAAGACGACAAGGATGAGAAATAGTGGCGCGTCGCGGCAAGAAGAAGGGCCGGCCGATTTCCGGCTGGGTGGTGCTGGACAAGCCCGTCGGCATGGGTTCGACGGACGCCGTCTCCAAGGTGAAGTGGCTGTTCCAGGCTGAAAAGGCGGGCCATGCCGGCACGCTGGACCCGCTGGCGTCCGGCATGCTGCCGATTGCGCTGGGAGACGCAACCAAGACGGTGCCTTATGTGCAGGACGGCGCCAAGATTTACCGCTTTACCGTGGCATGGGGGCAGGAACACTCCACCGACGATCTGGAAGGGCCGGTGACGAAGAGTTCGGATACGCGCCCATCGGAAGCGGAAGTGGCGGCGCTTTTGCCAAAATACACCGGCGTCATCATGCAGATACCGCCGCAGTTTTCGGCAATCAAGATTGCCGGCGAGCGCGCTTACGATCTGGCCCGCAGCGGGGCTGCAGTGGAGATTCCGGCGCGCGAAGTTGAAATCGGCCGTCTCGAAATCATCGAGCACGGTGCCGACAGCACGATTTTTGAGACGGAGTGCGGCAAGGGCACCTATGTGCGTTCCCTGGCTCGCGACATGGGCCGCGACCTCGGTTGTTTCGGCCACATCGCCGATCTGCGCCGCATGGAGGTCGACCCTTTCACGGCGGACGATTTCGTCACGATTGCCCAGTTGGAGGCTGCCCGCTTCGGCGACCAGCCCAAGGACGTGCCGCTGGCTGAGGCGACGGGTGAAGACGTGGCCGAAGTGGAGCCTGCTCGTCTGCCGGATCGTTTCGACGACATCGACGCGCTTCTGGTCGACACGGTTGCAGCCCTCGATTGCCTGCCGCAGGTGGCCGTCAGCGACGATGCCGCGACCAAGATCAGGCTGGGCAATCCGGTCGTCATCCGCGGCCGCGATGCACCCGTCGAGGCCGAGGAGGCTTGCGCCACGGTGCGCGGCCGGCTGGTCGCCATCGGCGCGATCGAGCAGGGCATGTTCAAGCCCAAGCGCGTCTTCGGCGGCTGAAACCCCGACGCGTCTCTTGACACCGGCGATGGGTCGACGCCCATAGGAACCATCGCAAGGGCGGCCATGACCATGAAGCGTACCAAGGTGAAGAAGCGGCGGACACCGGTGGGCGCATCGCCCGGAACGCTCATCGCCGACCCGACTGCCAGCCGCAGCGAGCTTCGGCTGACGCTGATTTCGCCCGAGAAATGCAAGACCATCGACAATGCCAGCATTGCCGATGTCGCGGCTCATTGCGACAAGCAGCACACCTTGTGGCTGGACTGCGTCGGGCTTGGCAGCATCGAGCTGATCAGCGAGATCGGCCGCATCTTCAATCTCCATCCGCTCGCCCTGGAAGACGTGGTCAATACCGGCCAGCGGCCCAAGACCGACTTTTTCGACGATCATGCCTTTGTCGTGCTCTCGATGATCGACGATGTCGCCGCGCATCGCTACGAGCAGATTGCCGTGTTCTTCGGCGAGAAATTCGTCGTCACCTTTCAGGAACGCAAAGGCGATCCGTTCGACCCCGTGCGCAAACGCATTGAAAGCCTGATGCCCAATCGCCTGCGTTCGCGGGGTTCCGACTATCTGGCTTATGCGCTGATCGACGCCATCGTCGACAGCTATTTCCCGCCGGTCGAGGCGGCCAGCGAGTTCATCGACGGTATCGAGGACCAGATGATGAATTCGCCGCAAAAGCAGCAAATGCGCAAGCTTCACGAGTTGCGGCGCGGTACCAACGTCCTGAAGGGGACGTTGTGGCCGCTGCGCGACGCGCTTGCCGCCTTGATCCGCAGCGAGGCGCCTTGCGTGAGTGCCGACACGAAAATTTTCCTGAACGACACGCTCGACCACGCGATGCGCCTGATCGAACTGGTCGAGACGCAGCGCGATACGGTAACGGGCCTGATGGAGATGCACCTGTCGCTGTCCCAGGCACGCACCAACGACATCATCAGCTACCTGACCATCGTGTCCGTGATCTTCATGCCGCTGACTTTCCTCGTCGGTGTATGGGGCATGAATTTCGACCCCGACACATCGCCCTGGAACATGCCGGAACTGCGCGCCTATTACGGTTATCCGTCGGCGCTGCTGTTCATGGCGGCCGTGGCTGCCGGTCTCATCGGCTTCTTCAAGTGGAAAAAGTGGCTGTAACGCCGCTTTTCAAATGCCGCTGGCTTTTCCGGTCAAACTGGACTATATGCGCCGCAACATCGCGCCATGTCGCTTTGTTTCATTGACCCCTGCTGGACGACATCCCGGCTGTGGGCGCCTCGTTTCCTCAAACATAAAGGAAAAGTACGATGTCGATTACTGCCGAACGCAAACAGGAATTGATGGGCGAATTCGCCACGGCCAAGGGCGATACCGGTTCTCCGGAAGTCCAGGTTGCCATCCTTTCCGAGCGCATCAAGAACCTGACGGACCATTTCAAGGACCACAAGAAGGATAACCATTCCCGCCGTGGCCTTTTGGCTCTCGTCTCCCAGCGCCGCAGCCTGCTCGATTATCTCAATCGCAAGGACAGCGCGCGCTACCAGACGTTGATCGAGAAGCTCGGTCTGCGCCGCTGACTAATTGACCGGCGGGCTCTACGCCCGCCGGTCGCGCATTCGGGCAGGCCATCTGGTCGGCCCAACCCGGTTTCGAGACGGCACAGGGCCGCTCGGGACTGCCATGGACGGTCATGGGGCAGGATTGCAGGACGCTCGCGCGGCACCAGGGCCGCATTTACCGGAGCTTCCCGTTGTCTTGCCCGTGGCTGGTCCGCAAGGAAGCCAGGAAAAGAACACCCGCGCACAATCAAAGAGCGCGGCCTTTTCCCATATGAAGGACAAGAAATGTTCAATTACCACAAAGTGGAAATCGAGTGGGGTGGGCGTCCGCTTACCCTTGAAACCGGTAAGATCGCCCGCCAGGCGGATGGCGCTGTGCTCGCGACCTACGGCGAGACCAAGGTTCTGGCCACCGTCGTCTCGATGAAAGAGCCGAAGCCGGGCCTCGATTTCTTCCCGCTGACCGTGAATTACCAGGAAAAGACCTACGCCGCCGGCAAGATTCCGGGCGGCTATTTCAAGCGCGAAGGCCGTCCGAGCGAGAAGGAAACGCTGGTTTCGCGTCTCATCGACCGCCCGATCCGCCCGCTGTTCGCCGCCGGCTACAAGAACGATACCCAGGTGGTCGTCACCGTCGTCCAGCATGATCTCGAAAACGATCCGGACATTCTCGCCATCGTCGCCACTTCGGCTGCGCTGACGCTTTCCGGCGTGCCCTTCATGGGCCCGATCGGCGGCGCGCGCGTCGGCTACATCAACGGCGAATACGTGCTGAACCCGCATGTCGACGAGATGCAGGAATCCAAGCTCGACCTGATCGTCGCCGGCACCACCGACGCCGTGCTGATGGTCGAGTCGGAAGCCAAGGAACTCGGCGAAGAGCTGATGCTCGGCGCTGTCATGTTCGGCCAGAAGGGTTTCCAGCCGGTGATCGACGCGATCATCAAGCTGGCCGAGGCTGCCGCCAAGGAACCGCGCGACTTCACCGCGCCGGACAATTCCGCCCTTGAAGCCGAGATGCTGAAGATCGTCGGCGACGAACTCAGCGTTGCCTACAAGAACGTCGACAAGCAGCAGCGTTATGCCGCGGTCGATGCCGTCAAGGCCAAGGTCAAGGCAGCGTTTGCTCCGGCCGAAGGCGAAGACGCCAAATACACGTCCGAGCAGATCGGTTCCGTGTTCAAGGAACTCCAGGCCAAGGTCGTGCGCTGGAACATCCTCGACACCGGTTCGCGCATCGACGGCCGCGACCTCTCGACGGTCCGCAAGATCGTCTCGGAAGTCGGCGTCCTGCCGCGCACCCACGGTTCGGCGCTGTTCACACGCGGCGAAACCCAGGCGCTGGTCGTTGCCACGCTGGGCACCGGCGAGGACGAGCAGTATGTCGATAGCCTGACCGGCATGTACAAGGAGAAGTTCCTTCTCCATTACAACTTCCCGCCCTATTCGGTTGGTGAAACCGGCCGCATGGGTTCGCCAGGCCGCCGCGAAATCGGCCATGGCAAGCTTGCCTGGCGCGCCATTCGTCCGATGCTGCCGACCGCCGACCAGTTCCCCTACACGCTGCGCGTCGTCTCGGAGATCACCGAATCCAACGGTTCGTCCTCGATGGCCACCGTCTGCGGCACCTCGCTGGCGCTGATGGATGCCGGCGTTCCGCTGGCAAAGCCGGTTGCGGGCATTGCCATGGGCCTTATCAAGGAAGGCGAGCGCTTCGCGGTTCTCTCCGATATCCTCGGTGACGAGGATCACCTCGGCGACATGGACTTCAAGGTCGCCGGCACCGAAGGCGGCATCACCTCGCTGCAGATGGACATCAAGATCGACGGCATCACCGAGGAGATCATGAAGATCGCTCTCGGCCAGGCCAAGGACGGTCGTTTGCACATCCTGGGTGAAATGGCCAATGCGCTGACCGGCGCGCGCGCCGAACTCGGCGAATTCGCTCCGCGCATCGAGGTCATGCACATCCCGACCGACAAGATCCGCGACGTGATCGGTTCGGGCGGCAAGGTCATCCGCGAGATCGTGGAAAAGACCGGCGCCAAGATCAACATCGAGGATGACGGCACGGTCAAGATCGCTTCGTCGAACGCCAAGGAGATCGAGGCGGCGAAGAAGTGGATCCACACTATCGTCGCCGAGCCGGAAGTCGGTGAAATTTACGAAGGCACGGTCGTCAAGACCGCCGACTTCGGCGCTTTCGTCAACTTCTTCGGCCCCAAGGACGGCCTCGTCCACATTTCGCAGCTTGCCAACGACCGCGTCGCCAAGACGTCGGACGTGGTCAAGGAAGGCGACAAGGTATGGGTCAAGCTGATGGGCTTCGACGAGCGCGGCAAGGTTCGCCTGTCGATGAAGGTCGTCGACCAGGCCACCGGCAAGGAACTGGCCAAGGAAAAGAAGCCTGAAGGCGAAGAAGACGCCGCCTGATTGGGCTGATTTAGCGATCAAACGGGCGTGCCATCATGGCGCGCCCGTTTTCGTTTTATCGCCAGTTTTGATGAGATGACACTCTACGTTGCCCCTCTCTTTCCTGCCGGACATCTCCCCCACAAGGGGGAGATCATTCACCTCAGCGTGTTCGCCAATTCACGACGTCGCAGAACGGGTGGGTCCATCGCGGCCGGCTGATCTCCCTCCTTGTGGGGGAGATGTCCGGCAGGACAGAGAGGGGCGCTGTCCCGCTGCGGTCGGCCAACAGCACGAACAAAGAAACCGGTATCCATGTCCACTGAACCGCTAAAAACCCTGTTCCACCCCTTCGAGGCCGACGCGATTGCCTTGCCGGCCAAGGGCGCGAAAATTCTGTTTCTAGGCGCGGAACCCGGCTTTCGCTTGCCGGACGGGTTTGAGGCGTCGCTCGATCTCGTGCAGGGCTTTCGCCCCTCCTTGCGGGTGCTTGAAACGGCCGGAAACATGGTAACGCCTCGCCCGCAAGCCGAAGGCTGCGACATGGCGCTCATCCTCGCCGGCCGCCATCGCGGCCAGAACGAACTGCGCATCGCTGATGCGCTGGAGCGCACCGCACCGGGCGGGTTGATCCTAGTCGCCGGTAGCAAGGACGATGGCATCGCGCCCTTGCGCAAGCGCATCGGGGAATTGGTGGCGCTTGAGGGACATCTGCCGAAACATCACGGCATGGCCTTCTGGTTCCGGCGGCCGGAAAGCGACGAGGTGGCCAAGACGCTTCGTGCCGCCAATCCCGAGCTTCTGGTCGAGGATCGCTTCCATACCGCACCGGGCATGTTCTCCTTCGACCGGGTGGACACCGGCTCGAAACTGCTGGCCGATCATCTGCCCCGCGACCTTCGCGGTCACGTTGCCGATTTCTGCGCCGGCTGGGGTTATCTGTCGGCGGAAGTCCTGGCGCGCTGTCCCGGTGTGACCGGCCTCGATCTCTATGAGGCGGATTTCGAGGCGCTGGAGGCCGCGAAACGCAATGTTGTCAAAGGCGCGATCGAGCCCCGTTTTTTCTGGATCGACCTGCTTGCAGAGCCGGCCGAGCAGCGCTACGACGCCATCGTCATGAACCCGCCCTTTCACCGGGCGCGCGCCACTGAGCCTGAAATCGGTGCCGGCATGATCCGCGCCGCAGCCAAGGCGCTCAAGCCGGGCGGGCGGCTGTTCATGGTGGCCAACCGGCAATTGCCCTATGAGGCGACGCTGGACGCCGCGTTTTCGAGCTATGGCGAGATCGTCCGCGAGGGCATGTTCAAGGTGTTTTCCGCACGCCGCTGAAACCCGCTTCTAGCGCAGATTGGCGAAGCGCCGTTCCAGCACCTGGCGCTCAGCGACAGCGGTGCCCGCCTCGACCGTCAGCGGCGCCGGCAGGCCGAACAGGAAGCCTTGCACCACCTCGCATCCGGCCGCGCGCAGCAGCGTCGCCTGGTTCTCCGTCTCCACCCCTTCGGCGATGATGGAAACACCAAGGGCGCGCGAAAGCCCGACAATGGTGGAGACGACCGCGCCGGAATTCGAATCGGTATCCATGCGGCTGACGAAGGAGCGGTCGATCTTGAGTTTTCCGAACGCGAAATCGATCAGGTAGCTGAGATTGGAATAGCCGGTGCCGAAATCGTCGACGGCGACCGAAATGCCCATTTCGGCAAGCCGCTTCAGGATCGCGGCGGCGCGGACACGGTCCTGCATCATCGCCGTCTCGGTAATTTCCAGTTCAAGCCGGGAGGGCTCGATGCCGGTTTCGGCAATCGTGCTGCGGACAAGGCCGATGAAGTCCTTGGTCATGAACTGCACCGGCGAGATGTTGACGGCGACGAAGCAGTCGTCGGGCAGGTAGCGGGCATCGGTGCAAGCCTTGCGCAGCACCCATTCGCCGATGGGCACGATCATGCCGGTTTCCTCGGCGATCGGGATGAATTCCATAGGCTGGATCATGCCGCGTTCGGGATGCTTCCAGCGGATCAACGCCTCGTAGCCCACGGTGCGGCCGGTAGAAAGGTCGAATTGCGGTTGGTAGTGCAGGCCGAAATCGCCCCGCAGGAATGCCGGGTGAAGCTCGGACTCGACCCACTGGCGGTGTTCGGCGACCTTTCCCATTTCAGGCTGGAAGACGGACCAGTTTCCCACCCCGCTGGCCCGTGCATGCTGCAGGGCCAGGTTGGAATGCCGCAACAAGAGAACCGGATCGGTTCCATCCTTGGGCATGGCGACGACGCCCATGGAAATGCTGACGGCCTGCAAATGCGTGGATAGCTGGTAAGGCTCCGTCATCGTGTCGATCAACCTGCTGGCAATCGATTCCATGGAGCCGGCGGTGATTTCGCGGTCGGGAAGCAGGATGGCGAACTCGCTGGCCCCGATGCGCCCCATCACCAGGCCATCGGGAACGCAGCCTTGCAGGCGCTGCGCGAAAAGGCGGATCAGTTCGTCGCCCTGGCTGTAGCCGATTGCATCGTTGATCGCCTTGAACCGGTCGATGTCGATATCGAGGAGATAGACCGGCTCGCCCGTTCTCGCCGTCGCCAATGCGGCTTCGGCGATTTTTCCGACCATGGCGGGCCGCGCCAAAAGGCCGGTCAGCTTGTCGAAATTGGTTTCCGAGAACACATAGTCGGCGGACTCGTCGACGCCGGCATAAAACGACATCGCCGCACCGGCGGCGGCAAGCGCGCAAAGGGCGGCGATAATGCCGACCACCGTTGCGGCGTCCAGCCCGGCCAGCCCGTCGCCAAACCCGAACTTCAGGCCCCAGATACCAAGGATAAAACTGCCGATGCCGGAACTGGCAATGGTGATGAGCCGAAACGTCGGCGTCCGGTTTGGGTTTTTGACGAAAGACATAGAGCACGTCCCCTGGAAGGCGCGCTTATAGCCCAACTCTACTTAAAATGCGTTTCCGTGCTTCGCTACAATTTTAACGAAAGCTATTCCCGTCCGCCATCCATTTCCTTGAGCGCCTCAAGCGTCGGCATGGAGACGATGTGGTAGCCACTGTCGACATAATGGATTTCGCCGGTAACGCCGGAGGACAGGTCGGACAGGAGATAAAGCGCGGAGCCGCCGACCTCGTCGATGGTGACGGTGCGGCGCAGCGGCGAGTTGCGCTGCTGGTAGCCGAACATGTGGCGGGCATCGGCAATGCCGGCGCCGGCAAGGGTGCGCACCGGACCGGCGGAAATGCCGTTTACCCGGATCCCGCGCGGGCCATAATCATTGGCGAGGTAGCGCACGCTGGCTTCCAGGCCTGCCTTGGCGACACCCATGACGTTGTAGTTCGGCATGACGCGGACCGAGCCGGCATAGGTCAGCGTGACCATCGCACCGCCGTCCTTCATCAGGGCCGCGGCATGGCGCGCGACCTCGGTGAACGAATAGCAGGAAACGACCATGGTGCGCACGAAGTTGTCGCGGGTGGTGTCGGCGTAGAGGCCCTTCAACTCGTTCTTGTCGGAGAACCCGATGGCATGGACGATGAAATCCAGTCCGCCCCAGGCGTCGCGCAGCGTGTCGAATGTCGCGGCGATCGACGCACTGTCTTCGACGTCGCAGGGAACGACGAGCGACGCGCCGACCTGTTCGGCCAGCGGCTTGACCCGGCGTCCGAACGCTTCGCCCTGATAGGTGAAGGCGAGTTCGGCACCCTGTTCGGAAAGCTTCCTGGCGATGCCCCAGGCAATCGAATGATCGTTGGCCACGCCCATGACAAGCCCGCGCTTGCCCTTCATTAATCCAGTCATGGCGAGCAGTCCTTCGAGATGAGCGAGTAGCGAATAACGAATAGCGAGGTGTGAACGAAGGAAAGGTGAGCTGCGCGATAGGTAGGCATCTATCTATTCGCTACTCCCTATTCGCTCACGTGTAGCGCTGAAAGACCAGCGTGGCGTTGGTGCCGCCGAAGCCGAACGAGTTGGACAGCACGGTATCGATCCTGGCGTCGTCGATGCGCTTGCGCACGATCGGCATGCCCTCGAATTCCGGGTCCAACTGTTCGATATGCGCGCTCTCGCCGATGAACTTTCCCTGCATCATCAGGATCGAATAGATCGATTCCTGCACGCCCGCCGCCCCCAGCGAATGGCCGGTCAGCGACTTGGTCGAGGTGATGTAGGGCATCGCGTCGCCAAATACCTCGCGGATGGCGCCCATTTCCTTGGAATCGCCGACCGGCGTCGAGGTGCCGTGCGTGTTGATGTAGTCGATGGGCGTCGAAACCGTGGCTATCGCCTGCCGCATGCAGCGCTTGGCGCCTTCGCCCGATGGCGCGACCATGTCATGGCCGTCGGAAGTAGCGCCATAGCCGACGATCTCGGCATAGATTTTCGCGCCGCGCGCCTTGGCATGCTCCAGTTCCTCAAGGACAAGAACGCCCGCGCCGCCGGCAATAACGAAACCGTCGCGGCTGACGTCATAGGCGCGCGACGCCGTGGCAGCCTGGTCGTTGAACTTGGACGACATCGCGCCCATGGCGTCGAACAGGTCGGACATGGTCCAGTCGAGGTCTTCGTGGCCGCCCGCGAACATCACATCCTGCTTGCCCCACTGGATCAGTTCGGCCGCGTTGCCGATGCAATGCGCCGAGGTCGAGCAGGCCGACGAGATCGAATAGTTGACGCCGTGGATCTTGAACCATGTGGCCAGCGTGGCCGACGCCGTGGACGACATCGCCTTCGGCACCGCGAACGGGCCGATGCGCTTGGGCGAACCGTTCTTCAACGTGGTTTCGGCCGCTTCGACGATGACGCGGGTGGACGGGCCGCCCGAACCCATGACGATGCCGGTGCGCTCATTGGTGATGTCGCTTTCCTCAAGCCCGGAATCGGCAATGGCCTGGACCATGGCGACATGGTTCCACGCCCCGCCGCGCGACAGGAAGCGCATGGCGCGGCGATCGACCAGTTCCGTCGGATCGAGCGTCGGCGCGCCCCAGACCTGCGAGCGAAAGCCATGTTCGGCAAAGGATTCGGAAAAGCTGATGCCGGATCTGGCATCGCGCAGCGAAGCCTGCACCTCGGCTGCGTCGTTTCCGATGGACGATACGATGCCGAGGCCTGTCACTACGACGCGTCTCATGGGCGGGTTCCTTCCAGAGTCTCGGTGCCGGTCAGGCGGCTGCTTCCTGCTTCGACAGGCCGACCTTCAGGTCGGTTGCCTTGTAGATAGGTTCGCCATCGGCTTTCAGCCAGCCATCGGCGATGCCGAGCACCAGTCTTCCGCGCATGACGCGCTTGAAATCTATGCCGTATTCTACGCGTTTGACGGACGGCGTGACCATGCCCTTGAATTTTACCTCGCCGGTGGACAGCGCCATGCCCTTGCCGGGTTCGCCCAGCCAGCCGAGGAAGAAGCCGGTGAGTTGCCACATGGCATCGAGGCCAAGGCAGCCGGGCATGACCGGGTTGCCGATAAAGTGGCAGGGGAAGAACCAGAGATCGGGCTTGATGTCGAATTCGGCGCGGATGAAGCCCTTGTCGAATTCGCCGCCGGTTTCGCTGATCTCGGTAATGCGGTCGAACATCAGCATCGGCGGGGCCGGCAGTTGGGCGTTGCCCGGCCCGAACAGTTCGCCGCGCGCGCAGGCGAGCAGTTCCTCGTAGCCGTAACTGGATTTACCCACCATTGAGCGCCATCTCCAATCTGTTCGGGCGGCATACGCCCCTGCTTTTGGTTTTCCTGACACGTTTCAGGCCGAAAACCGACATTTGCGATTAACCTGCCACTCTTGCTGGGTCAATGCGCGCTATTGATCGTATAGCGCCGAACGAATATATGTTGAAGCACAAGCAGAGGTAATCCGTCTTCTGTTTCGACCGTTTCTGCCTTTCGGGACCGAAATGAGGCGTTTCGGTAAAAGATGACGTTGAACTGGCCAAGGGAAAGAGTTGCTGTGGACAAGCGGGTTCGAGATGCCGGCCTCAGGCCGACACGTCAGCGCATAGCGTTGGCCGACCTGATTTTTGCCAAGGGCGACCGCCATCTTTCGGCGGAAGAACTGCATGAGGAGGCGCAGGCGTCAGGCGTGCCCGTGTCGCTGGCAACCGTCTACAATGCGCTGCATCAGTTCACGCAGGCCGGTCTTCTGCGCATTCTGGCCGTGGAAGGCGCGAAGACCTATTTCGACACCAATACCTCCGACCATCACCACTTCTATGTCGAAGGCGAAAATAGGGTCTTCGACATCGACAGCGGGCAGGTGACCGTCGGTAATCTGCCGGAGCCGCCGGAAGGCATGGAAATCGTCAATGTCGATATCGTGGTGCGACTGCGCCCGCGCCGCAAGGCCGCCGATCTGGAGCCGCGCGAAGCCGATTGATCGGGCGGGAATCGCTGACCGTCTTTCAGGAATCACAAAACCGCTTGTTTCGGTCGTCTCGGGGTCGAAACGTCAGTCCTTGACCTTTTCGCCGGGATAGGCGCCCCACAGCGACGACTGGCTGAGCCAGCCGGTGTGGCCGTCGAAAGTCATTTCGCACCACTGGCCGTTGCACGCCTTGATCGAGCCGATGACACCCGGTTCGATAATGGCGATCACGGACGCTTTTTCGTCCGGCTCGCGGAGCAGGTTGATGCGGGTTTCCTTGCCTCGTTGCCAGGGCGTGACGATGGCCGTGCGCCGGCCCGACAGCAGGGACTGGTTGATCCAGCCTTCCGAGCCTTCCGCGTCGCGCACCCGCCGCCAGGTGTCGTATTCCTGCACGATCTCCATCGGCAGGCCGGATTTCGTGTACATCCATTCCACGGAATAGTTCACGCCCGGTCCGACGCGGGAGTTGACCCGGCCTGACTTGAGGCTGACGAAGCGGGGCAGGGGCAGGCCGCTGGGCCCAAGCGTCACGCTTTGCACGGGGGCCGCGGCACTTTGCGCGTCCGCATGGGTGGGGAATGCCATCGTGCCCAGGAATGCTGCGCTGAGGGCCAGGCGAAGCGACGCGAAACCAGACACTTTGTTCGTTTCTCCAACAGGACGGGCCGGCGTCAGGCGCCTTTTTCTTTGTCATCGGCGGCGCTGCTTGATACATGACATTCATGCCGCGGCCGGTTTCCAGTTTGGCTGGTCTTGGTTAAAGAGGTCTCAACAGGTTCGGGTTCGAGGATAAAATGGCCGGCAAAAAGAAGCCCCTCGTCATCATCACGCGCAAACTGCCAGACGCGGTCGAGACGCGCATGCGCGAACTGTTCGACGCGAGGCTGAACGTCGAGGACCGGCCGATGACGCAGCCCGAACTGGTTGCGGCGGTGCGCGAGGCCGATGTGCTGGTGCCGACCATCACCGACACCATCGATGCCGCGCTGATCGAGCAGGCGGGCGAGAACCTCAAGCTGATCGCCAATTTCGGCAACGGCATCGACAAGATCGACGTCGCTGCCGCCGCCAAGAAGGGCATCACCGTTACCAACACGCCCAACGTGCTGACGGAAGACACGGCAGACATGACCATGGCGCTGATGCTGGCGCTGCCGCGCCGGCTGACCGAAGGCGCCAATGTGCTGACCGGCGACAACCGCTGGCCCGGCTGGTCGCCGACCTGGATGCTCGGCCGGCGCATCTGGGGCAAGCGGCTGGGCATCGTCGGCATGGGCCGCATCGGCACCGCCGTCGCCAAGCGGGCCAAGGCGTTCGGCCTTTCGATCCACTACCACAACCGCCACCGCGTGCTGCCGGCGGTGGAGGAGGGGCTGGAGGCGACCTATTGGGAAAGCCTCGACCAGATGCTGGCCCGCATGGACATCATCTCGGTCAATTGCCCTTCGACGCCGGCCACGTTTCATCTGTTGTCGGCGCGCCGGCTGGCCTTGCTCCAGCCTACGGCCTACATCGTCAATACCGCGCGCGGCGACATCATCGACGAAGACGCGCTGGTCAAGCTGATCCACGAGGGCAAGATTGCCGGCGCCGCCCTCGACGTGTACGAAAACGAGCCGGCCCTGAACGCCAAGCTTCTCAAGCTGGCCACCAAGGGCAAGATGGTGCTGTTGCCGCATATGAGTTCAGCCACCATCGAAGGCCGCATCGACATGGGCGAGAAGGTCATCATCAACATTCGCGCCTTTGTCGACGGCCACCGCCCGCCCGACCGCGTACTGCCGCTGCGGACGTGAGTCCTAGAGGGTCACCGTCAACTCGCCATTTTCGCTGATCGCGACCGTCTTGCCGCGATATGCGTCGAAGCTTTCGCGGGCCAGCCGCAGCGCCGGCGGTGTCGGCCAACCCATCTCCCGCGCCACGATCAGCCCGAGCAGCAGGATCGCGTCAGGCTCGTGCAGCACGAGTGCTGCCGGTGCATGGCCGTTATGGACGAGTTCCAGCAGGACCGCCGAGGCGGACGACGAGCCGATGGTTCCCGGCAGGAACAACACGCGCCCGGCGATGGTCTGGCCGCATTGCGGATGCCGTACATCGGCGATCCGCCCGGTTTTTGCATCGACCCCACCCCAGAAGCTGATCGGAGCGGTCAGCACCAGCGCCTCGCCCGCACCAGCGCCTCCCGGCACCAGGATTTCCGCGACGCCGGTCATGTCGCGATGTCCTCGAAAACGGGCTTGCCAAGAACGGCGCTTTCGACGCAATCCGCCAGCGAGCCGTAGAGCACGAAATAGCCGGTATTGCCCGGCGCGTAATGGGCGAACTTGCCTGAATTGGTCATCAGCACGCCGTCAGTCAGCACAGGCAGGATCGGCGTCACCACCACGCAGGTGTCGGCGACGATGGTGACGCCGCTTGCCTCGAGCGATGCACGCCTGCCGTTCTGTTCCAGAAGCGCAAGCACATGGCGGCCGGTGCAGGCATAGAAGGGCACGCTGAGCCGCCGCCCGGCGATCAGCCGCTCCAGCGTCTCGAATTCCGCCGCCGAAAGATGCGGACTGCCGATGGCGACGGCATCGATGGCTTGCGGCTTTACCGCCGTCGAAAGGGCTGCGCGTGCCGCAGCGACCATTTCCACTGTCACGCGGATGACGGTTTCGGGTTCGACGCCGCCAAGGGCGGCATCAGTGTCCGGGGCTTCCGGGGTGACGCCGGCAATGTGAAAAAGCCCGACCGCGCCGGAAGATGCCGCAGCGGCGCCAAACGCCTTCAGCGCATCCTCGCCCGGATGGCGCGAAATGCCGGAGACGACGCCCACGGCGCTGCCTGCCTCGCGCCCGTAAAGGCTGCCGAGGATCGGCCAAGCGATTTCGGAGTGGAGGAAGGCTGCGGGCAGGCCGGAAACGTCGAACAGCAGCGTCGCGCGTCTGTTTTCCGGCCGGTGCAGCCCATAATCGGGGGCATGGCCGGCAATGGCGCAGGCGATGTCGAGAAAATCGCCATAGCGGTTGGTGCGTGCGCCCAGAACCGAATTGCAGAACACGACGGCGTTGGATTCGCCCCAGGCGACATCGCTGCCCTGCGCCGGGCGATGCCCGGCCTGATAGGGCGCGCAGGTCCAGCTTGGTTCGCAGCCGAGCTTGCGATAGGCCTCCATCATCCGCTTTGCCATGCCGCGCTGCGGCTCTTCCAGCCGGACCTTGGAGCAGCCCATCAGGTCGAGCGCGCCGACATTGAGCGTCGCGCGCACCGCGACCTTCGCGCCGCCTGCGACCAGCCTTTCGGCAAACAGCGTGCCGGAATCGCCGTGATAGAGCGCGCCGTCTATATGCGCCGAGGCGATCGGGATGAGGCGTTGCGCGCCGAGCAACCGCGCGCTTTCAGCGACGATGCGCATGGCCATGGCCGCGCCGTCGCTTCCCGCCGCGATCGAGCGCTGTTCAGGGGTAAGGTCGAGCGCCAAGCGCTATCACTCCTTCGGGCTTGAATAGCGGATGGTGTCGAAGCGGGCGGCAAGCGCATCGTAGAGCAAGAGCCGGCCGACCAGCGGTTCGCCAATGCCGGTAATGAGCTTGATCGCTTCCATCGCCTGCAGCGTGCCGATGACACCCGGCAGCGCGCCCAAAACGCCGGCGGCGGCGCAAGATGGCACCAGGCCAGCCGGCGGTGGTTCGGGGAAAAGATCGCGATAGGACGGGTTTTGCCGCCCGTCGCTTGCCCTCTCGAACGGCTTCAGCACGGTTATCGATCCGTCGAAGCGGCCGATGGCGGCATGCACCAGCGGTTTGTGTTCCGCAGCACAAGCGTCCGCAACCGCATAGCGCGTCTCGAAATTGTCGGAACCGTCGACCACGACATCGTAGCCGGCGACGAGGGCAGGGGCGTTTTGCGCCGTCAGGCGCAGGGTGTGCAATTCGACCACGACATGGGGATTGATCCGTGCAATCGACTTTTCCGCGCTTCCCCCCTTGGTCTGGCCGACGGCCGCCGTTTCGTGGATGACCTGACGATGCAGGTTGGACAGCGACACGGTGTCGTCATCGACGATGCCGAGCGTGCCGACGCCGGCGGCGGCCAGATATTCGAGCACCGGCGAGCCGAGCCCGCCCGCGCCGATCACCAGCACCCGCGCGCGCTTCAGCTTCTGCTGGCCCGCGCCGCCGATCTCCGGCAGCACGATATGGCGGGCATAGCGTTCCAGTTCTTCGTCGGTGAGGGTGGTCATGGGGAAACCATAGTGCGGGCCGGAATGCTTGTCAGTAGCCGGTCGTTGGCCCAACCGCGCCGTGATCGACGCTCAGGAACTGCGCGCGGCCCTTGAGGCTGGCAAACAGCGAGGGTTCCGTGCCGGTCATGAAGACCTGGCAGTTCAATTCCTCGAGGATGGAGAACAGGGCTGCGCGCCGCCCGCCGTCAAGATGTGCGGCAATCTCGTCCAGAAGCAGTATCGGCCGCATGCCCGACATTTCACCGGTCAGCCGCGCATGCGACAGGATGATGCCGACCAGCAGCGCCTTTTGTTCGCCGGTCGAGCAGAGTTCGGCGGGCATCGCCTTGGGCCGGTGGCGCACGACGAGGTCGGAGCGGTGCGGCCCGTCCAGCGTGCGCCCGGCGGCGCGGTCGCGCTCGCGTCCGGAGGCAAGCATCCGGCGAAACCGTTCCTCGACGTCGACCGCGGCAGCCGAGCCGATCTGCGCCTCCAGTTCGCCGGAAAGCGCCAGGTCGGCCTGCGGAAAGGGGCTGTCATTCGGCAATCTTTCGATCATGGCCGCAAGCAGGCGCGCCAGTTCGACCCTGGCTGCGGCAATCGCCACCCCGGTTTCGGCCATCTGCGTTTCGATGGCTTCGAACCAGGGGTCGTTGCGCGATCCTTCGGCAAGCAGGCGGTTGCGTCCGCGCATCGCTTTTTCATAGTCGAGCGCACGTTGACCATGGCCGGCATCGACCGCCAGGACCAGCCGGTCGAGAAAGCGGCGACGGTCGCCCGCCGGTCCGGTAAACAGCGCGTCCATGGCGGGCGTCAGCCACACGACCCGCAGCCATTCCAGCATGGCATCGGTCGAACGCGCCGACGCGCCGTTGATGCGCACCCGCCTTGCCGCATCGCCGGCAATGATGCCGGTTCCGATTTCGACATCGCCTTGCGGGCCGTCAAGTGCGGCGTGAAGGGCAAAGCCGCCGTCGCCGCCTTCGCGCGCGACATCGCCGTAGGGCGCGCGGCGCAGGCCGCGCCCCGGCGTAAAAAGTGAAATCGCTTCCAGAAGATTGGTCTTGCCCGCGCCGTTGTCGCCGGTGAACACCACCGCACCGGGCCGCAAATCTATGGCCAATCCGGCATAATTGCGAAAATTGGTCAGCGACAGTCTGGTGAGGTGGGTTGCGCCGTTAGCTGGCATAGGCGTGCGCCACAGGGTAACTGATTTCCAACGGGCGCCTACACCCGCATCGGCATCAGCACGTAGAGCGTGGTCTCGTCGCTGGCGTCGTGGATCAGCGTCGGAGAACCGGCATCGGCCAGCATGAACCTCGCCTCGCTGCCGGTCAGTTGCGCTGCGACATCGAGCAGATAGCGTGCGTTGAAGCCGATCTCGATCGGGTCGGACGAATAATCCGCCGCAAGTTCTTCGGTGGCGCTGCCGGAATCGGGATTGTTGACGGCAAGCGTCACCTGGCCCTCAGCGATGGACATCTTGACCGCGCGTCCGCGTTCCGACGAGATGGTCGAGACACGGTCGACGGCAGCGGCAAAGCTCTGCCGGTCGATGACCAGCTTCTTGTCGTTGCCGGTCGGGATGACGCGCTGGTAATCCGGGAAGGTGCCGTCGATCAGCTTCGAGGTCAGCACGACGGAGCCGATGGTGAAGCGGATTTTCGTTTCCGAAAGCTCGGTGGTGACGGCAACGTCCGGATCGTCGACCAGCTTCTGCAATTCGCTGACCGTCTTGCGCGGAATGATGATGCCCGGCATGCCTTCCGAGCCGGCCGGCGCTTCCATCTCGGCGCGCGCCAGCCGGTGGCCGTCGGTTGCCACCGAGCGCAGCTTGAGCTTGCCGCCCACTTCATGCGTGTGAAGGTAGATGCCGTTCAAATAATAGCGCGTCTCTTCGGTCGAGATGGCGAACTGGGTCTTTTCGATCAGGCCCTTGAGGGCCGTCGAGTCGAGCCGGAAGATATGCGAGAACGAACCCGCCGACAGTTCTGGAAAGTCGGATTGCGGCAGGCATTGCAGGCGGAAACTGGAGCGGCCGGAGGCGACCGTCATGGCGTTGCCGTCTTCGTCCGTCTTGAGCATCACTTCCGCGCCGTCGGCCAGCTTGCGCACGATGTCGTAGAGCAGATGCGCCGGCACGGTCGTCGCGCCACCCTGCTCGACCCTGGCGGGCGTTGCCTCTGTGATTTCCAGGTCGAGGTCGGTCGCCTTCATTTCAAGGCTGGCACCATCGGCGGCGAGAAGCACGTTGGACAGGATCGGAATCGTGTTGCGGCGCTCGACCACGCGGTGGACGTGGTTGAGGGATTTCAGGAGATTTGACCGTTCCAGGATGACGCGCATGACGATAGAGGCTCACTTGACTGAACAAGCGGGTCGCCGATGATCGGTACCCGCAGAATGTCTGAACAGGGTCAGATTTGCGCCAAACTGACAGGAAAATCCATTCAAACGCAAGCCCGCGAAGCCGGTTCAGGACGGCATCGCAGGCTTTTTGGGGATAACGCCGCCGAAACGGCGTTCAGCAGCATTCGGCCTGCGTTCAAGCCTGGTCGTTGATCAGCCTGCGCAGCAGTTCCAGTTCCTGCGCCAGCGTGTTGTCGCCGCCGGAAAGGTCCTCGATCTTGCGCACCGCATGCAGCACCGTGGTGTGGTCGCGTCCGCCGAAGCGCCGGCCGATTTCCGGCAGCGAACGCGGTGTCATCACCTTGGCCAGATACATGGCGATCTGCCTTGGCTTGACGATGGTGCGGGTGCGGCGGTTGGACAGAAGCTCGGTCTTCGAAACGTTGTAATGGCGGGCAACGATGCGCTGGATGTCCTCGATGCGGACCCGCTTCGGCTCGCCGGTGCGGTAGATATGGCCGAGGATCTCGTCGATGCGGTCGATGGTGATTTGCGGCTCGAACGACTGGCGGAACAATAGCTGGTTGAACGCGCCTTCCAGTTCGCGGCCGCTGCCGGTCACGGTGCGGGCGACATGGTTGAGGATTTCCTCGGAAATATCCAGCGGCGTGCCTTGGGCCGTCGCCGTCTCCAGGCGAAGCTTGAGCATGTCGAGGCGCATGGAGAAATCCGGCGCCGACATTTCCAGCGCAACACCGCCATTGAGGCGCGAGCGGACGCGCGGCTCCAGCGATTCCAACTCGGAAGGCGGGCGGTCGGCCGCAACCACTACCTGCTTGGCGCTGTCGAGCAGCATGTTGATGAGATGGCAGAATTCATGCTGGATCGACTTGCCCTGCAGGAACTGCATGTCGTCGATGATGAGGAGGTCGATGTCGCGCAACTGTTCCTTCAGCGTCAACGCGTTGTTGTCGCGGATGGCGGTGGCGAAGCGCCACATGAAATACTCCGCCGTCAGATAAACGACGCGCGATTTCGGGTTCTGCCGCAATGATTCGGCCGCGATAGCCTGTAGAAGATGCGTTTTGCCGAGACCGACCGAGGCGTGCAGGAACAGCGGGTTGAAGCGCACGGCATTGGACTGGGATTCCGCCACGGCGCGGGCCGCAGCGAACGCAACCCGGTTCGACGGGCCTTCGATGAAGGAGGAGAACGTATAGCGCGGATCGAGCGGCGAGCCGAGAACGCTTTGGCGCATCTCGCCATCGGCGGGACGCCCATGCGGCATGGCCGAACGCTCGGGCCGGCCCGCTACCGTGCTGGAGGCAAGCGCTGTCTGGGTCTGCCGCGTCGCCTTGGATGCGGGCAGGGCCTCGGCCTGGGGGCTGGGAATATGGCGCGTGGCCGTCCGCACGATGATTTCGATCTTCAGGAGGTCCGGATCTTCCTGCTTCCATAGTTCGCAGATGACGTCGAGATAGTGCCCGTTGATCCACGAGCGCAAGAATGCGGTCGGGACCGAGATGCGAATGATCCCCTTGGACGCTTCCGCCAGTTTCATCCGGCCGAACCAGCTTGAATAGACTTCGGTGCCAAGGCGCGCCTTCAACTGGATCTTGACGCGCTCGAACCTCGATTCCGCTTCGCTGGACGCCGCCATCCGATCCCCATGGGCCAAATTTACCTGAAGAGGGAGGTTGCCACCAAACTCCCTGTCGACGCCGCTTTGCATGCTTAAATTCCTTGTACCTGTTTGCGCCGGGGGTGCGCCTCCTGCACCCTTGGTCCGGCGATCTGCCATTCCTTGGAAATTCGCAGCCGCCGCCGGCCACAAACCCAGTCCCCCCGAGGAACTAACGCTCCTCGGAAATGCCCGCCCCGCAAGGCATAGCAACAGCGTCCGGCAAACTGCCGGACCGGTAACAATGCTACGCTACCCCAGTCCCCACGCATCGAAAGGCAAACCAAACCCGTTCGCGGAGGTTGCCCCGCGTTGTGAATTCCGCCAATTTTGGCTGGCCTATTTAGGTAGGTAGAGAGCCGCTGGCCCTTCCCTTTCGATGGAGGGACACTACCGAATTCCCTGTGGACAGGGCAAGGGCGCGACTAACACATTTTTAACGAATCTGGTTACCGGGACGGTTGCCGGGAGCTTGCCGGCAGGGTCGCTTCAGGCAAAGCCGTTGTGATTCAAACTCTTTTCCGGGAAACCGGAAAACGGGTCGCGCCGGTTAATTTTTTTTTATAATTCGCTTGACAGCAACTTGTCCCCGCTTGGCGGCCGGCGCTGTGCAGAACCTGTGCATTACCTGTTGTAAATATTTGAAAAGAATAACTTATTTGTGACAGGCGACGCGACGCTGCCGCGGTTCGGCCTGCTGCTGAAACATTCGTCTCGATGAATATGCCGGCAAAGATTTAAAGGCGTCGGGCGTCGGATACAAATTGCTCTTTTTTAAACCATTGCCGGCAAACGCAAAAAGCCCGGCGCGGTGCGCCGGGCTTTTACGAAAATCCAAAAATGCGGTCAGGCAGTCAGCGTCTTGACGCGATGGGCCAGACGCGAAACCTTGCGGGACGCGGTGTTCTTGTGCAGGACGCCCTTGGTGGCGGCGCGCATCAATTCCGGCTCGGCTGCCTTGAAGGCGGCTGCGGCAGCGACCTTGTCGCCGGCCGCCAGTGCCTCTTCGACCTGGCGGACATAGGTGCGAACGCGCGAGCGGCGGTTCTTGTTGATGGCCGCACGGCGGACGATCTTGCGCGTGGCCTTTTTGGCCGAGGAGGTATTGGCCATGACGCCTCTTTCCGATCTCTGTGGTGAGCGCCTGCGGAAGTCGCAACGCGCAAAAAACAACGGGCAGCCGCGGGGCCGCCTCGATTGGTGCGGCTTATAATTCAGCTTTCCCGGCGCGTCAACGCTGAACCCCGGTCTTTTTGCGGTCTACGATGATCTCCTTTGCGGTCTGCGACGATCATCGATTGACGAAATTCGCTTTCCGCTTCTCGGTAAAGGCGGCCATGCCTTCTTTCTGGTCCTCGAGCGCGAACATGGAGTGGAAAAGGCGCCTTTCGAAACGCAATCCCTCGCACAACGTCGTCTCAAAGGAGCGGTTGACGGCTTCCTTGGCCATCATCACCGCCGGCAGCGAAAAGTCGGCGATCTTCGTGGCCGCCTTCAGCGCTTCCTCGAGCAATGTCTCGGCCGGCACGATTCGCGAGACGAGGCCGCAGCGCTCGGCCTCGGCGGCGTCCATCATGCGGCCTGTCAGCACCAGGTCCATGGCCTTGGCCTTGCCGACGAAGCGGGTCAGACGTTGCGACCCGCCCATGCCCGGCATGACCCCAAGCGTAATCTCCGGTTGGCCGAACTTGGCGTTGTCGGCCGCGATGATGAAATCGCACATCATCGCCAGTTCGCAGCCGCCGCCCAGCGCATAGCCGGCGACCGCCGCGATTACCGGCTTGCGGGCGCGGGTAAACTCTTCCCAGCCGACGAAGAAGTCCTGCAGATAGGCTTCCACATAGGATTTGGATTGCATTTCCTTGATATCGGCGCCCGCCGCGAAGGCCTTTTCCGAGCCGGTGACGACCAGGCAGCCGATGCCGGCGTCCGCCTCGAATACCTTTACCGCGGCGAGAAGGTCGGCCAGCACCTGCGAGTTCAGCGCATTGAGCGCCTTCGGCCGGTTCAGCGTGATCAAGCCGACCTTGCCGCGCGTTTCCGTCAGGATCGTCTCATAGGCCATGGTTTTTCTCCTCGCATTCGCAACAAGCCATTCGATCTATCGCAATGCCGGCCCGCCCTCAATGCCAGCCGACTGTTGGGGCCGATAGATTGTCGGGGACGGGGCTTTCCTTCAGCGCTGGCACGTCGGGCAATAGAAGGTGGAGCGGCCGCTCTGGACGATGCGCTCTATATGGCCGTTGCAGCCGGGCGTCGGGCAGGGCGCTTCTTCGCGGTCGTAGACGGCGAAGGAATGCTGGAAATAGCCAAGGCTTCCATCGGCGTGGACATAGTCGCGCAGCGAAGAACCGCCGGCCGCGATGGCGTCTGCGATGACCGAACGGATGGCGGTGGCGAGACGCTCGCTTTGCTCACGGACCTTCTTGCCCGGCCCGGCGATGGTGCCGGCCGCCCGCAGCGGCGACAGGCCGGCGCGCCACAGCGCTTCCGACACATAGATGTTGCCAAGGCCGGCAACCAGCCGCTGGTCGAGAAGGGCAGCCTTGAGCGGTGCCTTGCGATCCTTGAACAGCGACGCGAGCAACGCGCCGTCCAGCGTATTGCCGGTCGGCTCGACACCGAGGCCGGCCAGCATCTTGTGTTCGTTGACCGGTCCCTCGGCAAACAGCATGAAGCCGAAGCGGCGCGGATCGTTGAAGATCACGCGGGCAGTGTCGCCCGCCGCCGAAACGAGGTGAAAGACGACATGGTCGTGGGCCGCGTTCTTGGAGCGGTCGTGGTGAAAAGCGCCGGGCACCTGTTCGGCGTCCTGCATCTCGATGCGGAAAGAGCCCGACATGCCGAGATGGCAGAGGAGGTTAGGCCCGCTTTCCATTTCCAGCGTCAGATATTTGGCGCGCCGGCCAAGCGACACGACCGTCTTGCCGCGGAGCCTTTCCGAAAACCGCTCGGGGAAGGGAAAGCGCAAATCGGGCCGGCGTGCCTCGACGCGCAGGATGCGCGCGCCTTCCAGAACGGGTTGCAGGCCGCGCCTTACCGTTTCGACCTCGGGCAGTTCAGGCATGGCCGCCTATCGCGTGCAGGAATGACGTGCCGTGCTCGCTGCGCGACAGGCCAAGATGTTCGGCGACGGTAGCTCCAATGTCGGCGAAGGTCGGCCTCAGGCCGATGCCGCCGCCTTTGAAGCCGGGTGCGACGCCGAACACCGGAATGCGTTCGCGGGTATGGTCGGTGCCGCGCCATGTCGGGTCGTTGCCATGGTCGGCCGTCAGCACGAACAGGTCGCCGGGTCTCAGTCTCGCCAGTGCCTCGGGCAAGCGCCGGTCGAAGGCTTCGAGCGCCGCGGCATAGCCCGGAACGTCGCGGCGGTGGCCGAACTCGCTGTCGAAATCGACGAAGTTGGCGAAGACGAAGTCGCCGTCGCCCGCATCGTCCATCGCACCGAGCGCCTTGTCGAACATCGCCATGTTGCCCGCGCCCTTGCGGGTTTCGGAGACGCCGCGATGGGCGAAGATGTCGCCGATCTTGCCGATGGCGATGACGCGCCGGCCTTGCGCGGTCAATCGGTCGAGCAACGTCGGCTGAGGCGGCGACACGGCATAATCGCGGCGGTCGGGCGTGCGATGGAAGGTGGCGGCGGTTTCGCCGATGAACGGTCGCGCGATCACGCGCCCGATCTTGAGCGGGTCGCACAGCCGGCGCACCACCGTGCAGAATTCATAGAGCCGGTCGAGGCCAAAATAGGTTTCGTGCGCGGCGATCTGGAGCACCGAGTCCACCGATGTATAGCAGATGGGCTTGCCGGTCCGGATATGCTCCTCACCGAAATCCTCGATCACCGTGGTGCCGGGCGCATGGCGGTTGGCCAGGATGCCCGGAACCTTGCCTTCGCGGATCATGGCGTCGGTCAGCGAGGCGGGAAAGGAGTGCACCGTGTCGGGGAAATAGCCCCAGTCGAAAAGCGCGGGCAGGCCGGCGATTTCCCAATGGCCGGACGGCGTGTCCTTGCCGCTCGAAACTTCCTGCGCCGCGCCGTGAAAGGACGATGGAAGTAGCCGCGCAGCCCCGTCCTCGAACAAGAACCCGGTGGCGATTTCGGCTGCGTGCCCCAGCCCAAGGGCGGCCATGTTGGGGATGGCGAGCGGGCCTTGGCGCAGGCCCAGCCTGTCGCCCATGCCTTCAGTGCAGGCCTGCGCGATATGCCCGAACGTGTTGGCGCCGGCATCGCCATAGCGCGCCGCGTCGGCAGCACCGCCTATGCCGAAAGAATCGAGTACGAAAACGAAAGCGCGCGCCATCCGAACCTGTGTGCATCAACCTGACGGCTGAGACATAGGAGTGCGCTCGCTCAATGGCAATCGGCAACTGGAGCCGGCCCTAGAGGAAACGCATCAGCAGGTGGCGCACGCGACCGATGTGCTCATGCGCGGCCGCAGATAATAGGTTTCGCTCATCGAGATGTTGCTGAAGGCGGAAGAGAGGCCCAGCGGTCGCTTGTCGCTCTCGGCGGCCCAGGCGATGACAGGCTTGTATTCAAGCGAACTCTGCACCCGCACGATATGGGTGCCGGCGATCTTGAGGGCATCCGGAACCGTGGTCTCGGATTCCTTGGCCTCACCGGCAGAATCGACGCCCTTCACCAGGCGGCGCGACCACGATACCTCGGCCCTCGGCGGGGTATCGCCGGTTATCTCGATCTCGGTGATGATGATTGTCGGGTCCGACCGGTTATAGGGCTGCAGCGTGGCCTGGCCGATCTGCATGATGGCCTTGAGGCTGGCAGGGGTTACGTTTTGCTGTTGAGCCACGAGATCGGCCACCATCGAGCCGATGCGGCTGACCTTCTTGCTGGTCTCGATGCCCTGCGACACTTCCATCGTGACGAAATACATGGCCAGCAGCAGGGGGGCGATGAATGCGAACTCGATTGCCGCCACACCGCGCCGGTCACGGCAAAGCCGGATCGCTTGCCTGATGCAGGCCGAAGCCTTGCGATGTGCCCCCGCACAAACCGACATCTTGTTGTCCTTCCCGTTGCCCCGTGCCGCCGTCAAATCAGTTGTCGAATGGTTCGTTTTGCCAGGTCGTCGAAGCGTAGTGCAGCGTCTTGCCCTTGCCCGCATTCGACATCCACGTGCTCATGAAATCGGTCATCACCGGCCATTTGTAGAACACCCGCAGCATGTTGATCGTGCCGGAGTCGCCGGGCGAGACAGTGAATGCGTTACCCGTTCCGCTCAACACGATGTCGCCATTGTTGATCGTGAAACCGGCAGCTGCGGCTTCGGCGAAAGTGTCGTATTTGCGCAGGTCGACCGACAGGCCGGGACAACCCTTGGCGACCATGATCTCGAGCCTGGAGCAGATTTCCTTCTCGACCTTGTCGGTGGCCTGCGGGGCCGTCAGCCCGGTCGTTCTCATCTGTCCCGTCCGGAACTGACGCGCCACGTCGTCGGTCGCATTGGCCATCACTTCCTGGCCCGCAAACGAGATGCAGCTTTCGAGAATGGCGAAAACCAGCATGGAGAAGGGGATTGCAAGCGCCACGAACTCGATCGCGGTGCTGCCGCTGCGGTCGCGAAGGAACCGCCTGAGAAACCCGGTAGGTGCTGCCTTTTGTCTGACGCCTGCGGGCTTGGAATGGCTGCTCATGTCCGGTCCCTGCCGATCCTGATGCGGTTATCGGCCGGGACTGTAGCGGAAATCCGTTGAAGGCCGGTTTGGATGGTCGTTCAATTTGACGGATTTCGCTTTACCCGGCGCTAACCAGAAACAGGCCCGGCCGTGAACGAACATCGTCGACCCGATCAGTTCCCGCCGCTCAGTTCGCCCTCGGACTTCTTTTCGGCATCGGTCTTGAAGGAGCTTTCGCAATACGGCGTGCACGACATCGTCTGGACCTGCGCGCGGCGATAGATGCGGACCGACGATGCGTCCTGCCGAACCACAGTGACCTGTTCGTCGATGATCGGGCTGCCGTCGCTGTCGAGCACGACGAGGTTGGTAACGCCGAACCCCTTGCCGGTCAGAACGATGGTCGAGGCATCCTGGACCGAAGCATCGGCGATGCCCGGATTGCCGATCACGATCGTGTCGGCGGCGCGCGCCAGCTTGACGATCTTTGCCTCGTTCATCGTGACTTCGATTCCGGCTCCAGCCTGGGCAGGCAGGCAGGCAGTCGCAAAAACCGCGGCGGCTATCGCAAAGGATCTGAAGTTGGCCATGGTGCTCCCCGGGACCCAAACTGTTCAACAGACAATGAACGAGATTGGTGAACCAACGGTTAAGCAGCACTTGCGGCAGGCCGGTTCGCTGCGGCTCACCGATCCTTAACGGAATCGCGTTAATCTTTCAGCGATACATTGGCCCTTGTACGGTGCTCGAAACAAATGCTTGAAGCGTTGATTTTCGTCGTTTTTCCGTTCTGCATGGTGTTTGCCGCGATCTCGGACATGCTGTCCATGACCATCGCCAACCGTGTCCCGTTGTTGCTGATCGTCGTTTTTGCGCTGGCGGCCCCGCTGACCGGCATGGATTGGGCGGCCTTTGGCTGGCATTTCGCAGCCGGCGCGTTGGTGTTGAGCGTGACCTTTGGGCTTTTCGCCATGGGCGGCATGGGCGGCGGAGATGCCAAGCTGCTCGCCGCAACCGCCATCTGGATGGGCTTCAATGTCCAACTCATAGAATATCTGGTGATTTCGTCTTTCCTGGGCGGCGTCCTGACCCTGGGCATCCTGGCCTATCGCAAGTCGACGCTCGCCGTCTTTACCCGCCACAGCGCCTTCCTGCAGCATCTGGCCAACGAGCAGACGGGTATTCCCTATGGCATCGCGCTGGGGATCGGCGGCCTGCTGACCTATCCGGACACGTCCATGATGACATGGGCGCTTGCACGACTGGCGGGTTGACCGCGCGGATACCCGGCTATTGGGGGCCGGTTAAAAGCGCTCGTTACTGAAGTCCGGGAGATCGAATGCTTCGAACATCTCTAAACGTTAAATTAATCACAATCGTAAGCATTGCGTTAACTATAATTTGACGATTGCCGCTGCAATGTTCCGCTTGGCTAGGTGGTTTGCCAAGGGCGAGGGTTCGGACATATGCCAGCATCCCGACTTATAATTCTGGGCGTGGCGGTAGCTGCTGCGGGCGGCGCCGGATACGTAGCGAAGAACATGGTGGCGATAGCGCCGCAGGAAGTCGTCGTCGATGCCGGACTGCCGACGCCGAGCATCGCGCTGAAGGATGTCCTCGTGCTTTCCGGCGACGTGCCGATCGGCGATCCCGTGGGCGCCAATCTCGAATGGCAGGCCTGGCCGGCCGATGGTCTCAACGAGAATTTCATTACCCGCGCCGCCGAGCCGGACGCGGTCGAAAAGCTGAAAGGCTCCGTCGCCCGCATGGCGATGTTTGCCGGCGAGCCGCTGCGCCGGGCCAAGCTGATCCCCGAGGGGCAGAGCTTCATGTCGTCGATGCTGCCGGCCGGCAGCCGCGCCGTCGCCACGTCGATCGCGGCCGACACGTCCGCCGGCGGCTTCATCCTTCCCAACGATCATGTCGACGTCATCATGACGCGCCGGGCCGATGCCACAGGCTCCACCGGGTTTACCACCGAGACGATCCTGCAGAACATCCGTGTGCTGGCGATCGACCAGACCATCCAGGAGGATGAAGAGGGCAAGAAGACCAGGGTTGGCCAGACGGCGACACTGGAGCTGACGTCCCAGCAGGCGGAAATCATCACCGTGGCCCAGCAGATGGCCGATCGCCTGACGCTGGCGCTGCGCTCGGTCAAGGACACGCAGGAGAAAGCCACCGGTGAAGCCGACTACCTGGTTTCCGGGAATGGGCGGCGGGGAACGGTGCGCCTGATCAAGTCCGGCGAAGTTTCCGAAGTAGGGGCAAGGAAATGAGGTCCATCAGAAAACTGCCGATCGTCTTTGCCGCCGCCGCCAGCCTGATGCTGGTGGGAACTTATGCGCAGGGCGTCGATCAGGCGAGTGCCGCCGGCGCGGCGCGGGTAACGGCATCCAAGGCGGTGCAGCGGGTCAAGCTTGGCCTGAACAAATCGGTCGTCATCGACCTGCCGAGCGATGCCTATGACATCCTGGTCGCCAATCCGGCCGTCGCCGACGCCGTGACGCGCACCGCAAGGCGCATCTATCTGTTCGGCAAGTCGGTGGGCGAAACCAACATCTTCGTCTTCGGACCCAATGGCGAGCAGATCGTCAGCCTCGACCTTTCCGTCGAGCGCGACGTCGCCGGGCTCGAGGATTATATCAAGCGCTTCATCCCGACATCCGAAGTCAAGGTCGAATTGCTCAACGACAACGTCGTGCTGACGGGAACCGTCGATACGCCGCTCGACGCCAAGCGCGCCGCCGACCTTGCCAATATCTTCGTGTCAGGCGGCGAGGCGACGACCGGCCAGTATTCGCAGACGGCAGCCGGCGGATCCGCGCAAAGCGGCGTCAGCATCGACAACCCGGATTCGCAACGACGAACCTCGCAGATCGTCAACCTGCTGCAGATTGTCGGCGAGGATCAGGTGACGCTGAAAGTGACAGTCGCGGAAGTAAGCCGCTCCGTCATGAAACAGCTCGGCGTCAAGCTGATCGGGCAGGCGGACGGAATTTCGTTCCAGTCTCTTGCCTCAACGGCGGAATCCGTCGCGCAGGCTGGTACCAGGGGATCGCCGGTCGGCAGCCTGCCCAGCTATCTGAGCGGCACCATGAACGCCATGGAACAGTCGGGCGTCATGAAGACGCTGGCCGAACCCACGCTAACCGCCGTCTCCGGTGAAAAGGCGACCTTCAAGGTCGGCGGCGAATATAACGTCGTTTCCGGGGTAACCAATGAAAACGGCGTGCGCACGACCACGCTGAACAAGATCGATTACGGCATCGGTCTCGAATTTCAGCCGGTGGTGCTGTCGGCGGGACGCATCAGCCTGAAGGTCAGAACATCCGTTTCGGAGCCGACCTCCGACGGTGCCGTCCAGATGGAAGGCAGCAACATTCTTTCGCTTCGCAAGCGGCTTGCCGACACCACCGTCGAACTGCCGTCGGGCGGGTCCATGATGATCGCGGGCCTGGTCAATGACGATGTTCGCCAGACCATCAATGCGGTGCCTGGATTGACCAAGATTCCCGTGCTTGGCGCGCTCTTCCGGAGCCGTGAGTTCGTCCGCAATGAAACCGAACTGGTCATCATCATCACGCCTTATCTGGCGCGGCCGGTGGCTCGCAACGAACTTGCCAAGCCCGACGACAACTTCACTCCGGCAAGCGACGGCGCGGGCATTTTCCTAGGCCGCGTCAACCGCGTCTATGGAACCATGCAGACCGATAGACCGAACGGCCGCTACCACGGCGTCGTCGGCTTCATTTACAAGTAAGCGGGGAACCCGGTCATGTCTCAGTCAGCATTCAAGGCCAGGATGGAAGTCGCCGCATCGCGCTCCGGCCGCTCACGCGCCTGTCTTCTGGCAGCACCCATCCTGGCGGTGGCCGCCATCGGCCTGTTGTCGGGTTGCGCCAACCGCGACAGCGTCACGGTCGGTTCGATCCCGGACGACTATCGCACCAACCATCCGATCGTGATCTCCGAAAAGGACGAGAAGATCGACCTGCCTGTGGGCGCTGGCGACCGGGGCATGACGCAATACCAGCGCCAGACACTCGCGGGCTTCCTCGACGGCTATGACAAGAGCGCGGCACCCGCGCTGACCATTCTGGTTCCATCGGGATCGGCCAACGAAATCGCCGCCGCCTCGGCAGGGCGCGATTTCGTCAAGTTCGCGGCGAAGAACGGCATCCCCCGCAACCGCATCGCGGTGGCGTCCTACCAGGCCAGTTCGTCGGAAACCTCCGCCCCCATCCGCGTCAGCTACTCGCGGCTTCGCGCCCACACCGACAAATGCGGCCGGTGGCCCGACGATCTGCTCCAGAACGTGGAGAATAAGCATTACGCCAATTTCGGCTGTTCGTCTCAAAACAACCTTGCCGCCCAGATTGCCAACCCGGCCGATCTGCTCGGGCCGCGCAAGCAGACCCCAATCGATGCCGAAAATCGCAGCACGGTGATCGACGTCTATCGAAATCGAGAAATTTCGGGTGAGTTTCTCGGTAATTCGGAAGTGACGTATTGAGCCGGGCCAAAGGCACGCAAGTCACGGAAAGAGCATGACGATGAGCAATCTGGCTTTTGAAACCAGCGTCGACAGTGTCGAAACCTCGCATCAGGATATTTCCACGATGCAGGCGCTGCGGCCGATACCGCGCATTTCCATCCAGGCCTTCTGCGAGACGGAGGGCGTCTCCGGCCCCATCGAACGGGCCGGCGAGGATCGTCGCATGGCCAAGGCCCATCTGAAGGTTCATATGGGCGGCATCCCGACCGCGGTCGAATTCTACCAGTCGGCGCCGACGCCTAACCTCATCATCCTGGAGTCGCGGGCCGAGCCGAAGCAGTTGCTGGAACAGCTCATTCAATTAGCCGAATATTGCGACCCGACTTCGAAGGTGGTCGTCATCGGCCATTACAACGATGTCGGCCTTTACCGCGAACTGATCCGGTCCGGCATTTCGGAATATGTCATCGCTCCGATCTCGATGGCCGATGTCGTCAGCGTGATCTCGACCATCTTCGTCGACCCCGAAGCCGAGCCGATCGGCCGCTCCGTCGCCTTCATCGGCGCAAAGGGTGGCGTCGGTTCCTCCACCGTGGCCCACAATGTGGCCTGGACGATGTCGACGCTGTTCAGGTCGGAGGTGATGGTCGCCGATCTCGACCTCGCATTCGGTACCGCCAACATCAATTTTGATCAGGACCCCGCCCAGGGCATCGCCGAGGCGGTTTTCTCGCCGGAGCGCATCGACGAGGTCTATCTCGACCGCCTTCTCGCGCAATGCGCCGAAAACCTCTCCTTGCTTGCGGCCCCGTCCACGCTGGAGCGCGTCTACGATTTCGACGCCGACGCCTTTGCCCATATCATCGACACGGCCCAGCGCACGGCCCCGATCCTGGTGCTCGACGTTCCCCATGTGTGGACCGGCTGGACGAAAAACACGCTGACCAAGGCGGACGAAGTGGTCATCACCGCCACGCCCGAGCTGGCAAATCTGCGCAACGCCAAGAATCTGGTCGATATGCTGAAGCGGCTGCGGCCGAACGATACGCCGCCGAAACTTGTCATCAACCAGGCCGGCATTCCCAAGCGCCCCGAGATTTCGGCCGACGATTTCGCCGAGCCGCTGGGCTTGACGCCGATGGCGGTCATTCCATTCGACCCGCTGCTGTTCGGCAACGCATCCAATAATGGCCGCATGCTCGGCGAGATGGATTCCAAGAGCCCGATCGTCGGCATCATCAGCGAAATCGCCCATGTCCTTACCGGGCGAAGCGAGATCAAGTCGAGGAAGAAGGCGGCTCTCGGCGGGCTGCTCGAAATGCTCAAGCGGAACAAGAAGTAGCGCTTTGGCGGGAGTGGGTATCGATCATGTTCGGTAAAAGAGGCAGTGACGACGGCAGCCGGCCCATTCCGGAAACGCGTCAACCTGTAGCCGCCGAAGCTTCGCCGCCGGCGAGTGCCGGCGCTGTGGAAACGTCGGTCATTTCCCGCCCGTCGGCGCCGTTGCCGCCCGCTTCATCCATGCCGCCCGTGCGCCGGACCGTCGAGGCGCCGCCGATGGCGCCTGAGCCGAGGCGGGTGCAGCGCGAACGCAGCGAAGCCTATTACGACATCAAGAGCCAGGTTTTCTCGGCGCTGATCGACACCATCGACCTGTCGCAGCTTGCCAAGCTCGACCCCGACAGCGCGCGCGAGGAAATTCGCGACATCGTCAACGACATCGTCGCGATCAAGAATTTCGCGATGTCGATCGCCGATCAGGAAGAACTGCTCGACGACATCTGCAACGACGTTCTGGGCTATGGGCCGCTGGAGCCGCTGCTGGCCCGCGACGACATCGCCGACATCATGGTGAACGGCTCCAAGAACGTCTATATCGAAGTCAACGGCAAGGTCGAGCAGACCACGATCCGTTTCCGCGACAACCAGCAGCTTTTGAACATCTGCCAGCGCATCGTCAGCCAGGTCGGACGCCGGGTCGATGAATCCTCGCCTATCTGCGACGCCCGCCTGCCGGACGGCTCCCGCGTCAACGTCATCGCACCGCCGCTCGCCATCGACGGCGCGGCCCTCACCATCCGCAAGTTCAAGAAGGACAAGCTGACGCTCGATCAGCTGGTCAAGTTCGGAACCATCACGCCCGAAGGGGCCGAGGTGCTCAAGATCATCGGCCGGGTGCGCTGCAACGTGGTGATTTCCGGCGGTACCGGTTCCGGCAAGACGACGCTGCTCAACTGCCTGACCAATTATGTGGATCGCGAAGAGCGCATCATCACCTGCGAGGATTCGGCCGAACTGCAACTGCAGCAGCCGCATGTGGTCCGGCTCGAAACCCGCCCCGCCAATCTGGAAGGCGAAGGCGAGGTCACCATGCGCGATCTCGTCAAGAACTGCCTGCGCATGCGGCCCGAACGCATCGTCGTCGGCGAAGTGCGCGGACCCGAGGTGTTCGACCTCCTGCAGGCGATGAACACCGGCCATGACGGCTCCATGGGCACCATCCACTCCAACAGCCCGCGCGAATGCCTCAACCGTATCGAATCCATGATCGCGATGGGTGGTTACACGCTGCCGCAGAAGACGGTGCGCGAGATCATCGTCGGCTCGATCGACATCATCATCCAGGCCTCTCGCCTGCGCGACGGATCGCGCCGCATCACCCACATCACCGAAGTGATCGGCATGGAAGGTGACGTCATCATCACGCAGGACCTGGTCCTGTATAACATCAAGGGCGAAGACGCGAACGGCAGGCTTATCGGCGAGCATGTCTCGACGGGCATCGGCCGTCCGCATTTCTGGGACCGCGCCCGTTACTACAACGAGGAACAGCGGCTGGCCAAGGCGCTCGAAGCGATGGAAAAACGTGCTGACTAGAGCATCGGGCCGAAAAGTGTGCAGCGGTTTTCGGGCTAACCCGATGCTCGGGCAAGGCGCATGCCGTTGCAGGCAATTGGAGTCATGAAGGCGGTGGTCCATGTTCGGAATTGACAGCACCGTATTGATATTCGTGGTGCTCGCCGGCTTCAGTGCTGGTGCGGTAGCCTATGCGTTTCTGTTCACCCGGATGGACAATGAAAAGGCGGCTGGCCGGCGTCTTCAGTCGGTCAAGACCCTGGAGACGGACCGATCCGTCGTTCGTGCCTCGCGCGACCGGGTGGCGGAAGCCGCCAAGCGGCGCAAATCCGTTCAGGACTCCTTGAAGGAGCTGGATCAGAAGCAGAAGGTCAACGACGTCAACGTCAAGAAGCCGCCGTTGAAGATGCAGATCCGGCAGGCCGGGATGACCGTGCCGATGGAGCGGTTTTATCTGTATTCGGCTGTTTGCGGCGTCGTGTTTGCCGTTCTCGCCTATCTTGCCGGCGCGCCGCTGCTCGTGGTGCCGGGCGCGCTGCTCGCCGGTGCATTCGGCCTGCCGCGGTGGTTCGTCTCGTTCGCCCGCAAGCGCCGCGTCAAGAAGTTCCTGAACGAATTTCCCAATGCACTCGACATCATCGTGCGGGCGATCAAGTCGGGCCTGCCGCTCAATGACGGCATCCGTCTCATCGCCAACGAATCACCGGAACCCGTCAAGGGCGAATTCCGCCGCATCGTCGATTCGCAGCAGCTCGGCCTGTCCATTCCCGAGGCGGCCGTTCGCATGCAGGAAACGATGCCCTGCCCGGAGGCCGGCTTTTTCGGCATCGTCATCCAGATCCAGGCGCAGGCCGGCGGTAATTTGTCAGAAGCGCTGGGCAATCTCTCGCGCGTGCTGCGCGACCGCAAGAAGATGAAGGCAAAGGTCCAGGCGCTTTCGATGGAAGCCAAGGCGTCGGCCGTCATCATCGGCGCGCTGCCGTTCATCGTCGCCATCATGGTCTATATCACCAGCCCCAATTATATCATGCCGCTGTTCACCACCAATGTGGGCAATTTGATCCTTGGCATTTCCGGACTGTGGATGGGCATGGGCATCCTGGTGATGCGCAAGATGATGAATTTCGAAGTGTAGGGTGCTGGATTCATGACCGCGCTAGTCGTCAAGACGTTTACAGACCCGGTAATCCTGATCGTGATGCTGGTATCGCTTGCCGTGTTCGCCACGGTGCTCACGCTCGTTCCGGCCCTCGGCGGAAATCCGCTCAAGGCCCGCATGAAGGCGGTAGCGCTGGAGCGCGACGAACTTCGCGCCAAGCAGCGCGCGCGCCTGGCGGCGGAAGCCGACCGCCGCCGCAAGGGCCTGCGCGAAGAGCAGTCGGTGGGCATGCGCAACATCGTCGATCGCCTCGACCTGAAGCGTGCGCTGGCCGACGAGGGTACGTTGCAGAAACTGAAGGTTGCCGGTTTTCGCGGCCAGAACCCGCTGACGCGCTTCCTGTTCTTCCGGCTTGTCCTGCCCTTCGTCGGCTTGGCGCTGGCCGCCATATATATCTTCGTGCTTGGCGGCCTTCCCGAGCGGCCGATGGTCGTAAAATTCTTCGTCTGCATCCTCGTTGCCTATGCAGGTTTTTACGCCCCGGTCCTCTATGTTTCCAATCGCGCCACCAAGCGCAAGAAGTCCATCCAGACGGCATGGCCCGACGCGCTCGACCTGATGCTGATCTGCGTGGAATCGGGCATGTCGGTGGAAGCGGCCCTTCGCAAGGTAGCCGACGAGATCGGTACGCAATCGGTGGAACTGGCAGAGGAATTCATCCTCACCAATGCCGAGTTGTCATATTTGCAGGAACGCAAGCAGGCCTATGAAAACCTGGCCTCCCGAACCGGGCTCGAATCGGTCAAATCGGTTTCGCAGGCGCTCGTTCAGGCCGAACGCTACGGTACGCCGGTGGCGCACGCGTTGCGCGTTCTATCCGGCGAAAGCCGCGACATGCGCATGAACGAGGCCGAGAAGAAGGCTGCGGCGCTGCCGCCAAAACTGACGGTGCCGATGATCCTGTTTTTCCTGCCGGTGCTGTTTGCGATCATTCTCGGGCCGGCCGGCATCCAGGTAAGCAAGCACGGCATCTTCGGCGACCAGCCGCAGACGACGAGCGACAGCGAACAATAGCCACCCTTGGCAGAGCATAAAAAAAAGCCGCCCGAAACAGGCGGCTTTTTTGTGACTATGCGGAAAAGTCAGTTGGTGGCCGACTTGCCCTTGTCGTCCTTCTTCAACTGGTTCCAGGCATTCTGCTGGGAGAGCATCTTGCGAAGGTAGGCGACATTGGCCTGCGCCTGGTCGGGAGAAAGCTCCTGCGCCGCGATCTTTTCGGCTTCGTCGAAACGCCCCTGCAACCCGACCACCAGCGCCAGGTTCTGGCGCACGCGGCTATCGGCGGTGGGTTGTCCCGCCGCCGAGCGGAGATAGGTTTCGGCCGTCCGCAGGTCGCCTTCCAGCACATAGGACATGCCGAGATTGGACAGGACCGTCGGCTCGTTCGGCTGGAGGTCGAGCGCCTTGCGGTA
The DNA here is from genome assembly GCF_054489545.1 of Mesorhizobium sp. A556. NCBI lineage: Bacteria > Pseudomonadati > Pseudomonadota > Alphaproteobacteria > Hyphomicrobiales > Phyllobacteriaceae > Mesorhizobium > Mesorhizobium sp. A556. Next base: position 171,976 of record NZ_JBTMXA010000002.1, read on the forward strand.
AAGCTGGCGGGCCTCGTCCTTCTGGCCAAGCTGGTCGAGAATGGCGGCTTCCGCCGACACCAGTTTCCAGTCCGGATATTCCGGGGTCTGGGCGCGGCGCACGGCGCTCAGCGCCGGCTCGAACTGGCCGTTCGCGGCAAGCGCCTTGCCATAGGCCGCCAGCACGTCGCGGTCCTTGGGAAGCGCGATCGCCAGCTTGCGCATGACGGCAAGCGACTGGTCGTTGTCGCCGTTCATTTGCAGGACGGAGGCGTATTTCAAGGCGACCGCCTTGTCGCCGGGGTTTCTGGTATAGGTCTGACCCAGTGAATTGGCGGCCTGATGAAGTTGGCTGGAGGTCATGCTGTCAACCGCCTGGCCACCCCGGTTGATCGAGCCGGTGGTCATCTTGCTGGTTCCGCAACCGGCGATGCTCGCCGCCAGCGCCGCCACAAAGGTTGCCGTGGCAATCCGCTTGCCGGTCCGGATCATGATGCAATTCGTCGACATCGGCGCTCAGCCTTCCCTTGTCCGCATGGTCGCGCAGCGCAATCGGCGGCAAACGGCCATCTTTCCCCGTCGAGAAATATTCTGTTAACCCTAATGCTTCGTTAAGAAGGCTGCCCCGAGTCGCGGCTGGCCAGGAGGTTTTGATGCCAGTCGAACTCGTTTCCCGGAAATTGAAAAAGGCGCTGCCGGTTCATCTGGTCGCGGCAGGTGCACTGGAGAGTGCGGGGCTGGAAAAACCAGATATCGCCTGGGCTGAAGAGAACGGCTTTTCCGGGGAGGCCGGCAGGGTCCTGGTGTTGCCGGGCGCCGGTGGAACGATCGCGGGCGCGCTGTTCGGAATTGGCGAAGGGCAGGGCGCGCTTGCCGCAGGCGCTCTGGCCAAGGCGCTGCCGGAAGGCGAATGGGCTTTCGCGTCGATGCCGGACAAGCCCGACCTTGCCGCGCTCGGGCTGATGCTGGGCGGCTATGTCTTCAGCCGCTATGGCAAGGGTTCGGGCAGGGCGCTCCGCTTCAACCCACCGGCAGGCGTGGATGCCGACCGTCTGCGCCGCATCGCCGACGGCGTGTTCCTCGCCCGCGATCTGGTCAACACGCCGACCAACGACATGGGGCCGGATGCGCTGGAAAAGGCCGTGCGCAAGCTGGCCAAGACGCACAAGGCGGAAATCACCGTCACCAAGGGCGACGATCTTCTGAAGCAGAACTTTCCGATGATCCACGCGGTTGGCCGCGCTTCGAGCGAGGCGCCGCGCCTGATCGACATGGTGTGGGGGCCGAAGGGCGCGCCGAAAGTAACGCTGGTCGGCAAGGGCGTGTGCTTCGATACGGGCGGCCTCGACATCAAGCCGGCAAGCGGCATGCTGTTGATGAAGAAGGACATGGGCGGCGCGGCCAATGTGCTCGGCCTCGCCTCGATGATCATGGCGGCCGGCCTGAAAGTGCGGCTGCGGGTTCTCATCCCGGCCGTGGAAAATTCGATTGCCGGCAACGCCTTTCGCCCCGGCGACGTGCTGACGAGCCGCAAGGGCATTACCGTCGAGATCGGCAATACGGATGCGGAGGGGCGGTTGGTGCTCGCCGATGCGCTGGCGCTGGCCGATGCCGAGGAGCCGCAGATGCTCATCGACATGGCGACGCTGACGGGTGCAGCGCGCGTCGCTCTCGGCCCCGATTTGCCCCCTTTTTACACCGACGACGACGCGCTGGCTTGCGAACTCGCGCAAGCGTCCGTTGCGGTCGAGGACCCGCTGTGGCGCATGCCCCTATGGCAGCCCTATCAGGCAAGGCTGGCGTCGAAGATCGCGGATACGAACAACGTAACCACCGACGGCTTTGCCGGCTCGATCACGGCCGCACTTTTTCTTAAGCGCTTCGTGGAAAAAACGCCGGGCTGGGCGCATTTCGATATCTTCGCGTGGAACCCGTGGGACCGCCCGCACGGCCCCGCCGGTGGCGAGGCACAAGGCATCCGCGCGCTGGAGAAGGTCATTTCCACGCGCTTTGCCTAACCATTCCCTCAGTCTGACTGAAACGGAACCGAAACGATTTGCCGATAGAATGGCCGGCATGGCGATAGCGATGCGTCCGATCCAGGCTTTGCGGCTGTGGCAGCAGGTGATGCTGTCGCAAGTGCGTGACGACGCGCCCGATCTCACCATGCGCCAGGCCGCGATCCTGCTCACCATCTATCTCGATCCGCCGCCGCATACCGTGCGCGGGCTGGCCGAAAAACTCGGTGTGACCAAGCCGGTCATCACCCGCGCGCTGGATACGATGGGCGCGCTGAAACTGGTTTCGCGCCACCGCGACGAGCGCGACAGGCGCAACGTGCTGATCCGGCGCACCGTCGAGGGCGCGCTCTATGTCGAACGATTTGGCGATGATATCATCGCCAAGGCTCTCGAACTGCCGATCTGAAAGCGACCCGATTTGACCGCTCATGACTCCCGCCTGCATGCTTTTCGCCCCGACCTTGCCGACGCGCGGCTGAAAGGCGAGGTGACCGCCGAGCGCTTCGTTGCCGGCCGGCCGGCGCGCATCGCCGCATCGGTTGCCGACGTGCGCAAAGCGCCGGGTGCCGATGCCGGCGTCAACACGCAGTTCCTGCTCGGCGACGATGTGCTGGTGTTCGAGGAAGCCGAGGGCTGGGCATGGGTGCAGAGCGAGCGGGACGGTTACGTTGGGTATGTAGCCGCATCGGAGTTGGGTGGCCGCGAGCGTGCACCCACGCATGTCGTCTGCGTGCCCCGCACCTTCGTCTATCCGGGGCCGGATTTGCGCTTTCCCGTGAGCGGGCAATTGTCGATGGGCTCGACGGTCACGGTAACAGGCACCGCCGAGACGCGCGGCACGCCCTATGCCGTGCTGCCGACCGGCGACGCGGTGATCGCGGGCCATCTGCGACCAATCGCGAAAAATGCGGCTGACTACGTGGCCGTCGCAGAACAATTCCTGGGCACGCCCTATCTATGGGGCGGCGTGTCCGGCTTCGGCATCGACTGCTCGGGGCTGGTGCAGCTTTCCATGCGCATGGTCGGTCGTGACGTGCTGCGCGATTCGGACATGCAGGCGGCCGGTCTTGGCGAACCGTTCGATCTGGGCGCGGATTTTTCCGGCCTGCGGCGCGGCGACCTTGTGTTCTGGAAAGGCCACGTCGCCATCATGACCGACGAAAAAAACATGATCCACGCCAGCGGCCACACCATGCAGGTCTCGCGCGAAGGCTTGGCCGAGGCCGTCGCGCGCATCGGGTATCTCTATGGCGGCCCGACCGGCTTTCGCCGGCCATAATCAGCGCTCAAAGGCGAAAACGCGGCCCGGCCTCAGTGGCGCGCCCTTGCCGTCGCCAAAATCCGCCACCGGATAGTCGGCCAGAACTTTCAGGCGCGAAAGCGGCAGATGTTCCCGGCCAAGATCGCCGACCAGCACCTTGATACCGCCTGCGACGCATCGGTCGAGAAACGCGGTGACGCGCCGGGCGAGACAGCGCTCATAGAAGACATCACCGACGAGAACGAGATCGACGGCAGGCGGCTCTGCGCCAAGAATGTCCTGATCGATGATGGTGGCGGTAACAGTGTTTGCCGCCAGATTGAGTTCCAGCGCCGCAAGCGCGTTATGGTCGATTTCGGCGGCGAGTATTTCGCCCGCGCCAGCCTTCGCGGCGGCAATCGCGACAAGACCGGAACCTGCACCGAGGTCGAGCACGCGACGACCAAGAACGGTTTGCGGACGGTCGAGAACGTAGCGGGCAAGCGCTGTGCCGCCGGCCCAGGGATAGGCCCAGTAGGGCGCGGCATCGCCTTCGAGCCGCCTCAGCCCGCTGCCGGGATGGGCCGTGTGCAGCCGGGTTTCCGGCACGAACGGCACCGCCGTCAGCGGCAGGTTTTCGCGAATGAAGGATTTTACGTCGCCCGCGTCCGTGGTCACGAGCGTTTCAGGTGCTCGTCCAGCCGGGGCATGATTTCCACGAAATTGCAGGGCATGTGCCGGTAGTCCAGTTGCGGCTTCAAGATGCCGTCCCAGGCATCCTTGCAGGCGCCGGGCGATCCCGGCAGCACGAACACGAAGGTGGCACTGACGACGCCCCCGGTGGCGCGGCTCTGGATCGTGGATGTGCCGATCTTGTCGTAGGAAATGCGGTGAAACACTTCCGAAAACCCGTCCATGCGCTTTTCGAAAATGGGCTCCAGCGCTTCCGGCGTCACGTCGCGGCCAGTAAAGCCGGTGCCGCCGGTGGTGATGACGACATCGATTTGCTTGTCGCGCGACCATGCCAGCACCGTGTCGCGGATTTTTGTCGCGTCGTCGGTGACGAAGGCGCGGTCGGCGAGGATATGGCCGGCCTCCGCGATGCGGTCGGCCAGTGTCTGCCCGGACTTGTCGTCCGCCAGCGTCCGTGAATCGGAGACGGTGAGCACGGCGATGCGCACCGGGATGAAGGGGCGGCTCTCGTCAATCTTAGCCATCGGCCCGGCCATTCGCGTCGACCCCTGATGCCAGGCTGCGTGTCGCGGCGACGAACATTTCCGGGTAATGGCTGCGAATCGAGGCCGCCGCGCGCTTGGCGACATTGCCGGTTTCGAACAGGCCGAAACAGGTCGCACCCGAACCCGACATGCGGACGAACCCGGCATCCGCCCTTTTCAGCGCCGAAAGCGCCCGGCCGATGGCCGGATGAAGCTTTTGCGCCACGGGCTGCAAATCATTGCGCGTGATTTCCAGCCAGTTGCGCAGGCTGTGAAAATCGATTTTCTTCGGCAGCGGCGGCAGATTTTCGTTGTCACGGCTCTCCAGCCCGGCAAACACCGCCGCCGTCGAGACGGAGACGCCCGGATTGACCAGCACCAGGCCAAGCGACGGAAAATTCGGCAGGATGTCCAATTCGTCGCCGACGCCTCGCGCCAGCAGCGGTTGGGCTGCCAGGCACATCGGCACATCGGCACCCAGCGCCAGCCCGATGCGGGCCAGTTCGGCCTCGCCCACGTCCAGCTTCCAGACCTCGATGAGCGCGCGCAGCGTGGCGGCGGCGTCGCTTGATCCGCCGCCGATGCCGGAAGCAACCGGGAGATTTTTCTCCAGCGAAAGTGCTACCGGCGGCCTGGCGTCCGCGCCAAAGCGCTGCCGCAGCGTGTCTCGCGCTTTCAGGATCAGGTTACCATCATCGGCAGGCACGGCGGCGGCATATTTGCCGGAAACGGCAAAGCCGTCCGCCTCAGCGGGCGCGGCATCGATGCGGTCGCCGAAGCGGGTAAACACCGCCAGGCTTTCTATCGTATGATAACCGTCCGACCGCCGGCCGGTTACATGCAGGGCAAGGTTGATTTTAGCGGGTGCGAGTCTTGCTGCCGCCCCGGCATCGAAAACCGCGAGATCGATGATGCTCAATCCTTGGCCAGCCGGTACTCGCCCGTAACGGGGTCCTTGACCAGCGTGCCCTGGGTGCCGTTCGCATGCTGCTTTTCGGCGCGGCGCAGCTTGGCGGTCACGCGTTCCGCTTCCTTAACGAAAGCGCGATAGCCGACATAGGCGGCGACACCAACGGCGGTGAAGAAAATGATCTGCGGCATGTCCAAACTCTCCTTCGCTTTCCTGCGCCGGAGGCCTCTTCAGTCTATGTTGGCGCTATGCTACCGCACAAGCTCGGAAATCGAAACGGTTTTTCTAGGGCGGTGCGGCAATAAGAACAAGAACGGCTTCCTGAATGATTGGACGCGTGGCGCGCGAAAGGGTTCCCCGCTCACAGGCCGAAACGCTGCCACAGCGCGCGTTCCTGCGCCGCGTCGAGCAGGCCACCGGCAGCCGCTTCCGCGATCTCAGGCGGCGAAAAGCCGCCGGCGCTCGAGCCGAACAGGCCGACCCTGCCGAACAGGCCGCGCGATGCCGACACCAGCTTCAGCCGCGTTTTCGCCCCGTAGCGGGCTTTCATGGTCGACCGCATGTCGCCAAGCGCGTCGACGAGGCCAAGTTCCAGCCCCCTCTTGCCGGTCCAGAACAGGCCGGTGAACAGGTCCGGGTCGTCCTTCAGCCTGGAGCCGCGCCGTTCCTTGACCATGTTGATAAAGGTTTCGTGGACTTCGAGCTGCAGCGCCTTCAGGCGCTCGATGTCTTCTTCGTTTTCCGGTTTGAACGGGTCCAGCGTCGCCTTGTTGCTGCCCGCCGTATAGACGCGGCGCTCGACGCCGATCTTCTTCAACAGTTCGGGAAAACCGAACGAAGCCGACACCACGCCGATCGAGCCGACGATGGAGGAGGGGTCGGCGATGATCTCGTCGCCGGCAAGCGCAATCATGTAGCCGCCGGATGCGGCAACGTCTTCGGTGAAGACGAAAACGCGCTTGTTCTTTTCAGCCGCCAGATCGCGGATGCGCTGAAAAATCAGCCGCGATTGCACCGGCGAACCGCCGGGCGAGTTGATCGAGATGGCGACGGCCGGCGCGTCGAAGGAAAAGGCCTTTTCGATCAGTCCGGCGGTCGACGCCAGCGACAGACTCGGCCGAAACCTGCCGCCACCCGCCATGATCGTTCCATGCAGTCTGATGACCGGGATCGTGACGATGTCGGAGCGCCATGATTTCGGCAGCAGTCGTTTAAGAAGGCGTCTCAATGGGCAGGTCTCCTGAAAGGGCTTGAGGCATGTAGGCATTCGCAGAAAACAGCAATGGGGAACCGCAATGGCCGTGGTCATGGCGTTCAGTCGCCGAAAAGCGATGCTAGCCCGTTGCCGATCATGTCGGCGCGGGCGCAAAAGGCGTTGGCCGGGCCTTCGTGCATGACCAGCGGAGGGCGGATGGAAAGTTTTCCGCGCGCGCCGCGCACCGCCCGCACGACGATGCGGATGGCGGCTATCTCCGGGCGCGGATGGATGGCCATGATCTCGGCGTTGCCGAACCGGCTGCCGAGGGCGTCGAGGATCGGCTGCAACTGTTCCGGCCGGGCTATCAGCGCCAGCCCGCCGCGCGGCTTGAGAACGGCGGCGGCACTTCGCAGCCAATTGTCGAACAGGCCGTCCTCGATCACATGCGCTTGTCTTTTGAGGGTATCCGGCGTGGCCCGGTCCTGCTCCGCGTTGAAGGGCGGGTTCATGATGACGAAATCGAAGGACCGGTCGGCGAGGCCGGCGGCCTGCCGCGCGCTGCCGCTCAAGGCGACATCGGCGCGAAGCACGAGCGCGCGGTCGCCAAGATGCGCGTTACCCGGATGGCTGAGCGTGGCGTCTGCGAAGGCGGCCATTTCCTCGGCGCGCTCGACCAGGACGGCCCTGGCTTTCGGGCAGCGCGAAAGCACGCCGAACGCCGCAGCCCCGGCCCCTGCGCCGAAATCCGCGATCTGCCCGGCAAAGGCGGACGGTACGGCGGCGGCCAGCATCATGGCGTCCATGCCCGCGCGGTGTCCGCTTTGGGCGGGCTGCACCAGAAAGAACCGGCCGCGATGAAAGGCATCGACCGTATAGGCAGGCGCATCGCCGGGGTTCTCGCGCGGCACGGCCTATTTTTTCCGCATTTCGTCGCCCATGCCGGCATCGGTGACGATCTGCCTTGCCTCGTCGGCGCGGTCCGCCTGCACCATGATGCGCCGGGGCAGGATGCCGATCGACCCGTCCATCACGCTCATGTTTTGGTCCGCGACGAAGCAGCCGATGCCGGCGTCTCGCATCAGCGATTCGACGAAGGATATGACCACCACGTCGTTGGTGCGGATGAGTTCGATCACGTAAGACCCTCCAGATTGTCGCGTTCATGTAAACGCACGCGGCGTCGGATACCATAGAAGCCGCGCCATTTCGCCTCTTGCGGTTGACATGGGTGCCGCCCTAGAGTCATGCGAACGCGGAGTGCCGTCGTGCGCCTTTTGACGGGAGTGGTTTTTGGTGGGTGTCGTTCTCAATCTTGATAATGGAAAGCGGGAAGCCGCGACCATCAAGGAACTTATTGCCCTGACGGCGTCCGATATGGGCCGGGTCAACGAGTTGATCCTGTCGAAGGCCGGTTCCGACGTCGAGATGATTCCCGAGATTGCCAATCACCTGATTTCCTCCGGCGGCAAGCGGCTGCGCCCCATGGTGACGCTCGCGGCCGCCCAGATGTTCGGCTATGCCGGCGAGGGCCATGTCAAGCTAGCCACCAGCGTCGAGTTCATGCACACGGCAACGCTGCTGCACGACGACGTGGTCGACGAAAGCGGGCTGCGGCGCGGCAAGAAGACGGCGCGCATGATCTGGGGCAACCAGGCCAGCGTGCTGGTGGGCGACTTCCTGCTTGGCCAGGCCTTCCGCATGATGGTCGATGTCGGCTCGCTCGATGCGCTCGATATCCTGTCCAGTGCCGCTTCCATCATCGCCGAGGGCGAGGTGATGCAGCTTGCTGCGGCGAAAAACCTCGAAACCACCGAGGATGAGCATTTTGCCGTCATCAAGGCCAAGACCGCCGCCTTGTTTTCGGCTGCCGCCGAAGTCGGCCCGGTCATCGCCGGGGCCTCGCGCACTGACCGCGCGGCGCTGCGCTCCTACGGCATGAATCTGGGTCTGGCCTTCCAGTTGATCGACGACGCGCTCGATTATGGCGGCTCCAGCCAGGATCTGGGCAAGAATGTCGGCGACGATTTCCGCGAGGGCAAGGTGACGCTTCCGGTCATCCTCGCCTATCGGCGCGGCACGGCAGCCGAGCGTTCGTTCTGGAAAAGCGCCATCGAAAACAACAGCGCCGACGACGCCGGGCTGGAAAAGGCGATCGGGCTGATGACCCGCCATTCGGCGATTTCCGACACGATCGGCCGTGCCCGCCATTTCGGCGAAATCGCCCGCGACGCGCTGGCGCCGCTGGAAGCCACGCCGCAGAAAGCGGCGCTGATCGACGTCATCGACTTCTGCATCAGCCGGGTAAGCTGAAGGCCTTCGCTTCCAAGCCTCTTAGAGCGCGTCCAGCAATGCGGGAAGTTCGCGCATCATCGCTTCACGGCTGCGCAGGCCGGGGCTGACGGCTTCTTTCTTTTCGTTCTGGATAAGGCGCGCGAACACCAGCGTTCGTCCGCCATTGCTCGCCCAACCGACGAACCAGCCATAGGCACGGTTGGTTGCGAACGTACCGTCGGCATTGCGCGGCGCTCCCGCCCCGGTCTTGCCGTGGATCTCCCAGCCGTTTGGCAAGGTGCCAAGCGCCGTGATCCGGCTTGTCATTTCGTAGGCGTGCGCCGTGACCGGCAATTGTCGGTTCACCAGCTTGCCCAGAAACGCCAATTGCTCAAGCGGCGATATCTTCAGCGAGGAACTGAGCCAGGAACGCGACAGGCCATTGTGCTTGCCGGGATCGCCGGACGCATCCGCGTTGCCGTAGTGGAATTCGCTGACATAGCGCTGAAACCGCTTTTCGCCGAGATATCTGGTGATCTGCTGCGAATACCAGACCACCGAATTCTTTATCCAGCTGGTCGGGTCGGTGGTGGATTTCCAGGAGGGAATCCAGTCCGGGTAGCCCTTTTTGAACGGTAGTGCCGGCTCATGCGTATTGGTCAGGAAACCGGAATCGTAGCCCATCAGGCTGATGGCGATCTTGAAGGTGGACGCGGCGAAAACGCGCGTGTCGCATGCGCCTTCTTGGCTGAGCACCTTGCCGGTGGCGGCATCGGCAAACGCCGTGCACAATGTTTTCGCCTGCGCGGCCAAGGGTATCGCGGTCACAAACACCACAGAAAGCGCAAAGCTCCGCAGGGACATCGTCATTTCTCCATCTGTCGGCGCACCATGCAAGAACGCACCCTGTCCGGTAAAGTGTGGTTTTATTAATTTCCTACCCGGATTGTGAATTCCCGCCCGGTTGAAGCATGAACGCAAAAAGGCCATGCTTTGCCGTGAAAAATGGATTCGACGACGAAGGCCGCCTCGGCGGTGCTTTTGTTCGGTTGAAAGGGATGCGATGCGGCAGGCAGGTATGCGCTGGCTAACGGGGCTGGCAGTTTTGACGGGCGTGGCGGCTACGAGCCTGCCCGCTTATGCCATGCAGACGAGCGATCCGGTCGAGATATCCTCGTTTTCCGGAGCTTATCTTGCGGCTCATATCGCCGAGGCCGACAACGATCTCGACAGCGCCATCAATTATTACAAGCAGGCGCTCGCCTTCGACCCGGAAGACGCCTCGCTGCAGCAGAGCCTGATGCTGTCGCTGATTTCGCAGGGACGCTTCGAAGAAGCGCTGCCTTATGCCGACAAGCTCAAGACGGTTCCCGATGTCGAACGCTTCTCGCGGCTGGCTCTGGCCGTCGATTCGTTTCGCAAGAAGGATTTTTCCAAGGCCGAATACTGGCTGAAGCTGTCGCTTGAATCCGATCTCGACCGGCTGATCGTCGGCGTCATGGCCGGCTGGGCCAAGCAGGGCGCAGGCCATGGCGAAGAGGCCATGACCTTTGTGGACAAGCTGGAAGGACCGGAATGGTTCGACCTGTTCAAGACCTGCCATAGCGCGCTGATTGCCGACGCCTCCGGCCTGTCGGACAAGGCCGAGGCAACCTATGCGGCCACGATGCAGAATGTCGCCGCAGGCGGCGCGGCACCCGAAACCTGGCTGCGCTGCGCGCAATCCTACGCCAGTTTTCTTGCCCGCAAGGGCGACAAGGACAAGGCGCTGACGATCCTCGACCAGGCGGAAACATTCGCGCCGGGCAAGATCGAGATTACCGCCCTTCGCGACAAGATCACCAAGGGCGAGAAGATCGAGCCGCTGGTCGCCAATGCGTCCGACGGCGCTGCCGAAATACTGCTCGATCTCGCAACCGCGCTCAACCGCGGCGGCGGCGAGCCGTTTGTGCGGCTTTACCTGGAATATGCGCTGGCGCTGAAGCCGGACAGCGACGCCGCGCTGGTGCAACTGGCTTCCGTCGCCGAGCAGATGAAGGACAGCGCCAAGGCGATCGAACTGTATCGCCGCATTCCCGACGCCTCGCCGCTGAAGGAAATTTCCGAATTGCAGCTCGGTCTCAATCTGGCCGACCTGGACAAGAAGGACGAGGCGATCGCGCATCTCAAGGCGCTTGTCGAGGCGCATCCGGACGATATGCGCGGCTATCTGGCGCTGGGCGGCGTTTATTCCTCCAAGGAGGACTTCCGCTCCGCCGCCGATCTCTACGACACGGCCGTCTCGTTGCTGAAGACGCCCGTCGCCGCCAACTGGAACGTGTTTTACCAGCGCGGCATCGCCTATGAGCGGCTGAAGGAATGGACCAAGGCCGAGCCGAATTTCCGCAAGGCGCTGGAACTCAACCCCAACCAGCCGCAGGTCATGAACTATCTGGGCTATTCCTGGGTGGACCGGGGCATGAACCTGAACGAGGGGCTGGAGATGATCCAGAAAGCCGTCGATCTGCGTCCCAGCGACGGCTACATCGTCGATTCGCTCGGCTGGGCCTACTTCAAGCTTGGCAGGTTCGACGATTCCGTGCGCGAGATGGAGCGCGCCGTGTCGCTGAAGCCGGAAGACCCGGTGCTCAACGATCATCTGGGCGATGCCTACTGGCGCGTCGGCCGCAAGCTGGAGGCGACCTTCCAGTGGGCGCATGCCCGCGACATGAAGCCGGAGCCGGACATTTTGGCGTCGGTGCTTGAAAAACTGCGCAACGGCCTGCCGCCGCTGCCGGACAAGGCCACCGCACAGGAAGCCCCGGCCCCCAAGCCCGAGCCGACGCCTGCTCCCAAAGGGTGAGCGGCCAAGGGTAAGCGCAACCGTCTCTACCGTCATCCTCGGCCTTGTGCCGAGGATTTGCGCACGCTGTCGGCAGGCCGGAGCGTAGACCGGTTCTCTTGGCCCTTCGCCTTGACGCTCACGGTGTGGGGCACTAGGGAAAGCGGCATCCAGCCATTGCCGTCGAGGCCGATCCGTGAGCGCCCAAATTCCTGCCCATATGCACCCCAGCCGCTCGTTCCAGGGGCTGATCCTGACGCTGCACAGCTATTGGGCCGACTATGGCTGCGCGGTGCTGCAGCCCTACGACATGGAAGTGGGCGCGGGTACGTTTCATCCGGCCACCACGCTGCGCGCGCTGGGGCCAAAACGCTGGAACGCGGCCTATGTGCAGCCTTCGCGCCGCCCCAAGGATGGCCGCTACGGCGAAAATCCCAACCGCTTGCAGCACTATTACCAGTATCAGGTGATCCTGAAGCCCAATCCGTCGAACCTGCAGGAGCTTTACCTCGGCTCGCTGGCGGCAATTGGCATCGATCCGCTGCTGCACGACATCCGCTTTGTCGAGGACGATTGGGAAAGCCCGACGCTGGGCGCCTGGGGCCTTGGCTGGGAATGCTGGTGCGACGGCATGGAAGTATCGCAGTTCACCTATTTCCAGCAGGTCTGCGGCATCGAATGCGCGCCGGTGGCCGGCGAACTGACCTATGGGCTGGAACGACTGGCCATGTATGTGCAGGGCGTCGACAACGTCTACGACCTGAACTTCAACGGCCTCGAAGGCGAAGACAAGGTCACCTATGGCGACGTTTTCCTGCAGGCCGAGCAGGAATATTCGCGCCACAATTTCGAGTTCGCCAACACCGCCGCGCTGCTGCGCCACTTCGAGGACGCGGAAGCCGAGTGCAAGGCGCTGCTGGCGGCCGGTGCACCCCAGGACGGTGGCGCGCACCGCATGGTGCTTCCCGCCTATGACCAGTGCATCAAGGCCAGCCACGTCTTCAACCTGCTCGATTCGCGCGGCGTGATTTCGGTGACCGAGCGGCAGAAATACATTTTCGCCGTGCGCAATCTGGCGAAGGCCTGCGGCGAGGCGTTTTTGCTGACCGAGGCCGGCGGCTTTTCCCTGGCCGGGGAGGCCGCGTAATGCCCGATCTGCTTCTTGAACTTCGCTCCGAAGAAATTCCCGCGCGCATGCAGCGCAAGGCGGCGGCCGACCTGAAAAAGATGGTCACCGACGGTCTGGTCGAGGCCGGCCTGACCTATGAGGCGGCCCGCGAATATTTCACGCCGCGTCGGCTCGTGCTGGATATGCGCGGCTTGACGGCGCGCTCGAAGGACATTCGCGAGGAGCGCAAGGGACCGTCAACCAAAGCGCCCGAACAGGCAATCCAGGGCTTTTTGCGCTCGGCGGGGCTGGCCTCGATTGAAGAGGCGCATGTCCATACCGATCCGAAGAAGGGCGATTTCTACGTTGCCCATATTTCAAAGCCGGGCAGGGCGGCGGAAGAGATCATCGCCGACCTGATACCCGGCATCATCCGCACGTTCCCGTGGCCGAAATCGATGCGCTGGGGCGCGGCCTCGGGGCCGAAAGGCGCTCGCTATGGCGGCACCGAAGGCCAGGGCGGCGATGCGCTGCACTGGGTCCGACCGCTGCAATCGATCCTCTGTACCTTCGGCCCGGAGACGGAGGAGCCGGTGGTGGTCGATTTCGAGATCGACGGCATCCGCTCGGACAATGTCACCTATGGCCACCGTTTTCATGCGCCGGGCGAAATCATCGTGCGGCGCTTCGAAGACTACGCGGCCAAGCTGGAAGCGGCCAAGGTCGTGCTCGATGCCGACCGCCGCAAGGAAATCATTCTGGCCGACGCCAAAAACCTAGCCTTCGCCAACGGCCTCGACCTGGTCGAGGACGAGGGGCTGCTCGACGAGGTCGCCGGGCTGGTCGAATGGCCGGTCGTGCTGATGGGCGAGTTCGAGACGGAGTTTCTGGCGATCCCCGCCGAAGTCATCCGCCTAACCATCCGCGCCAACCAGAAGTGTTTCGTGGTGCGTCCTTCGAGGCCGGCTTCGCCGACACCTCAGGATGAGGGAGGGCAGAGCCACCCCAATGACGATCCTCATCCTGAGGTGCGAGCGGAGCGAGCCTCGAAGGACTCACTCTCCAACCACTTCATCCTGACCGCCAATATCGAGGCGAAGGACGGCGGCAAGGAAATCGCCCACGGCAACGGCAAGGTGGTGCGCGCGCGCCTTTCCGATGCGGTGCATTTCTGGAAGACCGATCAGGCGGATCTGCCCGACCTCGACGCGTTGCAGGCATCGGCAGAAAAGTTCGATCTGAATCTGAAAAAGCCGCTCGACCAGCGCATGGCCCGCCTCGATCATCTCGGCGTTACCTTCCATGCCAAGCTCGGCACGCAAGGTGAGCGCGTGGAGCGCATAAGGCGGCTGGCGCAGGAAATCGCGCCGCTGGTCGGTGCCGATCCCGAGCTTGCCGCCCGCGCGGCGGTGCTGGCCAAGGCCGACCTGACCACCGAAATCGTCGGAGAATTCCCCGAATTGCAGGGCGCGATGGGCCGCAAATACGCGGCTCTACAGGGCGAGGATGTATCGGTCGCAGCCGCAATTGAAGAACACTACAAGCCGCAAGGCCCGTCCGACCGCGTGCCAACCGATCCGGTTTCAGTGGCGGTCGCGCTGGCCGACAAGCTGGATACGCTGGTCGGGTTCTGGGCAATCGACGAAAAGCCTACGGGCAGCAAGGACCCGTTTGCGCTGCGCCGCGCGGCGCTGGGCGTGGTGCGGATACTGGTTGAGAATGGGGTACGGCTATCGCTGTTAGCAACCACGGCTGAAATTGCCCTAGTTCACGCGGCTGTACCACTGTTGCGAGCAACGCTTAGTCGAGACGTCGGTTTGCTACGACAACTTGTTGATCTCGGGGTGGTCGATGGCGGTGATGTCGCTAGCGCAGTCGATGAAGATTTGCAGTCAACTCTCGGCGAAGCGATTGATCGGTGCGCGGTGGCGGTTCCCGATCTCCTTTCCTTCTTCCACGACCGCCTGAAAGTCTATCTCCGCGATCAGGGTGCGCGGCACGATCTGATCGATGCCGTGCTTGCAGGCGGCGTGCCCCTCTCATCCGGCCCTTCAGGCCACCTTCTCCCACAAGGGGAGAAGGAAGGGCGCGGCGGTGCGGCCGGCGTGCCCTCGCCCCTTGTGGGAGAGGGTGGATCGGCGCGCAGCGCCGAGACGGGTGAGGGATTCTCCTCCAACGACGACCTCCTGCAAATCGTGCGCAAAGTCGAAGCCCTCGGCGCTTTCCTCGACACGGAGGACGGCAAGAACCTGCTCGCGGGCACCAAGCGCGCGGCCAACATTCTGGCGGCGGAAGAGAAGAAAAAAACCGTCATCGCCGCTACTGTCGATCCCGCGCTTTTCCGTGAAGAGGTGGAGAAAAACCTGTACGCGGCGGTGAATCAGGCTGAGAGGGAAGCGGCCCAAGCGATTCAGAATGAAGACTTTTCCGCCGCCATGCTGGCACTGAGCAGCTTGCGCGAGCCGGTTGATTCATTCTTCGAGCATGTTCATGTGAACGATGAAGATGCCGCTGTACGCGCCAACCGCCTGGCGCTCCTGGCACGCATCCGCGCGGCTACCAACCAGGTCGCGGATTTCTCGAAAATCGCCGGTTGATCCTCATCCGGCGTTGCCGGCCTATTGCCGATGCTTGCCGTAGCCGTTCGGCGGCAGATAGGCAGGTGGCGCGGCGGGCGCTGGCGGCGGGGCCGGCGCGTCGCCCTTGGAGGCGGCAGCCTGTTGCGACGGCGCTGCCGTATCCTTGGGCGGGATGGCGGGCGCGAAAGCGTCTCCGGCTATGCCGCCGCGAATAACCAGAGGCTGGAAGTTCGGCCCGCGTCGGGGGATCGCCGCCACCTTCTCGAAGGTCACTTCCGGCAGCGGCTCGCCAAGCGCGATGATGGACGGCGTTTCCAGCGGCGTTTCCACGAAACGGGCGCCCTGCGCGCTTGGCTGGCCGGTTTGTCTTGCCGGTGCCGGCGCGCCAAGCGTGATGATCGAGGGCGTCGCTCCGGGAGCGGTCTCGCCCATGACGACAAAGGACGACGCTCGGGCCATGCCCGCTGCCGCCATTGTCAGGACGAACGCTGCCAATACGCGCACGAACAAAAGTAGGCTCCTTGCCTGCTGGCTGCTCCACGCACCGCGTGTATGGATGCACACTGGTCGAGGGTATAGCATCGAAGGATTTATAATTTCCCAAGCTCGGCCTTGCCGCGCGGGCGTCACCGTATTAGCACCAGTCATGGGGTTGGACCCCTCGAAAGGTTAGAGTTTTGGCTGACATATCCGCCGCCGCTGATGCGATGGAACAGGCGCTGGCGCTACTGGAGCAAGGCGAGATCGTCGCCATCCCGACCGAGACGGTCTACGGCCTGGCGGGCGACGCCACCAATGGCGTCGCCGTGGCGCGCATCTTCGAGGCGAAGGGCAGGCCGCGGTTCAACCCGCTCATCGCCCATGTCTGCGACATGGAAATGGCGCAGCGCATCGGCGTGTTCGATCCGCTATCGCGCAAGCTGGCGGAAAAATTCTGGCCGGGTCCACTGACGCTGGTGCTGCCGTTGCGCGCCGGTGCCGCAATCCATCCGCTGGTAACCGCCGGCCTCGATACCATCGCGTTGCGCCTGCCCAGAGGCTTCGGCGTCGGCCTCATTGCCCGTTTCGGGCGGCCGCTGGCAGCACCCAGCGCCAACGCCTCCGGCAAGATCAGCCCGACAAGTGCTGCCGCCGTTGCCGCCTCGTTGGGCGACAGGATAAAACTGGTGGTCGATGCCGGCGCAACGCCGGTCGGGCTGGAATCCACCATCGTCAAGGTTGAGGGCGGGAAGGTGCGGTTGCTGCGGCCGGGCGGCGTTTCCGCGGCCGACATCGAGGTGGTTGTCGGCCAGGATGTGCTGCGCGGCGGCACCAGTGGCATCCAGGCGCCGGGCATGATGGCCTCGCACTATGCGCCGGGCGCAGCGGTACGGCTGAATGCCGGAAGTGCTCGCGCGGGCGAGGCGCTGCTGGCCTTCGGTCTGGAGCGCGTGCCGGGCTGGGAAAAGGCCGTTGCCGTCAAGAACCTCTCCCACGACGGCGATTTGCGGGAAGCGGCAAGCAATCTGTTCGCCTATCTCCAGGAACTGGACCGCAGCGGCGCGCGCATGATCGCCGTGGAGCCGGTACCGATGGATGGGTTGGGCGAGGCGATCAACGACCGGCTGGCCCGCGCCGCCGCCCCGCGCGATCCCGTTTCGGCGGCAACATAGGCAACGATCATGGCTTCTGACATTCAGAATCTCGATCCCGCCTTGATTGCCCGTTTTGCGGGCATCGTCGGCGACAGCCACGCCCTGCGCGATCAAAATGACATCGCCGGCTATCTGATCGAGCCGCGCGGGCTTTGGCATGGCAGGACTTCGCTGGTGCTGCGGCCGGGCAGCGTCGATGAGGTCAGCCGCATCATGAAACTGGCGACCGAGACGAAAACGCCGATTGTCCCGCAAAGCGGCAATACAGGGCTGGTTGGCGGGCAGGTACCCGACGGCTCCGGCCGCGAGGTGGTGCTGTCGTTGTCGCGGCTGAACCGCATTCGCGAACTCGACGTCCTGTCCGGCACCGCAACGGTGGAAGCCGGCGTCATCCTGCAGAATCTGCACGATGCCGCCGATGCCGTCGACCGGCTGTTCCCGCTTTCGCTGGCCTCGCAGGGTTCCTGCCAGATCGGCGGCAACCTTTCCTCCAATGCGGGCGGAACCGGCGTGCTCGCCTATGGCAACGCGCGCGAACTCTGCCTCGGCGTCGAGGTGGTGTTGCCGACGGGCGAAGTGTTCGACGATCTGCGCAAGCTGAAGAAGGACAACACCGGCTACGATTTGAAGAACCTGTTCGTCGGGGCCGAAGGCACGTTGGGCGTCATCACGGCGGCGGTGGTGAAGCTTTTTCCCAAGCCGAGGGGCCGCGAGGTTGGCTTCGTCGGTCTTGCCTCCACGCAGGCCGCGCTTGCGCTGTTTTCGCGGGCGATGGATCGCGGCGGCTCAAGCCTGACGGCCTTCGAACTGATCGAACGGCGGCCTTATGATTTTACGCTCCGGCACGCGTCAGGCGTCGTTCGCCCGCTGCTGCAAGACTGGCCGTGGTACGTGCTGATGGAGATTTCGTCGGGCCGATCCGCAGAAGATGCCAGGGCGCTGTTGGAGGATATTCTTTCTTCCGGCCTTGAAGACGGGATCGTCGGCGATGCGGTAATTTCTTCGAGCATCGCGCAGGCCAACGCCTTCTGGAATTTCCGCGAGGTGCTGCCCGAGGCGCAAAAGCCGGAGGGCGCGTCGATAAAGCACGATATTTCCGTGCCGATAGAAAAGATCCCGGCCTTCGTCGAGCAGGCGGCGCGTGCCGTTGAAACGATCTGCCCCGGCGCGCGGCCGGTCTGCTTCGGCCATATGGGCGACGGCAATTTGCACTACAACGTTTCAAGGCCGGTCGGCGGTGACGACGAAGCCTTCTTCGCTTTCTATCACCCGATGAACCATGCCGTGCACGATTTGGTGCGCTCGCTCAACGGTTCCATCTCCGCCGAGCACGGCATCGGCCAGTCGAAGCGCGACGAACTGATCGCCACGGCGCCGCCGATGGCGATCGATCTGATGCGGCGGGTAAAGGCCGCGTTCGACCCCGCCGGCATCATGAATCCCGGTAAGGTTATCTGATCCTTTCCAGCGCTGTTGATGGTGGTATTCCGATAACCATTTGCAAGATCAGGAAAATTTAACCGACTTTCTTAAGCGCGGCGGTAAGGAGGCCGCGCTAGTCTCTGCTCATAAACGAGGCCGGGAAAACTGGCCCGGAGAGACCGGAAAACCGGCTCTCAGGAGAGACAGGGAAGACAGTAGATGAGCACCGGACTGAAGCCAGTCTGGGCGGGGCGCAACATGCGCCTCGACCCTTTTCGTTTGCCGCAAATGGTCAGCTACGCGACCAATGACGATTATGGCGACGTGACCTTCACCATCGACCATCGCGGCGCGGTGGTGCGCCGGATGCTCGAACTCAGTGGCTTGCCGGCAACCATCGCGCTGCCCGCCATCGCCTTTCGCGGCGTGGCCGCAAGGGCCATGGAAGATCCCGAAGGCAATGTCACCGTGACCCTGGAACTGCTCCACAACGACCCGATGCTGTCGGTGCCGCTGCTGGTTGCCGACGACCTCTACGACGTCGCCGCGGACTGGCGCGCCTGGGCCGAAGCCTACCGCCTGCCCATGCTGCTGATCGAGGCGGACGGCGTGGCGCGCACGCTGGACGAATCGCTGGGCATCGCCATCAAGACGCTGCCGCCGCAAGAGCGCCGCAAGGGCAGGGCTTCGCACACACGCCGCCCGCGCTTTCTGGCTCGCCGCAGGGCCGGCGATCTCGGTTTGAGGCTGGTCATCAGCGGCGAGGAAATCATCGCGCGCGAGTAACTTCAAACCATCGGTTTGAGCGCAACCCAGACCGCGCCGCCGATCAGGCCGAGAAAAATCAGCCAGCCGACCTGGCTGTTCGACTTGAACAGTTTCAGGCACTGGTCGGGGTCGTCGATGTCGAGCACGGTGATCTGCCTTGTCATATGGGCGGCGGCGGCGAGCAGCCCGGCAAGGGCGACGACCGGCGCCTGGGCTGCCGCGAAAGCGACGGCAAAGCACATCAGCGCACCGCCATACAGCCCCGCCAGCCACGACTTGGTGTTGTCGCCGAACAGGCGCGCGGTGGAGCGCACGCCGACGATGGCGTCGTCCTCCTTGTCCTGATGCGCATAGATGGTGTCGTAGCCGATCACCCACAGGATCGAGCCGATATAGAGCATCACGGCCGGCCCATCGATGTCGCCGAACTCGTTTGCCCAGCCCATCAGCGCGCCCCAGGAAAAGGCAAGGCCGAGAACGAGTTGCGGCCAGTTGGTGAATCGTTTCGCGAAGGGGTAGAGCGCAACGATTGCCAGCGACGAAATGCCGAGCGGTATGGCGAACTCGCTGAGTTGAAAAAGCACCGCCAGCCCAACCAGGGCTTGCACGATCAGGAAGATCCACGCCTGCCGGCGGCTGACCTGACCCGATGGCAGCGGGCGCGAGCGGGTGCGCTCGACCTGCGCATCGATGTCGACGTCGACGATGTCGTTGTAGGTGCAGCCCGCGCCGCGCATGGCAATCGCGCCGAGCAGGAACAGGATGAGCGTGAAGGGCTGCGGCAGCAGCGAGGCCAACGAATCGCCGGGCCGCGCATAGGCGCTGGCGGCGAGCGCCGCCGACCACCAGCACGGCCATAACAGCAACTGCCAGCCGATGGGCCGGTCCCACCGGGCAAGCTGCGCGTACGGCCATAGCGCGCGCGGCAGCGCCCGATAGACCCAATGGCCGCTTGGCGCATCGGCAACGCGGCCCTGCTTGGCTTTCGACTGGATGGTTTCCATTTCTGTGAAGTGGCAGCATGGGCTTGTGGCGTCAAGCGGGCGATTTGTCCTTTATAATTTGGCCGTGCTGCTTGACCGCCCGCCGCCGTGCCCATACCGGATGGATCTTGCGGGTCTGCAATCGTGAGGCAATCCATGAACGTTCTTCTGCTCGGTTCCGGCGGCCGCGAACATGCGCTGGCCTGGAAGCTGGCCGCGTCGCCCATGCTGACGAAGCTTTATGCCGCCCCCGGCAATCCCGGCGTCGCGCAGGAAGCCGAACTGGCGGCGCTGGATATGGCCGACCATGCAGCGATCGTTGAATTCTGCCGGGCCAAAAAGATCGATCTCGTGGTGGTCGGGCCGGAAGCGCCGCTGGTGGCGGGGCTGGCCGACGATCTGCGCGCTGCAAATATTCGCGTGTTCGGCCCATCGAAGGCGGCGGCCCAACTGGAAGGCTCGAAGGGTTTCACCAAGGACCTTTGCGCGAAATACGACATCCCGACCGCCGCCTATGGCCGCTTCGGCGATCTGGCCTCGGCCAAAACCTATGTCGAAAAAATGGGCGCACCGATCGTCATCAAGGCGGACGGGCTGGCGGCGGGCAAGGGGGTCACCGTCGCGCTGATGCTGGCCGAGGCGCTGGCCGCACTCGACGCTTGCTTCGAGGGTTCTTTCGGCGAAGCCGGGGCGGAAGTGGTGGTAGAAGAATTCCTGACCGGCGAGGAAGCGAGCTTCTTTTGCCTGTGCGACGGCGTCACCGCGCTGCCTTTCGGCACCGCGCAGGACCACAAGCGCGTCGGCGAGGGCGACACCGGCCCCAACACCGGCGGCATGGGCGCTTATTCGCCGGCACCCGTGATGACGCCGCAGATGATCGAGCGCACGATGAACGAGATCGTTCTGCCCACCATGCGCGGCATGGCAGAGGCCGGCGCGCCGTTTTCCGGCGTGCTGTTCGCCGGCCTGATGATCACGGATCAGGGGCCGAAGCTGATCGAATACAATACCCGTTTCGGAGACCCGGAATGCCAGGTCTTGATGATGCGGCTGAAGGACGATCTGCTGGTGCTGCTCAACGCCGCCGCCGATGGCCAGCTTGCGCATATGTCGGTGCGCTGGCGCGATGAGGCGGCGCTGACAGTGGTGATGGCGGCGAACGGCTATCCCGGCACGCCCGAAAAAGGCTCGGTCATCCGGGGCGCTGCTTCCGGCGACGGTGTCGAAATATTTCATGCCGGCACCGCGCTGAACGGCGGCGCGCTGGTCGCCAATGGCGGGCGCGTACTGAACGTCACCGCCATGGGCGCGACGGTGAGCGAAGCGCAGGCGAAAGCCTATCAAGGCGTCGACCGGATCGACTGGCCGCAAGGCTTTTGCCGCCGCGATATCGGCTGGCAGGCAATCGAACGCGAAAAGGCCGCGAAGCAGGCCTAGCGGGGACCGTATGCTGCCTTGATCGACCCGGTCAGTAGCGGATCGATGCCTTGTGGCGCATCGGCGAATTGAACCAGATCGGGCGGTGGCCCGGCCAATTTTTCCGCCCCGGCTTCGGCAATGGCATAGGTACGAAAATAGGTTGCCGCCATGCGCCAACCGGTCCGCATTCCCTTCCAGTCCTGCTCGAGGGTCGCGACCAGTTCCCGCAAACTCGGCGGCGGCGCAACCGTTGCGTAGGTGATGGTGAAATCGCCCTTCAGGCCGACATCCCGCCCGACCGGCACCGGTACGCTGACCAGTGTGTCGGCGGGTGCGTCGATCAGGCCGCCGAACGGCCATTTTTCGCGCAGTTCGGCGATATCCATCGGCGCGACGTTGACGTCGATGTCGTTGGGCGTGCCGGGAACGCGATAGGGGCAGTGCACGCGCCCGCAATTGGCCTGCGCCGAAAACTGCCACAGCGCATAGCTTTCCCAGTTGCCCATCGGGAAATGCACGCCGATTTCCGGCTTGTAGCGCGCATACCAGAGCGGCAGGCGCGACAGAAGCGGGTAGCGCGCGCGGTTTTCGGCGATGTGCCGCGCGGTCGTGCCGTTGGTATAGAGGATCGGGAACCGCCCGACGCGGCGATGCACCTGCCGCACGAATTCCTCGGCGTCTTCCAGCGACATCCACTTTTCGGGGTCGTTTTCCTCGATGTCGAGCGCGAGCAGATCGTCGGGGCCGGGTTCGGCGAAATCGATGAAATTGTCGGCCTGCTGCACCGGATTGCCGGGCCGGGCGAGATGATAGGCGCCCCATTTGAGGCCGAGCATCCCCGCCATGACCTTGCGCGTGTGAAAAAGCTCGCGCGTCACCGCATGGCGTTTCCACAGCGCCTTGCACAGCCGGAACGAGGTCTCGTCGCCGGAACAGAAATAGGGCGGCGCAAGGCCGTCCGAGGCCTTGCTGATGAAGCCGGCAATGCGCTTGTCGGTGGCAAGCGCCGTCCAGTCGATGGAATTATACTCATAGGCGTCGAGCACCAGCGCCCGGTCGGGGTTCTTCCAAGGCTCGGAAAAATCCGAGGCGACAGCGCCGGCCATGGCCGCAGAAAGCGCCATCGCGGCAATCGCCGCGCGCAAAAGATGCCGCGCCTTCAGCTTCAAACCCCGATCCTCGCTGGCTCGTCATGGAACCCGCGTCGATCCTGAACTGTCATGGTTAACGATTTGATTCTGAAATTAGATACGCTGGAGCGCAGGCCCCTTTCAGCACTTGGGCGGGAGAGGTAGAAAAAAGAATCCGCGTGACAATAGTTGACGTTTACGTAAAAGGTGGGTGGTCGAAATGCCAGGTGGCCGCGCCGCTTTTGCGGGCTATGCTGGCCACGCGTTCCAGACAGGAGGAGGCGGCATGTATCGCGCACCCATTGAGGAAATAGGCTTCGCGCTGAAGCAGATCGCGGATTTGAAGCAGGTCATCGATACCGGAGCCTTCGGCGATCTCAGCGAGGATCTGGTCGATGCGGTTCTGGGCGAGGCGGGCCGTTTCGCCAGCGAGGAAATCGCGCCGCTGGCCAAGATCGGCGACGAGCAGGGCGTGGTGCTGAAAGATGGCGCGGTTACCATGCCGGTCGGCTGGAAAGAGCTTTACCGCCGCTGGACCGAGGGTGGCTGGAACGCGCTGTCCGGCCCCGAAGCTTATGGCGGGCAGGCCTTGCCGATCATGTTGGCCATGGCGACCACTGAAATGTGGAATTCCGCCGCGATGGCCTTCGGCCTTGGCCCGATGCTGACCATGGGCGCGGTCGAGGCGCTCGACAAGCACGCCTCGGAAGCCTTGAAGGAAAAATACCTCGCCAAGCTGGTTTCGGGCGAGTGGATGGGCACCATGAACTTGACCGAGCCGCAGGCGGGTTCGGACCTTGCCGCCTTGCGTAGCCGCGCCGAGCCGGCGGGTGACGGCACCTACCGCATCTTCGGCCAAAAAATATTCATCACCTATGGCGAGCACGATTTTTCCGACAATATCGTGCATCTGGTGCTGGCGCGGCTTCCCGATGCGCCTGCCGGCACGCGCGGCATCTCGCTGTTTCTGGTGCCGAAATTCCTGGTGAACGACGACGGATCGCTGGGCAAGCGCAACGATGTGTTCTGTTCGGGGCTGGAGCGCAAGCTCGGCATCCACGCTTCGCCGACCTGCACCATGATCTATGGCGACGGCTTTGGCGGTGCGGAGCCGGGCGCCATCGGCTGGCTGATCGGCGAGGAAAACAAGGGCCTCGCCTGCATGTTCACGATGATGAACAATGCCCGCCTTGCCGTCGGCACGCAGGGCATGGCCATGGCCGAAGCCGCCACCCAGAAGGCGCTGGCCTACGCAAATGAGCGCCGTCAGGGCAAGGCGCCGGATTTTGCCGGCGAAGGCATGGCCCCGATCGTCCACCACCCGGACGTGCAGCGCAATCTCCTGACCATGAAGGCGCTGACGCAGATGGCCCGCGCGATCTGCTATTCCTGCGCCCACGCCATCGACATGGGGCGCGCCTCCACCGACAACGAGGCGGCGCATTGGCGCGACCGCGCCAATCTCCTGACGCCGCTGGCCAAGGCATTCTCCACCGATGTCGGCGTCGAGGTGGCGTCCATCGGCGTGCAGGTGCATGGCGGCATGGGCTTCATCGAGGAAACGGGTGCGGCCATCCTCTACCGCGACGCGCGCATCGCCCCGATCTATGAGGGCACCAATGGCATCCAGGCCATCGACCTGGTGACGCGAAAACTGCCGCTGGGCGGCGGCGCGCATGTCCATGCCTATATCAACGAGTTGGAGGCCATCGCCGCCGCCACGAGCACCAGCGAAATCGCAGGGCTTGGGCATACGGCGGATTTTCTCGGCCAGGCTCTGGAGGATCTGTCCGAGACGACGCTCTTTCTTCAGGATTTGCTGGCTTCCGGCGACATGGAAAAAGCGCTGGCCGGCGCTACGCCCTATCTGAGGCTTTTTTCGCTGGTCGCCGGTTGCGTCTATCTGGCGCGCGCGGCATTGGCTGACCGATCCGAGGCGCGGGCAGCGCTTTGCAGGTTCGCGGCGGAAAATCTGATGGGCGAAGTCGGCGCCCTGAAACAGCGCGTCATCGGCGGTGGCCCCAGCCTCGCGGCCGCGGCAAAAGCGTTGATTTCGGCATGATGAGCAAGGACGTATCGAGCATGACTGATCATATTCTCGTTGAGCGGCAGGGCGCGGTGCAGATCATCCGCATCAATCGACCCGACAAGAAGAACGCCCTCACACGCGCCATGTACGCGACGATGACGGCGGCCCTTGCCGAAGGCGATGCCGATCCAGCGATCCGCGTGCATGTTTTCCTGGGCGTGCCGGGTTCGTTTTCGGCCGGCAACGATCTTGCCGACTTCCTCGTCATGGCGACAGGCGGCGAGGGCGGCCATGAGGTCTGGGACTTTCTGCTGGCGCTGGCCGGCTCGCAAAAACCGATGATTTCCGGCGTCGACGGCATCGCGGTCGGTATCGGCACCACGCTGAACCTGCATTGTGACCTGACCTTCGCCACGCCGCGCACCGTGTTCCGCACGCCCTTCGTCGATCTCGGGCTGGTGCCGGAAGCTGGCTCCAGCCTGCTGGTGCCGCAAATCCTCGGGCGTCAGGGCGCGTTCGCGCTGCTCGGCCTTGGCGAAGGCCTTTCGGCTGAACGCGCCAGGCAAGCAGGACTGATCTACGAGGTGGTCGAGGAAGGTTCGCTGGAGGCTTCCGTGCTGGCGGCTGCCGGCCAGATCGCGGCCAAGCCGCCGGAAGCGTTGAAAATCGCCCGTGACCTCATGCGCGGCCCGCGCGACGAGCTGGTGGCGCGGATCGGGCTGGAGGCCGAACATTTTCGCGAACGCCTGCAATCTGATGAAGCGCGCGCAGCTCTGATGGCGTTCATGGCTAGGAAAAAGGGGCAGGCAAGCCCCCCGGAGCCCTGAGAAGAGAGGGGGCCTTACGCCGCTGCCTTACGGATAAAGCCGAGTCTTCTTCCAGTCTCCCGTTCCCTCCCGGTCGAACACGACGCGGTCGTGCAGGCGGAAGGGGCGGTCGTGCCAGAATTCCAGGTGGCTCGGCACGATGCGGAAACCGGACCAGTGCTTTGGGCGCGGAACCGCGCCGATGGCATAGCGCGCGGTATATTCGGCAACGGCTTTTTCCAGCGCGAAGCGGCTTTCCAGCGGCCGCGACTGTTTCGAGGCCCATGCGCCGATACGACTGCCACGCGGGCGCGAGGCGTAATATTCGTCCGCTTCCGCGTCGCTGACGATCTCGACCGGACCGCGCACGCGCACCTGCCGGCGCAGCGATTTCCAGTGGAAGCATAGCGCCGCCTTCATGCTGCCCAGAATTTCGCGGCCCTTGGCGCTCTCGAAATTCGTATAGAAGACGAAGCCGTGCTCATCGAACCCCTTCAGCAGCACCATGCGCACGTCCGGCATGCCCTCGGCGTCGACGGTCGCCAGCGCCACGCCGTTGGGGTCGTTCAACTCCGACTTGGTGGCGTCCTCCAACCACTGCGCGAACAGCCGAAAAGGCTCCGTGCTCCCGGTAAAGTCATCATCTGTTAAGGGTGCGTCGTTCATAGTTTTCTCAAATCTTATTCGTTGGCGGGAGTTTGCCGATTGTCGCGCGTAGCGCAAGCATTTGACAGCCTGCCTGCGAGCGTTTTCGTTTCGGCCAGCTTGAAAGCCGGTATGCTGATCGGCGTTCTTGTCGTTTCCGGTTGCGGTGCCGGCGGTTTCAGCCTGGAGCAGGCGGAAGTCGACCGCACGCTCTACACCAGCAGTGTGCCGGCGGCTTCGCCAACTGACGATTCCAGCCTGGTGGCCGATCAGGCGACAATCCGCAACGCCGTCTCCTCCGCCGATGTGGAGATGCTGGCCGGCCAGGATATTCCCTGGGCGAATTCCGAAACTGGTTCGCGCGGCTCGATCTCGCAGCTGACCGAGGACAAGTCCGGCGGCAGGCTCTGCCGCATCTTCGCCGCATCGCGCGAAAGTTTCGACGGGGTATCCCTGTTCAAGGGCGAGGCGTGCATGATCGCCGCCGGCGCATGGCGTCTCGAAGCCTTCTCGGCCCGATAAGAAACTGCCCGCAAGCGGCGCTACGCACTGGAATTTCTTCCTAGGTGCACGCATATAGAAGGCGACTGTAATTTCAGGTTTGACGGGCAGGGATACATGCGCGACCCCTATGAGGTGCTGGGCGTTGCCAAAAACGCTTCGGCCAAGGAAATAAAATCGGCTTACCGCAAACTCGCCAAGAAGCATCATCCGGACCAGAATCCGGACGATCCCAAGGCGAAGGACCGTTTTGCCGCCGCCAACCAGGCTTATGAGGTCGTCGGCGACGAAAAGAACCGCGCCGCCTTCGACCGCGGTGAAATCGACGCCGACGGCAAGCCGAAATTCCAGGGTTTTGAGGGCGCGCAGGGCGGCGATCCCTTCGCCGGTTTTCGCCGCCAGCAGCAAGGGCCCGGCGCGTCGCATTTCGAGTTTCGCTCCGGCAGGCCGGGGGGCGACCCGTTCGACGGCAACAGCGATATTTTCAGCCAGATATTCGGCGGCTTTGGCCAGCAGAAGCAGGCCGGGGCCGGAAATGCCCAATCGGCGCCGGCTGGCGATGATGTTGCCGCTACGCTCGACATAACCGTCGAGGAAGCGGCGACCTCGCCGAAAGTAACGGCCGTGTTTCCCGGTGGCCGCAAGATTGCCGTCAAGCTGCCGGCCTATGTCGAGGATGGCCAGACCATTCGCCTCAAGGGGCAGGGCGAGCCTTCGCCCTATGGCGGCAAGGCGGGCGATGCGCTGGTCAAGATTCATTTCCGCAAGCACCCGCGCTACCGCATCGAAGGTCGTGACCTGCATGCGGGCCTGCCGGTTTCGCTGAAGGATGCCGTTTTGGGGGCCAAGGTGGCGGTGGAAACGCCGTCCGGCCGGCTGGCGCTGACCATTCCCCCCTGGTCCAGCTCCGACAAGGTGCTGCGGCTCAAGGGCAGGGGCCTGCCCGTCAAGACCGGCGGCCATGCCGATCTCTACGCCCATGTCCAGATCATGCTGCCGGAAGGCGGCAACAGCGAACTCGAGGCGTTGCTGCGCAAGCAAAACGATTGAATAAGGCCCGCCCGGTGCTTGAAGGCGCTGTGTGCCTGTGCGATACGCTCCCGCATTGGAATGTGTGATGGAGAGCGCTCACATGGCGGGTGGACAGGGCCTTATGGCCGGCAAGCGCGGCCTTATCCTGGGCGTGGCGAATAATCGGTCGATCGCCTATGGCATTGCCAAGGCGTGCGTCGATCACGGCGCCGAAGTTGCGCTGACCTATCAGGGCGAAGCGTTCAAGAAGCGCGTCGAGCCGCTCGCCGCCGAACTCAAGGCGCATGTCGCCGGTCATTGCGACGTGACCGACCCGGAAAGCCTCGATGCGGTGTTCGCCGATGTGGCCGCGCATTTCGGCAAGATCGATTTCCTCGTCCATGCCATCGCCTTTTCCGACAAGGAAGAGCTTGACGGCCGCTATGTCGAGACGACGCGCGCCAATTTCAGCCGCACCATGGAAATTTCGGTGTTTTCGTTCACCGACGTCGCCAAGCGCGCCGAGCCTCTGATGAACGATGGCGGTTCGCTGCTGACGCTGACCTATTATGGCGCTGAAAAAGTCATGCCGCACTATAATGTCATGGGTGTCGCTAAGGCCGCCCTCGAGGCGAGCGTGCGCTATCTCGCGGTCGATCTCGGCGGCAGGGGCATTCGCGTCAACGCCATTTCGGCCGGGCCGATCAAGACGCTGGCCGCCTCGGGCATTGGCGATTTCCGCTATATCCTGAAGTGGAACGAATACAATTCGCCGCTGAAGCGCACGGTTACACCCGAGGAGGTCGGCGATTCCGGCCTCTATCTGCTTTCCGACCTGTCGCGCGGCGTCACCGGCGAAGTCCACCACGTCGATTCCGGCTATCACGTCGTCGGCATGAAGGCGGTGGATGCGCCGGACATCTCGACCGTCAAGGACTGATCCCCTCCCTGCTCTAACCGGTGCCGATTGGAAGCCATGTCTCCGCTTGTCTATTTCGTGCGTCACGGCCAGACCGACTGGAACGCCGAAAACCGGCTGCAAGGTCAGGCCGACATCGATTTGAATGCTTTGGGGCGCGAGCAGGCAACGCAAAACGGCCATAAGCTGGCGCAATTGATCGACGATCCGCAGGCTTTCGATTTCGTCGCCAGCCCGATGAAGCGCACGTGCGAAACGATGGAGCGCGCCCGCATGGCGATGGGCCTCGACCCCAAGGCCTATCGTACCGATCCGAGACTGGTCGAAGTGAATTTCGGCGATTGGCAGGGCTTCACCTATGCCGAGCTTGAGGCGCGGCATCCGGGCATCTCCAGCGAGCGCAGCCTCGACAAATGGGATTACCGGCCTTCCGGCGAAGGCGCGGAAAGCTACCAGATGCTCTACGAGCGGATAAAGCCGTGGTTCGAGGAACTGGCGCGCGATACGGTCTGCGTAACGCATGGCGGCGTCATCCGCACGCTGTTTCGGCTGGTCGAAAAAGTCTCGAGGGAAAAGGCCGCCAGCCTCGATACGCCGCAGGATCGGGTGCTGCGGCTAAGGGACGGCCACCTGGAATGGCTTTGAAGCCCACGGTTTGATGGTTTAATCGCCCGATTCGCTGTCCGGCAGTTCCATGTCGGTCACGACGTTCACGCCATTCGTAACATCATAGGCGATGACGATGTCCATGCCTTCCTTCAGCGATTCGATGTCGGTCTCGCCGTTCATCTTGTAGGATTTGCCGTCGTCCAGCGTAATCGTCAGGGTGTCCTTGTCGATCTTCTTGATCAGGCCCTCGGTCTGGGCCGCGAAGGCTGCGGTGGAAATCAGCAATGTGGCGGCAACGGCGCCGAACAGGGTACGCCCGGATAGGATACGCATTTGTCGTCCTCTTTTTTCCGTGCGCCCCATTTTCAGGGGCGGGTGATTTGCAAGCGGCGAAACAGTGCAGAAACCAATCCAATGTGTCAAAGCTTAGGCCATCGATCGACAGTTTGACCCCCGTCCAAAACGCCAATAGAAGGCAGGCACGATCCGGCCTCCGACCGGCGAGGGTTCGATTTCCATGTCTCACAACACGTTCGGCCATCTTTTCCGCGTTACCACCTGGGGCGAAAGCCACGGCCCGGCATTGGGCTGCGTGGTCGACGGCTGCCCGCCCGGCATCCGCTTCACGGTCGCCGAAATACAGGCCGAACTGGACAAGCGGCGTCCCGGCCAGTCGCGTTTCGTCACGCAGCGCCGCGAGCCCGATGAGGTAAAAATCCTGTCCGGTACCATTGTGGACGAGGACGGCGAGACGCTCATCACCACTGGAACGCCGGTGTCCATGATGATCGAAAACGTCGACCAGCGCTCCAAGGATTATGGCGAGATCGCCCGGCAATATCGTCCCGGCCACGCCGACTACACCTATGAGGTCAAATACGGCCTGCGCGATCATCGCGGCGGTGGCCGCTCCTCCGCGCGCGAAACCGCCGCGCGGGTCGCTGCCGGCGCATTGGCGCGCAAGGTGGTGCCCGGCATGGTGGTGCGTGGCGCGCTCATTTCCATGGGCGAAAAATCCATCGACCGGAACAACTGGAACTGGAATTTCGTGGATGACGCGGAAAACCCGTTCTTCACGCCCGATCCGGCCTCCGTGCCTGTCTTTGCCGATTACCTCGACGGCATCCGCAAGGCGGGCTCCTCGGTCGGCGCGATCATCGAGATCGTCGCCGACGGCGTGCCGGCGGGGCTGGGCGCGCCGATCTACGCCAAGCTCGACCAGGACATCGCCTCCAATCTGATGTCGATCAACGCGGTCAAGGGCGTCGAGATCGGCAACGGCTTCGAGGCGGCGCGCATCACCGGCCAGGAAAACGCCGACGAAATGCGCATGGGCAATGACGGCAAGCCTGTCTTCCTGTCCAACAATGCCGGCGGCATCCTGGGCGGCATCTCGACCGGTCAGCAGATCGTAGCGCGCTTCGCGGTCAAGCCGACCTCCTCGATCCTGACCCCGCGAAAGTCCATCGACAAGGACGGCAACGACGTCGACGTCGTCACCAAGGGCCGGCACGATCCCTGCGTCGGCATCCGCGCCGTGCCGATCGGCGAAGCCATGGTTGCCTGTGCGCTCGCCGACCATTATTTGCGCCATCGCGGCCAGACGGGAAGGATTTAGGGGAATAGGGCAGTAGGCTTTGTAAGCTCTGATACTTGCCCCGCCTTCCCGAATTTCCTATTGCCTTATTGCCCTACCCCCCTATTGCCCTGCGAGCGAAGTGAGCCATGTCCTACGACCAGAAGAAAATCGTCGAAGCCCTGCGCGCATTCGAACAGGGCGAAATGGTCGTGGTCATGGACGATGACGGGCGCGAGAACGAAGGCGATCTGATCGTGGCCGCCGTCCATTGCACGCCCGAAAAGATGGCCTTCATGGTGCGCCATACCTCCGGCATCGTCTGCGCGCCGATGCCACGCGCGGAAGCCAAGCGGCTCAATCTGGCGCCGATGGTTGCCGACAACGATTCGGCCCACACCACCGCCTTTACCGTCAGCGTCGATTTCAAGCACGGCACCACCACCGGAATTTCGGCCGAAGACCGCACGCTGACCGTTCGCAATCTCGCCAACGGCAATGTCGGCGGCGCGGATTTTCTGCGGCCTGGCCACATTTTCCCGCTGATCGCGCGCGAAGGCGGCGTTTTGATGCGCTCCGGCCATACCGAGGCGGCGGTCGACCTGTGCAAGCTTGCCAATCTGCCCCCGGTCGGCGTCATCTCGGAACTGGTCAATGACGACGGCACCGTCAAACGCGGCCCACAGGTCTCGGCTTTCGCCAAGGAACATGGCCTGAAGCAGATTTCCGTGGCCGACCTCATCGCCTACCGCCAGCGGCAGGAAACGCTGATCGAGCGCGTTGCCTGCTCCGACATCGACACGCCCGGCGGTAAGGCCAAGGTCTTCACCTACACGCTGCCATGGGATGTCATGCAGCATCTGGCCGTCGTCTTCGGGGATATACGCGACGGCGAGGAAGTGCCGGTGCGCCTGCATCCCGAGGATGTCGTGACGGACGTGTTCGGCACCGACCACAAGCTGGATGCGATCATGAAACTCATGGGCGAGCGCCAGCGCGGCGTCATCGTCTATCTGCGCGAGGGGTCGGTGGGTGTCGCGCACCAGGACCGCAAGCGGCCCGTGCATGAAGGCGAGGAACACGAGGAAGCGCTGCGCCGTGAAAACGAATGGCGCGAGATCGGGCTTGGCGCGCAAATCCTGAAGGATCTGGGTATCTCCTCGATCAGTCTGATTGCTTCGCGCGAGCGGCACTATGTCGGCCTCGAAGGGTTCGGCATCCACATCGTCAAGACCGAGATTCTCTGAGGACATGGCCGCAATCGCCTGTTGACCATCGGGCTTTGCGGCGACGCAAAGATGGTCAAAGCGGTTGCTCGCGCCTATATCGGGGCATGGTCACGCGGCTCTACACCCATCCGATCTTTCTGGAACATCTCACGCCACCCGGTCATCCGGAGCGCCCGGACCGGCTGCGCGCCATCGAACGCGCACTGGAGGAAGAGGGTTTCGAGGATCTCGACCGCGTTGAAGCGCCACTGGGCGATGAAGCGACTATCCTTTATGCGCATCCAGCCTCGCATGTCGCGAAGATACGCGCGGCCATTCCCGACGCCGGCATTACCCGCATCGACGGCGACACCACCGCCAGCCCGAAAAGCTGGCAGGCGGCGGTAACGGCAATCGGTGCCGCAAATGCCGCGGTCGATGACGTGTTCGAAGGCCGCGCCGATAACGTCTTCGTCGCCGCC
This sequence comes from Mesorhizobium sp. A556, assembly GCF_054489545.1. Classification (NCBI taxonomy): domain Bacteria; kingdom Pseudomonadati; phylum Pseudomonadota; class Alphaproteobacteria; order Hyphomicrobiales; family Phyllobacteriaceae; genus Mesorhizobium; species Mesorhizobium sp. A556. The sequence continues at coordinate 204,462 of NZ_JBTMXA010000002.1, forward strand.
CGCCCGCCCGGCCACCATGCCGAAAAGACCACGGCAATGGGCTTTTGCCTGTTCAACACCGCCGCGATCGCCGCGCGTCATGCGCAGAAAAAGCACGGTGCCGAGCGCATCGCCATCGTCGATTGGGATGTCCACCACGGCAACGGCACGCAGGACATCTTTTGGGACGATCCGTCCGTGCTCTATTGCTCCACGCACCAGATGCCGCTTTATCCCGGCACCGGCGCGAAGAACGAAACCGGGGCCGGCAATATCGTCAACGCGCCGCTGGAGCCGCGCACCGGCAGCGAGTTTTTCCGCGACGCCTTTCAGTCGCGTGTCCTTCCGGCACTCGACAATTTCGCGCCTGACCTCATTCTGATTTCGGCAGGCTTCGACGCGCATCACCGCGATCCGCTGGCCGAGATCAACCTGACGGAAGACGATTTCGACTGGGCGACCGGGCAGTTGATGGAACGCGCCGTGCGCCATAGCGGCGGAAAGCTCGTCAGCCTGCTTGAGGGCGGTTATGATTTGCAGGGACTGGCGTTTTCGGTTGCCGCCCATGTCGCGCGGCTGATGAAGGGATAGATATGGCTGAGGAAGTGAACGAAGACGTCAAGGCGATGAGCTTCGAGCAGGCGCTCGACGCGCTGGAGAAGATCGTGGACGATCTGGAGCGGGGCGACGTGCCGCTCGACCAGTCGATCCGCATTTACGAGCGCGGCGAGACGCTGAAGGCGCATTGCGACCGCTTGTTGAAGTCTGCCGAAGACAAGGTTGAAAAGATTCGCCTTTCCCGCGACGGCAAGCCGGCAGGCGTGGAGCCGCTCGACGCGGAGTAGCAATGACTGCCTGTCGTGACATTTGCGCTGCATGGGTTGATGATGGTGGCGTAGCGTGTCCCGACCTCCATTCATCACGGAATAGTGCCATGAGCTTTTTTCCCGGAAACGATCCGAATATCGGCGACGCTTCGGCTTGCGACCAGATCGAGTTGATGGTCATTCCCAATGCGCGTGACATCGACGGCTTTCAGGTGCGCCGCGCCTTGCCGACGGCCAGGCGCCGGATGGTCGGGCCGTTCATCTTCTTCGATCAGATGGGGCCGGCGCTGCTTCGGGCGGGGCAGGCGCTGGACGTGCGCCCGCATCCGCATATCGGGCTTTCCACGGTCACCTATCTGTTCGACGGCAAGATCAGGCATCGCGATTCGCTCGGCACCGAAATGGTGATCGAGCCCGGCGACGTGAACCTGATGACCGCCGGGCGTGGCATCGTCCATTCCGAGCGCACGCCGGAGGAATTGCGCGGCGCGCCGATGTCGGTTTCCGGCCTTCAGACCTGGCTGGCTCTGCCCGACGACAAGGAGGAGATCGCGCCGGTCTTCACCAATACGGCCAGCACCGACCTGCCGCGGTTTGATGCCGATGGCGTCGAGGGCCGGCTTATTATCGGTGATTTTTCCGGCCTGCGCTCGCCGGTCAAGGCTACGTCCGAAACGCTCTACGCCGATATCCGGCTTGCGCCCGGCGCGCGGATAAAAATTCCCGCCAATGCCGAGGAGCGCGCCATCTACACGCTTGAAGGCGAGATTTCGATTTCCGGGGATTTTTTCCCCAAGGAACGCCTGCTTGTCTTCAAGCCCGGCGACGAAATCATCGTTTCGTCGGAATCCGGTGCGCATTTCATGTTGTTCGGGGGTGCGTCGCTGGGGACAAAGCGTTACATCTGGTGGAATTTCGTGTCGTCTTCCAAGGAACGGATCGAGCAGGCCAAGGAAGAGTGGAAGACCGGCCGCTTCGATATCGTTCCGGGGGACGAGGAAGAGTTCATCCCGCTGCCCGAGACATGATGCGCGGCATAGATGCGCATTTACATCCGTTGCCCGGCGTCCTACTTCGGACGAGAACAGAAAGTCCGCAGGCCAGCCTAAATTGAGTTCAAAACCAGACACGCCGCTTCTCGACAAGGTCCGAATTCCGGCCGACCTTCGCACGCTTGCCGAAAGCCAGTTGCCGCAACTGGCATCGGAACTGCGCGCCGAACTCGTCGATGCCGTCTCGGAAACGGGCGGGCATCTGGGCGCGGGCCTGGGCGTCGTCGAGTTGACGGTGGCCCTGCACTACGTTTTCAACACACCGGACGACCGCGTCATCTGGGACGTCGGCCACCAGGCCTATCCGCACAAGATATTGACGGGCCGGCGTGACCGCATCCGCACGCTGCGGCAGGAAGGCGGGCTTTCCGGTTTCACCAGGCGGGCGGAAAGCGAATACGATCCGTTCGGTGCCGCCCATTCCTCGACATCGATTTCCGCCGGCCTCGGCATGGCGGTCGGGCGTGACCTTTCCGGTGGCAAGAACAATGTCATTGCCGTCATCGGCGATGGCGCGATGTCGGCCGGCATGGCCTATGAAGCGCTCAACAATGCCGGCGCGCTCGATGCGCGGCTGATCGTCATCCTCAACGACAACGACATGTCGATTGCTCCGCCAACCGGCGCCATGAGCGCCTATCTGGCGCGCATGGCTTCCGGCAAGACCTATCGCGGCATTCGCGATGTCGGCAAGAAACTGACCTCCTATCTCGGCAAGAAGGTCGACCGCGCCATCACCCGCGCGGTCGAGCATGCGCGCGGCTACGTCACCGGCGGCACGCTGTTCGAGGAAATGGGCTTTTTCCATATAGGCCCCATCGACGGACACAATCTGGAACATCTGATCCCGGTGCTGAAGAATGTCCGCGACAACGGCCATGGTCCGGTGCTGATTCATGTGGTGACGCAAAAGGGCAAGGGCTATGCCCCGGCGGAGGCGGCACGTGACAAGTACCACGGCGTCAACAAGTTCGACGTGATCACCGGCGCGCAGGCCAAGGCCCCCGCCAACGCGCCGAGCTACACCAAGGTGTTCGGCGAAAGCCTGGTGCAGGAAGGCCGCGAGGACGACCGCATCGTCGCCATCACCGCGGCCATGCCCGCCGGAACCGGGATCGACCTGTTTGGCAAGGCGTTCCCCGCGCGCACTTTTGACGTCGGTATCGCCGAGCAGCATGCTGTTACCTTTGCCGCCGGTCTGGCCACGGAAGGCTACAAGCCCTTCGCCGCGATCTATTCTACCTTCCTGCAACGCGCCTACGACCAGGTCGTGCATGACGTGGCCATCCAGGGGCTGCCGGTGCGCTTTCCTATCGATCGCGCCGGTTTCGTCGGGGCGGACGGAGCGACGCATTGCGGCGCTTTCGACACGACCTACCTGGCGACGCTGCCCGGCTTCGTGGTGATGGCGCCGAGCGACGAGGCCGAGCTTCGCCACATGGTGCGCACCGCCGCCGCCTATGATGACGGGCCGATCTCGTTTCGCTATCCGCGCGGCAACGGCGTCGGCGTCGACCTGCCGGAGCGCGGCTCGATCCTCGAAATCGGCAAGGGGCGGATCGTCAGGGAAGGCACCAAGGTTGCACTGCTGTCGTTCGGCACGCGGCTGCACGACTGCCTGCTGGCCGCCGAGGAACTTGCCGCTGCCGGGCTTTCCACCACCGTTGCCGATGCGCGTTTCGCCAAGCCGCTTGACGAGGATTTGATCCGCCGTCTCGCCCGCGAGCACGAGGTTCTGGTGACAGTCGAAGAAGGCGCGGTCGGCGGCTTTGCCAGCCATGTTCTGCAATTCCTGGCGCATGAGGGTCTGCTCGATAATGGTCTGAAGGTGCGGCCCCTGGTGCTGCCGGACGCTTTCACCGACCATGCCAAGCCTGAAAAGATGCTGGCCGACGCCGGGCTGGATGCCGCCGGCATCGTGCGCACCGTGTTTGTCGCGCTCGGCCATGGCGTCCACGCGCAGCGCGCCTGAATCAAAACCTTAGCTGCTTGAATCAAAAATGCGGCGGGTTATCGTAACCCGTTGTTCAGCCTGTCTTTTGGGGCTTTGCTTACCGTCTCTCTTGGTCCTTTTTTCAAAGCTCGCCTGCTAGGGTTCATCCGGCAGGGAGCAATAAGAAATGAACAAGATACTGGGCGCAGCGGCCATGCTGGTCGTTGCCACAGTGCCGGCCGTCGCCGAGATGCGCTACGATCGCAATCTGGAAAAAGCGGCGATGGCCATCGTCGCCAGCAAGATCGGCGATATTCGCGGTGGTTTTACCTACAAGCAGAAAGTGCAACTGGTCGTGCGGAAAGGTGACGCGCGCCGCACGGTGAATGATGCGGGCGACCATCCTGCCGGCGGTGTGAGCCAGGGTTCTCCACCGCCAGCCAGCGCTTCGCCTTCCATCACCGCATTCTGACGGCGGGTCTCCTTGAGGGGTGGGCTTGCGTTACCGGCCGGCATTCGTCAATGAAGGCCAATGAATTCACCCCAGCCAGCCAGCCAGCGCCAGCGGCTCGACGAACTGCTCGTCGGCCGGGGGCTGTTTGCCAGCCGCTCGCGGGCCCGCGACGCCATCGAGCGCGGCACCGTCCTTGTCGGCGGCGCTGTCGTACGCAAGCCGGGGCATGGCGTGTCTCCGCAAGCCTCCATCACCGTTGACGATCCGGCCCAAGCTTACGTCTCGCGCGCGGCGCTGAAGCTGATTGCCGGGCTGGATCACTTCGGCCTCAACCCCGAAGGTAGCCACGCGCTCGATATCGGCGCTTCGACCGGCGGGTTCACGCAGGTGCTTTTGGAGCGTGGTGCGGTGCATGTAACCGCCATCGATGTCGGACATGGCCAGATTCACCCGAAAATTTCCGGCAATCCACGCGTGACCTCTATCGAGGGCCTGAACGCCCGCGATCTATCGCTTGCCGATCTTGCCGGCAAAATTCCTGATTTCATCGTGTCCGATGTCAGCTTCATTTCGCTGAAACTGGCGCTGCCGCCGGCACTTGGCCTGGCCAGGCTGGGCGCGAAAGCGGTGCTTTTGGTCAAGCCGCAATTCGAGGCCGGACGCGAGGCCATCGGCAAGGGCGGCTTGCTGAAAAACCCCGACGACGCCGGGCGCGTCGCCGAAGAACTGCGCGACTGGCTCGATGCCGTGCCGGGCTGGCGCGCGCTCGGGCTTTGCCCATCCCCCATCGAAGGCGGCGACGGCAACCGCGAATTCCTGCTTGCCGGAGAAAAGACGCGATGACCGCGCGATTCATCATCGAAAAACTGGGCTCGCAGGGCGACGGCATTGCCGAAACCGACAAGGGCGATGTGTTCATCCCGTTCGCGCTGCCGGGCGAAACGGTCAACGCCGCGCGCGAAAAGGACCGCGCCACGCTGATGGCGGTGATCGAGCCTTCGCCGCTGCGCATCGAGCCCGCCTGCCGCCACTTCACCGAATGCGGCGGCTGCGCCGTGCAGCATCTGGAGGCGCAAGCCTATCTGGAGTGGAAGCGGGCCAAGGTCGGGCACGCGCTGAAGATGAAGGGCATCGACACCGAAATCGGCGCGATTATCCCTTGCGAACCGCATAGCCGCCGCCGCGTCGTCTTCACCGCCCGCAAGAGCGAGACGGATATGCAGTTCGGCTTCGTCCGCGCGCTGTCCAGCGAAGTGATTACCATCACCGAATGCCCGATTTCAGTGCCGGAAATCGTTGGCGTGCTTGACCAGTTGAAGGCGCTGGCCACGCTGATCTGCGCCACGACAAAATCCTTCCACATGACGGTGACGGCGACTACCTCCGGTCTCGACATAGCGGCGCAGGATTCCGGAAAACTGGGCGAGCACCAGCGCCGCATCGCCGCCAATTTCGTCATCGCCCAGAAATTCGCCCGGCTGACCATCGACGGCGAAATCGTCATCGAGCCGCTGAAGCCGGCGGTGTTGTTCGGCGAAGTGTCGGTCAATTTGCCATCGGGCGCGTTCCTGCAGGCAACGCAAGGAGCCGAACAGGAAATGGCTTCCATCGTCGCCAAACATCTGTCTCGCGCCAAAAAAGTCACCGATCTTTTCGCCGGCTGCGGCAGCTTCGCGCTGCGTCTCGCCTCGAAGTCGGAGGTTCACGCCGTTGAAGGCGACGCGGCGGCACTCGCAGCACTGGACCACGGTTTCCGCTTCGCCGCAGGCCTCAAGCGGGTCACAAACGAGCGCCGCGATCTGTTCCGGCGGCCGCTGACCTTCAAGGAACTCAATCTGTTCGATGGACTGGTGTTCGATCCGCCGCGCGCCGGGGCGGAGGATCAATCGAAGCAGATCGCGCGCTCGGATGTCCCGTACGTCGCTGCCGTGTCCTGCAACCCGGTGACGCTGGCGCGCGACCTACGCATCCTGCTCGACGGCGGCTACAGCCTGAAAAGCGTCACCCCCATCGACCAGTTCCTGTGGTCGCCGCATGTCGAGACGGTTGCGCTGCTGGAGAAGCCGCGAAAAAGGCGGTGAGGGACGCGAACTCGGGTCTCGGTTCTCCCCCTCTCCGTCGCGCTTCGCGCGCCACCTCTCCCCACTTCGTGAGGGCGAGGAACCCAAGTTGGAGCGGCGCGGAGCTTTGCGGCAGCGGTTCCTCGCCCCGCTTGCGGGGAGAGGTGGCGTGCGAAGAGCGGCGGAGAGGGGTGCTTGAATTGCGCATGCATTGCGCCTATTTTGACTGAAGGTTGTCAAATCATGCAAGGAGGATGACCAAATGACTTTCGCGGCCCTTGAAATTCCTGTCTCGCGCTTTGGCGAGGCTCAGGCTCCCTTCCTGTCGGCGCGGCGCGTGGCCGAACTGCTGGGTGTCACGCTTTCCGAACTCGCCGGCTTGATCGGCGTTGCCCGCAATACGCTGGCCGCCAAGGCCGGCGCGCGCAAGGTCGATGCCGCGTTGAGCCCGGTCGTGCGGATATTGGCGATGGCGGGCGAAATGGCCGGCGACGAGCAGCGCGCCGCGATCTGGTTCAAGCACCAGCCCATTCCCGGCTGGGCGGGCAAGACCGCCTTTGATCTGGTGCATGAGGGCAAGGCCGACAAGGTGCTTGCCTATCTGGAGGCAGTCCGCTCCGGCGTCTATGCCTGACGGTTCGTCCGATCTCGACCTGTGGCGGGCTTTCGTGCCGCGCTGGGCGCATCTGCCGTTGTCGGGCCAGGGGGCTGCCCGCTTCGGCGGTCGATGGAACCCGGTCGGCGCGCCGGCCATCTACGCCGCGCGCGAACTGTCCACCGCATGGGCCGAATATAATCAGGGGTTCGTCCAGCATCCGGCGCTGATCGCCAAGCTGAAGCTGTCAGGCGCGAAAAAGCTGGCCGACCTGACGGATGAAGCCACGTTGGCCGAGTTCGGCGTGACGGAAGCGATCCACCGCTGCGAATGGCGCGATGCCATGGATCGCGGCGCGACGCCCGAGACCCATGCGCTGGCAAAACGCCTGCTGCGCAAGGGTTGGCACGGCGTGATCTATCCGTCCTTCATGTCGCCCGGCGGTAGTTGCGTTGCCCTGTGGCGCTGGAACGAAAAGGATGCGCCACGCCTCGACGTGATCGATCCCGATCACCGCCTGCCAAAAACGCCCGCGTCGTGGCTTTAGGCTAAACCCGCGTACCGCCCACCGTCATCTGGTTCATGCGCAGATGCGGCTGGCCGACGCCGACCGGCACGCCCTGGCCGGCCTTGCCGCACATGCCGATGCCGGTGTCGAGCTTCATGTCGTTGCCGATCATGGAAACGCGGTGCATGGCGTCCGGTCCGTTGCCGATCAGCATCGCGCCCTTGATCGGCTGCGTCACCTTGCCGTTTTCGATCATGTAGGCCTCGGTGCAGCCGAACACGAATTTGCCCGACGTGATATCGACCTGGCCGCCGCCGAACGAAACGGCATAGATGCCGTTCTTGACCGATGCGATGATCTCGTCCGGCTCCATGTCGCCGCCGGTCATGTAGGTGTTGGTCATGCGTGGCATCGGCTGGTGGGCATAGCCTTCGCGCCGGCCGTTGCCGGTCGCCTTCATGCCCATCAGCCGGGCGTTCTGGCGGTCCTGCATGTAGCCGACCAGCTTGCCGTCCTCGATCAGTACATTGCGGGCCGAGGGTGTGCCTTCGTCGTCGATGGTGAGAGAGCCGCGCCGCTCGGGCATGGTGCCGTCATCGACCACGGTGACGCCCTTGGCCGCCACCTGTTGACCCAACAGCCCGGCAAAGGCGGAAGTCTTCTTGCGGTTGAAGTCGCCTTCCAGCCCGTGGCCGACCGCTTCATGCAGCATGACGCCCGGCCAGCCGCTGGAAAGGACGATATCGAATGTGCCGGCGGGTGCGGGGATGGCTTCCAGATTGACTAGCGCCTGACGCAGCGCTTCCTTGGCGGCGTGCTTCCAGCTTTCCTCGATCAGGAACTCGCCAAAGGCCTTGCGGCCGCCCATGCCATAAGAGCCCGATTCCTGGCGGCCGCCATCGCCGACGACGACGGAAACGTTCATGCGCACCAGCGGCCGGATGTCGCTTGCCATCTGCCCGTCGGCGCGCAGGATTTCCACATGCTGCCACGACGAAGCCAGCGAGGCCGTCACCTGCCGCACGCGAGAATCCTCGGCGCGCAGATAAGCGTCGATTTCCTGCAACAGCTTCGCCTTGACCTCGAAGGAAGGCGAGGGGATCGGGTTCTCGTCGCTGTAGAGGTGGCGGTTGGTGCGGGCGGGCGCTGCCGCAAGCTGGCCGGAATAGCCACCCTTGACCGCCGAAACCGCATCGGAAGCGCGCAGCAGAGCCGCTTCGGAAAGATCGCTCGAATGCGCGTAACCGCTGGCTTCGCCCGCCACGGCGCGCAGGCCAAAACCCTGGTCGGTGTTGAAATTGGCCGTCTTCAGCTTGCCATTGTCGAACATCAGCGCTTCGCTTTCGCTGTATTCGACGAACAGTTCGCCGTCGTCTGCGCCCTTTATGGTGTCGGCGACGATCTGCTTGATGCGATCGTCGGAAATGTCGAATTGGCCGATCAGGCTGGTCATGGCGCGTCTCACTTCGAGGAAAGCAGTTTTCCCGATGTAGGCGCGCGGCGGCTGTTCGGCAATGTTAGATCTGAGTCAGATCAGGGCAGGGCGGCAAAACCGTCGGCAAAGCCCTTGAGGTCGACCGGGATGCCGATGCCTTCTTCCGGTGTCTGGAAGACGATGAAGGTGGCGGCCTTGCCGGTCTTCAGCGTGTCGAGCAGCGGCTTTTCGAGGATGACCTCGGCATAGCAGCCGTCCTGGAAACAGCGCACGAAATAGGCGCGGCCGATGTCCTTGCCGTCGACATTGAGGCCAAGCCCGTTCGGCAGCAGCACGCCGAGCGGGGCCAGCACGCGCAGGATTTCGGCCTTGTTGTCGGCGGTGCGCAGCACGACGACGGAAAGGCCCATCTCCGGGCGGTCCTCGGCGACGACGTTCTGCATCATCACGCATTGCTCGGAGGTAGCCCCGGCCGGCGTATCGCAGATGATCGACCAGGCGCCATGCGTCGATTTCACCGTGCCGCTCGGCTGGGCGGCGAAAGCCTGCCCGACACATAGCGAGGCGGCGAGAAAGATGACCTTCGCCAAGGTTCTCGAAAGCCAAGAGTTCATGACGGCTCCATTGCGCGAATCACGCCACTTTAAGCTGTGCCAAAGCCAAGTAAAAGAACGCGGCGTCGCTCAATTGGCCCCGACTGCGGCGATAATGCGGTTTTCCCGCTCTATTTGCGCCGCTGGGACCGAAAATGGCGCGAAGCCGCCGCTGCTGCAGAATGCCGGCAGGCGCTTTGCGCAGGATTCGGTGCGTTGTTTATGTCGGGCAATGGCTATATCACGGGCGGCGCGCGCAAAAATGCCGCATGGGTTGGACTGCTCCTTTCTTGCAGAGGGAAATAGAGTATGGTTTGAACCGAAACTCAATGTGCCCGGGGATTCTCTTTCCGGCATTGTTCCAGTAGCTTGCGGGTTATCGCGGGGGAAACGATGAAAGCGATGAAAACATTTCTGGCGGGCGTTGGCGCCGCGGCAACGCTTTTGGCATCAGCCGCCGCCCATGCGGCCCAGCCTCAGCCCTGGGAAATGAATTTCCAGCCGGCGGCGACCGAGATCATGCGCCAGATCACCTGGTTCGAGCATTATACGCTCTGGTTCATCGGGCCTATCACGCTGCTGGTGCTGGTGTTGCTCGCCTATTGCATCATCAAGTTCCGCGCGAGCGTCAATCCGGTCGCGTCACGCACCAGCCACAACACGCTGATCGAGGTTATCTGGACGGTCGGTCCGGTTCTCGTGCTGCTGTGCATCGCCATTCCGTCGTTCCAGTTGCTCACCGCGCAGTACACGCCGCCGGAGGAGCCGAAGCTTACCGTCAAGGCTACCGGCAACCAGTGGAACTGGGACTACGAGTATCAGGTCGACCAGCCGCTTTCGTTCAACTCCGCCATGATCGAGGACGCCGACCGTGCCGGGCTCGGCAAGGAAGACAAGAAGGTCTATCCGCGCCTTCTGGCTGTCGACCATGAGATGGTCGTTCCCGTGAACACGACGACCCGCGTGCTGGTGACGGCAACGGACGTCATCCATGCCTTCGCCATGCCGGCCTTCGGCATCAAGACCGATGCGGTTCCCGGCCGCACCAATGAAATCTGGTTCAAGGCCGAGAAGGAAGGCCTCTATTACGGCCAGTGCTCCGAATTGTGCGGCCAGAACCATGCCTTCATGCCGATTGCCATCCGCGTCGTCACCGACTCTCAGTACGAGAGCTGGCTGGCTGCTGCCAGGACGGACCTGCCCGGCGCCAACAAGGCGCTGATGGCTGCGGTCGACAGCGCGAACAAGGTAGCGGCCGCCGGCAACTGATGCCGCAGCCAGATAAAGATCAGGGAACGGAGCCGAACATGGCGCATGCTGCAGCTCACGACGATCACGGCCATAAGCCGCTTAGCGGCTGGGTCCGCTGGGTCTATTCGACCAACCACAAGGATATCGGTACGCTGTACCTGATCTTTGCGATCATCGCGGGTTGCCTTGGCGGCTTCCTGTCGGTGGTGATGCGCATGGAGCTTGCGCATCCCGGTGTCCAGATATTCACCGGCCTGGCCGAGATGGTCTATGGCATGAACGGTGATGCCGCCATCGACGGCGGTCGCAGCATGTACAACGCGTTCACCACGATGCATGCCCTGATCATGATCTTCTTCATGGTCATGCCGGCTCTGATCGGCGGCTTCGCCAACTGGATGGTGCCGATCATGATCGGCGCACCGGACATGGCGTTCCCGCGCATGAACAACATCTCGTTCTGGCTGCTGCCGCCCGCGTTGCTCCTGCTTATCGTCTCGCTTTTCGTGCCAAGCGCGCCAGGCGCATACGGCGTCGGCGGCGGATGGACGATGTATCCGCCGTTCTCGACCTCAGGTCAGCCCGGACCGGCGATGGATCTGGCGATCCTGTCCATCCACATCGCCGGCGCTTCCTCCATCCTTGGCGCCATCAACTTCATCACCACGATCTTCAACATGCGCGCGCCCGGCATGACGATGCACAAGACGCCGCTGTTTGCGTGGTCCGTGCTGATCACCGCCTTCCTGTTGCTGCTGTCCCTGCCGGTTCTGGCGGGCGGCATCACCATGCTGCTCACCGATCGCAACTTCGGCACCACCTTCTTCACGCCGGACGGCGGCGGCGATCCGATCCTGTTCCAGCACCTGTTCTGGTTCTTCGGCCATCCGGAAGTCTACATCCTGATCCTGCCGGGCTTCGGCATCGTCAGCCACATCATCTCGACCTTTTCCAAGAAGCCGATCTTCGGTTATCTCGGCATGGCCTACGCCATGGTCGCGATCGGCGCTGTCGGCTTCGTGGTGTGGGCGCACCATATGTTCACCACCGGCCTGTCGCTCGACACGCAGCGTTATTTCGTCTTCGCCACGATGGTCATCGCGGTGCCGACCGGCGTCAAGATCTTCTCGTGGATCGCGACCATGTGGGGCGGCTCGGTCACGCTCCGCACGCCGATGCTGTGGGCGATCGCTTTCGTCTTCCTGTTCACGGTCGGCGGCGTCACCGGCGTCCAGCTTGCCAACGCAGGTTTCGACCGCTCGGTGCACGACACCTACTATGTCGTCGCTCACTTCCACTATGTGATGTCGCTCGGCTCGGTGTTCGCCATCTTTGCCGGCTGGTATTACTGGTTCCCGAAGATGAGCGGCTACATGTATTCGCCGCTGATCGCGCGGACCCATTTCTGGGTGACGTTCATCGGCGTGAACCTGCTCTTCTTCCCGCAGCATTTCCTCGGCCTGTCGGGCATGCCGCGCCGCTATATCGACTATCCGGATGCGTTTGCGGGATGGAACCTGGTTTCCTCCTACGGCTCCTACATCTCGGCGTTCGCCGTCCTGATCTTCCTGGTCGGCGTGTTCGAGGCGTTCGCGAAGAAGCGCATTGCCGGGGCCAATCCCTGGGGCGAGGGTGCGACGACGCTGGAATGGCAGTTGCCTTCGCCGCCGCCTCATCACCAGTGGGAGCAGTTGCCCCGCATCAAGTGAACTGATGCTAGCAGCAAGGTAATTCACAGCCGCCGCCAGATCGGCGGCTGTGAACAACAGAATGACCGGAGTTTTTGAGTAGATATGGCCCTGATCGACGAAACGCACATTGACGATGCGGCCTTCCGCGTCTCGGAGGCGACGGCGGGCGATTTCTTCGCGTTGCTGAAGCCGCGCGTCATGTCTCTGGTGGTATTTACGGCTTTTGTCGGCATGGTGGCGGCGCCCGCCACCATCAATCCGCTGCTGGCCATCATCGCAATCCTGGCCATCGCGATAGGTGCTGGCGCATCCGGCTCGCTCAATATGTGGTACGATGCCGATATCGACGCCGTGATGACGCGCACGGCCAATCGCCCCGTTCCCTCGGGCCGCGTTCGCCCCGGCGAGGCGCTGACCTTCGGCCTGATCCTGTCGGCGCTTTCGGTGATGACGCTGGGCGTCCTCGTCAACTGGCTGTCGGCCTCGCTGCTGGCCTTCACCATCTTCTTCTACGCCGTCGTCTATACGATGTGGCTGAAGCGCTCGACGCCGCAAAACATCGTCATCGGCGGCGCCGCCGGCGCTATCCCGCCGGTCATCGGCTGGGCTGCGATCACCGGATCGGTCAGCCTCGAAAGCATCGTCCTGTTCCTGATCATCTTCCTGTGGACGCCGCCGCACTTCTGGGCGCTGGCCTTGTTCAAGGCGGACGATTACGGCCGCGTCGGCATCCCGATGATGCCGAACGTCGCCGGCGAGGCGTCGACCAAGCGCCAGATTTTCGCCTACGCGCTGGTGCTGGCGCCGGTTGCGGTGCTGCCTTCGTTCCTCGGTTACGCCAGCATCGCCTACGGCATCGTCGCGGGCCTGCTGGGCGTAGGCTTCGTCTGGTATTCCTGGGCCGTCCTGCGGATGCCGGAATCGGACCGGGTCATGAAGCCGGCCAAGGCGCTGTTCGGTTACTCGCTGCTGTACCTCTTTGCCGTCTTCGCCGCTTATCTGGTCGACGCCGTGGTCGCGCGCGCCCTGACCATGGGCGTTGCATGATCATGGACGACGACAAGATGGAAATGGTTACCCTGACGGAAAAACAGCAGAAGGCCCGGCGTAACCGCTCGATCGGGATCGGGCTGGCTCTGGCGGTGCTGGTCGCCATCTTTTACATAGCGACCATCGTCAAGTTTAGCGGGTCGATGTGAGGCGATGATGAGCGAGCAAAAGCCGGTCCCTTCGAAGAGCAACCACTCCAACCGCGTCGTGGTTGGCGTCTGCCTGGCTTTTTTCGGCGGCATGCTCGGCATGGCCTATGCTTCCGTGCCGCTCTATTCGATGTTCTGCCGGGTCACCGGCTATGGCGGCACCACGCAGCGCACCACGCAATATGCCGACAAGGTGCTGGACCGCGACGTGACCATCCGCTTCGATACCAACGCAGCCGGCATCCCGTGGGATTTCCGGCCGGCGGAGCGCGCCATGACGATCAAGATAGGCGCGACCGCGCAGGCGCATTTCACCGCGACCAACGAGTTCGACAAGCCGATCACCGGGCGCGCGACCTTCAACGTCACGCCGGAACTGGCGGGCGCCTATTTCAACAAGGTGGAGTGCTTCTGCTTCACCGATACGACGCTCCAGCCCGGCGAGACGCTGGACATGCCGGTGGTCTTCTATGTCGACCCCGATATCGTCAATTCGCGGGAATTGAAGGGCATCAAGACAATCACGCTTTCCTATACGATGTTCCCCATCGAGGGGACCAAGCCGGTGGCCTCCGCGCCGATCCGGGAACAGAACGACAAACCAGTTTCGAATACCCAAGAAAGCCTCGGGGGTTGACATGGCAGACGCGCACGCAAAACCGCAACACGACTACCACATCATAGATCCTAGCCCCTGGCCGTTCATCGGTTCGATCGGCGCGCTCGTCATGGCGTTCGGCGGCGTCGGCTGGATGCAATACATGAAAGGCAACGAGTTTCATCTCTTCGGGGTGAATTTCGCAACGCCGTGGATATTCTTCATGGGCGTGGCGATCGTGCTCTACACGATGTTCGCCTGGTGGTCGGATACCATCAAGGAAGCGCATGAAGGCCATCATACGCGCGTCGTGTCGCTGCACCTGCGCTACGGCATGATCATGTTCATCGCCTCCGAGGTGATGTTCTTCGTCGCCTGGTTCTGGGCCTTCTTCGACGCCAGCCTGTTCCCGGCCGAGGTCGAGCAATATGCCCGCGCTGCCTTCACCGGCGGCGTCTGGCCGCCCAAGGGCATGGAGGTGCTGGATCCGTTCCACCTGCCGCTTTACAATACGATCATCCTGCTTTTGTCGGGTACGACGGTCACCTGGGCGCACCATTCGCTGATCCATGGCGACCGCAAGGGCCTGATCAACGGTCTGGCGCTGACGGTGGCGCTTGGCATCCTGTTCTCGTTCGTGCAGGCCTACGAGTACATCCACGCACCCTTCGCCTTCAAGGATAGCATCTACGGCGCTACCTTCTTCATGGCGACCGGCTTCCATGGCTTCCACGTTCTGATCGGCACCATCTTCCTGGCTGTCTGCCTGATCCGCTCGATGAAGGGCGATTTCACGCCGAAGCAGCATTTCGGCTTCGAAGCTGCCGCCTGGTACTGGCACTTTGTCGACGTGGTGTGGCTGTTCCTGTTCGCCTCCATCTATGTCTGGGGCTCGGCCGGCGCGGTCATCGAAGGCCACTGACAGGCGCGACAGCGCTTAAAAACGAGGCGGCTGCGGCAACGCGGCCGCCTTATCTTTTGACAGGGGGGCTGGTAAGGTTTTGCGATGAACGACGACAAGGCGATCTGGCCACCGATCGATCCGATACCCGCTGGCTTGAAGGGCCGCTGCCCGCGCTGCGGCGAAGGGCAGTTGTTCGACGGCTTCATCGCCGTCGGCCAGGAATGCACCCATTGCGGCCTCGACTATTCCTATGCGGATGCGGGCGACGGACCGGCGGTTTTCGTCATCCTCATCATCGGTTTCATCGTCGTGGGCCTGGCACTGTGGACGGAAGTCAACATCAACCCGCCGCTTTGGGTCCATTTCGCTATCTGGCTGCCTTTGACGGTGGTACTCGCCCTGACGGCGCTGCGGCTCATCAAGGGCGTTCTCTTGACTCTGCAATACAGCAAGCAGGCTGCCGAGGGCCGCCTGGATACCGGAAAATGAACGAAGTCGCGATATCGGGTCACGGCCGTACCCGGCTTCGCATCGCAATGGCGCTCGTCTTTGGCGGCGTGGTTTTCGCGATCCTTCTGTCCCTTGGCACCTGGCAGGTGCGGCGCCTGCACTGGAAGGAAGCCATCCTCCACACCATCGACCAGCGGAGGCACGCGGCCCCGATAACGCTGGCGGAAGCCGAGTCGCGGTTCGCGGCCACCGGCGATGTGGACTACATGCCGGTGACGGTGACGGGAACCTTCGTCAATGCGGGCGAACGGCATTTCTTCTCGACATGGGATGGAACGTCCGGCTTCGACCTCTACACGCCACTGCATCTGGACGACGGCCGCTATGTGCTCGTCAATCGCGGTTTCGTGCCCTACGACCTCAAGGACCCGGCCAAGCGGCCCCAGAGCCAGCCTGCCGGCCGTGTCACCGTAACCGGGTTGGCTCGCAATCCGTTGGCGGGCAAGCCGTCGAGCATGCTCCCGGACAACGACATCGCCAAGAACATCTTTTACTGGAAAGACCGCGACCGCATGGCCGCCACCGCCGGCCTGCCGGCGGGTTACCAACTTGTGCCCATCTTCATCGATGCGAACAACGCGCCCAATGCGGGCGGGCTGCCCGTAGGCGGGGTGACCATCATCGACCTGCCCAACAATCATCTGCAATATGCAGTCACCTGGTACGGGCTGGCGGCGGCGCTGGCGGGCGTGCTGCTTGTCTGGCTTTTCCGCCCGGCAAAACCTGAATAGCGGCGCTGCCCTTGACAGGGCCGGACGCCGTCCGTCATCTCGGCCTTTGAACGACGATCCGGAATCATGATCCAGACCAAACCTCCCCTGACCATCCGACTATGCCAGCCGCGCGGCTTCTGCGCCGGCGTGGACCGCGCCATCCAGATCGTCGTGCTGGCGCTGAAGAAATACGGCCGGCCGGTCTATGTCCGCCATGAGATCGTGCACAACCGCTACGTGGTCGAAGGCCTGCAAAACCTCGGCGCGGTGTTCATCGAGGAGCTTTCCGAGATCCCGGAAGAGCACCGAGAATGCCCGGTCGTCTTTTCCGCGCATGGCGTGCCGAAATCGGTGCCGGCGGATGCGATCGCGAGAAACCTTTTTTATCTCGATGCCACCTGTCCGCTTGTGTCCAAGGTTCACAAGCAGGCGATGCGCCATCAGCGGCAGGGCCGCCATGTCTTGCTGATCGGCCATGCCGGCCACCCGGAAGTGATCGGCACGATGGGCCAATTGCCCGACGGCGCGGTGACGCTGATCGAGACGGAGAACGACGCGCGCACCTTCACGCCCGCTGACGCTTCCGCCTTGGGCTTTGTCACCCAGACCACGCTGTCGGTCGAGGACACCGCCGGCATCATCCGCGCGCTTGAGGAGCGCTTTCCGCTTATGCAGGCGTCGGCGGCCGAATCCATCTGCTACGCCACCACCAATCGGCAGGAGGCCGTCAAGGAAACCGCTGCCGGCGCGGACCTGTATCTGGTCGTCGGCGCACCCAACTCCTCCAATTCGAGGCGGCTGGTCGAGGTTGCCGAACGCGCCGGCGCGAAAATGTCGCTGCTGGTGCAGCGCGCCTCCGAAATCCCCTGGGACGACATTGGCAACATAACGACGCTTGGCCTGTCCGCCGGGGCGTCGGCGCCGGAAATCATCGTCAATGAGATCATCGAGGCGTTTCGCGCCCGTTTCGACGTGTCGGTCGAACTGGCAATCACCGCGACCGAAACCGAGAATTTCCCGGTCATGCGGGTTTTGCGCGATGTCGAACTGACCCCTGCCGACATGGCTTTCGTCAACGGAACCGTCTGATGGCCGTCTATACCGACATTTCCGAGGTGGAACTGACGGCGTTCCTGAGCGGTTACGCCATCGGCGACCTGCTTTCCTACAAGGGGATCGCGGAGGGCGTGGAGAACTCCAACTTCCTCCTGCACACGTCGAGCGGCGCCTACATCCTCACGCTCTATGAAAAGCGCGTGAACCGCGACGACCTGCCGTTTTTCATCGGCCTGATGCAGCATCTGAATGACAAGGGCATCAACTGCCCATTGCCTGTCCAGCGCAATGACGGTCAGATCATCGGTGAACTTGCCGGCCGGCCGGCCGCCATCGTGACCTTTCTCGAAGGCATCTGGACCCGCCGTCCGACAGTCGAGCACTGTCGCGAGGTGGGCAAGGCGCTGGCCTCGATGCACATTGCCGGGCAGGATTTTTCTCTCCGCCGGCCCAATGCGCTCTCGCTCAGTGGCTGGCGGCCGCTGTGGAACAGGGCGGCGGACCGGGCTGACGAGGTCGAAAGCGGGCTGGCGCTGGAAGTGCAGGCCGATCTTGCCGCACTTGAGGATCGGTGGCCGGCCGACCTGCCGGTCGGCGTCATCCATGCGGACCTGTTTCCCGACAACGTTTTTTTCCTTGGCGACCGGCTGTCCGGGCTGATCGATTTCTACTTCGCCTGCACCGACATGCTGGCATACGATGTCGCCATCTGCCTCAATGCCTGGTGCTTTGAGAAGGATCATTCCTTCAACCTCACCAAGGGGACGGCCCTGCTGTCCGGCTATACGGCGGTGCGGCCCATGTCGGCGCAGGAGGCGGACGCGCTTCCATTGCTCGCGCATGGCGCGGCTTTGCGCTTCATGCTGACGCGGCTCTACGACTGGCTGAATACGCCGGCCGGCAGCCTGGTGGTGAAGAAGGATCCGCTCGAGTATTTGCGGCGCATGCGATTCCACCGCCAGATAAGCTCGCCGGCGGAATATGGGCTGAAGCTGGAGGACGCGCCGGCATGAAGCGCATCGAAATCTTTACCGATGGAGCCTGTTCGGGTAATCCGGGTCCGGGCGGTTGGGGCGCGATCCTGCGCTTCAACGGCAAGGTCAGGGAACTGTCTGGCGGCGAGGAGATGACCACCAACAACCGCATGGAATTGCTGGCGGCGATCTCCGCGCTCGAAGCGCTGAAGGAACCCTGTGCGGTCGACCTCCACACCGACAGCAAATACGTCATGGACGGCATTTCCAAATGGATCCATGGCTGGAAGAAGAACGGCTGGAAGACCGCCGACAAGAAGCCGGTGAAGAATGGCGAGTTGTGGCAGGCGCTGGATGCCGCCAACAAGCGCCATGAAGTTACCTGGAACTGGGTCAAGGGCCATGCCGGCCATGCCGAGAACGAACGCGCCGACGAATTGGCGCGCGAAGGCATGGCTCCGTTCAAGAATACGCCGGCCAAACCGAAGATGGCCGTTATGCCTCAAGCGGCTGACGCCGCCGGGCCGAGTGCCGCCAAGCCTGGGTCAAAGGCCCCGCGACGTTCGACGCAAAGTTACTAGAGCGCCGTGCGTCCCCTCGGACGCACAAAGGACGCTCTACCACTTTGATTGAGCATCGGAATAATCCGAAAACCGGCTCCACTTTTCGGTCCGATGCTCTAACGGATCAGCAGCGCCGTGCCGTAAAGGCCGCACGCAAACACCGTATGGGCAAGAAGATTGAGGCAGCGGACCTTTGCCGGGTTCGCGGTCTTTGAGGCGGCCCAGCCGCCGCCCATGCCGGGCGAGAGCAGGAACCAGCCTGCACCGACGGTAACGATGCCGAGCACGAAGGCGGGAAGGAAGGTCGGCGACGCCAGCCATTGCGGCCCAGTCAGCGCGACCAGGATCAGGCCGTAGGCGATGCCGACAGCGTAGTGGAACGCCCAGCCGAGCGCTCGTTCGTTGGCCACGGGCGCGGCCTTGCCGATGTCGTCGTGAAAGACTTTTCCACCGCCGAGATGGCCGACCCATCGGCCGACCATGCCCCAATTGGGCAAGGCCAGGCCAAAAATCCTGTTCAGGACGACCGCCCAGATATCCATGAGCAGCGTTGCGCCGACGCCGATGGCCGCAGCGCGACAGATCGTTTCCCACATGGGGCTAAAGCTGTTGCAGAATTTTCGCGGCGCTGGATTCGACGGCCTGACCCGGAGAGTCCTCGATGTTGAGGGCGGTGACCTTGCCGTCGTCCACGATCATCGAATAGCGCTTGGAGCGCAACCCCATGCCGCCGCCGGACAGGTCGATATCGAGGCCGAGCGCCTTGGCGAAATCGCCGCTGCCGTCCGCCAGATAGAGGATTTTGCCCTCGCCGCCGGTGAAGCGCGCCCAGGCGCCCATGACATGCACGTCGTTGACGGCGACAACCGCGATGGTGTCGACGCCGCGCGCGAGGATGGCATCGTGGTTTTCGAGATAGCCGGGAAGATGGTTGTTGCTGCAGGTCGGCGTGAACGCGCCGGGAACCGCGAAAAGCACGACCTTCTTGCCAGGGAAGATTTCGGCGACGGTTATGCTCTTGGCACCGTCGGCCGTCATGGTTTTGAATGTCGACTCGGGAAGCTTGTCGCCAACGGAAATAGGCATGGATATCCTCACTGGAAAACGGATTGCGTTGCGCTGCGATAGCGGATTAACGCAGGCCCGGCAATCGGCGGCCCGGCAATTGATGACTAGGCCGAATTACGGATAGGGCAGGAACCCCTGCACCGAGCCTTCGGCGCTGGTCAGCGTGTAGGGCAGCCCGGCACCGTGCGCCGTCGTCGGCCGGTCGAGGATCGGCACCTTGAAGATGACCTTGCCGTCGCTTTCGCTGCGCGCTGGCGTGCCGAACATGAAGTCGCTTTCGCCGGCGACAAAGAAATCGACCGACGCCGGATCGCCGGGCGCGGTCGTCTCGACCGCCAGCGTCTCATGGTCGCCCGGCAGCAGCTTTGCGCTGAAATCCGGACGCGGCGCGCCTGGCAAAGCTGCAAGGCCCGCTTTGACGAGCGCCGCATCGTCGGCGTTGTCTGGATCGGAGGCTGGATCCAGCGTCAGCTTCGCCTGGACCGGAATGCAGATGGTATCGCACATGCCGAGAAAGACATTGGCGTCGATGGTTGCGGCAGTGCCTGGGGATGCCAGCGTAAAGACGATCGGGAACGCTACCGATTGGGCATAGCCGGCCCACGCGCCGTAGCCGTCATTGTGCCGCTGCGGAGCGGGAAAGGACAGGCTGGCCTTGCTGATATTGGTGCTGGCGGAAATATCGAGTTGCGGTGGCACGCCGCTGCTGCCGGGGTCGCGCCAATAGGTCTTCCAGCCGGGCTTGAGCGTGATGTCGAGCACGCCTTGAATATTGCCCTGCGCATCGGGCTTGCCGCTTGTAACCAGGCGGATGCGGCCGCCTTCGCCCTCATGCCAGTCCGACGAGGACGCATGGGCGGGCAGGGCGGGAACTAGAGTGATGGCCAGAGAGGCGCTGAGGGCGAGAATGTGCTGGCGTTTCATGGGGGTGATTTGAGCAGGGGATTGCGGCGGCGCAACCGTTTCATCGGCCGACTGGATCATATTTGCGTGACCCTGGCGTAATCGGCGGGCTTACAGCGATCTTCCAAGCCTTGCCGAAACGCAGTACGATAGGGCCATGGACATTCTGCGCAACATAAACGCCGCGCCCGGCGGCAGCTTTCTCGACGACCAGTTCCTCATTGCCATGCCCGGCATGAAGGACGACAGGTTTGCGCGCGCGGTCATCTATATCTGCGCCCATAGCGATGAAGGAGCCATGGGGCTGATCGTCAATCAGCCGCAGCAGATGCTGTTTCCCGACCTGCTCGTGCAGCTTGGGATACTCGACGAACAGGAGGCGATCCGGCTGCCGGCACAGGCGCGTGATTTTGTCGTGCGCAACGGCGGCCCGGTCGACCGCTCGCGCGGCTTCGTGCTGCATTCGGGCGACTACAAGGTGGAATCATCGCTGGCCGTGTCGAGCGATGTCTGCCTGACCGCCACGGTCGACATATTGCGCGCCATTTCGGCGGGGCGCGGCCCCCGCCATGCGCTGATGGCGCTTGGCTATTCGGGGTGGGGGGCTGGCCAACTGGAAAGCGAGATCGCCGAAAACGGCTGGCTGACCTGCCCGGCCACGCCCGAGCTTCTGTTCGACGCCGATATCGACCGCAAATACGACAAGGCGCTGGCCTCCATCGGCATCGACCTGACGCATCTGAGCGGCGTTGCCGGCCACGCCTGATTTTTTCGTCGCTGAGCGCCTCACCCGGAATCCGAGGTAGCCGGCGGCAGTCAAATCCGATTGGGATGCCACGCTTCCCACTGCAAAATCAGGCCTGCGCGAGTGGGTACTGCTCTTTCAGCATCTTCAGCACCAGATCGCCCGCGACAGGCGCGCCGAACATGAAGCTTTGCACATATTCGCAACCCATCTGGCGCAATTCGAGCGCGTCGCTCTGGTCCGAGATGCCTTCGGCGACCACCGACAGGCCAAGCTCATGCGCCATGTTGACCATGGAGCGCAGCAGCACCGCCCGCTTCGGTGTCGTGTCGTCGACAAAACTCTTGTCGATCTTGATCGTGTCGAAGGGAAAGCGCGTCAGGTAGGAAAGCGACGAATAGCCGGTGCCGAAATCGTCCAGCGACAGGCCGATGCCGAGATGCTTGAGCTTGTTCAGAACGTGGACCGCCTGCTCGGGATTATCCATCACCAGCGATTCGGTCAGTTCAAGGCGGAAGCAGCGCGGCTTGAGGTTGGCGCGGGCGATGACAGAGCGAACGTCGCTGACCAGATCGCGGCGGATAAGGTGCCGGCTGGACAGGTTTACCGACACGGATAGCGGCGCGTCGCTGATCTGCTTTTGCCAGGAGGCCAGGTCTTCGGCGGCTTTCTGCATGGCAAAAAGGCCAAGCTGCACGATCAGCCCGCAGCTTTCCGCGACGGGGATGAAGTCCGCCGGCGGGATCATGCCGCGGCGCGGATGGTCCCAGCGCAGCAGGGCCTCGAACCCGGCGATGCTGTTGTCTTCGAGCCGCACGATCGGCTGGTAGGCCAGCGTGAACTCCTTGCGCTCGACGGCGCGGCGCAGGTCGGATTCAAATTGCAGCCGGTCCGACCCGACGGTGCGGAAGGCCGGGCGGAACGGCTCGATGCGGTCGCCGCCAAAGCGCTTTGCCTGGTGCATGGCGAGTTCCGCGTCCTTGACCATGTCTTCGGCCGAAGTCTGCTCCGTGTTCCAACTGATCAGCCCGATGGAGGCAGTCAGCACGATCTCGCGCTTGGCAAAGGTGATCGGCGCGTTGATCGCGTGCTTGATGGCATCCGCCACCGCCGCAATACGGCCGGTGTCCTGCTCGGAAAGAAGCATCAGGGCGAACTGGTCGCCGGCGAAGCGCGACAGCGAATCCTTCGGCTTGAGCAGGCGGTGAAGCCGGCGCGCGACGGTCAACAGGATGGTGTCGCCGGCCGAGATGCCCAAGCCGTCATTGACCTGCTTGAAACGGTCGATGTCGATGACGAAGACGGTCGGGCGCACCTTTTCCTCGGTGCGCGCGATCGAGATGACGGCTTCCAGCCGGTTCATCAGCAGTTCCCGGTTCGGCAGGCCGGTCAGATTGTCGTGCACGGCGTCGTGCAGCAGGCGTTCTTCGGACTTCTTGTGCTCGGTCACGTCAACCATGGTGCCGACGCAGCGGATGACTTCGCCGTCGGAGCCAATGACCGGGCGGGCCCGCAGCGCAAACCAGTGATAATGGCCGTCCGCCCCGCGCAGGCGAAAGGTCTGGGAGATCTTGCCGCGCCGATGCTCCAGAATGATGTCGAGCGTGGTGCGGAATGTATCGCGGTCGTCCGGGTGAAGCACGGGCAGCCAGTTGCGGGCAGCGCCGCCAAGGCTGTTGGGTGCAAGGCCAAGCTGAAGGCTGACGTCGGGCCGGGTGACGACGCGGTCGCGCAGCACGTCCCAGTCCCACACCGTATCGCCGGAGCCGATGATGGCCATTGCCTGCCGTTCGAGGTCGGAGAACAGGCCCTGGTGCAGCGCGCCGCCGGCAAAGGCATGCTGCATGACCGTAAAGCCGATCAGCAGGATGATGAGGATCAAGCCGCCGCCAAGGGCGGGCTGGGCGATGTCGTTGTCGAGAATGCCGGTAATCGCCATCCACGAGCCGGTCAGCCACAAAAGCACCATCACCCAGCTTGGCAGGAGCATGATGGCGCGGTCGTAGCCGCGTATGCCCAGATAGACGATGAGACCAAGGCCAAGCAGCGCGGTGGCGGCGAAAGAAAGGCGCGCAATGCCGGCCGCGATCGCGGGATCGATGATGGCGATGCCGGCGATCAGCCCAAGCCCGGCAACCCAGGCCATCACCCCGTAGCTGAAATTGCCGTGCCAGCGGTTGAGATTGAGATAGGTGAACAGGAAGACGACGAAGGTGGCGGCAAGCCCCACCTCCGTTCCGGCGCGCCATATCTGCTCGTGGCCCGGCGATATCTGGATGATCTTGTTGAGAAAGCCGAAATCGATGCAGATATAGGCCAGTACCGCCCATGCCAGCGCCGCCGTGGCGGGAAACATCGATGTCCCCTTGACCACGAACAGGATGGTCAGGAACAGCGCCAGCAGGCCGGCGATGCCGATGACGATGCCGCGATAGAGCGTATAGGAATTGATCGTGTCCTTGTAGGCTTCAGGCTCCCACAGATAGACCTGCGGCAGCTTGGGCGAGGCAAGCTCGGCGATGAAGGTGACCACGGTGCCGGGGTTCAGCGTTACCCGGAACACGTCTGCATCGGGGCTGGTCTGGCGGTCGAGCGCGAAGCCTTCGCTGGGGGTGATCGCGGCGATGCGGGTCGAGCCGAGGTCTGGCCAGAAGATGCCGGAATTCACCAGCCGGAAATGCGGCGCGACGATCAGCCTGTCGAGTTGCTGGTCGGTCGTGTTGGCCAGCGCGAACACCGCCCAGTCGCCGGTCGAGCGCGTGTCGTTGGCCTCGACCTCGATGCGCCGCACGATGCCGTCAGGGCCGGGTGCTGTGGAAACCTGAAAATTCTCGCCCTGGTTCCGATAGATTTCGACGGCGCCGGAAAGATCGAGCGCCACGTCGTCGCGGGCGATCTTGATCGGCTCGATGGCATAGGTCGACGTAGCCGAACAGAACATCACGATAGCCGCGAGGACAAGGGAAACCAGCGATCTGATTCGCGGAGAGTTCGTCAAGATCAGCCCTTTGTTCACGCGCTCGGTGGGTCGTCGACGATCCGGGCGTAGAGATAATGGTCCTGCCAGAAGCCATTGATCCTGAGATAGGATCGCAACAGTCCTTCGCGCTGGAATCCGGCTTTTTCAAGCACCCTGATCGACCGGGCGTTGCCGGGAATACAGGCAGCTTCGATCCGGTGCAACCTCAGCGTATCGAAGGCGAAGCGCGCGAGCGTATTTACCGCGTCCGTCATCAGGCCGCGCCCGGCGTAGCGCTCGCCGATCCAGTAGCCGATATGGCCGCTTTGCGTGACGCCGTGGCGTATGTTGCCGAGCGTGATGCCGCCGGCAAGCCTGCCGCTTTTCTCGAAAATGAAGAAGGCGACGGCCGTGCCCTGCCCATAATCCTCGCGGTAGCGATGGATGCGGTGGCGCCATGCGGCGCGCTCCAGTTCCTCCGGCGACCAGCGCGGCTCCCACGGCTCGAGAAACGAACGGCTTTCCCCGCGCAAGGCGGCCCATTCGCGATAGTCGCCGATAGCCGGCAGGCGCAGCGTGACGCGTTCACCCTTCAGTGCCGGAAGTTCGCGGCGTAGAAAGGGAAGCGCCAGCACGGCGATGGATCAGACGGCGCGCTTGCGGGCGGCCGCGCGCGATCCCGAAGCCAGGTCGAGCACGTCCTCGTAAGGCGCCAGCGTTCCCACCGGGCCGACGGCGGTGAGCGTCGGCCGGGTCGAAAACAGCCGCCCCGACAGATCGGTCAGCCTGCCGGTGTTCAGCGCGTCGAGCCGCTCCATCAGTTCTTCCTTGGCAACAGGGCGTCCGAACAGCAGCAACTGGCGGGCGATCTGCGAGGCGCGGCTGGACGGGCTTTCCGCCGACATGATGAGGCCGGCGCGGTACTGGGCGCGGGCGCGGTCAAGCTCGGCCTGCAGGATGTTTTCGCCGCAACTCTGCAATTCGTTCATGATGACCGGCACCAGTTCGCCGAGGCTGGTATGACCCGTGGCCGCGTGAACGCCAAAGATGCCGGTGTCGGAAAATCCCCAGTGGAATGCATAGACGGAATAGCACAGGCCGCGCTTTTCGCGGACTTCCTGGAACAGCCTAGAGGACATGCCGCCGCCGAGGATCATCGACAGCACCTGGCTGGCGTAGAAATCGCGCACATGATAGGCGCGGCCCTCGAAGCCCAGCACGATCTGCGCATCCATCAGGTCGCGGTGCTCGCGAAAATCACCGCCGACATATTGCGCATATTGCGGCATCGTGCCGTCGGCCTTGCTGCGGAAGCCGCCGAGCCGTTTCTCCACTTCGCGCACGAACGCGTCGTGCTTGACGTCGCCCGCCGCCACCACGACCATCCGGTCAGCGCCGTATTGGCGGCCGATATAGTCGTGCAACTGCGCCGAGGTGAAGGATTTGACCGTCTCCGGCGTACCCAGGATGGAGCGCCCCAATGTCTGGTGGCGAAAGGCGGTTTCGGTGAAATGGTCGAAGACGACGTCGTCGGGCGTGTCGTGGGCCGCGCCGATTTCCTGCAGGATGACGTGCTGCTCGCGCTCCAGTTCGTTCGGGTCGAATTCCGACTCCTGGAGAATGTCGGCGAGAATATCGACCGCCAGCGGCACGTTGTCGCGTAGCACCCGCGCGAAATAGGACGTGGTCTCGACGCTGGTCGCGGCGTTGATCTCGCCGCCGACATCCTCGATCTCGGAGGCGATCTCGAACGCGCTTCGCCGTTTGGTCCCCTTGAACGCCATGTGTTCAAGAAGATGCGCCATTCCGTGCTCTTCGTCGCGCTCGTTGCGTGCGCCTGATTTGATCCAGACCCCGAGAGCGACCGATTCAATGCTTGGAAGGGTTTCGGTGGCGACTGTCAGGCCGTTCGACAGACGGCTTACCTCTACACCCATATAAAAAAGACTCCTTAACGCGCCGCCCTTGTGCGGCGGTGGATGTAATCTTCCAACATTTTCAACTCAGATGGAAGCACCGAGTATTTTTCTTCCGAATCCATCAGCCCGCCCAGCCATGCGGGCAGGGCCGGCGATACGCCGCTGGCCGCCTCGACGGCCGCCGGGAATTTCGCCGGATGCGCCGTGCCAAGCACCACCATCGGCACCGGGCCGGCATGGCTCGCCGCGACGTGGACCGCCGTGGCCGTATGCGGATCGAGCAGATAATTCGATTTCCCGAGTGTCGAGCGGATCGTCGCCGCCGTCTCTTCCATCGTCGCACGGCCGGCGTCGAATTCGGCGCGGATATTGGCTATTCCCGCGGCTTCGAGCGTGAAAGCGCCGGACTGTTTCAGCCCATCCATATAGCGCCGCACGGTCGCGGCATCGCGGCCGGAGGATTCAAACAGCAGCCGTTCGAAATTCGACGACACCTGAATGTCCATGGAAGGCGAGGTGGTCGCGATGACGCCCTTGGTCGTGTAGGCGCCGGTCGCAAGCGTGCGTGCCAGAATGTCGTTGTCGTTGGTGGCGATGACCAGTTTTTCAATCGGCAGCCCCATCTTCTTGGCGGCGTAGCCGGCGAAAATATCGCCGAAATTACCGGTCGGCACGGTGAACGAAACCGGCCGATCGGGGCCGCCAAGCGAAAGTGCAGACGAGAAATAATAGACGATCTGGGCCATGATTCGCGCCCAGTTGATCGAATTGACGCCCGACAGTGCAACCCCGTCGCGGAAGGTATGGTCGTTGAACATAGCCTTTATCAGACCCTGGCAATCGTCGAAATTGCCTTCGATGGCGAGCGCGTGGACATTGCTTTCCGTCGATGTCGTCATCTGCCGCTGCTGGACCGGCGATACTTTGCCATGCGGGAACAGAATGAAGATGTCGGTGCGGTCGCGCCCGGCAAACGCGTCGATGGCAGCCCCGCCGGTATCGCCCGAGGTCGCACCGACGATGGTGGCATGCTGGCCGCGCTCGGCCAAAACATGATCCATCAGCCGGGCCAGCAATTGCATGGCCACGTCCTTGAAGGCGAGGGTTGGACCGTGAAAAAGCTCCAGCACGAAGTTGTTCGGGCCAAGCTGCACCAGCGGGCAGACGGCTTCGTGCCGGAACGTGGCGTAGGCCTCGCGCACCAGACGCTCGAACACGGGCGCCGCGATCTCGCCGCCGAGGAAAGGGGTAAGCACCCTTATGGCAAGGTCGGGATAGGAAAGGCCTCGCATCGCGCGGATTTCTGCATGGGAAAAATGCGGCCACTCGCGCGGCACGTAGAGCCCGCCGTCGCGCGCCAGCCCCGCCATCACGGCTTCGGAAAAACCGAGAACGGGTGCTTCCCCGCGTGTACTCACATAGTGCATTGTCAGCCGTCCGTTGGTGCCGGGCTTGCCGGGTTGCAGCAAGGTAGTGGATTTATCCGCTTCGTCAGTCGCATTTTTGCCGTTCGGTTGCTATAGGTCCCCAACTTTGCGAGAGGGAAGCGCAGTCCATGATCTTTCGTTCTTTTAACGGCCGCTTTTTGGCTGGTGTTGCGTTGTCAGGCTTTATGCTCGCCGTCGCGGGTTGCCAGTCAAGCGACAAGGGTGTCTTAGGCGTCGGCGGCGACCAGCAGGCGAAGGTGGAGGATACGCGCGTGAAGGCGAGCGATCTTCTGGCTTATTGCCCGGCGATCACGCTGCGCGCCGGTACTGCTTATTACAATACCTACGCCAAGGGCGGCAAGAAGAAGGCCGACGCGGCGGATGCAGAACAGGACGCATCGGCAGACATCGTCTATCAGGCCGCGATCACCGAGGTGACGCGCGATTGCAGCCGCAATGCGGGCCAGATGACGTTGAATATCGCCGTGGCCGGCAAGGTCGTCCCCGGCCCGAAGGGCGCGCCCGGCACCATCACCATGCCGATCCGCGTGGTTGTCGTGCATGGCTCAGACGTGCTTTATTCCCAGCTTCACCAGTACAAGCTGCAGGTAAGCGACATGTCGGCGGCCACGCAGTTCGTGTTCAACGACCCGAACGTCGTCGTGCCGGAACCCACCGCCAAGGACTACCAGGTCTTCGCCGGTTATGACGAAGGTCCGTCCGCAAAGAAGAAGTAGGCGGCGGTCTGAGCCTGTTTGATAATTCGCCCAGCCGGTCGGCTGGGTAGAATTTGCGCGCAGGCTCTCAAGCGTCGGCTGACCACGCCGACAATGCTTCGATCACGCTTTTCAGTTCCGGCCAACGCCGTATCACCGTTTCGGCGCCCGCCTCGGTCAGCGCGTCCGCGTGGCCGGGATAGCTGTGCGAGGCTCCCGTGAAGCCGATCACCCGCATGCCGGCAGCCCTTGCGCCGGCAACGCCATGCACCGAATCCTCGATGACGAAGCAGCGGGCGGGATCGGCGCCCAGGGTCTTGGCCGCCTGCAGGAAAACGTCCGGCGAGGGTTTGGTCTTGCCCGTTGGCGTTTCCAGCGCGGAAAAGATGCGGCCGGCAAAAAGCGGCAGCAGGCGCACCCGCTCCAGCATGAATTCGATCCGCTCGGTGCGCGAGTTGGAGCAGATGCAAAACGGCACCGGAACGGCGGCCACTGCCTCATGCACGCCTTCGATGGCGCGCACCTCGGCCCGCAGTTTGCGGTCCACCAACTCATCGGCGCGGTCGATCAGCGATATCTGGAACGGAATCTTGGAGATTTCCTCGACCCGGATCAGGACGTCCTTGAAGGTCAGACCGGCATAGGTTTCGGCTAGTTCTTCAGCCGATATCTCGAACCCCGCATCCGTCAGCAGTTCGGCCTCGACGCGGGCGGCGATGATTTCGGAATCGACGAGGACGCCGTCGCAATCGAAAATGACAAGATCTGGCTGGTGCATGGCTATCCGGGACTGGGAGAATTCGGGCGGGGGCGGCATACACCAAGCGGGGTGCGGCGGCAAATTCGGCAGCTACTTCATTAAATATTTACGCAGAACGGTAACCATAACGAGGCGTAAACAGTAACCGTGTGCCTCGGGTGTAAACATGTCTGCCGTGCGTCTCCTCGCCGACCTCTCCCATGCTCCGCAGCAGTCCGAATGGCTGGACACCATCCTCAAGGGTGACTGTGTCGCCGCGCTCGACCGCCTGCCGGAAAAGTCGGTCGACGTGATCTTCGCCGACCCGCCCTATAATCTCCAGCTTGACGGGGACCTGCACCGGCCGGACCAGTCCAAGGTCGATGCGGTGGACGATGCCTGGGACCAGTTCGACAGTTTCGAGGCCTATGACGCCTTCACCCGCGCCTGGCTTCTGGCGGCGCGCCGCGTGCTGAAGCCGAACGGCACCATCTGGGTCATCGGCTCCTACCACAATATTTTCCGCGTCGGCGCCAAGCTGCAGGACCTCGGCTTCTGGATCCTGAACGACGTCATCTGGCGCAAGACCAATCCGATGCCGAATTTTCGCGGCCGTCGCTTCCAGAACGCGCATGAGACGATGATCTGGGCATCGCGCGACCAGAAGGGCAAGGGCTACACGTTCAATTACGAATCGCTGAAGGCGTCGAACGACGACGTACAGATGCGCTCCGACTGGCTGTTTCCGATCTGCACCGGCGGCGAGCGTCTCAAGAACGACGATGGCGACAAGCTGCACCCGACGCAAAAGCCGGAGGCGTTGCTTGCCCGCATCATGATGGCTTCGACCAAGCCGGGCGACATCGTGCTCGACCCGTTCTTCGGCTCCGGCACGACCGGGGCCGTCGCCAAGCGGCTTGGCCGCCACTTTGTCGGCATAGAGCGCGAGCAGAAATATATCGATGGCGCGCGCGCACGCATCGATGCGGTTACCACGCTGGACCGCGCCGACCTGACCGTGCTGTCGGGCAAGCGCGCCGAACCGCGCGTCGCCTTTGTCAGCCTGCTCGATACCGGTCTGCTGACGCCGGGCGCCACGCTTTACGATTCGCGCAAGCGCTGGACGGCGAAAGTGCGCGCCGACGGCACGGTGGCGATCGGCGAGGCCGCCGGCTCGATCCACAAGATGGGCGCGCAGGTGCAGGGGCTGGATGCCTGCAACGGCTGGACGTTCTGGCACTATGAGCGCAATGGCGGCCTGACCCCGATCGACGAGCTTCGCCGCATCGCCCGCCTCGGCATGGAGCGGGCGGGGTGAGCGATCGTCCCGTCGCAGGCGGCGGCGCGGCAGCCGCAATCGCCCGGTTGAATCAAATTCTTAAACGCCGCCGCGAAGCGATTCAAATCATGCGGCGATTCCGTACCCGTTAAGGTCCGACTTCAGCTTTTCGGCACCCGTAAACAGCACTGCCTGCCAACCGGCGGCGATGGCGCCGTCGACATTGGGCTGGCTGTCGTCGATGAACAGCGTCGCTGCCGGGTCGAGGTCGAATGACGCGATGTGGTGATCGTAAATTGCGCGCTCCGGCTTGATCCGGCGAATCGCACCGGACACCGTTACCCCGCGCGGGCGATGCAGGAACGGGAAACGCTGCCGCGCCTCGACGAAGGTATCGGCGGCGAAATTGGTCAGCATGGTCACGTCGTGGCCACCGTCGATCAACCTGTCCATCAGCGCCACGCTGTCCTCATAGGCATGCGGTACCATGGCGTTCCAATGGCGGCGGAAGTTGCGGATATTTTCCGCGTGGTCCGGATGCGCGGCAATCGCGAGCGCCTCGGCTTCCGCCCAGGACCGACCGCGATCCTGCTCGATGTTCCATTCATGCGTGCAGACATTCTGGAAGAACCATCTGCGTTCCTCCGCGTCCGGAATCAGCTTGCTGAACGGAATGTTCGGATCGTAGTGGATCAACACCTTGCCGATGTCAAAAACGATGTGGCGGATTTCGGTCATGCTGGTCTCTTCGCTATTTTCTTCGTCGCGCCCGGAATGGCGGCTTCGATAGCCTTTTTCATGACGGTGGGCAAAGCTTCGCCTGAAATGTCGGCAGGCGGTGACCAGAACGCACCGGCAGGAGCCACAATGTCCGTTTCGGCCCGGAACACGTCCAGTTCGAGCGAAAAATGCGTGAAAACATGGGTGATTCGCCCCGTTTTTTGCCAATTTCCCGCAAATGGAGCTGCATTTGGCGTCGTTTCGCCGTCGGTGCGCGCGGTCCAGCCGGTCGTCGGCACCTCGGTCATGCCGCCGAGCAAGCCCTTGTCGGGGCGCTTTCGAAGCAGGATCGCGCCGTCGCTCCTGACCGCCACGAACGCCGCCCCCCGGCGCTGCGGCTTGGCCGTCTTGGCCGCGCGAGCAGGGAAAAACTCCGGGTCGCCCGACTTCGTTGCATCGCAATTCTCGCGAAGCGGGCACAGCATGCAGCGCGGCTTTTTGGGTGTGCAGATGGTCGCGCCGAGGTCCATCATCGCCTGCGCAAAATCGCCCGGCCGCGTGACCGGCGTCAGCCGTTCGACATGCGCGCGGATTTCGACTTTCGCTTGCGGCAAGGGCGTGGCGATCGAAAACAGCCGTGAGACAACCCGTTCGATATTGCCGTCAACCACGGCAGCCGGGCGGTCGAAGGCGATGGCAGCGATTGCCGCCGCCGTATAGGGGCCGATGCCGGGCAGATCACGAAGGCCCTCTTCGGTGTCGGGAAATTTTCCGCCAGAAGCGGCGACGCGGTCGGCGCAGGCCTTAAGGTTGCGGGCGCGCGAATAATAGCCAAGCCCGGCCCATGCCTTCATCACGTCCTCGGTTTCAGCCGCCGCCAGCGCTTCCACGGTCGGCCATTTTTCGACGAATGCGTGGAAATAAGATCTGACCGTCTGCACGCCGGTCTGTTGAAGCATCACCTCGGAAAGCCAGACGCGGTAGGGATCAGGCCGCACCCCGCGCGCCAGATCGCCGGGCGGCACGCGCCACGGCAATTCGCGATGGTGCCGGTCGTACCAGGCGAGCAGGCGGGAGGCGACGAGGCCGTCATTGCCCGGCACGGCCTTGCGGGTCTGGTGTTGCGGTGCCATTGATCGGAAAGATTGGCTTTCGTGCCGGTTGGATTGGAGTTGGACAAACGCATGGCACGCAAACCATCCTTCAGCAATCCCGTTCCGGTGAGCGATCTTGCCGCCCGCATCCTCGATCCGGTGCTGCGCAAGCGCGCCGGCATCTCGATCGGACTGGTGCAATCCTGGGACGAGATCGCCGGGCCGCGCCTTAGCCGTCACTCCCGGCCGGAAAAGATCCAGTGGCCGCGCCGCATGCACGAGGACGACCCGTTCCAGCCAGCGGTTCTGGTCATCGCCTGCGAAGGCATGGCGGCACTCCATTTGCAGCACGAGACGGCTGAGGTCATTGCCCGCGTCAATTCCTTCCTCGGTTTCAATGCCATCGGCCGCATCAAGATCGTGCAGAAGCCGCTGACCGGGGCAAAGGAAAAGCACAAACCCACGTTCCGGCCGCTTACCGTGCCGGAGCAAAAGAAGCTGGCGAGCACAGTCGGCCTGATCGAGGACGACGGCCTGCGCGCCTCGCTGGAGCGGCTGGGCGCGACGATTCTGGGAGAAAAGAAATAAAACTCGCGGTTTCGTGATCGTGGCGTCAACTTTTCGCGCTTGGATTGCGCGCGGCCATGCCTTAATTCGCGCCAACATTCGCTTTCATGTAGTTTCATTGCAAAATCCGATTCCAATCAGGTGATTCAAATGAACCGTTCCTTGTCCCGCAGGTCCGTCCTCTCCACGCTGGCCGCTGTGCCGGCGGTAATGATGCTTGGAGCATGCAGCGATTCCGGTGAGGAGGCGAAGGCGGCCGAGGTCAAGCCAGCCGACGCCATGAAGCCAGCCGACGCGATGAAACCCGCTGACGCCATGAAGCCGGCGGTGGCCGCCCCGGAATCCTCGGGCTCCGTCGACATGGCCGAACTGCTTAAGCCCGGCGCTTTGCCCGACGAGGTCATGGGCGAGGCCGATGCCAAGGTTACGGTGGTCGAATACGCGTCGATGACCTGCCCGCATTGCGCGCATTTTGCCGAGACGACCTTCCCGGAAATGAAGAAGAAGTACATCGACACCGGCAAGGTACGCTACATTTTGCGCGAGTTCCCGTTCGACCCGCGCGCCGAGGCCGGTTTCATGCTGGCGCGTTGCTCCGGCGATAATTATTTCGCGATGGTCGATGTGCTGTTCAAGCAACAGGCCAATTGGGTCGCGGTCGACAACGTCAAGGATTCGCTGTTGCAACTGTCCAAGCTGGCTGGTTTTACACAGGAGAGCTTCGACAAATGCTTGACGGACCAGAAGCTTCTTGACCAAGTGAGAGCGGTGCAGAAGCGCGGCGCCGACGAGTTCAAGGTGGACTCGACGCCGACCTTCTTCATCAACGGGAAGACCTACAAGGGGGCGTTGTCGATTGACGAAATTTCGGCGGTTATCGATCCGCTGCTCTAACGTCTCGGCTGTTCTGCTTCAGGCGCGCCTTGCCGCGCGCCTGCGACGGGCGATGCGCGCATGAAATTCTCGCGCCTTCGCCTTCTCGGTTTCAAATCCTTCGTCGAACCCGGCGAATTCGTCATCGAGCGCGGCTTGACCGGCGTGGTCGGGCCGAACGGCTGCGGCAAGTCGAATCTTGTCGAAGCCCTGCGCTGGGTGATGGGCGAAAGCTCCTACAAGAACATGCGCGCGTCCGGCATGGACGACGTGATCTTTTCGGGATCGGGCACGCGCCCGGCGCGCAACACCGCCGAAGTCACGCTTTTCCTCGATAATTCCAACCGCACCGCGCCCGCCGCTTTCAACGATGCCGACGAGTTGCAGGTGTCGCGCCGCATCGAGCGCGAGGCCGGCTCGGTCTACCGCATCAACGGCAAGGAAGCCCGCGCCAAGGACGTGCAACTGCTTTTTGCCGACCAGTCGACCGGCGCGCGTTCGCCCTCCATGGTCGGGCAGGGCCGCATCGGCGAACTGATCCAGGCCAAGCCGCAAGCCCGCCGCGCGCTGCTGGAAGAGGCGGCCGGCATTTCCGGCCTGCACACCCGCCGCCATGAAGCCGAATTGCGGCTGAGGGGCGCGGAGCAGAACCTTGAGCGGCTGGAGGATGTCGTTGGGCAGTTGGAAAGCCAGATCGAGAGCCTGAAACGGCAGGCACGCCAGGCCTCGCGCTTCAAGAGCCTGTCGGCCGACATCCGCAAGGCCGACGCGATGCTGCTGCATCTGCGCTGGTCGCAGGCCAAGGCGCAGGAGGGCGAGGCGCACTCGGCGCTGGCGACGGCAACCGCGCTGGTCGGCGACCGCGCCGCCGCGCAAATGGCTGCCGCGAAGGAACAGGGCATCGGCGCGCACCATCTGCCGGAATTGCGCGAGGCGGAAGCCGCCGCCGCCGCCGCCTTTCAGCGCCTGTCTATCGCCCGGACGCAGATCGAGGAAGAAGCCGGCCGCATCGGCCAGCGCCAGGCCGA
This sequence comes from Mesorhizobium sp. A556, assembly GCF_054489545.1. Lineage (NCBI taxonomy): Bacteria > Pseudomonadati > Pseudomonadota > Alphaproteobacteria > Hyphomicrobiales > Phyllobacteriaceae > Mesorhizobium > Mesorhizobium sp. A556. The sequence continues at coordinate 239,394 of NZ_JBTMXA010000002.1, forward strand.
ACTCGACCGGCGGCTGCAGCAACTGGACGCCGACATAGAGCGCGAAGAGCGCATGGTTTCCGACAATGCCGATATTCTGGAGCGTCTGGCCGGTGAGGAGCAGGCGCTCCATGCGGAAAATGCCGGCGCTGCCGAGCGCGAGGCCAACACCCGCACCGCCTTCGAGCAGGCTGCGGCGACGTTGGAACGCAGCGAGGCGACGCTGACCAAATTGACCGCCGAAAAGGCGGAAGCGGCGGCCTCGCGCACGCAGATCGAACGCAGCCTGCGCGAAGCCGCCGAGCGCCGCGACCGTTTTGCCGGCCAGTTGGCCGAAGTCGATCGCGAGCTTTCCGACATTGCCTCGCGCATCGCCGGCCTTGTCGATCCGGCCGAAAAGAAGCTTCTGGTTGAACAGGCTGAGGCGGCGCTAGAAGAAACCGAGGCCGCCGCCGACCATGCCGAGCAGGCGGTGGAGGATGCCCGCGCTGCCGAGTCCGGCGCGCGCGCGCCGTTGCAGGACGCCAAGGCGGAACTGGCCGGCATCGAAACCGAAGCCCGCACGCTGGCAAGAATGCTCAATGCGGCGAGCGGCGACCTGTTTCCCGCCGTGCTGGAAAAGATCAGCGTCGAGCGCGGTTTCGAGACGGCTTTGGGCGCGGCCCTTGGCGAAGATCTCGACGCGCCGCTCGACCGCAGCGCGCCGGTGCATTGGGGCGAGGGCGCTGTCCAGCCCGGCGATCCGGCGCTCCCGGTCAGTGTGCAAAGCCTTGCCAGTGTCGTCAACGCGCCCGGCCAACTGGCGCGCCGGCTGGCGCAGATCGGCATTGTCGAGGACAGCGAAGGCGGCAGGCTTCAGGCTCTGCTTGCGCCGGGACAAAGGCTGGTCAGCCGCGCGGGCGCGCTGTGGCGTTGGGACGGTTTTTGCGCGAGCGCCGATGCGCCGACGGCGGCAGCTTTGCGCCTCGAACAGAAGAACAGGTTGGCCGAACTGGATGCGGAAGCCATCGAGGCGACGCTCAAAGTTCGCGGCGCCGAGGAAGCGCTGGCCAAGGCCGAGGCAGCTCTTCGCCTTGCCGGCGAAGCGGAGCGCGACGCACGCCAAGGCTGGCGCGATGCGCAGCATGCGCTGGACGCCGCCCGCAGCGCCTTGGCGCAGGCCGAACGGGCCTCGGGCGAACTGTCCAGTCGCCGCGCTGCTCTGGACGAGGCGCGCTCGCGGGTCGTCGATAGCCACGAGGAAGCGGCGGCAGCCGTGATCGAGGCGGAAGAACTGTTGCAGGACGCCGCCGATCTAAGCGATTTGCAGGCCCGGCTGGAGCAGGCGGCCGGACATGTCTCGCGTGAGCGTTCCGCGCTGGCCGATGCGCGCGCCGTGCATGAAGGCTTGAAGCGCGAGGCCGAGGCGCGGACGCGCCGGCTGGAGGCCATCAATGCTGAGCGTCGCAACTGGCTGGCGCGCGCCGAAAACGCCTCAGCGCAGATCGCATCGCTTGGCGAACGCAAGGCGGAAGCCGAGGCGGAGCGTGAAAAGCTGGCCGATGCGCCGGACGAGATCGATGCGCGGCGGCGCGCTCTGCTGTCGCAGATCGCTGAAGCGGAAACGCTGCGCAAGGCCGCCGGCGACCGCTTGGCGGAGGCGGAAAGCCGGCAGGCCACGTTCGACAAGTCTGCCATCGCCGCCATTCAGGGACTGGCCGAGGCGCGCGAGGCGCGTGCGCGCGCCGAAGAACGCCTGACCGCCGCCGACGAACGCCGCGCCGAAGTCGAGGCGCGCATCCAGGAAACGCTGAACACGCCGCCGCATCTCGTCATCCGCCATACCGGGCTGGAAGCCGACAGCCCGCTGCCGGACGTCAACGACGTCGAGCGCCAGCTGGAGCGGCTGAAGATCGAGCGCGAGCGGCTGGGCGCGGTCAATCTGCGCGCCGAGGAAGAACAGCAGGAACTGTCCGACAAGCTCGAGGCCATCGTCTCCGAGCGCGAGGACATTATCGAGGCGATCCGAAAGCTGCGGCAGGCGATCCAGAGCCTGAACCGCGAAGGCCGCGAGCGGCTGCTGGCCGCATTTGACGCGGTCAATGTGCATTTCCAGCGGCTTTTCTCGCATCTGTTCGGCGGCGGCACGGCCGAACTGCAACTGATCGAGTCCGATGATCCGCTCGAAGCCGGCCTCGAAATCCTCGCCCGCCCGCCCGGCAAGAAGCCGCAGACGATGACGCTGCTTTCCGGCGGCGAGCAGGCGCTGACGGCCATGTCGCTGATCTTCGCCGTGTTCCTGACCAATCCAGCACCCATCTGCGTGCTCGACGAAGTCGACGCGCCGCTCGACGATCAGAATGTCGAGCGCTTCTGCAACCTGATGGATGAAATGGCGGCTTCGACCGAAACGCGCTTCGTCATCATCACGCATAACCCCATCACCATGGCGCGCATGAACCGCCTGTTCGGCGTGACGATGGCGGAGCAGGGGGTGAGCCAGCTTGTGTCGGTGGACCTTCAGGCTGCCGAGGCGATGCGCGAGGCAAGCTGACCGCCATTCTGACGAGGCGATTGTACCAGCGCTCGGGCGTTATTTCATCCGTTCTTCGATGAACCTGTGGATGTAGCGGCTTGGGCGCGGCACAGCCTGGGCATTGGCATCGGCCATGGCGACCGACTGGTGGGTTTTGCGGCGAATGAGGTGACCGGTCCCCGGAACCACCTTGTGAACGACACCGCGACTGATCGTTTGCATGTTCCAGGCCCAATCCTCGAAGCCGAAGCCTTCGCTTAAATCTGATTCTGGATAGGGATTGTCGAGGTAGATCTCGCGCGCGGCAAAGCTCAGCGCCGTCCAAAAATTCTCGATCATCAGGCCGGAGGGCCGGAATAGCACATCCTCCATATCGACATGGACGAACAGGCGCTTTTCCGCGCCGAAATAGAGGTTCACTTCCGGGTGCCAGACGGTCGGAGCCGGGCGCGCGCCCGCCACGTTGGCCGCGCTTGCCAGCCAGTCCATGCCCCAAAGATCGTCGGCGTCGAGAAAGGCGACATAATGCCCGCTGGCGACGGACACCCCATGATTGCGCGACAGGCCGGGGTCGCCGAAATCCACGGCTTCCATCCGCAAGCCATCGGGACCGTGAGCCCTGACGACCTCGCGGGTCAGCGCATCCGCGCGATCCAGAACCGCGACCGTTTCAACCTCGTACCCGGCTTTTTCGGCCAGCGCCGCTGCGCGTTTCAGGCTTTCCAGCGACGGCTTTGCCAGCATCCCCTCGCGATGCGCGGTCAGTACCGCCGTTATCGATCCCCGCCCCATTCAGCAGTCCCCCGGTCGTATGCGGTTGCGAGGCGAGAATTTCCCGGTAGCGCTTCCAGTCATGGTTTTCACGTAGCCGCCCCCGCATGGCTTCGACACGCGTAACGGCCTGTCGGGGCCTGTCCCGGATCTCGCCTAGCGCCTTCACATAGGGCGCCGGATCGTTCGTATCGGCAATCAGCCAGCCGGTCTGCTTGTCGACCAGTTCGCCGATCCCGCCGACATCGGGTGCTACGATGGGCAATCCGGCTGCGGCACTTTCCAGCAATATGTTCGGGATACCGTCCCATAGCGACGTATAGACGAACGCATCGTATTCTCCCAAGGGGAGCCTGTCGAAGCGTTCGAATGGCCCGTGGAAATGCACATGTTCGTGGCGTGCCGCAAGCTCGTCGAGCAAGCCTTCAAGCGCATGGCTGCCGCGCCCCCAGATGTGGAATTTGATCTCCGGTGCGGCCTCCGCGATGCGCATCAAGAGGTCGATGTTTTTCTGCGGCGCGATCCGGCTTGCCCACAGCACACGCAGCAATTGGCCTTTCTTGCGCGCGCGCCTCGCGATCTTGGCCGGTGCGGGTGCCGGCTGGCGCAGGACGACCAGCCGCGACTGAAGCTCGGCCGGAATGCCGAATTGTTGCGTGACCTCTTCGATATAGGACGCATTGTCGAAATAGATTCCGGCCAGAAAGGGCAGGCAATGGCGCAGATAGGTATCGGCATAGCCGCTACGCCGCCGGTCGGCCGGCGAGAAATCCGGGCAAAACAGCATGGCGTACAGCCGGGTGAAATGCTGGAGCTTGCGGCCACCGCGCCTGACCGCCTCCCAGCAGGCCTGGCTGTTGACGTTGAGCACCGTGTCGGGCTGCAGGCTGCGGATGAGCAGGTCGACCAGTTCGACACGCTCTGCCTGCGACAGCGCCGGCTCGATGCGGGAAAGCGAGATCAGCGAAACACCTTCCGGCAGCAGATGCGGCGCTTCCTCCCGGTCATGGTCGGTCAGCACCACCAGAACGGATGCCGCCCCATACGTCTCGGCCAAAGCGCGGATGGCGTGGCAGGCGACGAGATCGGCCCCGCCATGCAAAAGCCATGGCAGGAAGACGACATGGCGCGGCGGCGATGCGAGCGTTTCGACAACATGCTCGAAACAGCGCGACACCCGGCTGTTCCTGCGCGCATCGACCACGTCGAGCCGGCCGGCATCGGCGAAATAATCTGCGCCATAAAGCTCCGGGTCCAGATCCTCGACGCCGGCCAGCGTTTGCCTGGCAATTTCCAGGGCGCGGGCAGGCTGCTTGGCAATGCGGCCTTCTTCCAGCCCATGGTCGATGAAATGGATGAGCGGATTGAGCCCGACGACGTCGGGATAGCGCATCAGGTACCATTCGGCGTTGAAATTGGGGCCCGGCGAACGGCCCTCCAGCGCGCCATGCACCAGATAGTGCAGCAGCGCGGGATGGTTGGCGGCCGCCACATCGGGACGATGATCGAGATACCATTCGGCATCGAACAGGCTGGAGGCGAGGATGCGGTCGGCCTCGCTGGGCGGTGCGGCGTGAATCTCCAGCCCCCGCGCGCGGCCGTGCTTCAAATAGTGGACGAGCGGATTGAGCTTCGAATTGCGCGCATCGACATGCTGGTCGAGATAGCGCCCTGTATCGAACGATCGGCTGGGCGAAAGCCGATGCTTGCGGCTATGCTGTAGGAAATGCCGGAGCGGATCGACCTCGTCTCGCGCCAGAAGCGATGACGCCTTGATCTCTCTGAAGATCGTGCCGCTTGCATTATTTTCCTTCACTAAAGCAGTCAGATTCCTCTAACTGCTTGTCGAGTTGTGATGTTCATCAGTGAATTCGCTCAAGTTGCAATATTAAGCATAAACCCCTCCGCTCGCCACCGTCCCCGCTACGTCGCCCGGCAGGAAATCCGCCGGCTTGCCAAAGAGGTTGATGACGCCGTTGGTGCTGGCGAGATAGCGACTGCCGGTGGCCGAGCCTGACAGACTGAGGTTCCACAAGGAAATCGTTGCGCAATTGATGGCGCACAGGAACTGGGTAAAAGCCGGTGTGCCTGTGAGCGTGAGTGTACGGTTGGTGCCGGTGAGCACGGCCGGTCCGCTCAGGCCGATGTGGCGGCGTCCGCCGCCCGTTATCACGTAGTCCTGCTCGATGGTGATCCGGCAAGGGCTTTCGGAATTGATGTGATCGGCATTGGCGCCGACCGTCCCGAATTCGACGGCGCCGATGGCAAGTTGCGCGCCGATCCCGATCTGCAACGCATGCATCCAGTCCGCCGGGAAGTCGAATTTCACGCCGGTGATCGATAAATGTGCGCCGTTGTCGACGAGGGTGCCGGAATTGAGCACCACATTGGCCGGCGTCGTTTCATTGCCAAGGATCGAGAGCGTGCCGCCGCCGAGCAAAGGGCGGCTGACCGTCGCGCCGGCATAGCTGCCGTCGGCGAGGCGGACCGCGACATTGTAGATTGAGCAATCGAGCTTGCCGGCCTCATCGACCGCCTTTTGCAAGGTGGCAAAGGCCGTGCCCGCCGTCAGGCCGTTATTGGCATTGGAGCCGGTAGTCGCCACGTAGAAAGTGCGGTTTGCGGCCAGCGTCTCACGCAGGCCGGTCACTCCGGATGGAAACGTCGCCTTGCCGGTCGCCCGGTCTATCACCAGCGCCTCGGTGAAGGCCGCGCCATCGGCGCTGACCTTGACGTGGAAATCGTCGTCCCCGGCAAGCCCGAATTCGGCGCGGCCTGAAAATCCGGTCTGGAACAGCACCGAAGCGGTGTCGCCGGCGTCCGCTTTGTTGATCTTGATCTGGTGTCCCGCACCCGCATGCGTGAACAGCGAGGCTGCCGACGACAATGCCAAACGGTTTGTCTCGTCGGCTGTCGTGTTGACGCCCAGAAGAGCCATGTTCTGCAATTCGTCGAGATGGGGCGCATAATCGACCCAGACTGAACTGTCCCGGAAAAGCAGCGTGCTTTCGTCCAGTACATAGGCCATCCAGCCGTCGCGTGGGGCGTGGAAGGTCCAGCCTCCGTCCTGCCATGCGGCGATTGCGCCGCCGTGGCCGCTCCACGCGCCAGTGGCATCCACCGGCACAATGTAACGGTCGCCAGGCTGCGGGGAAACCGGAGGAATTTCCACGGTTCTGCTGATGGCGGCCAACTGGATTAAGGCGTCCAGCGCGCGTAGAGCCTCGTTGTGCGTCACATGCTTCTGTGCCTGAGAAGGCATGAGATAAGGAAGATTGAGATTTTCGGTAGAATCCATGTTTGCCACTCCAGATTGCCAGTGGCACAAGTATAGGTAGGGCTTTCGAGGTGTGGATAAGCTCAGGTCGAAAATGGCTGGGGCGCCAGGACATAAATCCAGCCCGCCATAAGCAACTGATATTCAAATAAGATATTGCATTTGTTGACGTTTTCGGAATATGACTGACCTAGAATACTGACCTAAGTTGCAAGGCGGGCTAGGGCAAAATGACCTCACATATCAGGAAACGCGGCTCAGTTTATTGGGCCCAACTTGCCGTCCCGTCTGACCTCCAGTCCATCATCGGACGGAAGACGGAAGATCGTAGTTTGCGCACCAAAGACCCGCATGAAGCTAAGCGCCGCTTGCCGGACGTGCTGAAAGAGTGGCACCAAAAGTTCGATGATGCGAGGCGGGGCGTGGCGATCATCAAAGAGCAGCGCCAGCCTATGACGAACTCGCAGATGGCGGCACGGCTCTACAAAACGCAAACCGACTTCGACGCCATAGCCCGCGCGCAAGATCACCGATACGCCGAAATGGGCGTCGATCCAGACGAGGCTCGACGCTTCCGTGATGGCTTCGCGGGCAAGCTTTCGAATACGGAACTCGGCGAGCTTGTCGGCGACCGTATCGAGCATTTCCGTTTGAAGGGTTTCCACAACTACGCCAGGCACTCCCCGGAATGGCGGGCGCTGGCGCAAGACCTATGTGCAGCGGTCTATGAGGGCATGGCGCGCGAGGACGAGCGGAACGAAGGCGACTTTGCCGGCAACCCGTCGCACCCTGTCATCGTCGATGCCACGCCCGAACCGGAGACGGCACCGAAGGGCGAGACGATCATGGACCTTTACGACCGTTATGCCCGCGAGAACGCCAAAGGTATCAGCGCCGACACGCTCACCCAGGCTCGGCGCGACGTGCAGCTATTCGCCGGCACCATCGGCAACATACCGCCCCGGAAGATCACCGGCGAGCATGTCGGCGACTGGAAAGACCTCTTGATGCAATGGCCGGTCAAGGCAGCGGAGATCGCCGTTTTTCGTGGCATGACCATGCGCCAAGTGATCAAGAAAAATGAGACGGTTAAGAAGCCGACGATCAGCGACAGGACCGTGAATCGATACCTGTCAGCCGTTGGCTCCTTCGGCGCCTGGCTTGTGCTTCGTCGCTTCCTCGACCGGAACCCCGTCACCGGCCTTCACCAGACCGTCGATAAGCACAAGCGCAAAAAGCCGGTTTTCACGCCCGACCAGCAAAATACGCTTTTCGCCTCGCCATTGTTCACCGGTTGCCAGAACGATGACGACTGGCACCTGCCGGGCAATCACATGATCCGCGATCATCGCTATTGGATTCCGCTGGTCATGCTCTACAGCGGCGCGCGCCCGGCAGAGATCGCGCAGCTTGCAATGTCAGACGTTCGGCAGGAGCACAATGTCTGGATCATTCACATCACCGAGGAAGGCGAGGGTGACAAGAGTGTAAAGACCCGAGGATCAATGCGCGTCGTGCCGGTTCACCCTGAATTGATCCGGCTCGGCTTCCTGAAGTATCGCGACGGTATGGAGACGGCAGGACATTCCCGACTGTTCCCTGAAGCCAAGCGCAATTCACGCGGGCAGATGGTCGCGGATTTCTCCCGCGACTTCGGCCGCTATCTAAAACGGCTAGGCTTAACGAACGGTCGTGGCCTGTCGCTCTACAGCTTCCGGCACGGCGCGACCGATGCAATGCGCAGAGCCGGCTATTTGGATGAGCAATTCGGGCCGATAGTCCTTGGCCATGCCAGCGCGAGCATGACCGGCCGATACGGTGTCATGCCTCAAGGGATGATTGAGCAGCGCGTCGAATTCGTGAACTCGATTGCATATCCCGGACTAGACCTGTCGAAGCTCAAAACATAACAAGAAGCGATCTATTTACATGAATTAATCAACTTTCTTGATCTTTTCGCTTGTGCCCTGATTCAAGTCATGAGATAATGTTCACATGTCGGGTTTGCCGAAAGTGAATATAGTTTGCGTATCTTTGAGTCCGTAAAGTCAATGTTCGGTAGCGTGATCGAAAAGAAATCGATCACGCTAACCGATCCTTCCGTCTTCGAACTATTCGGCACGATCCAGACCATCTCCGGCCGGTCGATTACTGCCGAAAGCTCTATGCGCGTTCCTGCCGTTCGGGCAGCGGTTAACATCATCGCCGAAATGTCCGGCGTGATCCCCTTCAAGATTTTCGAAGCCGACGAGAACGGCGGCAAGCGCACCGCACGAGAACACCCGGCCTATTTCGTCCTTCACGACGAGCCAAACGACTTTCAGGGCGCGGAAGAACTTCGCGCCGACCTGACCCGCGATGCACTCCTACACGGCACCGGCTTCGCCTTCGTCAACCGTGTCGGCGACCGCGTTCAAGAGATCATCCGCTTAGAGCCGACCCGCGTCACCGCTAAGCAGATCGCGCTCGGCAGCTATGTTTTCGAGTATCAGGACGGCAGCGGCAAGCGCGTCTTCGCCCAGGAAGAGATCCTTCGCCTCTCGGCACCGGGCGGCGTCTCCCCTACAGCGCCAGTCCCTTCGTGGAAATGCCGGTCTATGACGAGGGTAACGGCGTGGTCGATCTTGACGACCTTGAGGCCGAACAAGCGCCTTGCTGGCTTGGCGTCGATCTTTCCAGCAATTCCGACCTGACCGCAGTCGTTGCATGTTGGCGCGACGGCGAAGACGGCTATCAGGTTCACCCGTGGTTTTTCTGCCCAGGCGACAATCTTCACAAGCGAGCCGTTGGTGATCGCGTGCCCTATCCGCAGTGGGCGGAAGATGAATTCATCATCCCGACACCCGGCAACGTGGTCGATTTCCGCACGGTCGAGGATCACATTCGGGAATTGTGCGCGCGCTTCAACGTGCAGGAAATCGCCTTCGATCCGCATCTAGGCCGGAACATGATGGCGAACCTTGCCGAAGACGGTTTCCCGGCCGTCGAGATGAGGCAAGGCTGGGTGACGATGGCGCCGGCCGTCAAAGAGCTTGAGCGCGCCATTGTCGGCAGGCGCTTCAAGCACGGCGGGCACCCGATCCTCCGGTGGCACTTCGACAACATCGCCGTCGAGACCGACAAGGCCGGCAACCAGAGTTTCCACAAGGGCAAGAGCAGCGACCGGATCGACGGCGCGATGGCAACCGCAATGGCAGTGGGCAGGTGCTCCGTGAACGACAGCGGCCTCAGCGTCTATGCCGACGCGAGCCGACGCCCCGAAGGACTCATGTTTTTTTAGAAAGGTATTGAACGATGGCAGCAACTGAAGGCGAACGGCTTTTAATAAGCTTGGAAGCCAAAATGAACCGCTACGAACGCGACCTACAGCGTGCAGGGCGCACCACGGATCGGAGCTTCGGCGCAATCGAGCGCAGGGCAGACACCGCCGGCAAGCGGATGGAAAGCAGCCTTTCGGCTTCCTCGGCCCGCGTCGGCAAGATCCTGGCAGCGTTCGGCCGTGGTGGTATCGTCGGCGCTGCCATTGGCGCGACCTTCGGCATAGCAACCCAGGCAGCACAGAAAGCCGCCGACGCCGTGGCTGACGTTGGTGCCCAGGCAAAAAAGGCCGGCATTTCATTTCGGGCGTTTCAGGAACTCGGCCACGTCGCCAGTCAGAACCGTATCCCTATCGACGCGCTGGCTGACGGCGTAAAGGAGCTTCAGCTTCGCGCCGACGAATTTATCCAAACCGGCTCCGGCCCGGCAGCGGAATCGTTCAAGCGTATCGGCATGTCGGCCACGGCGCTCAAGGAAAAGCTGAAGGATCCGGCGAAGCTTCTGGTCGAGATCATCGGCAAGCTTGAGCAGTTCGACAAGGCCAGCCAGATCAGAATTTCCGATGAGCTTTTCGGGGGCAGCGCGGGCGAGAAGTTCGTCGCTTTGATCGACCAGGGTGCCGCCTCGATACGAAAGCAGATCGACGAGGCGAACGAGCTTGGCATTGTCATGAGCGATGAGCTTTTGGCGAAAGCCGAGATCCTCGATAAACAGTTCAAGATCGTCGGCTCGACCATCGGGCAGCATGTCAAAAAGAACGTGGTCGAGGCGGCCTACGCGCTTTCGGAATTCATCGACAAGTTCAACAAATTCGAGAACCAGCGCAATCTTACGCTCGAAAGCAAGCTGACCAGTCTCGGCAGGGACCGCCTAGAGGTTGAGAACAAGATCCTTGCGCTTCAGGATGAGCAGCGCCAGAACCAGAGCGCTACCGCCCAGGCTGAAAACCGGATTATCGACGGCACGATTGGCGCACTACGCGAACAGCTAAGCGGTATCGGCAACGAAGAAACCAAGATCCTCGACGTTCTCGGCAAGCGCACCGACGAACTCGGCGCTGCGGCTAAAAAGACGGCGCCTGAGGTTCGCTCTCTTGATAATGCGCTTGGAGGCGTCGGCGGCGCCGGCAATTCGGCGACCAAGGGCATCAACAGTTTTGCCGACGCGATCCGCGCCTTGAAGGGCGAAATCCCCGAACTTGCCGAACAGCTTAAGACCCTCGACGCGGAAACCCGGATCAACGCCGTCTATCGTGAGGCTGTAAACCGTGCGTCATCGATAGGTGCAACCATCGAAGCGGCGAAGCTTCGCGATCAGGCGCTCCAGGCGCTGAAGATGAAAACCGCGACCGGCGACACCGCCAGCTATTTGCTCGGCAAGCTCGGCAGCGGTAAATCGGCTTCACATATCAGCGGCATGACCAGTGATCTTCAAACGGCGCTCACAAAGGCCCTGGCGAGCGCACCGGACAGCGTTCGCAACGCCACGACCATCAACTCCGGTTTCCGTTCCTTCGAGCGTCAATCGCAGCTATGGGCGCAGGCGCTCAAGAAATACGGCTCCCCGGAAGCGGCCCGTAAATGGGTGGCACCTCCCGGCAAGTCGCAGCACAATGCCGGCGAGGCGGCCGACCTTGGTTTCGGCACCAATGAGGCCCGCGACTGGTTTCATGCGAACGCCAAACAGTTCGGCCTTACGTTCCCCATGGGCAACGAGCCGTGGCACATCGAAACGGTCGACGCGCGCCAGAAGACCAATGACGCGACGTTTCGCACTGGCTACGAAGACAGCGAACGCCAAGCGACCGACTATGCGTCGATCATCGCCGGCTCGCAGCAATACACGCAGCAGCAGCAGCTAGAGCAGCAAGCGATCGGCATGACGGCTCAGCAGGCCCAGGCGCTCCGCTACGAGCAAGAAATGCTCAACCAGGCGCAGCAGGCCAATATCGCCCTTACGCCACAGCAGCGTGACGAGATCCGCCAGCTTGCCGAAGGCATGGCCCAGGCCGAAACCGCGACCCAGCGCATGGCAGACAGTCAGGAGCGCGCAGCAGAGGCGCAGCAATGGCTTGGCGGGCAACTCACCGGCCTATTCTCGGGCTTGATCAGCGGCTCGATGACCGCAGAGGATGCACTGAAGCGCCTTGCCGACTCGCTGGTCGATGTTCTGTTGCAAGCCGCGCTCATGGGTTCCGGCCCGCTTGGTGGCATGTTTGGTGGTGGTGGCGGCATCCTCGGCGGCCTGTTCGGCATGCTCGGATTCTCCGGTGGTGGCCCTGTCGATAGCTGGGGCGGCTTACGCCTTGCCGGTGGTGGTGGCGTCCGTGGCCCAGGCACCAGCACGAGCGACAGCATTCCGGCAATGCTTTCAGACGGCGAGTTTGTCGTGAACGCGCGCCAGACCGCAAAGCACCGGGCATTGCTCGAAGCGATCAACAGCGGACAGGTTTCGCGTTTCGCATCCGGTGGCCCTGTCGGTGGTGGCAATGGTGGTGGCGGCTGGATGGCTGATAGGGGCGGCGCACCGACTGTCAGCATCAATGCGCCTGTCACCGTAAATGCGTCAGGCGGCACACCCGAGCAAAATGACGACCTCGCGAGAAAGACCGCGAAGCAAATGGAAACTGTCATGCGAGGCGTGGTTCAAAACGAGATGCAAACGGCCCTTCGCCCTGGAGGCATCATGTCCGGTCGCGGGCGCTGATCGATATTTGCAAGGCTTGCAAAAAGAAAAGGCCACCCCGCGAAGGGTGGCCTATATTCGACCGATATTGAGCAGTGGAGCTATCCCCGCGCAACTTCACGAAATTTAGTGTATCTCGCTGGCGAAGTCAAGAACGGAGTATGAAATCTTCACAGATCAGCGATAACTACTTGGAATGCATTTGTTAGCGTCTCAGAGCCACACAGACGGCCACCAGGGCAGATCAGCGCTATTTCCGGCACCATACACTGTAAACGGCCAGTGCATTCCTATGGTGCCGCTACGGTCGATTATAAGCGTCAGGTAGAGAAATCACGGAAAATACGCGAAATCCGAGATTCTTCTGGCGATCCGGTGGCTCATGGCCTATACTTCGCATCGATCCTCAGTGATCAAGTGCCAGCGAACCAATTGCCAAGCGCCCAAGTCTCCTAAGCCCGTTTCGGGCAAGCAGCGAATGCACAAAGCAGGTCGCGCACCCTCCCCAAAGAACTATTCGAGATCGTCCCGCCTCGACCCCGGCGCGATTTCCTGGAGCTATTCATGCCGACTTCCGAGCCTATCACCGGGCGCATTATCGATTCCGCCGACTGGTTTGACCTTGAGTCATTCGAGGCGGCCGTTGCGGCTTACCCCTTACTCCCGGCTCGACCGCGCGTCCTTTCATTTCCCGAAAGACTAGCCGCTGCCCAGGCCGCGCGCTTGTGCAAAGTTGCGACAAAACCGGAAGCGACGAAAGCCCCGCAAACCCTTGCAGGCAAAGACGTTGAGGCTGATCGGGCAAGAGATTGTGTAGTAGTAAGGCCCTCGCACCTCCCTTCCAAGCTCTCAATCACCGAAGGGCCGAAGGCACTTCGTATAGTAAGCACAGGGGAGAAGCCCAAAGGAAAGCTCGTAAGAAAATCGTGGGCGCGCGCAAAAATCCCCGCCCGCGACCGTTTCGGCTACGGCGTCGAGGTTGCAGCTAGGAACGGCGGAAGGGCTTTCAGTCTCAACTTGTCTGTCGCCCGCGAGCGATCAATCCTCCGGTCGAAGGATCCAACGAGGTTGCTCTCGACCTACATCATCTGGCCCGACCACATCAGAGAAGACGCCCAGGCGGCTTGAAATGGACAGGCGCTAAGTCGTTGATTCCATTCAGGACTCAATTTGCCTCAATTTGCGCGTTGTTTTCCTACGATCTGTGTGAAACTTAGGCATCCCTGACAGCTTGACGACAAACACCGGGCGGGCATTCGCTCCCCGGTCGAGGCTTGTCAGCACGAGCGGGCGCAAGCCCTAAACAAACTGAATGGAAGGTTTTATTATGAAGTTTCGTGAGTTTCTTACGCTGAAAGAAAACGACGTTTTCAGCCACTATCAGCGCTGGTTTGGTGAAGTGGGGTTAGATTTCCCCGGCAGCGTTGATGAACTGGTCGCGATGATCGGCACGAAGGATATTTCCGATGACGATCTTGCAAACCGTGTCGAGGAAATAGCCCTACGCTTCAAGATGGCCGGGAAGGTTTTAGCGGCCTTGCGTTCTGAATACAGTGAAGAATATGGGGCGAGCCATTTCATAGACGGCGATATGACCACGCTAGAATCAGCATAGCCGACCTGATCGACCAGAGGCCCGCCGCTTACCCCCGGCGGGCTTTTCAAATCCATAAAAAAAGGGGCCGCCCGAAAGCGACCCCCACAGTTGTCCCTGGGTCGGGATTAGTGATTAGGGAGTGGTGCCGCCGGCGGTGTCCAACTTGCCCGCGATGGTGTTAAATTTTCCGCCGATGCTGTTGCCCAGCGCGCCTGCGCCAAACATAATCGCCAGTGCGATAAGTGCCGCGATCAAACCATATTCAATCGCCGTTGCGCCGGACTCGTCGTTGCAGAAATTCTTGAAAAGCTTTGCCATGGAGAAACCCTCTGCTTGCTGACCGTTGTGAATGCCATTTTCTTACGGCTTCTTTTCGAACCGTGCCTCACAATAGCAACGAGCGATTTCTTGCAGGTTAAAAGAGATGGTGAATAAAGCGTATCAAGCGGATTGCTTAATAACAGGTGAAAAGAACAACGAAAATTGAAATGATTAGGATCGCAGGCGACATCTGGCCCGATACGATCAGACCAAGTGTGGCAGCTTAAGCCACAGTTGAGGAGTAACGATCACAATGGGGCTAACCCACCCGCGCCCCTTTGTTATGTTTGCAGGGGTTCTGCAACGCGAGGAGGCACCTTCACCAGATATTTTTTTTGCGAATGGGAAGCGATAACGCCGACATACAGCCGCCCCTCTTGTCGTGCTTTCATGGTTTGATCGTCATAGAGCATTTTTCCCATCCATTGACGATTAATGCCCACTTCAGCCGGAACAGTTTGACAATTGACTACCGCCTGCATTGTTGACCGCTTCCGATACCGCGCCCAAGCAGACGGATATTCGTAGAGAACCATGTTGGTAATCGTAGTCGGCACTGAACCCCGGTTTGTCACAAATAGCGCAAGTTTTGGCTTGTTGTCTCCGGCGGGTATTTCAATGGCATCCTCCATAAGGTTGAGAACTAGGCTCGGTCCGGTCTCCACCCATCGCCGAACCTCCAGTGCCAATGCACCAACGGAAACGATAATCGCGATCACCGCAAGCAAATCCGAAATGTTGATTGAGGCGGGGGTAGGATTGGCGTTCGCAACTGCCGTCTGTAACTCCGAAGATGACTGGCACCCTGCGAGCGCAAGCGCTGCCGCAATAGGAATCAGCTTTTTCAAAATCAGTCCCCCAAGGTATTGCCCAGAGACAACCGACCATAGGCCGGACTCACCGTCAAGAGTCGTGGGGGTGCTGATTCCCATAGGCCGAAGTGACCTAGAAAAAGCCCTAAACAACTGACCTAGAATACTATACACCGGAAAATTGAATTTCCTATAAGTTGTTGTTTTTGTTGTGCTTTTAGTCAATGGCTGGGGCGCCAGGATTCGAACCTGGGAATGACGGTATCAAAAACCGTTGCCTTACCGCTTGGCGACGCCCCAACAGGCCGATAGGCTGAATCGACACGAGCGGCCTTATAAGCAGAGCCGATCAAAAGCACAATGCGTTTGCGCCAGCCTTTGAAGCCGGTTTTCCCGACCCACCCGATGCACGCGTCCGGCAAGGGACCGAACCGCGCAAATCAGCCGGCGTAAGGCGATCTACTCGCCCCATACCGCTAGTTCGTTGCCGGCCGGATCGGCAAAATGGAAGCGTCTTCCACCCGGAAACGCGAAGATCGGCCGCACGATCCTGCCGCCGGCCTTTTCCACCGCGTCCAGGCTCTCTTCCAGATTTTCCGAATAAAGCACCGGCAAGGGCTTTGCCACGGCGTCCGAGCCGTCGGTCTGGAAGCCGCCGTCCAGGCCTTCGCTGAAGGCGGAGTAATTCGGCCCGTAATCGGTAAACGACCACGAAAAAGCAGCGCTGTAGAATGCCTTGACGCTGTCCAGCGTGCCGCCGACCGCCGGCATTTCAAGATAATCGAGCTTGCCGTTCTGTTTCATCGCTCACCTCTCGTTCTCTTTATGTTCTAATACTGCTCTTAGCCGTACGCAAGTGGTTTCGGCTTGGGTTTCCTTAATCGATTGTAGCGGGCCCTTGCAGACACGTAGCCTTGCCTTTCGCACGGCCGCGTCATATCGCATCTTTGCGACAGGGGCGGAACCGTTGGCTTCGTCGAGCCTTTTCCAATCTCCGAGCACTGGAGAACATGCATGACCAAGTGGATCTACACCTTCGGTGACGGGGCGGCCGAGGGGCGAGCCTCCGACAAGAACCTGCTCGGCGGCAAAGGGGCCAACCTCGCCGAAATGTGCAGCCTTGGCCTGCCGGTGCCGCCCGGCTTCACCATCACCAGTGCAATGTGCAATTGGTACTATGACAACGGCCAGGCGTTCCCTCCCGCTTTCGAAAGCGAAATCGATAAAGCCCTCGATCATATCGCGCGGCTGACGGGCCGCCGCTTCGGCGATCCGCAGAAATTGCAGCTGGTTTCGGTGCGCTCCGGCGCGCGCGCGTCGATGCCCGGCATGATGGACACGGTGCTCAATCTTGGCCTGAACGACGAGACGGTCGAGGCTCTGGCCGCCGACTCCGGCGATGAGCGTTTCGCCTATGACAGCTACCGCCGCTTCATCCAGATGTACTGCAATGTGGTCATGGGGCTGGACCATGAGGTGTTCGAGGAAATCCTCGAGGACCAGAAGGCATCGCTCGGTCATGAACTCGACACAGAACTGTCTGCCGCCGAATGGCAGGGGGTCATTGCCCTCTACAAGAAGCAGATCGAGGAAGAACTGGGCAAGCCGTTCCCGCAAGCGCCGCGCGAGCAGCTTTGGGGCGCCATCGGCGCGGTGTTTTCGAGCTGGATGAACGCGCGCGCCATCACCTACCGCCGCCTGCACGACATTCCCCAAAGCTGGGGCACGGCGGTCAACGTGCAGGCCATGGTGTTCGGCAATATGGGCGAAACCTCGGCCACCGGCGTTGCCTTTACCCGCAATCCCTCGACCGGCGAAAAGCAGCTTTACGGCGAGTTCCTGGTCAACGCGCAGGGCGAGGATGTAGTCGCCGGCATCCGCACGCCGCAGAATATCACGGAAACGGCGCGCATTGCGGCGGGTTCCGACAAGCCTTCCCTGCAGAAGTTGATGCCGGATGCGTTTAATAACTTCGTTGAGATTTCCAACCGGCTGGAACAGCATTACCGCGATATGCAGGACCTCGAATTCACCATCGAGCGCGGCAAATTGTGGATGTTGCAGACGCGCTCGGGCAAGCGCACCGCGAAAGCCGCGCTGAGGATCGCGGTCGACATGGCCAGGGACGGCATGATTACCGAGGCCGAGGCGGTTGCCCGCATCGACCCGGCCTCGCTCGATCAGTTGCTGCATCCGACTATCGACCCGAAGGCCGCGCGCGATGTCATCTGCATGGGCCTGCCGGCCTCGCCGGGTGCTGCCACCGGCGAGATCGTGTTTTCGTCCGACGACGCGGAAGAACTGAAGAAGCAGGGCCGCAAGGCCATCCTCGTTCGCATCGAGACCAGCCCCGAAGACATTCACGGCATGCATGCCTCCGAGGGTATCCTGACGACGCGTGGCGGCATGACCAGCCATGCCGCCGTGGTGGCGCGTGGCATGGGCAAGCCTTGCGTATCGGGGGCCGGCACGCTGCGCGTCGATTACAAGGCCGGCACCATGACGGCGCGGGGCATCGTCCTGAACAAGGGTGACATCGTCACCATCGACGGCAGCAACGGCCAGGTGCTCAAGGGAGCCGTGCCGATGCTGCAGCCGGAATTATCCGGCGACTTCGCAGCGATCATGGAGTGGGCGGATGCCGCGCGCCGCATGAAGGTGCGCACCAATGCCGAAACGCCGGCGGACGCGCGCATGGCGCGTTCCTTCGGCGCGGAAGGCATCGGGCTTTGCCGCACCGAACATATGTTCTTCGACGGCGACCGCATCGTTGCCATGCGCGAGATGATTTTGGCCGATACCGAGAAGGACCGGCGCACCGCGCTCGACAAGCTGCTGCCCATGCAGCGCGCCGATTTCCTCGAACTGTTCGAGATCATGGCGGGCCTGCCGGTGACGATCCGCCTGCTCGATCCGCCGCTGCATGAGTTCCTGCCGAAGACGGAAGAAGAAATCGCGGAAGTGGCACGCGTCATGAACGTGCCGGCGGACAAGCTACGCCAGCGCACCGAAGCCCTGCACGAGTTCAACCCGATGCTGGGGCATCGCGGATGTCGGCTGGCGGTCTCCTATCCGGAGATCGCCGAAATGCAGGCGCGCGCCATTTTCGAGGCGGCGGTCGAGGCGGGGCGCAAGGCTGGAGCGCTGGTCGTTCCGGAAATCATGGTGCCGCTGGTCGGCATCGAAAAGGAGTTCGCCTACGTCAAGGCACGCATCGATGCCGTGGCCAAGAGCGTCATGGAAGAAACCGGCGTCCATATCGACTATCTCACCGGCACCATGATCGAATTGCCGCGTGCCGCGATCCGCGCCGGTGTCATCGCCGCCACCGCCGAGTTCTTCTCCTTCGGCACCAACGATTTGACGCAGACAACCTTCGGCATTTCGCGCGACGATGCGGCGTCGTTCCTGGAGACGTACCGGCAAAAAGGCATCGTCGAGCAGGACCCGTTTGTGTCGATCGACGTGGAGGGCGTCGGCGAGCTGGTGCGCATGGCGGCGGCGAAGGGCAGGGCGGTGCGTCCGGCAATCAAGCTCGGCATCTGCGGCGAACATGGCGGCGACCCGGCATCGATCCATTTCTGCGAGGATGTCGGCTTGGACTACGTTTCCTGCTCGCCCTACCGGGTGCCCATTGCTCGTCTCGCGGCGGCGCAGGCGGCGGTGAAGAAGCAGTGAGGCGGTAGGAATAACCGATTTAGGAACAAACGGTTAGGACGGTTACCCGAATCAATGCGTGACCGTCTTCCCCGCAAGCTCTCCGATTTCGGCGGGCTGGCGACTGATCAAGCTGCGGCCTGAAACGCGTCCATCAAGCCGGCATAGGCGGCTGCGATGCCGGCAACCGGGTTGGCGCTTTTGGATATGGGTTCGACCTTCAGCGCGCCGCCGCCGCTGGCCGGCAATGTCAGGAGCAGGAATTGACGGTTGCCGCCGTCACCGAAGCTGGCGGCCGCGACGTGCTGTTCCTGCCCGTCGATTTCGGCCCGCATCCTGAACAGCAACGTGCCGCTCACCGCTTCCAGCGCACCGGCCACGACTTCGACGAACGCGTCGTCGGAAACGGCGTGGTTGTCCGGTACAAGTTCGCCAAGGCTTTCGGCCAGCGTGCTTTCAAGGATTGCGTCATCGTCATGCACTTCCATGCGAGACCTCATTCGTTTCGCCAGTCGCGCCCCTTGCCGGTCAGGATCGGCGCTTACAGTGGCTGGATTATGACGTTCGGCCTTGGCCGCATGCATCCATGCTGGACAATCGGCCCGTTCTTCCCAAAACTAAAGAAAAGGCCCAAAAATAAAGAGAGGGAGGACCATCATGCTGGGATTGATGCAGGAGTGGCCCCTGCTTTGCCACAAGTTGATCGACTATGCAGCCCTGCAGCACGGCAGGCGCGAGGTCGTTTCCCGCTCCATAGAAGGGCCGGTCGTACGCACGACCTATGCCGACATCCGCTTGCGGGCGCTCAAGGTTGCGCAGCTTCTGGAGCGGGACGGCTACGGGCTTGGCGACCGAATCGCGACGCTGGCCTGGAACACCGCCCGTCACATCGAGGCCTGGTATGGCATCATGGGCATCGGCGCGATCTACCACACGCTCAATCCGCGCCTGTTTCCCGAGCAGATCGCCTGGATCATGAACCATGCCAAGGACAAGGCGATTTTCGTCGACCTGACTTTCCTGCCGTTGGTCGAAAAGATCGCCGGAGCGGTTCCGTCGCTGCAAAAGGTGATCGTTTTGACCGATCGCGCACACATGCCGCAAACGACGCTGCAAGGCGCGGTGGCCTACGAGGAATGGCTGGAAGAAGCCGACGGCGATTTTCAGTGGAAAACGTTCGATGAAAACACTGCGGCCGGCATGTGCTACACCTCCGGCACCACAGGCGAACCCAAGGGCGTTCTCTACAGTCACCGCTCCAATGTGCTGCACGCCATGATCGGCGCCATGCCGGACGCCATGGGCCTGTCGTCGCGCGATGTCATCCTGCCCGTCGTGCCGATGTTCCACGCCAATGCGTGGGGGCTTGGCCAGGCAGCACCCATGGTCGGGGCCAAGCTGGTCATGCCCGGCGGCAAGATGGACGGCGCTTCGATCTATGAATTGCTCGACACGGAAAAAGTGACGTTCAGCGCGGCCGTGCCGACGGTTTGGCTGATGCTGCTGCAATATCTGGAGGAAACGGGAAGACAATTGCCGCATCTGAAAAAAGTCGTCATCGGCGGTTCGGCCTGCCCTCGTGCGATAGCCCAGAAATTCGAGGACAATTACGGCGTCGAGGTCGTCCATGCCTGGGGCATGACGGAGATGTCGCCGCTCGGCACATTGGGGACGATGAAGCCCGAAGTTGCCGGCCTGACCGGGGAGGCCAAGCTCGACGTCCAGAAAACGCAAGGCTTCGCGCCGTTCGGCGTCGAATTGAAGGTGACGGATGACGAAAACAACGTACGTGCGTGGGACGGCAGGACATTCGGGCGGCTGAAGGTGCGGGGCCCGGCCGTGGCGCGCGCCTATTATGGCGATACCGGCGCGGAGCAGTTCGACACGGAAGGCTGGTTCGATACCGGCGACGTCGCGCATATCGACCCCAACGGCTACATGCAGATCACCGACCGCGCCAAGGACGTCATCAAATCGGGCGGCGAGTGGATTTCCACCATCGAACTGGAAAATCTGGCTGTCGGCCATCCGGACGTCGCGGAAGCGGCGGTCATCGGAGTGCCGCACGCCAAATGGGACGAGAGGCCGCTTCTGGTTGTCGTGCGCAAGCCGGGCAGGGAGGTCGCCAAGGCGGAGATCCTCGGCTTCATGGAAGGCAAGGTCGCGAAATGGTGGATGCCGGACGACGTCGCCTTCGTTGACGAAATCCCCCATACCGCTACCGGCAAGATCCAGAAAACCGCGCTGCGGGAGCAATTCAGGAACTATCGTCTGCCGACGCAATAGGCCGGCACGCTTTCGGCTTCAAACGTGAGCGAAAATTGTCTAAGCCTTGCGCGGACGGGGTTGGAATGTGCGGCGAGATTTCATGGGCAGCTATCCTGAGCGGCAGACGTCGAAGGCAGCGGGCTGGTCGCGGCGCGTGGCTGCTTTTTCGCTGGTGTTGCTGGCGACGGTCTGGCTGGGGCATCACTTCGGGCTGGTGGAAACGCAGGGCTATCTTTGGGTGCTCGGCCTGGTTGCCCTGCTGGCGGCACTTGCCTTGCTTTTCGCCGGCTTGGCCTTTTCGCGGCTGTGGAATTTCGGCGACCGGGGCGGCCGCGACCTGACCGTCGGCGCCCTGGGTGCGCTGCTGGTGCTGGCGCCTTACGGGTTCGTGGCCTACCAGATCGCCACCACGCCGCCGCTGCGCGATATATCGACCGACCTTGCCGATCCGCCGGCTCTTGCCAGCGCTGTCGATCGGTCGAGGGATATGAACGTGCTTGCGCCGCTCACTCCGGGCGAACAGCGGCTGCAGGCGGAAAATTACCCGCTGGCGACCGGGCGCAGCTACGACGCACCGGCGGATGAAATCGTCGATGCCGTGGAGACGGTGGCGAAGCGTCAGGGCTGGCCGCTGACCGGACCCATTCCTGCCGCCGATGCGCAAAGCGAGGTCATCATCGACACCGTGGCCAAAAGCTTCATCCTCGACCTTCCCGCCGATGTCGCCATCCGCGTGACCGATAGCGGCGATGCGACGCTTGTCGATATGCGCTCGGCGTCGCGGTACGGCCGCTACGACCTCGGCGACAACGCGGCGCGCATCGCAGGTTTTCTGGCGGAACTGGATCAGGAAGTTGCCGGGCGCGTCGGTACGGCAGCAGCCGAATAGCTCAGCTATGGAGCGGGCAGGAAAATCCCATCCAGCGCCAACTCGCCTTCCGTGACGACGAGGCCGCGCGCGACAAGATCTTCCAGATGGGCGAGGACGGAAAGGCCGGCGGCGCCGTGCAGGCGCGGGTCCGTGCCGCGATAGATGGCTTCGACAATGGTCTTGATGGTGCGATCACCCATGACGACGCGTTCCAGAATGGCGCGCTCGCGCATTTTGCGGTGCGCCTTCAAGCCGCGCATGAAGGTGCGCGGTTTTGTTACCGGGCCGCCATGGCCGGGCAGCAGCAACCGGTCGTCGCGGGCGATCAGCTTATCCAGAGATTTCATGTAGTCGGCCATCGCGCCATCGGGCGGCGCGACGATGGTGGTCGCCCACGCCATGACATGGTCGGCCGAAAACAGGATGCCGGTGCCTTCGTGCGCGAAAGCGAGGTGGTTGGCGGCGTGGCCCGGCGTCGCCACCGCACGGATCGACCAGCCGTCGCCGTCGATGACCGATCCATCCGGAAACGCAATGTCGGGTGCAAAATCCGTGTCGGCGCTGGCATCGAGCGGATTGATTTCACCGATACGCAGCGGCCGGGCCGGGCGGTGCGGGCCTTGCGCCAGCACGAGCGCCCCGGTTTGCGCCTTCAGCCGGGCGGCGAGCGGCGAATGATCCCGGTGCGTATGGCTGACGAAAATGTGGCTGACCGGCCGCCCGCCGATGGCTTTCAGCAAGGCATTCAGGTGGGCGTCGTTGTCGGGGCCGGGGTCGATCACGGCCAGAGAATCGCTGCCGACGACATAGCTGTTGGTGCCGTGAAACGTGAACGGGCTGGGGTTGGGAGCGGTCAGGCGAAGGACGTTTTGCGCAACCGATATGGCCTCGCCATAAGCCGGGTCGAAACTGGCATCGAAATTGAGGGCCATGGGCGTGTTCACAAAGCTCGGTGGGGTCAGAATGGCAAAACCGATTGCCGCATAGCACGGAAGCCAATATAGAAAAACGCAAGCCGCAACACCTGCGTCGGCGTTAACGGAAATGGGAATGATCATGGCTACTGCAACAACAATGCGTCCACTGGTGTCTCTTGCCCTGCCGGAAAAAGGCGTGGGGCGTCTAGCGGTGCAGATTTTGCTGGCCGTGGCCGGCACGCTGCTCCTGACGCTGTCCGCCAAGACGAAAGTCGTGCTCGGACCGGTCGACATGAATTTGCAGACGCTCGCCGTGCCGCTGATTGCCGCCGCCTTTGGCCTGCGCCTCGGCGTTGCGACGGTTCTTCTTTATCTGGCCCAGGGCGCGGCTGGTTTCCCGGTATTCCAGAGCACGCCGGAAAAGGGCATCGGCATGGCTTACATGCTGGGCACGACGGGCGGCTACCTTGCCGGCTTCGTGGTCATGGCGGCAATCGTCGGCTGGGCGGCGGATCGCGGCTGGGATCGCAGCATCGCAAAATTCTTCGGTGCGGTCCTCGTGGCCGAAGTCATCATGATGGCCATGGGGTTTGCCTGGCTGGCCATGCTGATCGGCCCTGAAAAGTCATGGCAGTTCGGCGTCCTGCCGTTCATCGCGCCGGATCTGATCAAGGTCGCGCTGGCTACGGCCCTGGTACCGGCAGTGTGGGCGCTGCTTCCGAAGCGCTGAATGAAGCAAAAGCGGTAGCGCGGAGCCTGCGAGCGAAAGCCGGCGCGGCACTGAATTCCCGCACGATAAAGACGCTCCAGCGGCAACCCCGCTGGAGCGTCTTTGCGTTGACGGACCGTCCATCGCCCCTTCGGGTTGGAAGGAAATTGCCCCGCTCCAGCCAATCAAGGCAAATTTGTTCGCGCGCGGTACTTTCGCGAGGGCGAAGCGCATTGGCCTCGCTTCGCCGCAACTGCTAAACAACACGGCAATGAACGGATCGGACGCCGCTACGGTTCACCTGCGCGGCGCGATGAAAGAATAGCCTGGCAATGCACGCTCCGCTTACCCACCTGCAACGGCTCGAAGCCGAATCCATCCACATCTTCCGGGAGGTTGCGGCGAACTTCGCCAAGCCGGTGATGCTTTATTCGATCGGCAAGGATTCCTCCGTGCTGATGCATCTGGCGATGAAGGCGTTTTATCCGGCCAAGCCGCCCTTTCCCTTTCTTCATGTCGATACGACGTGGAAATTCCGCGAAATGATCGCGTTTCGCGACGCCATCGCCAAGAAACTCGGCTTCGACCTCATCGTCCACATCAACCAGGATGGCGTTCGCGATCATATCAACCCGTTCGACCACGGCTCGAATACGCACACGCACATCATGAAGACGGTGGGGCTGAGACAGGCGCTCGACAAATACGGTTTTGACGCGGCCTTCGGCGGCGCGCGCCGCGACGAGGAAAAATCGCGCGCCAAGGAGCGCATCTTCTCCTTCCGCAATGCCCAGCACGCATGGGACCCGAAAAACCAGCGGCCGGAAATGTGGAACATCTACAACACCCGCGTTGCCGCAGGCGAATCGATCCGCGTCTTTCCGCTGTCGAACTGGACCGAACTGGATATCTGGCAATACATTTTGCAGGAGGATATTCCGATCGTGCCGCTTTATTTTGCAAAGCGGCGTCCGGTGGTCGAGCGCGACGGCATGCTGATCATGAAGGACGACGAGCGCATGAAGCTGCTGCCCGGCGAGGTGGTCGAGAACCGGCTGGTGCGGTTTCGCACCCTCGGCTGCTACCCGCTGACGGGCGCGATCGAGTCCGATGCCGACACGCTGGAGGCGATCGTCAGCGAAATGCTCACGGCGCGCACCTCCGAGCGGCAGGGCAGGCTGATCGACCGCGACGAGGCCGGTTCGATGGAAAAGAAGAAGCGCGAAGGATATTTTTGAAAATGCGCTCCACCGCTGAAAACCTTTCTCAAGCCGCGACGGACCCCGGCGCAGATAGCGTGCGTGATTATCTTGCCGCGCAGGAAAACAAGACGCTGCTACGCTTCCTCACCTGCGGCTCCGTCGACGACGGCAAGTCGACGCTGATCGGGCGGCTGTTGTCGGATACCAAGCAGATATTCGAGGATCAGCTGGCGGCGCTCGAACGCGATTCGCGCAAGCACGGCACCACCGGCGACGACGTCGATTTCGCGCTGCTGGTCGATGGGCTGGAGGCGGAGCGCGAGCAGGGCATCACCATCGACGTGGCCTACCGGTTCTTCGCCACGCCAAGACGCAAGTTCATCGTCGCCGATACACCGGGTCATGAGCAGTACACACGCAACATGGCGACAGGCGCTTCCACGGCCGATCTTGCCATCGTGCTGGTCGATGCAAGGCAGGGCGTCCTGCGCCAGACGCGGCGTCATTCGGTCATCGCCTCGCTGCTCGGCATCCGCCATATCGTGCTGGCCGTCAACAAGATCGACCTCATCGATTTCGACGAACAAGTTTTTGAGCAGATCGTCGCCGATTACGGCGCGTTTGCGCAAAAGCTGGGCTTCCAGACCATCGTGCCGATCCCGATGTCGGCCCGCTACGGCGACAATGTTTCAAGGCGCTCGGACAAGACGCCCTGGTATGACGGGCCGACGCTGATGGAACACCTCGAAACGGTGCTGGTCGATGAGCATGCCGCCGATCTGCCGTTCCGGTTTCCCGTGCAGTATGTGAGCCGGCCCAATCTCGACTTTCGCGGCTTTGCCGGCACGGTGGCGTCGGGCCAGGTGTCGCCAGGCGACGAGATCGTCGTCGCCAAATCCGGCAAGGCGGCGCGCATCAAGCGCATCGTCACGCAGGACGGCGATCTCAAGCAGGCTGTGGCCGGACAGGCCGTCACCCTTATGCTGGACGACGAGGTGGAAGTGTCGCGCGGCAACATGCTGGTTTCGCCAACGGCGCGCCCGCAGGTCGCCGACCAGTTTGCCGCCAACATCGTCTGGTTCGACGAAAACGCGCTTCTACCAGGCCGCTCCTACATATTGCGCACGGAAACCGACCAGGCGGGTGCCACCGTCACCGACCTGAAATACCGGGTCAACATCAACGATTTCGCACATGAGGCGGCAAAGTCGCTCGCGCTCAACGAGGTCGGGGTTTGCAATATCTCGACCCGTACGCCGATCGTTTTCGATGCGTTTGGCGACAACCGCGCAACCGGCGCCTTCATCCTGATCGACCGCATCACCAATGCCACGGTGGGCGCGGGTATGATCCTGCATGCGCTGCGCCGTGCCGAAAACATCCACTGGCAATCGCTCGATGTCGACAAGCGCGCGCGCTCGGAGATGAAGAACCAGCGCCCGGCGGTGTTCTGGTTCACCGGCTTGTCGGGGTCGGGCAAGTCGACCGTCGCCAACATGCTGGAGAAGAAGCTGCATTCCGCCGGCCGCCATACCATTCTGCTGGACGGCGACAATGTTAGGCACGGCCTCAATCGGGATCTGGGCTTTACCGATGCTGACCGTGTCGAAAACATTCGCCGCGTGGCGGAAGTGGCGCGGCTGATGACCGATGCGGGGCTGATCGTGCTGGTGTCCTTCATTTCGCCGTTCAGCGCCGAGCGGCGCATGGCGCGCGAATTGATGGCGCCCGGAGAGTTCGTGGAGGTATTCGTCGATACACCTTTCGAGGAATGCGCCCGGCGTGATACCAAGGGTCTCTACGCCCGTGCCTTGAAGGGCGAGATCAAGAATTTCACCGGCGTCGATTCCCCCTATGAAGCGCCGGAAAATCCCGAAATCCACCTGCGGACGCTGGGGCGTTCGCCCGAGCAACTGGTGGAGGCCCTGGAACTCTGGCTGATCGAGCGCGACAGTGCTGAAGACCAATATGACGGCGGCGGAATCTGACGCCATTCGAATGCTGGACGTATTCGAGCGCCTGGCCCTGACGGCCGGGCGCGAGGTAATGCGCGTTTTCCAGGCCGGCTGCGCCGTCGACCACAAGGCCGACAGTTCGCCCGTCACGGAAGCCGACAGGGCCAGCGAGGCGATCATCCTGTCCGGTCTGCGTGCGGCGTTTCCCGATATTCCCTGCGTGGCGGAAGAAGAAGCCTCCGTCGGCATCGTGCCGCCTCGTCTCGACGGGGCATTCTTCCTGGTGGACCCGCTCGACGGCACCAAGGAATTCGTCAACCGCCGCACCGATTTCACGGTCAACATCGCGCTGGTGCGGGATGGCAGGCCGGAAGTCGGCGTGGTGTTTGCGCCGTGCAGCAAGCGCTTTTTTTCCGGAAGGCCGGGCAGGGCGGAGACCCTCGACATTGACGGCGATTACGAAATCACCGGCCGGCGTTTAATTGTCGCGCGCGGCGCAGGGGAGCCGCTGGCCGTCGTCGCCAGCCGCTCGCACAACACGCCGGAAACCGACGCCTATATTCGCTCGCTGGGCGCGGCCGAAATCGTCTCGGTCGGCTCGTCGCTGAAATTCTGCCTGCTGGCAAGCGCCGAGGCGGACGTCTATCCACGCTTCGGCCGCACGATGGAATGGGATACGGCTGCCGGCGACGCCGTATTGCGCGCCGCAGGCGGCATGACGCGGACGCTGGATGGAAAGCCG
Source organism: Mesorhizobium sp. A556 (assembly GCF_054489545.1). NCBI lineage: Bacteria > Pseudomonadati > Pseudomonadota > Alphaproteobacteria > Hyphomicrobiales > Phyllobacteriaceae > Mesorhizobium > Mesorhizobium sp. A556. The sequence goes on from NZ_JBTMXA010000002.1 coordinate 266,990, forward strand.
CTCGCCTACGGCAAGCGCAACCAACCGGACGACGAGGATTTCGCCAACCCGCATTTCATCGCCACCGGCAGGACAGGCAACAAGGCCTCTGCCTGAATCCTTACTCTGCGGCTGCGTTTTGCGAGTTCGAGCCAATATAGTTGCGGATCGTCTCGATGATGCGGTCCTGGTCGGCCTCGCTCAGATAGGGGTGCATCGGCAGGCACAGGATGCGGTTGGGCAGTTCTTCCGAAACTTTTAGCCCGGTCGGTGTCTTCGGGTAGGCGCTGTAGGCGACCTGTTCGTGCAGTGGCTTCACATAGTAGATCACCGAGGGAATGCCCTTTTCGGTGAGATGCGCCCGCAATCCGTCGCGCTTCGGCGTTTCGATGGCGTATTGCGCCCATGCCGAGCGTCCGCCGGTGGGGTTGTTCGCTGCCGTGACGATGTCGCCAAGGCCATCGGCATAACGCTGCGCTACGGTGCGGCGGGCTTCCATCTCGTCTTCGAGAATGGCCAGCTTTTCGATCAGGATCGCCGCCTGGATTGTGTCGAGGCGCGAATTGATGCCGACATGGATGTTGTCGTACTGCGTCTCGCCCTTGCCATGGAAGGCGAAGGAGCGAAGCTTTTCGGCCAACGCATCGTCGTTGGTGAACATCGCGCCGCCGTCGCCATAGCAGCCGAGCGGCTTTGCCGGATAGAAGCTGGTCGAGCCGACATGGCCGAATGCGCCGCACATTTTGCCGTCCGTCGAGCCGCCGATCGACTGGGCGGCATCTTCGATGACCAGCAGGTTTTCGCGGTCGGCGATGGCCATGAGGGCGTCGTAGTCGGCGGCAAGGCCGAACAGGTCGACGGGGATGATCGCCCTCGGCTTCAGCCGGCCTTCGCTCTTGACCATGGAAATGGCCGCTTCGAGGCTGGCGATGTCGATGTTGTAGGTCTTCGGATCGACGTCGACGAATACCGGCTCCGCCTGCCGCAGCGCCACGACTTCGGCGGTGGCCGCGAAGGTGAAGCTGGGCACGAACACCGCATCACCGGGGCCGATGCCCGATGCCATCAGCGGCAAAAGCAGCGCATCCGTGCCGTTGGCGCAGGCAATGACATGCTTGGTACCGATATAATCGGCGAGTTTGGCCTCGAATTCCGCGACCTGCGGCCCGAGGATGTAGCGCCCCTCGTCGACGACGCGGTCGATTGCCGCCTTAAGCCGGTCGCTGATACGCGCGCGCTGTGCGCCAAGATCGATGAATTGCATGTCGGCTCTCAAAAAGTTTTCCGGAAACAAGCGCTCGTATCAGAGTTGAGCGGATCGAGAAAGCGCCAGCTTGGGCCGTTCGTGCAGCAGCAGCGTTTCGTGGCGATTGCCGAGAGGCGCGACGGTGCGGCTTAAATCAAGCCGTTGTAGCGCGGTGGCCGCGACCCGATTTGCCGGGGGCGAAAAACATAAACATAAAGTGATCGCGCATCGGGTGAAGTCAGGCGAGTTCGTGTCGCCAGGGCGGGTTGGCGCCAGCGCGCGATACGGTGACGGCAGCGGTCTTGGCTCCCAGCGTCAGCGCGTCGCGTATGGCGTACTGTGACAGATCGGCGATTGCGGCCTTCGTCAGCAATTTCTGCTCGTGCAGGGAGGCCAGAATGCCGGCATTGAACGTATCGCCGGCCCCGACCGTATCGACCACCTCGACCTTGTCCGGCCGGATGTCGACACTGTGGTTTTTGGTGTAGCCGACAGCGCCGTCGCCGCCGCGCGTCACCACGATCAGCTTCGGTCCGCGACCGAGCCAGCGGTGGACGATCTCTTCGCGCGACCCCGGTTCGCCGAACCAGTCCAGGTCCTCGTCCGACAGCTTGACGATGTCGGCCATGCCCATCATCCGCCGGATGCGCTCGGTATGCTTGGCCCGATCCGGGATGAAGCCCGGCCGGATGTTGGGATCGAGCATGGTGACGCGGCGTTCGCATTCCCGCGCCATCAGCGCCTCGTAGGTCGACCCGCATGGCTCGGGAATCAGGCTGATCGCGCCGAACAGCAGGGCGTCGACGTCATCGGCGAGGTCGGGCAGATCTGCTGGTGACAGCATGCGTCCGGCCGTTCCCTCGTCGTAGAACAGATAGCTGGCATGGCCGTCCTTCAGGTCGACAAAGGCCATGGTTGTCGGCCGCGCCGAAAAATGCGCATAGCGCGTCCCGGCTTTGCTGTCCGCCAGAACCCGCGTGAGCTGTTGTCCGAACAGATCGGTGGACAGGCCGGAAAAGAACTCGGCCGGCGCGCCGAGCCGCCCGAGCGCAATGGCGGTATTGAACACCGCCCCGCCGGCATAAGGCGAAAATGCAGCTTCTCCGGCGCTGGTTTTGCGCGGCAGCATGTCGATAAGGGCTTCCCCGCAGCAAAGGATCATGGTTTTCGGGTCCCCGGCTAATCGATGACACAATGATATCGGCACAACGCCTGAGATGTCGGCATAAAGCTTGGACTCACCGGTTGCAACAATCTGTCTGTGGCTTGGCGTTCTCGGTCATTTAAATCGGTTGAAAAACTTTGGCCATCGCCTAGCATGAACGGTCAAGGGGCGATACATTCTTGAAGATTTCCGCAGGATGCGGGCCAGTATTGAAGAGACGACATGACGCGTGTGACGAAAATTGCCGAAGCCGGTCTGGAAAAGCCCGACCCCAAGGCGCTTGCCAGCGAGGTGCTCAAGGCGCTCAAATACCGGGTCGGCAAGGACATGACCGTCGCCACCCCGCATGACTGGCTGACCGCTTCCATCGTCGTGGTCCGCGACCGCATCGTCGATCACTGGATCGAGGCGACCAAGGAAGCCTACGAACACAAGAAGAAGCGTGTCTATTACCTGTCGCTCGAATTCCTGATCGGCCGGCTGATGCGCGATGCCTTTTCCAATCTCGGGCTGATGGAGGATATGCGCACGGCCCTGGCGTCGCTGAATGTCGACCTCGACGTGATCGCAGCGCTCGAACCCGATGCGGCGCTCGGCAATGGCGGCCTTGGCCGTCTCGCCGCCTGCTTCATGGAATCGATGGCCAGCGTCGATATTCCGGCCCATGGCTATGGCATTCGCTACGCCAACGGCATGTTCCGGCAGGAAATCCACGACGGCTGGCAGGTCGAACTGCCCGAAACCTGGCTCGACCATGGCGATCCGTGGGAGTTCGAACGCCGCGAGCGTTCGTTTGAGGTCGGTTTCGGCGGTTCCGTCGAGGTGATGGTCGCGCCGGATGGCGAACCCGAACGCCATGTCTGGAAGCCCACTGAACGGGTGCTGGCGGTGGCCTACGATACGCCGGTTGTCGGCTGGCGCGCCAACCGCGTCAACACGCTGCGGCTATGGTCCGGCATGCCGCTCGATCCGATCCTGCTCGACAAGTTCAACGCCGGCGACCATATCGGCGCGCTGGCCGAGAGCAACAAGGCCGATGCGCTGTCGCGGGTGCTCTATCCGGCGGACTCGCACAAGGAAGGGCAGGAACTGCGCTTTCGGCAGGAGTATTTCTTCTCGACGGCTTCCTTGCAGGACATCGTCCAGCGCCACCTCAGTCAATATGGCGATCTCGCCACGCTGCCCGACAAGGCGGCGATCCACCTCAACGATACGCACCCGGCCATCGCCGTTCCCGAATTGATGCGGCTTTTGATGGATATCCACGGCATGGATTTCGATCCGGCATGGGATGTCACCAAGCGCACCTTCGGCTACACCAACCACACGCTTTTGCCAGAAGCGCTGGAAAGCTGGCCGGTGCCGCTGTTCGAGCGGCTTTTGCCGCGCCACATGCAGATCGTCTATGCCATCAACGCGCAGATTCTGATCGAAGCGCGCGCGGCCAAAGCGTTTTCCGACGAGGAGATCGGCCGCATTTCGCTGATCCAGGAAAATGGCGACCGGCGCGTGCGCATGGGCAATCTGGCCTTTGTCGGGTCGCATTCGATCAACGGCGTGTCGGCACTGCATACCGAACTGATGAAGCAGACAGTGTTCGCCGATCTTCACCGGCTCTACCCTGAGCGCATCAACAACAAGACCAACGGCATTACGCCGCGCCGCTGGCTGATCCAGTGCAATCCGGGCTTGACCGCGCTGGCGCGCGAGACGATCGGCGACGCCTTTCTCGACGATATCGACGCGATCAAGGGACTGGAGGCGTTTGCCGACGATGCCGGGTTTCGCGAGAAATTTTCAGGCGTCAAGCGGGCGAACAAAGTGCGGCTCGCCAATCTCGTGGCTGAACGGCTCGGCATCAAACTCGATCCGTCTGCCCTGTTCGACATCCAGATCAAGCGCATCCACGAGTACAAGCGGCAACTGCTGAACATTCTGGAGGCGGTTGCGCTCTACGATCAGATACGCTCGCACCCCGAGCGCAACTGGATGCCGCGCGTGAAATTCTTCGGCGGCAAGGCGGCGCCCAGCTATCACAACGCCAAGCTCATCATCAAACTGGCGAACGACGTCGCCCGCGTCATCAACAGCGACCCGGCGGTGCGCGGCCTTCTGAAAATCGTGTTCGTGCCGAACTACAATGTCAGCCTGGCCGAAATCATGATACCGGCCGCCGACCTCTCGGAGCAAATCTCGACGGCCGGCATGGAGGCTTCGGGCACCGGCAACATGAAGTTCGCGCTGAACGGCGCACTGACCATCGGCACGCTCGACGGGGCCAATGTCGAGATCAAGGAACGTGTCGGCGACGACAACATCTTCATTTTCGGCCTGACGACGCAAGAAGTGGCCGAGCGCCGCGACAACGGCTACCAGCCGCGAGCCGTCATCGAAGGGTCGCCCGAATTGGCGCAAGCACTCGCTGCGATCTCATCGGGGGTATTTTCGCCCGGCGATCCGGGGCGCTACCGCGATCTGATCGACGGTATCTACAACAGCGACTGGTTCATGGTGGCGGCCGATTTCGATGCCTATGCCGCGGCCCAGCGCCAGGTGGATGAGGTCTGGCGCGACAGCGCTGACTGGCAGGCGAGGGCGATCCGCAATGTCGCGCGCGTCGGCTGGTTCTCTTCCGATCGGACGATCCGCGAATATGCGAAAGACATCTGGAACGTACCCGCTTGATGTGATTGCATGAGGCCCGTTTCATGTGGCCAGACGCTTGGGGAGGGCGTCGCTTGATGAGAACACCGCGCGCGTCCGCAGCGTCTGTCGAGCCGGTGGCGCTAGCCGCAGCCAGCGATGTCGCAGCGATTGTGGCGGGCACCCATGGCGATCCGTTTGCGGTTCTCGGTGTCCAGCAGGCGGGCAGGGGGATCGTCGCCCGCTGTTTCGTGCCGGGTGCCGAGACCGTCATCGCCTGCACGCTCGCCGGCAAGGAGGTCGGCGAACTGACACGCAGCAACGATGCCGGCTTTTTCGAGGGCAGGCTTTCCATCAAAAAGCGCCAGCCGCTGCGCTATCACGCGAAAAACGCCGGCGGCGAGTGGACGCTGACCGACCCGTATTCGTTCGGCCCGGTGCTCGGCCCGATGGACGATTACTACATTGCCGAAGGCTCGCATCTGCGCCTGTTCGACAAGCTTGGCGCGCATCTCATCGAGCATGAGGGCGCTTCCGGCGTGCATTTCGCCGTCTGGGCACCCAATGCGCGGCGTGTCTCGGTCGTTGGTGATTTCAACGAGTGGGACGGCCGCCGCCATCCGATGCGCGACCGCCGCGACACCGGCATCTGGGAATTGTTCCTTCCCGATGTCGGCGCTGGCCGCGCCTACAAATACGAAATAATCGGGCCGGGCGGCGTGCGCCTGCCGCTGAAAGCCGACCCGTTCGCCTTCAAGTCGGAACTGCGGCCGGCAACAGCTTCGGTTATCGCCGTGCCGCCGGCGCATGAATGGGGCGACGCCGCGCATCGGGCCTATTGGCGCAAGGCCGATCTGCGGCGCGAGGCGATCTCGATCTATGAGGTCCATGCCGGCTCGTGGCAGTTGCGCGACGACGGCTCGTTCCTGTCCTGGGACGAAATGGCCGAGCGGCTGATCCCCTATGTCGTCGATACGGGCTTCACCCATATCGAGTTCATGCCGATCTCCGAATATCCCTATGACCCGTCATGGGGCTACCAGACGACCGGTCTTTATGCGCCGACGGCCCGCTTCGGTGACCCGGATGGGTTTGCCCGCTTCATCGACGGCGCGCACCGCGCGGGGATCGGTGTCATCCTCGATTGGGTTCCCGCGCATTTCCCGGTGGACGAGCATGGCTTGGCGAAGTTCGACGGCACGGCACTTTATGAGCATGCCGACCCGCGCAAGGGTTTTCATCCCGACTGGAATACGGCCATCTACAATTTTGGCCGCCGCGAGGTGGTGTCGTTCCTCGTCAACAATGCGCTGTTCTGGGCGGAAAAATACCATGTCGACGGCCTGCGCGTCGACGCTGTCGCCTCCATGCTCTACCTCGACTATTCGCGAAAAGCCGGCGAATGGCTGCCGAACGAAAAGGGCGGGCGCGAAAATCTGGAGGCCGTCAGCTTCCTCCAGAAGATGAACAAGGAGCTTTACGGCCACCATCCGGGCGTCATGACCATCGCCGAGGAATCGACGTCCTGGCCGAAGGTTTCGCAGCCGGTGCATGAGGGCGGCCTGGGCTTCGGCTTCAAGTGGAATATGGGCTTCATGCACGACACGCTGGAATATTTTTCCAGGGAGCCGATCCACCGCAAGCACCATCACAACGACATCACTTTCGGTCTTACCTACGCCTTCAGCGAAAATTTCGTGCTGCCGCTTTCCCATGATGAAGTTGTGCATGGAAAAGGCACGCTGCTGGGCAAGATGGCGGGCGACGACTGGCAGAAGTTCGCCACGCTGCGTGCGTTCTATGCCTTCATGTGGGGCTATCCGGGCAAGAAGCTGCTGTTCATGGGACAGGAATTCGCGCAACGGCGCGAATGGTCGGAAGCGCGCGCGCTCGACTGGAACCTGCTGGATTTCGCCCCGCATCGCGGCGTGCGCGACACAGTGCGCGACCTGAACCACCTCTATCGCTCAAAGCCGGCGCTGCATGCGCGTGATTGCGAGCCGGAAGGTTTTTCCTGGCTGATCGTCGACGACAGCGCCAATTCGGTGTTCGCCTGGTTGCGCAGCGCACCGGGTGAAAAGCCCGTCGCCGTCATATGCAATTTCACGCCCATGCCGCGCGAGAATTATCGAGTGCCGCTGCCCGTCGAAGGAAAATGGCGTGAGATCATCAATACCGATGCCGCCGAATATGGCGGCTCCGGCAAGGGCAATGGCGGTGCGGTGGAAGCCTGCAATGAGGGTGGGAAAATCTCGGCGACGCTGCTGCTGCCGTCGCTGGCCACGATCATGCTCGAACTTGTTGCGTAGTGGGGTTAACTGGAGGCTGTAAATGGTTGAGACGAAACGGACCCAGCCGCTGGCGCGCGACGCCATGGCCTATGTGCTGGCGGGCGGGCGCGGCAGCCGCCTGAAGGAACTGACCGACCGGCGCGCCAAGCCCGCGGTCTATTTCGGCGGCAAGACCCGCATCATCGATTTCGCCCTGTCCAATGCGCTCAACTCCGGCATCCGCCGGCTTGGCGTTGCCACGCAGTACAAGGCGCATTCGCTGATCCGCCACTTGCAGCGCGGCTGGAACTTCTTGCGGCCCGAGCGCAACGAAAGTTTTGACATCCTGCCGGCCAGCCAGCGCGTTTCGGAAACGCAATGGTACGAAGGCACCGCCGATGCCGTCTATCAGAACATCGACATCATTGAGAGCTACAGCCCGGAATTCATGATCATCCTCGCCGGCGACCACATCTACAAGATGGATTACGAACTGATGCTGCGCCAGCATGTCGATGCCGGCGCCGACGTTACCGTCGGTTGTCTTGAAGTGCCGCGCATGGAAGCGGTCGGCTTCGGCGTGATGCATGTCGACAAGAAGGACAATATCTTGTCCTTTGTCGAAAAGCCGGCCGATCCGCCCGGCATTCCCGACAAGCCGGATTTCGCGCTGGCGTCGATGGGCATTTATGTTTTCAGGACGAAATTCCTGATGGAAATGCTGCGCAAGGATGCCGCCGACCCCAATTCGAGCCGCGACTTCGGCAAGGACATCATCCCGGAGATCGTCAAGGGCGGCAAGGCAATTGCCCACCGCTTCGCCAAATCTTGCGTTCGCTCGACCTCCGAGGCGCAGGCTTACTGGCGCGACGTCGGCACGGTCGACGCCTATTGGGAAGCCAATATCGACCTGACCGACATTACGCCGGAACTGGACCTCTACGACGGCGACTGGCCGATCTGGACCTATGCCGAATTGAAGCCGCCGGCAAAATTCGTGCATGACGAGGACGGCAGGCGCGGGTCCGCCGTCTCGTCGCTGGTGTCGGGCGACTGCATCGTTTCCGGTGCCTCGCTGCGGCGCAGCCTGATCTTCACCGGCGCGCGCATCAATTCCTTCTCGTCGCTGGACGAGGTGGTGATGCTCCCCGACTGCACCGTCGGCCGCAACGTGCATTTGAAACGCGTCGTCATCGACCACGGCGTGAAAATACCCGAAGGGCTGGTGGTCGGCCAGGACCCGGTGCTCGACGCCAAGCGTTTTCGCGTGTCCGAAAAAGGCATCTGCCTGATTACCCAAACGATGATCGACAGGCTGGAATTGTAGGATGCAGGTCCTTTCCGTCACGCCGGAAATCTATCCGCTGATCAAGACCGGTGGACTGGCAGACGTGGCCGGCGCGCTGCCTGTCGCCCTAGCCGGCAAGGGCGTGACCATGCGCAGCCTCATCCCCGGCTATCCGGTGGTGATGGGCGCGTTCAAGAAAAAGAAGGCGGTCCTTTCCTATCCTAAACTGTACGGCGGCAGGGCCGCGATCCACGCGGTGCAACTTGCCGGGCTCGACCTGTTCGTGCTCGACGCGCCGCATCTGTTTGACCGGCCCGGCGGCCCCTATGGCGATCCGGCCGGGGCCGACTGGGCGGATAATTGGCAGCGTTTCGCAGCGCTCAGCCAGGCCGGCGCGGACATTGCCGCTGGCGGCGTCGCCGGCTATGCACCGGATATTGTCCACGCGCATGACTGGCAGTCGGCGATGACGCTGGCCTATATGCGCTACGGCAAGGCGGCCGGCACGCCCTCGGTGATGACGGTCCACAACCTCGCTTTCCAGGGCCGCTTTCCCGCCGGCATTTTTCTTGAACTCGGCCTGCCGGCATCGGCGATGGCGCTCGACGGCGTCGAATATTACGGCGGCGTCGGCTTCCTCAAGGCGGGGCTGCAGGCCGCCTGGGCGATCACCACGGTTTCGCCGACCTACGCGCAGGAAATCTGCACGCCCGAGTTCGGCATGGGTCTGGACGGGCTGATTACCATGCGAGCCAGCGACCTGCACGGCATCGTCAACGGCATCGATGTCGATGTCTGGAATCCGGAGACGGACCCGCATCTGGTGTCGACCTATTCGGCCAAGACGCTGAAGGCGCGCAAAGCCAACAAGGCGGCCGTGGAAGAGCGGTTTTTGCTCGATCGCCAAGACGGTCCGATCGTCTGCGTGGTCAGCCGGCTGACCTGGCAAAAGGGCATGGACACGCTGGTCTCCGTCATCGACGGGCTTGTCGCAGCCGGCGCGCGTCTCGCCGTTCTGGGATCGGGCGACGCAGGGCTGGAAGGTGCGCTGCTTGCCGCCGCCGCCCGCCATCGCGGCCGCGTCGGCGTGGTCGTCGGTTATGACGAGGGGCTGTCGCATCTCATGCAGGGCGGCTGCGATGCCATCGTTATCCCATCGCGTTTCGAGCCGTGCGGCCTGACCCAGCTTTACGGCCTGCGCTATGGCTGCGTGCCGATCGTCGCGCGCACCGGCGGCCTTGCCGACACGATTATCGACGCCAACGAGGCGGCGGTTTCAGCCGGCGTTGCTACCGGCTTCCAGTTCACGCCAGACGCCGCCGGCGCGCTGCTGCACGCGATCCAGCGGATGATGGCGATTTACCAGAACCGGCCGATATGGGGCTCGCTCCAGCGCCAAGGCATGAAAGCCGATGTGTCCTGGGATCGGAGCGCCGAAAAATACGTCGAACTCTACTCCCGGCTTCTTTCGAAAAGGCTCGATAACGCATGATACGCACCGTCGCGACCAAGCCCTATGACGACCAGAAGCCGGGTACTTCCGGCCTGCGCAAGAAGGTGCCAGTATTCCAGCAGGAACATTATGCGGAGAATTTCATCCAGTCGATTTTCGACGCGCTGGACGGATTTTCGGGCAAGATTCTGGTGATCGGCGGTGATGGCCGCTACTATAACCGCGAGATCATCCAGAAGGCGATTTCCATCGCCGCCGCCAATGGTTTTGGCAAAATCATGGTCGGGCAGGGCGGCATTCTGTCGACTCCGGCGGCATCACACATTATCCGCAAATACAAGGCGTTTGGCGGCATCATCCTGTCGGCCAGCCACAATCCGGGCGGCCCGGATGGCGATTTCGGCATCAAGTACAACGCCGAAAACGGAGGCCCTGCGCCTGAGAAAATCACCGATGCGATCTTCGCCAGGACGAAGGCGATTTCGCAGTTCAAGATCGCCGACAACGCTCCCGTCGATATCGACACGGTCGGCACGACCAAAATCGAACGCATGACCGTCGAGGTCATCGATTCCGTCAAAGACTATGCCGACATGATGGAAAGTCTTTTCGATTTCAATGCGTTGCGGAAGTTTTTTAAATCAGGGTTCCGCATGCGCTTCGACGCCATGCACGCCGTGACAGGGCCTTATGCGAAGGAAATTCTGGAGCACCGCCTGGGGGCGGCGGACGGCACCTGCCGTAATTTCAAGCCGCTGCCCGATTTCGGCGGGCATCACCCGGACCCGAACCTCGTCCACGCCAAGTCTCTCTATGACGAGATGATGAGCGCGGATGCGCCGGATTTCGGCGCAGCGTCCGACGGCGACGGCGACCGCAACCTGATCATCGGCAAGGGCATCTTCATCACGCCGTCGGATTCGCTGGCGATGCTGGCGGCCAACGCGACCGTCGCTCCGGGCTATAAGGCAGGATTGAAGGGCATCGCCCGTTCCATGCCGACCAGCGGCGCTGCCGACCGGGTCGCCGAAAAGCTCGGCATCGGTATTTACGAAACGCCGACCGGCTGGAAATTCTTCGGCAATCTGCTCGACGCCGGCATGGCGACGATCTGCGGCGAGGAAAGTGCCGGAACCGGCTCCAGCCATGTGCGCGAGAAGGATGGGCTGTGGGCGGTGCTGTTATGGCTGTCGATCCTGGCGGCGCGCGGGCAAAGCGCCAAGCAGATTGCCACCGACCACTGGGCGACCTACGGCCGCAACTATTACTCGCGCCACGATTACGAAGAGGTCGACAGCGAGCGCGCCAATGCGCTGGTTGACGAATTGCGCGGCAAGCTTGCCTCGCTGCCGGGCACGACGGTGCGCGGGTTGACGGTCGAGAGGGCCGACGATTTCGCGTATCACGATCCGGTCGACCACTCGGTGAGCGAGCATCAGGGCATCCGCGTTCTGTTCGAGGGCGGCTCGCGCGTGGTTTTCCGGCTGTCCGGCACCGGCACGTCCGGGGCGACGCTCCGCGTCTATATCGAACGCTACGAGCCTGACCCGGCCCGGCACGACATCGACACACAGGAGGCACTTGCCGACCTGATCGCAGCCGCCGACGATATTGCGGGCATCCACAGCCATACCGGGCGAGCCAAGCCTACTGTCATCACCTGAGCCCGTGCGCGTGCCGGACCATTCGAGATTAGGCAGCCTTGTTCGGCCCGGCGGTATCCGCTTTGCTGTCTGGTCGGGCCATGCCACGCGCGTATGGGTGTCGATCTTCGACGCGGCGGGGGAGCGGGAAACCGACAGGCTTGAACTCGAACCGGAAGGCGAGGGGATCCATGCGCTTTTCGTTTCGGGGCTTGGCGCGGGCACGCGCTACGGCTTCCGTGCCGATGGCGAGTATGTGCCGGAGCGCGGCCTGTGGTTCGACCCGGAAAAGTTGCTGGCCGACCCTTACGCGCTCGAGATCGACCGCCCCTATGTCTATGATACCTGCCTTGCCGCCCGGCGCGGCGAGGGCGGCGATACGGCGCCACTGATGCCCAAGGCGATTGCGCGTGCGTTGACAAATCCGGTTCCGGCAGCGCCGCCCCTGTTCCAGCCCGGCGGCCTGATCTATGAAATTGCGGTGCGCGCTTTCTCGATGCGGCATCCAGGCGTGCCGGAACAGGATCGAGGCACCATCCGGGCGCTGGCGGCGCCTGCGATTATCGAGCATCTGCGCAAACTGGGCGTCTCTGCCGTCGAACTGATGCCCGTGACGGCCAAGATTGACGAGCGGCATCTGCCGCCGCTAGGCCTCACCAATGCCTGGGGATACAATCCGGTGACCTTCATGGCGCTCGATCCGCGCCTCGCGCCGGGCGGGCTGGCGGACCTGCGGGATACGGTAGCGGCACTTCATGATGCCGGTATCGGCGTCATCCTTGATCTCGTCTTCAACCACACCGGCGAAAGCGATGCGCTTGGCCCGACGCTTTCGTTACGCGGGTTGGATGGTCAGGCCTATTTTTCGCGTGGCGCGGATGGCAAGCTCGTCAACGACACAGGCACCGGCAACACGGTTGCCTGTGAGCACCCCGTCGCTCGGGAACTCATTCTCGACAGTCTTCGGCATTTTGTCCGCCACGCCGGCATCGACGGCTTTCGCTTCGATCTCGGCACCGTTCTCGGTCGGGTGAGCCGCGGTTTCGACCCGCATGCCCCCCTGCTTGACGCCATGCGCAACGATCCGGTTCTCAGCGACAGGGTGCTGATTGCCGAACCGTGGGATATAGGACCGGGCGGTTATCAGCTCGGCAATTTCGGATCGCCCTTCCTCGAATGGAACGACAAATACCGCGACGATGTCCGGCGTTTCTGGCGCGACGACAGCGGCATGGTCGGCGCGCTGGCGACGCGGCTTGCCGGCTCGTCCGACGTGTTCGCCGGTGAGAGAACCCGCTCAGTCAATTTCATCGCCGCGCACGATGGCATGACGCTCGCCGACATCGCCGCCTATGCCGGAAAGCACAACGACGCCAATGGCGAGCACAATCGCGACGGTCACGACGAGAATTTTTCGTGGAACAACGGGGTCGAGGGCGAGAGCGCCGACAGCGAAGTGAACGAAGCGCGCGCCCGCGATCGCCGCGCCATGCTGGCAACGCTGTTCGCCTCGCGCGGCACGATCATGCTGACCGCCGGCGACGAGTTCGGCCGAACCCAGCGCGGCAACAACAACGCCTATGCGCAGGACAATGAAATCACCTGGCTCGACTGGGAAGGGCGAGACCGTGCGCTGGAAGCCTATGCCTTCGCGCTGGGCGCGCTGCGCCGCGCGGTGCCGGTGCTTGCTGAAACGGCTTTCCTGACCGGTGCGCCGCGTCCTGACGAAAGCCCGGACGTGGCGTGGTTGACCGAAGCCGGCGTGCCGCTTGAAGAAGCCGATTGGCGTGATCCCAACCGGCGCCGGCTTGTCATGCTGCTTGGGACAGGCGATGGATGGGCAGCGATTGCCATCAATGGCGACCGTCAGCCATGCCGGTTCTTGCTACCGGCCCGGCAAGGCTGTGACTGGGCCCCGGCTTTGCCGGCTCCCGAGCAAGCCGGCGACGATCCGCAGATGGTGCCGGGGCGCACGGTGGTGTTCATGGTCGGGCGCAAGGCGTAGCACCACAGGAGAGATGCAATGGCAGGCGACAACAAGGCCGAGTGGTGGCGGGGCTGCGTCATCTATCAGATTTATCCACGCTCGTTCCAGGACACCAGCGGCGACGGCAGCGGCGATCTGCGCGGCATCGTCCGGCGTCTGGGCCATGTCGCTTCGCTTGGCGTCGATGCCGTCTGGCTATCGCCCTTCTTCCAGTCGCCGATGGCCGACATGGGCTATGACGTTTCCGATTACGAAGCGGTCGATCCGCTGTTCGGCACGATGGAGGATTTCGATGCCGTCATTGCCGAGGCGCACCGGCTGGGGCTGAAAGTCATCATCGACCAGGTGCTGGCGCATTCTTCCGACCGGCATCCATGGTTCATCGAAAGCCGCGCCAGCCGGGCCAATCCCAAGGCCGATTGGTATGTATGGGCGGATGCAAGGCTGGACGGCACCGCGCCCAACAATTGGATGTCGGTGTTCGGCGGCCCCGCATGGGAGTGGGATTCGAGCCGCCGGCAATATTACCTGCACAATTTCCTGAGTTCGCAACCGGCGCTCAATTTTCACAATATGGACGTGCAAGACGCGATGCTCGAGACGGTCCGCTTCTGGCTGAAGCGCGGCGTCGACGGCTTCCGGCTCGATACGGTCAACTACTACATTCAGGACCGGTGGCTGCGCAGCAACCCGCCGCTGCCGGAAAGCGTCGCCGGGACGAACACGGACACCAATCCGTATAATTTCCAGGAACATTTGTTCGACAAGTCGCGACCTGAGAATATCGATTTCCTGAAGCGGTTTCGGACCTTGATCGATGAGAGCGAGGGGCATGCCGTGGTCGGCGAAGTCGGTGACGAAAGCCGCTCGCTGCAGACGCTGGCCGCCTATACGGCCGGCCACGAAAAACTCAACATGTGCTACACGTTCGACATGCTCGGGCCGGAGTTTTCGGCGGCGCATGTGCGCGGCTGCGTGGAAGCCTTCGAGGCCGCCGCGCCTTCCGGCTGGGTGTGCTGGGCGTTCTCCAACCATGACGTGGCGCGCCATGTGACGCGCTGGACGCGGCCCGGCGGCGACACGGTTGCGGTCGCCAAGTTCGCGGTCGAACTGCTGTGCGCCTTGCGCGGTTCCATCTGCCTTTACGAAGGCGAGGAACTGGGGCTGGAGGAAGCCGAGATCGCCTTCGAGGATCTGCGCGATCCCTACGGCATCCGCTTCTGGCCGGGTTTCAAGGGCAGGGATGGTTGCCGCACGCCGATGGTGTGGGAGGCGAGCGCGGTCAATGCGGGTTTTTCGACCGCAAAGCCCTGGCTTCCGGTGCCTGAAAGCCATCGGGCAAAGGCCGTGGATGTCCAGAACGCCGACGATTTGTCGGTTCTCGCCCATTACCGCGCCGTGCTGGCATTGCGGCGCGCGCACCCTGCGCTGGCGTCCGGCTCCATTCGCTTCCTCGATGCCGAGGGCGATGTGCTTGCCTTTATCCGCGAGGGCTCTGGCGAAAAACTGCTGTGCGTGTTCAATTTTGCGGCCCAGCCGGCGTTGTGGGCGCTGCCGCCGGAACTCGGACCGGTCGAGGCTGTTGATTTTGCAGGCTATGGCGCGGCGTTGCAGAACGGGACGCTGTCATTGCCTGAATTGCGCTGCTTCATCGGCCAGCTTTACTGACCGGCGTCTTGTTACTGCACCAGCACTGAATTCCCGCACGTCGCGCCGGTAACGCGGATGTCGGCGGCGCCTATCTCGATGCCCAGAAGCGCCAGCAGATTGTCGAGAACGGCATCGAGGGGCGTGGTTGCCGCTTGCAGTGTCGTCCCCAGGGCCGTGGTGACTGCCGTTGGAACGCCGATCTTCAGGCCGAGCAGATGGGCCTCCAGATGCAGGCTGCCAAGCAGCGTCCCGGCGAGCGAACCGGTAAGCTCATGCGTCGAAACGCCTTTGGTGGCTCGGGTCTTTATGTCGTTGCTGCTGAAACGGAGGCTGGTCGCCTTGCTGTTTTCCATTGCCGCGCGTGCCTGCGCCGAAATCGAAACCAAGCCAAGCCCAAGCAAGGAAACGTCCACGAGTTTGGCGGGTGAAAAAACCGGCGGCCGGCTGAAATCGTTCATTGCGGCGCTGTCGACGGCGGCGATGCGCAGATCGGCCACGCCCGGCGTTGCATCGATGCTTACCTGTTCGACGCGCCCGGAGCTGCAGGATATGTCGGCAAGCGCCCCCTTGGCATAGGCGATGTCGACATAAAGCGGCAGCGTAACGATTTTGCCGAGCAGGGAGCCAAGCCCGCCCACCCCGACGACAAGGCGGATGCGTGTCTGGGCGGTACGCACCACAGTTCCCTTCTCGCCGACGGCCAGCCACGGCGAATGCTGTTCCGGTTCGCCGATGGCGATGCTGAGGCGGGTGGACAGCAGGCCTGGAACGTTCGCCCCGAGATCGACATCGACTTGGTGCTTCCCGTCCGCGAGCACCGCCGATGCGGTCAGCATCGACAGGGCGTTGGCAACGACGGAGAGCTGGCCAGCCGATTGTCCAAGGCCAAGCCGCCCGGTCGGGCCCAGATCGACAAGGCTCCGGAGACCGATCTTGCCAGCGCCGGCCGCCTTTAACGCAATCGCCTGCAGCGCCAGCCTGCTTGTGCTGTCCAGTCCCGGCACGTCCGCCATGGCCCGCGCGATTTGCCCGACGGTCGCCTCCGATGCCAGCACATCGTCATAAGTCACGCCGGTCATGTTGAGCCGGACAGCAAGGGCGTCGATGAAGGAAAGCACGTTGATATCGGCCGACACCAGCGCCTTGTAGTCCATGACGTTCAGCGAAACGCTGGTCCCGAGCAGGCCGCCGAGCACGGCATCGAGGATGGGGGAACTCTTGGTATCGACCGAAAGAAGCCGTGAGCCGATGGAAAAGGCCGCTTGCGCCGAAACGCTGGCAACGGCGGTCGTCCCGATCACCGGCGGCGCCATCAGCGCGCCGCCGAAATGCAGCGTGCCCAATTTGCGCAGGGAAACGCGCACCGCATTATAGGGCTCCTTGCCGGCCTCGAATCGCGTAGCAGGGCTGGCGGTTGCCGAATAGCGTCCGCGTATGACCGCCACGACTGCCTTGCCGGCCTCGGGTAGCTCACCCGGGTTGTCGATGACGACAGAGGAGAGGCCATTGTCCTTCAGGGTAAGCAGGACAGCGGCCTGCGCCTTGTCGATATTGGCTGCCGCCGTGATGGCCGCGATATCGACCAGGGATTGCGTGGAGCGACGCTCAGTATAGAGCGAGCCTTCGTCGATGGCGACCGCGCATAGGGCGATGGCGACGGGGGCGCTCAAGGCCGTCATTACCGCAAAATTGGCGCGGCGGTCGGCCAGCATGCGGCGGAAGAGGTTTCGGCTCCTGTTTCCGGACAATGACGGCATCATATGCCTCCAACACGGATGGTCGAGCGGAACGTAATGGTGGTGCCGGGCATGGGCAGATCCGGCAGCAGGTTCCAGATCGGCAGGTTGCGCGCGTCGTAACCGATCGAGACATCGAACTGGTTGGCCACGCTGGCGCTGTCGCGTGCGCTGACGGTAAGCTTGGTCCGGTCGATGAACGGATAGCCGCCGGCATTGGCAGCGACGTAATCGGTGACGATCTGCTCCCGCTCGGTAGCGTTCTGGCCGCCGATCGCCAGGCGCGCCGCATCGGCAGCAATCTGCTGGACCGAATGGCTGGCGCCGAAATAGATGCCGTATGCAATCATTCCGAGCAGGAAAAGAACGAAGATCGGTGCCAGCATGGCAAACTCGATCGCCGATGTTCCGGCGCGACATTCGCGAAAACGGCTGCAGGAAAAGGGATTTGCGCGCTTTGACATGGCCGCAGCATGCCAAGCCTGACTGCAGAAACCGGGAAGTTCGAATTAAATCTATGGTTGCATTAAGTTGAAATATACAACCAAAAGGGGAGGATACGAGAAATGCGTCGCGCTGACTCCGCCAAGGGGGGCGCGCTCACCTGCCATGCAGGGAGCAAGGATATGGGTGCGCTTTTGCTCGGCTCGATGCTCGGCTTGAACGAAACGCAGGCCGGCGCGCTGGCGATTGCATTTCGTATCGCCGAGGAAGAACAATCCTACGTGCTCACGCTGGACGATCTCCGCTGGACCCTGAACGACATGCTGGAAATGCGTGAGGAAGTCTGTCGAAAATTCGGGAACATTACCGCCAGCTCGATCAGCGCAATTCAGCGCAACATCCTGGCGCTCGAGGCGCAAGGTGGCCACCGCCTGTTTGGTGAGCCGCCTTTCGAAATAACAGACTTCATGCGCACGGCAGCCGATGGCCGCGGCGTCGTGAACCTGCTGCACGCCGATCAGCTTCTTGAGGCTCCCCGGCTCTACGCTGTCTTTCTTCTCTGGCTCCTGACGGAACTGTTTCGCAAGCTGCCAGAGGCCGGCGACCTGGCCAAACCCAAGATAGTTTTCTTTTTCGACGAAGCACATTTGCTGTTCAGAGATGCGCCGAAGCCGCTGCTGCAGCAAATCGAAAAGCTGGTGCGTCTGGTGCGGTCGAAGGGGGTCGGTGTGTTTTTCGTCACCCAATCGCCCGCCGATGTGCCGGACGTCGTGCTGGGGCAGTTTGGTACGCGCGTGCTGCATGGAATGCGCGCGCACACCGTACAATCACAGCGGAGGGTCCGGGCGGCAGCTGACACCTTGCGGCCGAACAAGGGTGTCGTTGATGCGCGGGCCGAAGTGCCGACCTTGGCCACCGGCGATGCGCTGGTATCAGGTCATCGGAATTGGGAACGCGTCCCGAGACAAGTCCGATTTTGATCGTTCTTTTTTAGAGCTTTTCCTCAAGCTATTCCAAAGAAGGATCCAGGTCAGTATGGCTTCTTCCAGCAGCATGAAACATGGGGTCCATTAGCCCCGACCCATCGCCCCACCATCTCCCCGACGCCAGCAATATGGCCCGCTCCGGTTCGCCGGGGCAGGCCTTTTGCGTGTAGGATGACAGTCAGTTCAACACATCAACAATTTCATGAGTTTCCGGGTCGATCAGGACAGTTTGATCGTTAATGACAGCATAGCGATAGGGCACGTTTGGAACCTCGCGGAGTTCGACCGTGTCGGGCACCTTCGCACCCAAGCTAAGTTCCAGGCCAAGTATGTTGATCGAAGCAGCAGGGTTTTTGTGCACGTACTCACGAATTACCGTCTGCTGTTCGGGCTGAATTACCACCGTGCGTGGCGCAGGGGCGGGCTCCGCTGGCACGATGACGGTGTCTGCTGGCACGATGATCGTGTCCTGTGCTGCCGCTACGCCACCGCCCGCGAGCAAAAGTACAGCCGTTGCGATACAAAGGTGCGTTTTCATGGCCCTCTTTCCTTTAAGCATGAGTGCTTAGGATAGTAAGCCGCTGACAGGTCGAGTCGTTCCCAATGGAATTAAGGTCTTTTCACGCTGGTATGGGGGAGAGCCAGCTTTCCCCGACGCCAGCAATGTGATCGCCCGCGTGTCCTGATGGATGCGCGGGCGCTTGGATGGCATCCTCGATTTGCTTGGCGCGCAGGACATGGGGCGCGAGTTTCTCCATCAGCCTAACGTGTAGTTGCGAAAAATCTTCCTGACGGTAGCTGCGCGACACATCGAACGACCACCTGGCCATGGGCCTGACCCGAAGCGCGCAAACCAATCCAGTATCCATTTCGCGAGGACTGAAATGCTTGCGCGCCAGATCGCCCTGGCGGAATGCGTCGAGGTCCATGATTTCCCCGTAGCGGCGCGGCACGCCGGGTTGCAGGCCAAGCCAAGCCTTGTGCAGGCTGTCCGTTGGTCAGCAGATGGACGGCGTCAGGATCCTCAAATGCATCGCCCTCGATCGATGACGTCGACTGAAATCCGACTACCGGATCAACGACGAACACGCATGCGCGCGAGCCATCGAAAAGCTTCCGAACCGCATCCACCGCTTCGGTCCAATGACCGGGTTGGTAGGCGGCGCAATAGAGTTTGTCGACGACATCGGAGAATGCTTCGAGTGTCGGGTCTGCCATGCGGGTTCTCGTTGCCTACATCCGGTTTGGCTTGGACAACGCAAGGTTCCCGAAGCCCGGCACTCCGGAAACGGTTAGACGGTATTGCCAACCTTGGCATATGACAAGCTGGCATCTGCCAGTGGAAAGTCACCATCCTCGCCACGGTCGAACGCGACCACGACGATCAGCTTGGGGTGCTTGGTCTAAGGTAGGACGTTGTCGGCCATTGGTAGCTCCTATAGGGACTGCTCGCCCATGTCTCGAGGCGCGAAGCAGAACCATTGCTGGTCACGTCTTGACCGACCAAATCCCCAGCCACCCCATTTTGTGCAGCCGCATGCTCGCACCGATGATCGATCACCTTCACCGCCTCACGCGGGGCGGGGGTCACACCTTAGGCAAGGCGTAGCGCTTCGTCGCCAAAGCCAGAAATCCTTCGGTTTCTGGCTTTGCTAGCGGATCGACCAGGATAAGCAAGTCGTCGGGCAGAGGCCGTTGAGGGTGCTTGGCTTCATCCCGCGACGCCGATAGCCATAGAGAGGCGTTCAATTGGCAGACGCGCAAATCGCTGATGTTTCGAGGTGGACCGGTGGCTTGTCAGGCCTTCGATGTTCTCAACATGTCCTGGTGGGGGAGCCGAAGTCAAGCGAATTTAAGGAAAAAAATCCTAATTATATACGTGACATAGCCGATTTTCGCTGATACTGATTCTTGCGACAGGTTGGCACGTCACGGAACCAGGATGAGTTCCTATGACGAACACGAAAGAAAGAGATGATGCGGAGGTTCACGAAGAAACCACTGGCGTGGTGCCGTCGCCCCCGGTGCGCGATGCCGCAGAGTTGGATGAAATCCGCAACTTAGCTATGCGGCTCCACGCCGCGCTAAAACGAGATCACTCCGACGCGTACATTGGCCCTTATGAGGAAGATGGGCGCGTCACGATTGATGGTCGCTTCCGCTTGCTTTGGGTTGCTCGCGATTTGCTTTCGCGAGAGACGTGAGCATCTCGAAGTTGCGTTTTCGCAACTCAGCCTCTGCCGGGCGCAGAGCGTCAAACAAGGTGTCGCATAGGGAATCTAGGACCTGAAGGGATTCCGATGATACCTCCACGGAAACTACATCGTTCTGGATTGTCATGGTGAGCGTGCGTCCATTCAGGATGCTGCCAATGAAGAAACTTCCGCCTCCTGCGATCGATACAACACCAGCAATGTTACGATCCCCACTCACGATATTTTCTGTAAGCTTCTCTGGGGTCGAAACTAATTCGGCAGAATGGCCTACCGCATTTCTGGCGCGTTCCGCCTTGATGAAGTAGTTCTCGAACCTCGACATCAAGGATCGAAGGGCTTTCTCATCCGAGAGCCTCAGGAGTGTGGGGGACTTGAACACCCCGCCTGTGATGGTGTTCAAGAGAAATCGGAAATGAAAGATGGTCATGGCAACGTCGCGGGCCGCGATCATCTGCCATCCAGAATAGACCCGCGTGCGGTCACTAAGTTCATCGCATGTGCTTCGATATCTGTTGGAGAAGCGCCAGCGAAAGACCCCCTGAAGCGAGTCAATTCGTCATAGGAACGTTGATGACGCTCCCAGGCGAAATCAAACAGCGTCAAGGCATTCTCGTAGTCGGACACATATTTGGATAAGTTAGAGAGGATTGAACTTAGGTGACCAACGGTTTCTCTCTCCTCTTCGGGCAAGGTGTCTGGTATGAGACGTGGAGGAAAACGGTGTTGCATGATGCCCCCCGATAAAACGAAACTGCCTTCCGACAGCGCCGACCCGAATAATGGTGAAGTAGCCTCCCGCCGGGACAATGCCTTGCGCTGCGCCCTCACAACCCCACCGAAGCCTAAACAGGAATCGGTGAAGTCAAAGCAGCCGAAGCCAGTGAATCGGCAATCTAATAAGAACTAGCCGGGTGGCGGATATGGGTCGTTCCCGTAGGTCCATTCAGTGCGGAACTGGTTGTTCTGGCCTTGGACCAGAACTTGCCCGTTTCGGCCCGCCTTGCCTTCCGTGTGGGCCGCATCAACCGCCGCGCGGATAGCGGCTTTCTGTGTCTCGTAAGGCCCGTAGTGTTGCCCATTCAGTGTGATCTTCCACTGCCCTTCGTGAAGGACAACGAAGTATTGCGTCCTAGCCATGCTCCCCTCCCACTTATTAACACCGGAACCCATAGCATGGGCATCACCTACCCGCCAGAGTTGCTACCATCGCCGGGTGAAGGCGATGGCATCGACGTCCTACTCTGCTGTGGCGAGAACGCTTCCTGCGTCCCATCTTGCCTAAAGCGCGTCGTTCTACTCAGCACGCCGTCTGCGCCAACGAAGAAAAGCAGCGGCCTTCTGCTTAGGCGTAAGCGGCGTTGTCAGTTTGAACGTATGTGAGGCGCTTGCCAGCCGCGCCACGGATCGCATCTTCGGCCCGCTCGCGGTCGCTCACCTTCAAGGCGGTGCGCCGATTGTAACGGAAATCGAACTCGGCAAGGTAGCGGTGCAGATGAGCTTCGCCGCAATGCTGATAGACACCGATCATGCCGCGCTTGAAGACAGAGAACACGCCTTCGATGGTGTTGGAGTGGACGACCACCGAGCCTTCGCGGCGGGCATATTCGCCAGCCGAATGCTTCGTGGTCTTGTGGGTGGCGTATTCCTCTCCGGTGCGCGTGTAGAGGCGGCTCTCGTCGGTGTAGAGGGTTGAAGAGCGGTCAACATTGCGAACCAGCACGTCGCGGACGGTTGCGGCTGTCGCGTCGTTCAGATGGAACATGCGTACCTGACCGCCACGCTCGACTAAGCCGACGACGATGCGCTTTTCAGCGCCGCCGCCTTTGCCCTTCTTGGTGAAGGGACGGCCTTTGCGCTGCGGCGATGGTTTGCGGGGCGTCTCGCGCTTGCCGATGTAGGTTTCGTCGGCTTCAACGGTCTTGCCTTCACCTCCAAGAGGACCGGACGAGGCAACATCTTCTTTCATCGCTTCGCGAATGCGATGGCACATGAACCAAGCGGTTTTATATGTCACGCCCAACATGCGGTGCATCTGGTGGGCGCTCATGCCTTTCTTGGATGCGGCCATAAGGTGAAAGCCGAGAACCCACTTTGCCAGCGGGATTTTTGATCGCTCCATGACCGTGCCAACCGTGACGGTGAAATGCTGGCGGCATTCGTTGCACTGAAACAGACCGGGACGAGTGGACTTGCCTTCAAGGCGATGAATTGAGGTTTCAGACGTGTTGCCGCAATGCGGGCAATAAACGCCATCGCCCCAGCGGATCGCTTCAAGATGCGCGCGGGCCTTGTCTTCGTTGCTGAAAATCGGGTCGGTCAAGTTCGTCATCGGTCTAACTCCTTGACTCGTTTATACGAAATCAGGGTTAGCTATGTCAAGTATATAATTGGGAAAAAAATCCTAATATCCGCAGCCATCAGGTGGGTTTCAAGGTGGGAGGCAATTTTCGGGAAATGCCAAGTATTTGAAAAGACTGGTCGGAGTGGCAGGATTTGAACCTGCGACCCCGTCGTCCCGAACGACGTGCGCTACCAGGCTGCGCTACACTCCGTGACCAGTGGCGGGCTTATAACCGGCGCATTCCGATCCTGCAAGCGCAATGGCGGCCCGAATGTCGCAATTCGCAGGCTTCTCCAATGGACGCCCGGTTGGGCCGGTTATTCGCTCCAGAAAGAGGCCAGTTCGCACTTGGGGCAGGCCGGTCGACGAGCAAAAACGTTCATCGATCCGGCCGACTCAGTCTGAGGTCAGTAAGGGCTCGCAACGTCGCCGGTCTCGACATAGACCGACTTCAACTGCGAATAGAGCGTCAGGGCGGCAAGCGAATTCTCGCGGCCGATACCGGACTGCTTGACGCCGCCGAATGGAATTTCCACCGGCGTCAGATTATAGGTGTTGATCCAGCAGGTGCCCGCCTGAAGGTCGGCGACGACGCGGTGGCCGCGTGCCAGGTCGCGCGTGAATACGCCGGCGGCGAGGCCGAATTCGGTCGCGTTGGCGCGCTCGATCACCTCGTCTTCCTCGTCGAATTTCAGCACGCTCATCACCGGCCCGAATATTTCTTCGCGCGCGATCCGCATGGTGTCGGTGACGCCGGTGAAGACGGTCGGCTCCACGAAGAACCCGCCCTCGAACCCTTGCAGCGACGGCACCTTGCCGCCGACGGCGAGCGTCGCGCCGTCTTGCTGGCCGATGCCCAGATAACCGACAACCTTGTCGTGCTGCGCCTTGCTGACCAACGGTCCCATCTGCGTTTCCGGGTCGAGCGGATCGCCGATGCGGATATTTTTCGTCCGTTCCACCAATCGCTCGACAAAGCGATCGTGGATGCCCTTTTGCACGAAGACGCGGGTGCCGTTGGAACAAACCTGGCCGGTAGAGTAGAAATTGCCCAGCATCGCGCCGCCAATGGCGTTTTCGAGATCGGCATCGTCGAAGACGATCAATGGCGACTTGCCGCCCAGTTCCATGGTCGCATGCTTCATTTTCGATCCGGCAAGCGCCATGACCCGGCGCCCGGTCGGCACCGAACCCGTGACCGAGACCTTTGCGACGGCTTCGTGCTCGACAAGCGCTGCACCCACGTCGCCATAACCTTGCACGACGTTGAACAAACCATCCGGCAGACCGGCTTCCGTATAGATTTCCGCCAGGGCCAGCGCCGAAAGCGGTGTGTTTTCGGAGGGCTTGAATACCATGGCGTTGCCCATGGCCAGTGCCGGCGCCGACTTCCAGCCGGCGATCTGGATCGGATAATTCCAGGCGCCGATGCCGACGCAGACGCCCAGCGCTTCGCGCCGCGTATAGGCGAACGGGCCGCCGAGATCGACGGACTCACCGTTGAAGACGGGGATCGCGCCCCCGAAATATTCGAGGCAGTCGGCAGCCGATGCCGCGTCCGCCACCAGCGTCTCCTGGATTGCCTTGCCGGTATCCAGCGTCTCCAGCCGGGCGAGATCGGCGTTGCGCGCGCGCAGGATTTCGGCGGCGCGGCGCAGGATGCGTCCGCGCTCCACCGGCTTCAGCCGCGCCCAGGCCGGCTGTGCGGCGCGCGCGGCCTCGACCGCCAACTCGACGATGTTCGACGTTGCCGAATGCAATGTCGCGATCGTTTCGCCGGTTGCCGGATAGATGACAGTCAGCGGTGCGCCGTGATCGTCTTCGACGAAGCGGCCGTTGATATAGTGCGATGCCGTCGGTTGGGCGCGCATGGGTGTCTCCAGTTTTGTCGCGAGGCGCTTGGGTGGCGGTGGCCGGATCATGCTCTATCTGTCGGATACCTGCCAGCGCGGATTGATCCACGGCTCCTGGTTGGAAGGGGAAAGCGGTACGCGGCCGAGAATATGGTCGGACGCCTTTTCACCCGTCATGATCGAAGGGCCGTTGAGATTGCCGTTGGTGACGCGCGGAAAGATCGAGGAATCGGCGACCCGCAGGCCATCCACACCGATGACCCGGCACTCCGGATCGACGACACTGCCTATATCGTCAGCACGTCCCATCCGGCAGGTGCCGCAGGGATGAAACGCGCTCTCTGCATGATTGCGGATGAAATCGTCGAGTTGCTCATCGCTTTGGACCGCCTTGCCGGGCGAGATTTCTTCACCCCGGAAGGGATCGAATGCCGCCTGCCCGAAAATCTCGCGGGTCAGCCGGATGCAATGGCGGAAATCACGCCAGTCGTCGGGATGCGACATGTAGTTGAACTGGATTTTGGGCTTCGCCCTCGGGTCGGGCGAGCGCAAGCTTACCGCGCCGCGCGATTTCGAGCGCATCGGCCCGACATGCGCCTGAAAACCGTGCGCCTTGGTCGCCGACTTGCCGTCGTAGCGCACGGCGGCGGGGATGAAGTGATACTGGATGTCGGGATAGTCGACGCGGGCGGCGGAGCGCACGAAGGCGGCAGCCTCGAAATGGTTGGTGGCGCCCAGGCCGCTCTTGAACAGCAACCAGCGCGCGCCGATCAGAGCCTTCGAAAAGGGGTTGAGCACCGAGTTCAGGGTGATCGGCCGCGTCGATTCCTGCTGGATGTAAAGCTCCAGATGGTCTTGCAGGTTCTGACCGACGCCGGGACGGTCGGCGACGACGCCGATGCCGTTCGCCTGGAGATGGGCGGCAGGGCCGATGCCCGACAGCATCAGGATTTTAGGCGAATTGATGGAGGAGGCGGCAACGATCACTTCACGCCGCGCTTTAACGATTTGAATGTTCTTATGAGTCTCGATCTCGACTCCCGTCGCTCGTTGATTCTCGATGATGACGCGTCGCGCGAAGCCTTTGACAAGACACACGTTTTGCCGCTTCAGCGCCGGTCGCAGATAGGCGTTGGCCGCGGACCAGCGACGGCCGCGAAAAATGGTCTGCTCCATCGGCCCAAAGCCTTCCTGCTTGGAACCGTTATAGTCGTCGGTCAGTTCGAAGCCCGCCTGTGCGCCGGCTTGCATGAAGGCTTGATAGAGCGGGTTGCGGCGAAGGCCGCGCTGGACGTGCAGCGGGCCGCTTTTGCCGCGCCAGCCTTCCTCGCCGCCTTCGGAGTCTTCCATGCGCTTGAAGTAGGGAAGCACGTCGGCGTAGCCCCAGCCGGTCGCCCCTTGCTCGGCCCAATGGTCGAAATCACGCGCATGGCCGCGCACGTAGACCATGCCGTTGATGGACGACGATCCGCCCAGAACCTTGCCGCGCGGTGTAACCAGCGCCCGCCCGCCCAGATGCGGCTCCGGCTCGCTCGAAAAACCCCAGTCGTAATGCGACATGTTCATCGGGATCGACAGCGCCGACGGCATCTGGATCAGCGGCCCCATGTCGGTGCCGCCGAATTCGATGACGATGACCGAATGCTTGCCGTCTTCCGACAGGCGGTAGGCCATGGCAGAGCCGGCGGAACCGGAGCCGATGATGACGAAATCGGCTTCGAGGCTGGAAGTCATTTCGCTCTCATGCTGTCGTAGGAAACCATCACGTGCCGGGCGTAGGCGAGGCGATGTGTCAGCCGCTCGTAATAGGCGGCGAGGTGGGGCAGGTCGGCCCGTTCGATTTCAAGCGTGAAATAGCGGTAGAGCAGCACGCCGGCGACGATGTCGGCAAAGCACGGCTCGTCGCCGCCGAGATAGTCGCCCTCGGACAGCCGCTTGTCGAAGATGCGCATCACCTTGCCGAGGTTTGCGACGCCCTTGGCTATGGCTGCCTCGTCGCGCTCGCCGGGCTTGTTGCGCATCATCGGCGAGAAGACGTTGGTCAGAAAGGCCGGCACCAGCGTCGTCTTGGTCCAGTCGCTCCACTGGTCGAGCTTGGCGCGGTTCAGAGGATCGGTCGGCCAGAACTGCTCGGAACCGTAGCGCGCGCCCAGATAGCGAACGATCGAGGAACTTTCCCAAATGTACTCGCCCTCATCGCGCAGCACCGGCACCAGCCGGTTGGGGTTCATCGCGGCGTATTCCGGCGTATCGAGCCCGCCGAAAGGCCCGCCCGCGTCGATGCGCTCATGCGCGACGCCGAGTTCGGCCAACGCCCACATGACGGTCTGCACGTTGGACGATGTGGTCCTGCCCCAGATGGTGATCATTTCATTCTCCTCGCGGAAAGCGCTTCTGTTCTTCGAGCGTGTCAAGATTCATGTGGTTGCGCATGTAGCGCTCCGAAGCTTTTTGCAGCGGCTGGAAGTCCCACGGAAAGTAGGAGCCGTTACGCAGTGCCGGATAAACGACCCAGCGGCGTGCTTGGTTCTCGCGCACGGCGGCGTCGAAACCGGCCATGTCCCAGCGCGCGCGCACCTTTTCCATGAATGATGCGACGAGCGCGGCGTTTGCCGGATCGGCGGCGAGGTTGTCGCGCTCCAGCGGATCAGCCGCGAGGTCAAACAGTTGCGGCGGGTCGATTTCGCAATGGACGAATTTGTAACTTCCGTCACGGATAGCCACCATAGGTGCATAGGAACCCTCGGCGGCATATTCCATCAGCACCGGTTCCGTCCGGGCGACCCCTTCGGTCAGAGGCTTGAGCGATTGGCCGTCCGTCCACGGCATGACCGCACTCATGTCGACGCCGGCGATGTCGCAGAGCGTCGGGCAGATATCCAGATTGGAGACCGGCTCGGTATAGAGGCCTGCTGGAATGCCACGGCCGGCCACCATCAGCGGCACACGGGCCGAGCCTTCGAAGAAGCTCATCTTGAACCACAGGCCGCGCTCGCCCAGCATGTCGCCATGGTCCGAGCAGAACAGGATAACGGTATCGTCGGCCATCCGCGTGCGCTCCAGCACCGACAGAAGCTCGCCGACCTTGTCGTCGACATAGGAGATGTTGGCGAAGTAGCCACGCCGAGAGCGCCGGATCTGCTCGCGGGTGATGTCGAAGCTGTCGTAGTCGCTGGCCTTGTAGAGGCGCTGCGAATGCGCGTCCTGCTTCTCATAGGGGATGAACGCGCTTTCCGGGTCGAGAGCCTGGCAGTTCTCGTAGAGGTCCCAGTATTTGCGGCGCGCGACGAACGGGTCGTGCGGGTGCGAGAGCGAGACGGTGAGGCACCATGGTCGTCGTGGGCCGTCGCTTTCACGCGATAATTGATAGAGTTTCTGCTCCGCGTGGAAGACGACCTCGTCGTCATATTCCATCTGGTTGGTGATTTCGGCAACGCCGGCCCCGGTGACCGAACCGAGGTTGTGATACCACCATTCGATACGTTCGCCGGGCTTGCGGTAGTCCGGCGTCCAGCCGAAATCGGCCGGGTAGATGTCCGTCGTCAGCCGCTCCTCGAAGCCATGCAACTGGTCCGGCCCGACGAAATGCATCTTGCCCGACAGGCAGGTGCGATAGCCGGCGGCGCGCAGATGATGCGCATAGGTCGGGATCGACGAGACGAATTCGGCGGCGTTGTCGTAGACGCCAGTGCGCGACGGCAATTGCCCGCTCATGAACGAGGCGCGGCCCGGCGCGCAGAGCGGGGAGGCCGTGTAATTGTTCTTGAAGCGGGCCGAGCGCGCGGCCAGCGCCTTCAGGTGTGGCGCATGCAGGAAATCCGCCGGGCCATCGGGAAACAACGTCCCGTTGAACTGGTCGACCATGATGATGAGGAAATTCGGCTGACCGGTCATTGCGCTGTCTTTTGCTGGCTGAGTTTCAGGTTCAGATAGTCTTCGATCAACGCGATGGCCGCCGCCGCATCCGGCACGCCGTCCATCAGCGCGCTTCGGATATAGAGCCCGTCGATCATCGCTGCCGTGGTTTCGGCGATCTGATCGGCTTGCCTTCGCGCCACGAGGCCGGTTAGCCCGCTCATCAGGTTGGAATGCAGGCGACGCGCATAGACCTTCAGCAAGCGGCGCAGTGCCGGCGACCGTTGCGCCTCGACATAAAAGGCGAGCCAGGCGGCAATGGTCTGCGGCCTGAACTGGACGGTGGAAAAGTTGACGGCAACGACCGCTGAGACGCGCGCGCGGGCCGTGGGCGCTGCATGCAAAACGCGCCGCGCATCCGCGCCCAACTCTGCCAGCAGATGCCGCATTGTCGCCAGCAGCAACTCGTCCTTCGCCCCGAAATAATGATGCGCCAACGCGGAAGACACGCCGGCGCGTCCGGCGATATCCGACATGGTGACGTCCAGCGAACCGCGCTCGCCGATCGCCGAGATCGTCGCATCGATCAGCGCCTTGCGGCGCAGCGGTTCCATTCCGATCTTTGGCATTGACGCCTCCTCGGGCCAGTTTATTTTTTATTGACCCGTCAATCAACAAAAATTCGATGAGCCAGACGCGAACCAATGCAAACTTTGCTTTACGGGACGGGCGCGGGCGTCCATTTTGCAGGAAACTTGTTGGCGGTGGCCAAGCCTCGGACAGGAAGGAGATTGTGATGACCGCATGTATCGTCGGCTGGGCGCATTCGCGCTTCGGCAAGCTCGAGGGCGAGACGCTCGAAAACCTGATCACCACGGTGGCGGCAGAGGCGCTGGAGCACGCCGGCATCGGCCCCGACGAGGTCGACGAGATCGTGCTCGGCCACTTCAACGCCGGCTTTTCCGCACAGGATTTTACCGCGAGCCTGGTCTTGCAGGCAGACGACCGGCTGCGCTTCAAGCCGGCGACACGTGTCGAGAACGCCTGCGCCACCGGTTCGGCGGCGGTGCGTCAGGGCATCCGCGCCATCGAGGCCAAGGCGGCTCGCGTGGTGCTGGTGGTCGGTGCGGAGCAGATGACGACGACGCCCGGTCCCGAGATCGGCCGCAACCTGTTGCGCGCCTCCTATCTGCCGGAGGACGGCGATACGCCGGCGGGCTTCGCCGGTGTCTTCGGCAAGATCGCCAGCGCCTATTTCCAGCGCCATGGCGATCAGTCGGATGCGCTGGCGACGATTGCGGCCAAGAACCACAAGAACGGCGTCGATAATCCTTACGCGCAGCTGCGCAAGGATTTCGGCTACGAGTTCTGCCGCACCGAAAGCGAGAAGAACCCCTTCGTCGCCGGCCCGCTCAAGCGCACGGATTGCTCGCTGGTGTCGGATGGGGCTGCGGCATTGGTGCTGACCGATTCAACCAACGCGCTGAAAATGCGCCGGGCCGTGGCCTTCCGCGCCAACGAGCATGTGCAGGACTTTTTGCCGATGTCGAAGCGCGATATTCTTCTGTTCGAGGGCTGTGAGGTGGCCTGGGCCAAGGCGCTGAAGAGTGCCGGCGTGACGCTGGACGACCTATCCTTCGTCGAAACGCATGACTGCTTCACCATCGCCGAACTGATCGAATATGAGGCGATGGGGCTGGCCAAGCGGGGCGAGGGTGCAAAAGTCGCGCTGAGTGGCGAAACCGCGAAGGACGGCCGCTTGCCGGTCAATCCTTCGGGCGGGCTGAAATCCAAGGGCCATCCGATCGGCGCGACCGGCGTTTCCATGCATGTGCTGAGCGCTATGCAACTGACCGGCGAGGCCGGCGGCATCCAGGTGCCGGGCGCAAAGCTCGGCGGCATCTTCAACATGGGGGGTGCTGCAGTCGCCAATTACGTGTCGATCCTCGACCGCATAAGGTAGAAACGGCCCATGGTCCTGCCTGAGAAAACAATCCTTCTTTGCACAGACGAGAGAACGGGTTCGCATCTTCTATCGCAGCATATGGCGACCACCGGAATCCTGGGCAGGCCATACGAGTATTTCAATACGCATTGGATGCGCTCGCATCACGAGGGCTACCCGGAAGACGTGCCGGACCAGTTTAGTGAAGCCGTCGCGCGTGGCATGACATCAAACGGCGTGCTCGCCTTGAAGATGCACCCATGGGCAATGGACCGCGTTCTGCCGCATGTCGACCTTGCCCGGGATCTTGGGCAGGTCTTTTTTGTCTTGTTGACGAGGGAAGACATTCTCGGCCAGGCGATTTCACTGCTCAAGGCCAAGCAGACGGATGTCTGGGTGGCCGGCCTGCCACCCATTACGCCGGGCGGCGTGGCACAGTATGACGGTCGCGGCCTGCAGGACATTGTTCGCGATTTATTGGGCCGGCGGGCTCGGTGGGAACTGTACTTCGCCAGGAACGGCGTTGTGCCCTTGAGGACGACCTATGAGGAGGTAACCGCCGATCCGCAGCGTGTCGTGCATCGGATCGCGACCCATGCGATGGTCGAGGGAAATTGCGAACTGGGTCGCGAGGACTGGTACAAATTCGATCGTCAGGCAGACGGGATAAATGAGGAGTGGCGTCGCCGCTTCACAGCGGAGTTTTCCGATCTTCAGGTGCTTGACACCGTGATGGCCGGCTGAGCAGCGTAAGGCCATTTTCTTTGCCGCTGACGGCCGTGACGGGCTCCGAAGGGGAGCCATTGTGAGGGTAACGAAGTGACTAATCCGGTTCTGGTTGAGGTTCTGCGCGGCGCGGTGGTGGAGAGTTCGCATCGCGGCGCGGTGTCGGTGTTCGACGGCGACGGCAAGCCGGTCTGGGAAATCGGCGACACGGCGCGCGCCGTCTTTCCGCGCTCGGCGGTAAAGGCGATCCAGGCGCTGCCCTTTGTCGAGAGCGGCGCGGCGGACGCCTACGGCTTCGGGCAGCGCGAACTGGCGCTGGCCTGCGCCTCGCATTCGGGCGAGCCGACCCATACCGAACTGGCAAGCTCCATGCTCGGCAAAGCGGGCCTTGATGTGTCGGCGCTGGAATGCGGCGCGCATTGGCCATCCAGGCAAGCCGCGACGATCGATCTGGCACGCGCCGGCGGTTTGCCAAGCGCGCTGCACAACAATTGTTCCGGCAAGCATTCGGGCTTCTTGTGCACATGCGCTCATGCCGGCATCGATCATCGGGGCTATGTCAAGGCCGGCCACGCCTTGCAGGAGATGGTGCGCGGGGCGATGGAAACCGTGACGGGTGCCGCCCATGACGAGGCCCATCGCGGCACCGATGGCTGCTCGATCCCGACCTATGCCGTGCCGCTGCGCGATTTTGCGCGCGGCTTCGCGCGGATGACAACGGGCAACGGGCTCGGGCCTCAACGAGCGAAAGCCGCCAAGCGGCTGATGTCCGCCTGCATGGCCGAGCCGTTCCTGGTTTCCGGCACCGACCGTGCCGATGTCGCGCTGATGGAAGCCGCACCCGGGCGCATCTTCGTCAAGACCGGAGCCGAGGGCGTCTATTGCGCGGCATTGCCTGAGCTTGGGCTGGGTATCGCGCTCAAATGCGACGACGGCGCGTCCCGCGCCGCCGAAATCATGATCGCTGCCGTATTGGCAAAACTGCTGTCGAAGGACGACGCGGTAGCGGCTAAATTGGGCGGGCAGGCCAATCCGGTTTTGAAGAACTGGAACGGCATTTCCGTTGCCAGCCTGCGCCCGACGGCAGCGCTGGCCTGAACGTCCTATGTGATTGCTGGCACTGCCGGCCTATATGGCCGGCAAGCTCGGGAATTACTTGTGAAGGCCCGCGCCCGAGCCTAAGTTTCATGCATGAGCAGAGCCTTCACCCGCGAGGAAGACAGCGAAAACGCCATCGCCAGCATTGGCGAGCGCCCGATCAGCGAGCATCGGAATCTGGTCACGCAAGACGGCCTGGACGGGATCGATGCCGAAATTGCCGATCTGCGCCAAGAATTGACGAAGGCGGAAGCCGAGGCGGACAAGCAGCGCGTTGCTGTGGTTTCACGCGATCTTCGCTACTGGGTGGCGCGGCGCGAGAGCGCGGAACTGTCGATACCGGAGAGCGACAGCGAGGTCGTCCGGTTCGGCATGACCGTCGAACTCGAAAGCGAGGGCGCGAAATCGGTGTCCTGGAAGATCGTCGGCGAGGACGAGGCCGACCCCGCCAAGGGCTCGATCTCGCATGTCTCGCCGATGGCCCGCGCCTTGTTCGGCAAGAAGGTCGGCGACGTTGCCACCGTCAACGGCAAGGAATGGGAGATTGTCGGGCTGGGGGCAGGCTGAGGCCTCGCCCGCACCGATAGTGCTCCGTCGACTACTTTGACTTCACCGCGCGCGCAGCGATCGTATAGGGCGCCAATTTTTCTTTCGCTTCGACGAGTTTCTGCTTGAATTCGTCGGTCATGTGCGGGGAACTATCGCCCTGTGCCAGTACCGACATGGTAATATGATATCGAGCTATCACCTGGCGCGCGATCACGAGCTGTTGCTCATCGGTCTGGCTCATCTTTGATATGACACAACTCCAGATAGATGCTCACCCCTTACCACACGTCGATTTCTTAAGAAAGCAGCCTGTCCATCAGCCGTTCGGCCGCGTCGGGGATGACGGTTCCGGGCGGGAAGATTTCCGCGGCCCCCGCTTTCAGCACCGCATCGTAGTCTTGCGGCGGGATGACGCCGCCAGCGACGATCAGGATGTCATCGTGGCCGGATTTCTTCAATGCGTCTTTCAATTCGGGGATCAGCGTCAGATGGCCAGCCGCCAGGGACGACGCGCCGACGATATGGACGTCGTGATCGGCGGCGAGCTTGGCGATCTCGTCTGGCGTCTGGAACATCGCGCCGACCGTCACGTCGAAGCCAAGATCGGCGAAGGCGGTGGCGATGACCTTCTGGCCGCGGTCATGCCCGTCCTGGCCCATCTTGGCGACAAGGATACGCGGTTTGCAGCCGGCCTTCTTTTCGAAGGCGGCAATCTTTTGCTGAAGCCGATCCACAGCCGGGGTCTCGCCCAGCGCCTTGCGATAGACGCCGGAAATGGTTTGCACGGTGGCGACATGCCGGCCGAAGGCCTTTTCCAGCGCCAGCGAGATTTCGCCTACGGTCGCGTTGGCGCGGGCGGCGCGGATGGAAAAATCCAGCAGGTTTTCGCCATTTTCGGCGGCACGGGTCAGCGCGTCCAGTGCCGTTTCGACGGCGTTCACGTCGCGCGTGCCCTTCAATTGCTGCAGCTTTGAAAGCTGGCGCGCGCGCACTTCGGCGTTGTCGATCTTCAACACATCGACATTCGTATCACTGTCCGGCCGGAAGGCATTCACGCCGACCAGAATCTGGTCGCCGGAATCGATGCGCGCCTGCGTGCGTGCGGCCGCTTCCTCTATACGAAGTTTCGGGATGCCCTTTTCGGTGGCCGCCGCCATGCCGCCAAGCTTCTCGATCTCCTCGATATGCGCCAATGCGCGTTGCGCGAGATCGTGTGTCAGCCGCTCGACATAGGCGGAGCCGCCCCATGGATCGATGATGGCGGTGGTGCCGGATTCCTTTTGCAGGATGAGTTGCGTGTTGCGGGCGATGCGCGCCGAATGGTCGGTCGGCAGGGCCAGCGCCTCGTCGAAGGAATTGGTATGCAGCGACTGCGTGTGCCCCTGCGTCGCCGCCATTGCCTCGATCATGGTACGGGCGATGTTGTTGTAAGGGTCCTGCGCGGTCAGCGACCAGCCCGAAGTCTGGCAATGGGTGCGCAGCGATAGCGAGCGTTGGTCCTTCGGGGCAAAATTCTTCTGCATCAATTGCGCCCAGATCAGGCGCGCGGCGCGAAGCTTGGCCACTTCCATGAAGAAGTTCATGCCGATGGCCCAGAAGAAGGAAAGCCGGGGCGCGAATTTATCGATATCCAGCCCGGCGGCGACGCCGGCTCGCGCATATTCGATGCCGTCGGCAATGGTATAGGCGAGTTCCAGGTCGGCCGTCGCGCCAGCTTCCTGCATGTGATAGCCGGAAATCGAGATCGAGTTGAATTTCGGCATGTGCCGCGACGTATAGGAAAAAATATCCGACACGATACGCATCGAGGGCTTTGGCGGATAGATGTAGGTGTTGCGCACCATGAACTCTTTCAGAATGTCGTTCTGAATGGTTCCGGCCAGGTCCTTCTGCGCCACGCCCTGTTCTTCCGCCGCGACGATATAGAGCGCCAGGATCGGCAGCACTGCGCCGTTCATGGTCATCGATACGGTCATCTCGTCTAGCGGAATGCCGTCGAAGAGCTGGCGCATGTCGAGGATGGAATCGATGGCGACGCCGGCCATGCCGACATCGCCGGCAACGCGCGGATGGTCGCTGTCATAGCCGCGATGGGTGGCGAGGTCGAAGGCGACGGAAAGGCCTTTCTGGCCGGCGGCAAGGTTGCGCCGGTAAAACGCGTTGGATTCCTCCGCCGTCGAGAACCCCGCATATTGGCGGATCGTCCACGGCTTCTGGACATACATGGTCGGATATGGCCCGCGCATGAAGGGCGCCAAGCCGGGAAAAGTATCGAGATGCGACAGGCCCTTGAGGTCGCTTTCTCCATAGAGGCGCTTGATGGCGATGCCTTCCGGCGTGAGCCACTGTCCCTCGATGTCGGCCGCGCGGGCAAGGGCCTTGGACCAGGCGATCTGGGTGAAATCGGGGATCATTGCTGGGCCTTCGTCGTCTGATCGAGGCGGATGGGGTGAAGCGGCTCGCAAAAAACCAGCCCATCGGTTGGTTCAGGTCGCCGCCCGGCCTTTAGTGTCTCGACGGGCCGCTCGGTCTTGGATGGATAGAGCGTGGTGCCGACGATGGCGATCTTGCCTTGGGCGTAGCTTTTTCGCCGCCCGGCAAGCGCCGCGTTGACGCGCTTCTGGATATGGCCGTCGCGCAAGCTTGGCAGGATGCCGCCTTCGGTTTCGATACGCTGGAATTCGGCCCATGCCGCTTCGCACAGGCTTTCGGTCAGGGCTTCGATGCTGCCCGCCCCTCGCGCCGGATCGTTGACATAGTCGATGTGGCTTTCGCGCGCCATGATCAGTTGCGTGTTGCGCGCGATGCGGCGGGCAAAGCCGCCGGGCAGCCCGTGGGCAATCGTGTGCGGCAGGATCGAGATCGAATCGGCGCCGCCGACAGCGGCGGCAAAACAGGCGATGGTCGTGCGCAGGATATTTGTCTCCGGGTCCAGCGCCGTCATCA
The DNA here is from genome assembly GCF_054489545.1 of Mesorhizobium sp. A556. NCBI lineage: Bacteria > Pseudomonadati > Pseudomonadota > Alphaproteobacteria > Hyphomicrobiales > Phyllobacteriaceae > Mesorhizobium > Mesorhizobium sp. A556. The sequence goes on from NZ_JBTMXA010000002.1 coordinate 303,009, forward strand.
TCCGGAACGACGTTTCGGCATGGACGGCGGCGTTGGAGGCCGGGATCGAGCAGGCCTGCTGCACCCGCGCCCATAGCGTGCGCAAGGCGCGGACCTTGGCCATGGACAGAAACTGGTTCTGGTCGACGCTGACCACGAAGCCGATATGAGGTGCTGCGTAAATGAGGGCCTGGCGCGCTTCCTCGAACAGGCGCAGATGCGACACCGCCGATGCCAGCATGATGCCGAGTTCCTGCGCTTCGGTGGCGCCGGCATTGTGAAAGACCCGCCCATCGGCCTCAAGCAGCACGCCCGGAACGCCCATGGCGAAGAAATGCGCCAGCGATTGCGGCATCGAAGCCTGCAGCGCCTCGATCGACATGCGCAGCCGGCCCGTTCCCGCAAAGGTCGCCGCCGGGTCGATGCCGAAGGATATGTTGAGCTTTGCTGGGTCGACGCGCCGTCGGGTCAGGAGCGCCACCAGCCAATCGGCCATGGCCCGGCTTGATGGATGGACATCGATACGCAGGTGAACCTGGTTGAGCGGCACGCCGTCCAGCACCGTTTCAAGCGCCTGGACCGTGCTGGGCAAGCCATAGCCGAACGCGTTCGGCGCGCCCTCGAAAACAAGAGACAGACCGGTAGCGCCCTGTGCCAGGTCTTCATCGATCTGCGCCTTGGCGCGGGCGACGTCCGGGTCGTCGACGCGCTGGCTGATCGTCCACGGCGCGTCCGGCCTGACCCGCAGTGCGGCAGCCGCGTCCGCGACCCGCCCATAGAGCGGATCGATGCGAACACCGTCATCGCTGTGGGACACCAAACTGTCCTCGAACGAAGCTCCGGCGAGCGCCTTTTCGGCCAGCAGACGCCAGCGCTGCCGATCGGCAGCCGCAAAATCACTATTGTCGGTCAAGGCGTCCGTAGTCATCCAAATTCCCGTCCTATCGGCCGCTTCGGCCAACCGGGGCCAGTGTAGGGTCGATAGCCCGGTATCGCAATGCAAACACCGCTCTCGATAGCCAATTTGGCCGGGCCGGGCCGGTAGCCATTGTCGCTGTGCCACAGGCCCACTATACCTTCGGCCACCGTTTTGCACGGCCCATGCCTTCTCCAATCGCTGGGCAAGCGTTGACCATTTGGAATGTCGGAGACCGGATATATGGCGGACGAGAAAAGCATCTTCCTTGGCGCAAGCCGCAAGCCGGACGACAGCTACCAGCGCGCCGAGCAGCTTCTGCTTCAATACGGAAACCGCCATGGGCTGGTTACGGGAGCGACAGGAACTGGCAAGACGGTGACGCTGCAAATCCTGGCGGAAGGCTTTTCCAATGCCGGCGTGCCGGTGTTTTGCGCCGACATCAAGGGCGACCTGTCCGGCATCGCCATGATGGGAACCGCAGAGGATTTCCTGGTCAAGCGCGCCGGGACGATCAAGCTCGACCCTTATGAATTCCAGGAATTCCCGGTGATCTTCTGGGATTTGTTCGGCGAGCAGGGGCATCCGATTCGCGCGACCGTGTCCGAGATGGGGCCGCTGTTGTTGGCGCGCCTGATGAACCTTTCGGAAGCGCAGGAAGGCATCATGAATATCGCCTTCCGCATCGCCGACGACGAAGGCTTGCTTTTGCTGGACTTGAAGGACTTGCAATCCCTGCTGGCCAACATAGCCGGCCGCGCGGATGAAATCGGCGCGCGCTACGGCAATGTCACCAAGGCGTCCGTCGGCGCCATCCAGCGTACGCTGCTGATTCTGGAGCAGCAGGGGGCCTCGCATTTCTTCGGAGAGCCGGCGCTAAAAATTGCCGACATCATGCGAACCACCCGCGACGGGCGCGGCGCCATCAACGTGCTGGCCGCCGACAAGCTCATGATGAACCCCCGGCTTTACGCGACCTTCCTGCTCTGCCTGATGTCGGAATTGTTCGAGGAACTGCCCGAGATAGGAAACCCCGACAAGCCGCGGTTGGTGTTCTTTTTCGATGAAGCGCATCTCCTGTTCGAAGACGCTCCCAAGGTGCTGGTGGATCGCGTCGAGCAGGTGGTGCGGCTCATCCGCTCGACGGGCGTCGGCGTCTATTTCGTAACGCAAAACCCGCTCGACATCCCCGAAACCGTGCTGGCGCAACTCGGCAACCGCGTGCAGCATGCGCTTCGCGCCTATACGCCGCGCGAGCAGAAGGCGGTCAAGACGGCGGCCGACACCTTTCGGCCAAATCCGGATTTCGATTGCGCCAAGGCGATCACCCAGTTGGGAACGGGCGAGGCGCTTGTCTCGACGCTGGAAGCAAAGGGCGTTCCGTCCATGGTGCAGCGGACGCTGATTCGCCCGCCATCGTCGCGGCTGGGGCCGATCACCCCGGAAGAGCGGCGCAAGCTGATGCTCGAAAGCCCGGTTGCCGGCCAATATGATGAGGCGGTCGATCGCGAATCGGCCTTCGAAATGCTGCAGAAAAAGGCGCAGGCCGCTCAGGAGGCGGAAGAATCGGCCGGGCAGGGTGATTCAGGCGGATCGCGCTGGACGATCCCCGGCTTCGGTGGCGATGACACAGCCCCGAAGCAGGCGGGACGCCGCGCACCGTCGCCGCGCGCGTCGAACCGCCAGTCGGTCACGGAAGCGGCAATCAAGTCCGTGGTCCGCTCCGTCGGTTCGTCGCTTGGCCGCGCTATTGTACGCGGCATCCTGGGAAGTTTTTCGAAAGGGCGCTGAGCGCGCCCTTTCATCGATCAGAAGATCGAGGGAAACGACCGGACGCGGCCAAGCAGCACCGAGCCTTCCGGCACGCCGGCATCGATGGGCTCGTCGCTCTGGTAGGACGCCATCGGCACCTGCGCTCCGACACTGCTGGTGACGAGGATGGGCGTGCGATTGGGAACCCGGTCGTAGAGGTCGATGATGTCCTGGTTCATCAGGCGCACACAGCCGGACGAAACCGATTTTCCGATCGAATTCCACTCCGGCGAACCGTGCAGGCGATAGAGCGTGTCTTCGCCGTTCTGGAAAATATAAAGCGCGCGCGCGCCGAGTGGATTTGTCAGGCCAGGCTGCATGCCGCCGTTTCGGACGCTGTATCTTTCCAGTTCGGGCTGGCGCGCGATCATATCGTCCGGCGGGGTCCATTTCGGCCATTTTCGCTTCCATTCGACGACGGCCTTGCCCGACCATTCGAAGCCGGCGCGGCCAAGGCCGACACCGTAGCGGATCGCCTGTCCGCCTTCGCGCACGAGATAGAGAAAATGCCCTGTCGTATCGACGACGATGGTGCCAGGCTGTTCGCCGGTCGGATCGGGCACGATCTGACGCAGGAACTGCGGATCGATTTTCTGGATGGGAATCGCCGGTATCTCGAAACCCTCGTCCACCATGGGGCCATACATTTCCGCATAACCCCCGAGCGGCGGCTCTGAATAGGTCGGCTGCGGCGGCTCTGTCGGTGCCTGGCTCGTCGTGGTGCAGGCCGATACGGCGATGGAGGCAGCGCCGAGCGCGGCGGTATTCAGAAAGCTTCTGCGGTTCATGCGCAGCAGTGATGCGGATCTGTTCATAATGGCCTTTTCTAATTCCCGTATCGCGAGCATACGTAAAGGCGCCGGCGGGCGGCGCGAAACCTCACGATAAACTGTCGGCGCGATAGACGGTTCCGATTCTGGCTGGATGGTGGGCAAACCAAGGCGATGATGTGGCAAGCCTGTCACTGTGGCTTTTATGCAACAGCGCGGCCGATCAGCCGCTGGCCGGCAGGCCGTCGAGCGAGGGAAGGATGAGGCTTGGCGAATAGTCGCTGTATTCTTCCGGCTGGTTGGTGCGGTTTATCCATACGGTGCGGAAGCCGAATTTGGCGGCCCCTGCGATGTCCCACCGGTTGGAGGACTGGAAGGAAATCGCGCCGGGATAAAGCCGCCAGTTCGTCGTCACCATGTCGTACACGGACGGGTCGGTCTTGAACCGCTTGACCGTATCGACGGAAAACACGTCGTCCAGCACCTGGTCGAGCGCTGCCGAGCGGACGGCGGCGTCCAGCATTTCGGCCGATCCGTTGGAAAGAATGGCCAGCCGAGCGCCGGCCGCCTTCAATGCCTTCAGCACGGCGGGCACTTCAGGATAGCAGTCGAGCCGCCAATAGGCGTCGAGCAGTCTTGGCCTGATGGCCGGATCGACGGACGGGAACTTGCTGAGCGAAAAATCGAGCGCCTGCTCGGTCAGTTGCCAGAAATCGGCATAGGACCCCATCAAGGTGCGGACCCAGGAATACTCCAGTTGCTTGGCGCGCCACAGTTCGGAAAGCGCATGTCCATCCGGTCCGATCGCATCGGCATGGCGGCGCACGGCGGCGTGCACGTCGAACAGGGTGCCATAGGCGTCGAATACATAGGCGGAATGTTGCATTGCACATTTGTGTGACGGGGCGGCACTGGACGCAAGCCCTGATTTCAGTCGAATACGGCGCTGGCGTCAACAAAACCGCGCTCTGCCGGTTGACGGCGCGATCCAAACGGCTTTCCAATACCGGCACACGACACATCGGAACGGATCAAGACCATGACACTGGCGGCAGCGGCGCAATCCGCGACCTGGACTTTCGTTGACGGCGACTGGCACGAAGGCAATGTTGCCCTGATCGGGCCGCGCAGCCATGCCATGTGGCTGGGCAGCACCGTGTTCGACGGCGGCCGCTGGTTCGAAGGCGTGTCGCCCGATCTCGATCTTCACGCCAAGCGGGTCAATGCCTCCGCCATCGCCCTTGGTCTCAAGCCGACCATGACGCCCGAACGCATCGTGGAACTGACATGGGATGGCTTGAAGAAGTTCGACGGCAACACCGCAGTCTATATCCGCCCCATGTATTGGGCGGAGGAGGGCGGCTATATGGGCGTTCCCGCCGATCCGGCCTCGACCCGCTTTTGTCTTTGCCTGTACGAATCGCCAATGATTGCACCCGGCGGGTTTTCCATTTCCGTTTCGCCATTCCGGCGGCCGACGCTGGAAACCATGCCGACCAATGCCAAGGCGGGGTGTCTGTACCCCAATAATGGCCGCGCGATCATGGAGGCCAAGATGCGCGGGTTCGACAACGCGCTGGTGCTGGACATGCTTGGCAATGTCGCCGAGACAGCCAGCTCGAACGTCTTTCTAGTCAAGGGCGGGCATGTGTTCACGCCCGCCGCCAATGGCACGTTTCTTTCCGGAATCACGCGCGCCCGCACCATGGCGCTGTTGGCCGATCATGGCTTCCAGGTCACGGAAAAAACGCTTTCGGTGCGCGATTTCCTCGAAGCGGACGAAATTTTCTCCACCGGCAATCATTCAAAGATCGTTCCCGTGACCCGGATCGAGGACCGGAGTCTCCAGCCCGGACCGGTAGCCAAGAAAGCGCGTGCGCTTTATTGGGAATGGGCGCATTCGACTTCGGCCGGATGACCGGCTAAAACGCATCTGCGCATCGGTCCCGGCGTTGTCTTCGACCGATCCAGCCCTATCTTTGTTCGGTAAGCGATACCGGATTTTTTTGAGGAGTAACACCATGGCTTTTGAACTTCCCGCCTTGCCCTATGATTACGAGGCTTTGCAGCCCTTCATGTCGAAGGAGACGCTGGAGTATCATCACGACAAGCATCACAAGGCGTATGTCGACAACGGCAACAAGGTGGCCGCCGAAGCCGGCATGGGCGATCTCTCGGTGGAGGAAGTCGTCAAGCAGTCCTTCGGGAAAAATGCCGGCTTGTTCAACAATGCCGCCCAGCACTACAACCACATCCACTTCTGGAAGTGGATGAAGAAGGGCGGCGGCGGGAACAAACTGCCGGGCGCGTTGCAGAAGGCGGTCGATAGCGATCTCGGCGGTTACGACAAGTTCAAGGCCGACTTCATCGCCGCCGGCACCACGCAGTTCGGTTCGGGCTGGGCATGGGTTTCCGTGAAGGACGGCAAGCTCGCCATTTCCAAGACGCCGAATGGCGAGAACCCGCTGGTTCATGGCGCATCGCCGATCCTCGGCGTCGATGTCTGGGAACACTCCTATTACATCGACTATCGCAATGCCCGGCCGAAATACCTCGAAGCCTTTGTCGACAGCCTCATCAACTGGGACCACGTGCTCGAGCTTTACGAAAAAGCGAAGGGCTGACCTTTTCGCTTCAGGAAACCCGGCTTCGGCCGGGTTTTTTGTCTGGATGCGGTTTGCATCCTTGATCACGCAATCGTTAGTCGAAAGCGCGGAAACTTTCGGTCACCTTGCGCATCATTATCAAGCCAACAACCCTCTTTAACCCGGAGACGACCGCATGAGAAAGCTCATCCTCGCCATCTCTATGCTTGCACTAAGCGGCTCGGCTGTCTTCGCCGACCAGGTTCTCGACCGTCAGGCCTTGATGAAGGAGCGCGGGAAAATCGTTGGCGGCCTGACCAAGGTGGTCAAGGGCGAGCAGCCGTTCGAGGCGGGCGAAGTGCTGGCGGCCTTGCAGGCGCTGCAGGTCAATGCGGAGAAGCTCGACATCGATGCGCTTTTCCCGGCGGGCAGCAACGAGGGCGATACGACGGCATCGCCGAAAATCTGGGAAGACATGACCGGCTTCAAGGCGGCCGAGGATAAATATCTCGCCGACGTGAAGGCCGTCAATGCGGCGGCACCCGCCGATGTCGATGCGCTGAAGACGCAGCTTGGCGTTCTGGGGGGCGATTGCGGCACCTGCCATAAGGCGTACCGGATCAAGAAGAGCTGATAGCCCGATGCCCTGGGGGCGGAAGCTTGTCGGCGCGGCCATTCTCGCGGCAGGCGTCGTGGCGCTTGCCGGCTGGTTCCTTTCCGCGCCCGAAAGGCTGGATGCACAAACGCTGGCGCTGCTTGGGCCGGGCGACGCGGCGCGGGGCGAGCGCATTTTTCATGCCGGCGGTTGCGCGTCCTGCCATGCCCGTCCGAAAGCGGAGGGTGCGGCTCGTCTCGAACTTGCCGGCGGCATGGAACTGAAGACGCCGTTCGGTACGTTCGTTCCCCCCAATATCTCGCAGGACAAGACGGACGGCATCGGCAACTGGTCGGCCGAGGATCTGGCCAACGCCATGATGAAGGGCGTCTCGCCCGCTGGCGAGCATCTTTATCCGGCGTTTCCCTACACATCGTATGCGCGCATGAAGCCGTCCGATATCGGCGATCTCTATGCCTTCCTGAAGACGCTTCCAGCCGTGGCCGGCAAAGCGCCCGGCGCTTCGCTTCGCTTTCCGTTCAATATTCGGCGCGGCGTTGGTCTTTGGAAGCGGCTTTACCTGAGCAATGAGCCGGTGGTGTCCTTTCCGGAAGGCACGCCGGACGAGGTTCTGGCTGGCCGCTATCTGGTCGAAGGACCGGGCCATTGCGGCGAATGCCATACGCCGCGCACGCTGGCCGGTGGCAGCAAGAAGAGCGAGTGGCTGTCCGGTGCTGTCGCTGCCGAAGGCACAGGCGTGGTTCCCAACATCACGGCTGGCGAGGGCGGTATCGGCAATTGGTCGGTGACGGAAATTGCCGACTATCTCGAAACCGGCTTCACGCCGGATTTCGATTCCGTAGGCGGGACCATGGTCGACGTGCAGGAGAACATGGCCAAACTGACGCCCGCGGACCGCGCCGCGATCGCGGCCTATCTCAAGACCATACCGCCGCACCCAAACGGGTATCCGGCGCGTAAGCCCTCTACCTGATCGGACGCGAAGCGCTTCAGGATATGTCGGCCTTGCCCATCACCTTGAGGGCGAAGGCATAGGTGAAGGCGATCTCCTCCAGCCGTGAAAATCGTCCCGATGCACCGGCATGGCCGGCATCCATGTTGATCTTGAACAGGACCGGACTGTCGCCGGTCTTGCGCTCGCGCAAACGGGCTACCCACTTGGCCGGCTCCCAATACGTGACGCGGGGGTCGGTCAAGCCGGCAAGCGCCAGAATTGGCGGATAGGCAAGCGCTGCCACATTGTCGTAAGGCGAATAGGCGGCAATCGTCTTGTAGTCCGTCTCGGATGCAATCGGGTTGCCCCATTCGGGCCATTCGGGAGGCGTCAAGGGAAGCGTGTCGTCGAGCATGGTGGTGAGCACATCGACGAACGGGACTTCGGCAACGATCGCGCCGAAGGCTTCCGGGGCCATGTTGGCGATGGCTCCCATCAGCATGCCGCCGGCCGAGCCGCCCTGCGCGACGATGCGATTATGCGCGGTGAAATTTTCGGCAACGAGATGGCGGGCCACCGCCAGGAAGTCGGTAAAAGTGTTCGTCTTGAACTCGCGCTTGCCGTCGTCGTACCAGCCATAGCCCTTGTCCTTGCCGCCGCGAACATGCGCAATGGCATAGACGAAGCCGCGGTCGACCAGCGAAAGGCAATTGGTGTTGAAGGAAGCCGGGATCGTGATGCCGTAAGCACCGTAGCCATAAAGCAGGCACGGCGCCGATCCGTCGAGCGGCGTGTCCTTCCGGTAGAGCAGCGACACCGGCACCAGTTCGCCATCATCGGCAGGGGCCATCAGGCGGCGGGTGACATAAAGGTCCGCGTCATGGCCGGACGGTACTTCCTGCGTCTTGAGCAGGGTGCGTTCGCGGCTGCGCATGTTGTAGTCGAACAGTTGCGCGGGCGTCGTCATCGACGAATAGGAAAAGCGCATCATCTCGGCTTCGTATTCGTAGGAGCCAGACAGGCCAAGCGAGAAGGCTTCCTCGTCGAAGGAGATCGAATGTTCCTCGCCGCTCGCGCGGTCGTGGATGACGATGCGCGGCAGTCCGTCCTTGCGCTCCAGCCGCACCATATGATGCTTGAAGCCCATGACCGAAAGGATAAGCCGGCCCGGTTCATGGGCCACAAGTTCCTTCCAGTTGGCGCGCACCGGATCGGCAGCAGGCGCGGTCATGATCTTGAAATCTTTCGCGCCGTCGGCATTGGTCAGGACGAAGAAGACGTCGCCGCCTTCCTCGAGTTCGTATTCCAGTCCGGTTTCGCGCGCCGCGACCAGCTTCGGCTCGGCGGTAAGGTCGCTTGTCGCCAAAATTCTGTATTCAGACGTCTCGTGGTCGTTGATGCCGATCAGGATCCATTCGTTGCTGCGCGTGCCGCCAACGCCCATGAAGAAGCCCGGATCGGTTTCCTCGTAGACCAGCCTGTCGTTTTCGGGGCTGTCGCCGAGCGCGTGGTAGAACACTTTCGAGGGGCGATGGTTGGGGTCGAGGCGCGTGTAGAAGAAGCCGCGGTTTGCAGCATCCCACACGCCGCCGCCGCCGGTGTCGGCAACCTCGTCGGCAAGGTCTGCCCCGTTGGCAATGTCGCGCACCCGCAGCGTGTAGAATTCGGAGCCCTTGTCGTCGAAGGCCCATAGAAGCCGCTCATGGTCGCCGGAATGGTCGATGCCGCCAAGGCGGAAATACGGCTTTGCCTCCGCCTCGGCATCGCCGTCGAGCAGGATCGTCTCGGGGCCGCCGTCGCGGGGCGTGCGAAAATAGCGGGGCTGTTCGCCGCCCAGCTTAAACGACGAGCCGTAGGCAAAAGGCCCGTCCTTCATGGGCACCGACGAATCGTCTTCCTTGATGCGCCCTTTCATTTCGCCAAACAGCGTTTTCCGCAACGCGCCAGTGTCGGCCATGAGCGCCGTCTGGTAGGCGTTCTCGTCCTCGAGGTGCTTTCGAATGGCGGGGTCGAGCACCGACGGGTCCCTGAATACTTCCCGCCAGTTGTCGGCCCGCAACCAGGCATAATCGTCCGTCCGGGTAATGCCGTGATGCGTATCGGAGGTTGCCCTTTTTCCCGTTTGCGGCGGGCTCATTCTCGGGAAGGCTGCGGCTTTTGTCATATCGTCTCGCGATCAAAGGAATCTGTGGCGGCGAGTGAGCACATTGGGGCAGTCGATTTCAAGTGCCAAGAATTTCCCGCCGGTGCTGTGCGACCAATTCCTTTCGCCCGAACGGACTTACCGCCGTGAACGCTTGTCGGCGTGATCTTGATCGTCGTTTCGGGCAAAAATCATCTTGGATTCAAATTTGGTTTACAACAGGTTAATGGGCCAAGGCATCAGTATCCAACTCACGTTTTTCTGTGTCTTACAACCGGCGGTGGTGATTTCGGCTAAGGATCGGACCAAATCTGTCGCACTAAGATATAATTCGTGAGCACCTTACTTAAGTTATGATCGGCGTCGGGGCAGCAGCACTGGCCAAGGCATATGAGGTATGGGTAATTTACGGTCTAGACGGAATGTGTACATCACAATCCGTGAGTATAGCATGAGGAACGAATTGACTTGGTGGATATGATGAGTCATTTACAAGCAAAGCTGAGAATCGCGACGGCAGGTGTCGCATATGGGTAAAGTGTGCGTGAAGGCATACCCCCTGGAACCCTTTAAGGCATGATATTGATGGAAAATGCAGACACGCCTTCCAGAAGCAGCGACGCGCTGATCGAATTGACAGCGGATGTCGTGGCTGCCTATGTCAGCAACAATCCTGTCCCGGCCGGCGACCTTCCGAATCTCATCGCCGATGTTCATGCGGCATTGGGACGAATCGGAGGGACAAGCGAACAACCGGTGGTCGACAAGCAGAAGCCTGCGGTCAATCCGAAGCGTTCCGTTCACGACGACTATATCGTGTGCCTGGAGGACGGCAAGAAGTTCAAATCCCTCAAGCGCCACCTGATGACGCATTATGGCCTGACGCCCGACCAGTACCGGGAGAAGTGGGGCCTGGAGGCGACCTACCCGATGGTCGCGCCAAATTATGCGGCCGCGCGCTCGCTGCTGGCCAAGAAAATGGGCCTTGGCCGCAAGCCCAAGGCTGCGCGTTAGAGCGCCGAGCGTCCTTCCGGGCGTATATGGCGATCTGGGATCAGTCGCCATTTTGCCTGTTTCGGACTGATATCCAACGGCGCCTTCGGGCGCCGTTTGTATTTGCCCGTGTATTTTTCTTGCACCGCCCGGCGTGTTCTCCTTCGCCGGCCTTCAATTGCCGTAGCCGGTCCAGCACCTGCTTGAGGGCGATGTGGCGATTGAGGTCGTAGCTCCAGTGCCGTCGCATTCCTTTCAGGCGCTCGCGCTCGATCATCCGCTCGATGCGCTGGATGATCCGTGCCTGCGCTTCGCCGCTCTCCAGCAAGGAAGCCGAAAGGTCGACCCCGCACGTCAGTTGCATGGCGGCGACCTGCCTTGCGTGGCTGACGGCATTCAGTTTTTCCGAGCCGAACGCTTTGGCTTCTTCCCGAAGGCGCTGCATGTCCATTTTATGCTCCAATTGAAGGAGCCATCATCGCCAGCAGCGTGAGCATGGGGACAAAGTAGTCGGAATTATTGCTTGGAAAAATAGGAAGTGGATGAATAACAAGAGGTTATGAGATTTCGGGTCGTTCGATAGTTCTTTGTTTGTTCACATCATCGGGCTTGATGGTTATAAGGAACATATTCCTATTTGGAGGGACGTTCCGTGCAGTCGATGCCATCAGCCCTGTTAAAACAGCCAGCGCAATCCGTGCCGGAATGCAGCAAGGGATCATCCGGGTTTCATCCGGCCACCAAACGGCGCGACGAGGTGGCGCTGGAAGTTTGCGAATGTCTGATCGATATTGCTTCCGCCCTGTTTTCCGTGCCGAGCAAGGAGTTGCGTAGACCGGGAAAGACGGCTGCCCCGGTTTCGCGCGTCCGCCAGATTGGCATGTATGTCGCGCATGTGGTGCTGCGCCTGACCATGGGAGAGGTCGGCGCGGGTTTTGGCAGGGATCGCACGACCGTGCTTCACGCCTGCCAGGTCATCGAGGACTTGCGCGACGATCCTGAATTCGACCGCGTCGTGCTGACGATTGAACGGATCGCCGCGGCAGCGTTCCGCAACCGGCTGGGCCTTTGACATGGAGCAGAGTGCGGCCTTTGCAGGCTCCCGGCGGATCCTTCAGTTTCTGGCCAAGGGTCCAGCTTCGGTGCGTTCCGCTGCGGGAGGCGAAAACGTACTGCTGGAGGCTACCGACCGCGGGTCGATCGCGGTGGAAAGCGGCACCCTGTCCAAACTCGCGGCAAAAGGCCTGCTTGCAAGGAGTTCGCATAGTGTCGTCTTGTCCGCTCAAGGCAGCGTGCTGGCGCAGCGCCAAAACTCGTCGTCGGATGCGTTCCAGGATCGCCACCGCGACATCGATTTGGTGAGCGTCGATTTGCCGGCCGGTCCGGCGATGGTTTTTGCAAACCTTGCAGAATCGCCGCTTTCGCAACTCGTTCGCCGCAAGGGGCGGGATGGCAGGCCCTTTCTCGGCGCGCGGGAGTTTCAGGCCGGCGAGCGGCTTCGCAGCGACTATACGCGCGGCCAGATCATGCCCCGGCTTGGCGCGAACTGGGGCGCCGGCGTTTCGTCGGGCAAACGCGCGAGCGGCGGCGGCCTGGCAGAGCTTACCGATGCAGCACTCGCGGCGCGGCAAAGGGTCGACAATGCCATGGAGGCTGTCGGCCCGGAACTGTCGGGTGTGCTTGTCGACGTCTGCTGTTTTCTGAAGGGGCTGGAATTGGTGGAGACCGAGCGCGGCTGGCCGGTGCGTTCCGCCAAGATCGTCTTGAAGACGGCGCTTGGCGTCCTCGCCCGCCACTATGCGCCTGATGCGGGTGCGCATCGGCACCGGCAAACCCTGCATTGGGGCACGCCGGACTATCGCCCGAAAATGACGGTGAGTTAAAATCTGGAAATCAGGCGTTCTGCTTCAGTACAGCCCCTGCATCACGCCTGATGCGCTTGACCATGGAACGCAGGCCGTTGGCGCGCTGCGGCGAAAGGTGCTCGTCGAGACCAAGCGTCTTCAGCGTTGCGTCCGCATCGGTCTTGAGGATGATACTCGCCGGCTGGCCGGAAAAGAGGGCCAGCATGATCGCGACAAGGCCGCGCACGATATGAGCATCCGAATCGCCGTGGAAAACCAGGACCGGGTCGAGCCCTGCGCCGATATCGGTCGTCAGCCAGACCTGGCTGACGCAACCGGGCACCTTGTTGACCGGCGTGCGTTCGTTATCGGGGAAGGGCGGCAGGTTCTCGCCCAACTCGATCACATAGCGATAGCGGTCCTCCCACTCGTCCAGGAATGAAAAGTCGTCACGGATTGTTTCTATCGTTGCGGCCATCACGCATGGATATAGTCACGCGACAGGGGCGCGTCACGGAAAAAAGGCTAATAGCGCCGAAATGTGGACCGAAGCATGTCTCCCTAAAATGGGAACCTGTTTCGGGATAAGGACATGCGAGAAACCCCAAGCCCTGTCAGTTGCTTGCAGGCACGCTGCCGGTGGTGGTTGCCGTGTCGAGGGCGCTTTGGTCGAGGGCGCTTTGGTCGAGGGCGCTTTGGTCGGGGGCATTGGCGTCGCTGTCGTCGTTCAGCATCGATGCCGCAATTTTTGCCGTCTTTATTGCCCGCACCGTGACGGTATGCATTGCCGACTTGCCGGCCTCGCAAACGTCCGGCTTGCGCTGGCAAAGCCCGGAAATGTCGCTGACCGCCTCGCCCGCCGCAGCCAGCGCCTGAATTGCGCCGATGCTTTGGCCATTGGCGTCGTCCGTGCCCGTACTGAAGGGAAGCGCCAGCAAGACCAGCGAAAACCAGAAAGCTGCCCTGATCAGAAAAAACATGTGTGTGCCCTCCGTGTGGCCGGGTCATGCGGCATTCGTGGCCTGACCTCGTTTGTTGCAGGGATACTGGCATGAGCGGGCAAAGGACGGCTTGCACGATAGCAGAGGATTTTCTTCAAATTTTAGGCGAATTCGACAGGAAGCGTTTTTCATTCAATTTGCATCGAATTCGAGGCTTAAAGGCAACCTTTCGATAACTATCTAAACCCATGTATTTCCACGGTATCTGGATATTCGGCGAGGAGCGCTTTCCGGCCACGGCCGTCTAGTCCCGAAGGCCATGGGCTAACCCTCCGTTTACTATGGCGGCAATTGGCCTGATTTTTCAGGCGAGGTAGCACGATAATCGCCGTGCCCGCGCTATTTGGCACCCTCGCTTTATCCATTCTTTAAAGGCTGGATGCGAGTTTCGAACCGGCAAAAGGCGATCTGCCGGCAAGCCAGTGCGAGTGCGTTGAGTGAGTTCGATTTCCACCAGATATGTTGAGTTGCCCGATGCAGTCGCCGCAGGTTGCGACCGGCTGGTCCATCCGTCCGTAGCGGACGCGGGCCAGCGCCAGCGCCAGCGCCGGTTGATCGGCCTTATGCTCGCGGCCCCGTTTCTCGCTGCAGGCGGCGCCGTCACGCTGATCACCGCGGGCATGGGCGCTGCGCTGACCATTGCCGCGATCTTTGCCGCATTCGGCGTCTTCTGGTTCCTCGCCTTGCTTGTTGCCGCAATCGGCTCGATGAAAGCCGGCGCCCCGATGGCGCTGATCACTGTTGGCATGGTGATTGCGGGTCTCGTCGCGGCAGCGGGCGGCCTGGCCTCGCCGGTCGCTCTGCTGTTCCTCGCTCTGCCGGTTGAAGCCTTCTGGGTCGGAGCTTCCCGAAAGTCGATATTCTGGGCGACGGCTGCCGGGCTTGGCGCGCTTGTGTTGCAGGGGATTGCCGGGCCTCAGCTTTTTCCTGCGGCCGCCGTGTCAGCCTGGCACTGGATGCTGCCATTGGCGTGGGCCTGCACCCTGGCGCCGCGGCTGGCCGGCTTTCGCGCCGCCACCGGCATTCCCGCGGCTTCGACGGAAATGACTTCGCTTGAGGACATACTCGATGCGGTCGTCATCCGCATGGGCAAGCAGGGAGACGTGCTGGATGCCTCCGAAAAGGCCCGCTCGATCCTCAACCTGACGCCGGAACTGCTTGCCGGCAACGGTCTTTTCGACCGCATTCACTTGTCCGACAGGGTTTCTTATCTGAGCGCGCTTGCGGATTTGCGCGAAGGCGCTCTGTTGCGCAAGCTTGACGTTCGCATTCGCTTGCCGCAGGCGCAGGCCGGCATGGTCATGGGCAGCTACCGGCAGTTTGCGCTTGAACTGATGAGGGGCCCCGGCGATGGCTTCGTGGCTGTGCTGCGCGAAGGCGAAGGGATCGCCGACCTGCGCCAGGAACTTGACGTCGCCAACGAAGCGGTTGCCAGCGCCGAATTGGCCAAGGGGCGTTTTCTGGCGGCGGTAAGCCATGAATTGCGCACGCCGCTCAATGCCATTCTCGGCTTTTCCGACATGCTGCTGCACGAAATGTTCGGACCGTTCGGCGATCCTCGCCAGAAGGAATATGTCGGGCTGGTGCGCGATTCCGGCCAACACCTTCTGGACGTGGTGAATTCGATCCTCGACGTATCGAAGATCGAATGCGGCGCGTATGCGACCGAGCCCGAGCCGTTCCGGTTCGTCGAAGCTGTCGATATGTGCCGCTCGATGATGCACTTGCAGGCCAAGGCGAAAGCCATAAGGCTTTCGACGCACACGGCCTCCGACCTCGGCGAGATCAATGCGGATCGCCGCGCGGTCCAGCAGATGTTGATCAATCTGGTGTCGAACGCCGTCAAGTTTACGCCCGACGGTGGCGACGTCGTCATCGGCGCCCAGCGGATTGGGTCGCGCCTGCACTTCTGGGTCAGCGACACCGGCATCGGCATTGCCGAGGAGAACATCGGCAATCTCGGCAAGCCCTTCATGCAGATCCAAAATGGCTACACGCGCGCCTTCGAGGGCGCCGGCTTGGGCTTGTCGCTGGTAAAGGGACTGGTTGCGCTGCATGACGGCACCATGTCGATTGAAAGCGCCCCCGGCGAGGGCACCAAGGTGACGATCAGCCTGCCGGTTGAAGGACCACGCGAGCGGGTGGAAAAGCCCGCCGTGGTATCCATGCCGGTCGCCAAGACGCAGGAGGACGGGTATGGGCCGCTCCGCAAAACGGCGTAAGCCTGCCCCGCAGCGCAGCCGCATCCTCAAGGGCGCGGCCGTAACCGTCGGCAGCATGATCTCGGACAACCCGATCATGGTCGGGGGCCCCACGGCCTTTCTGGTCACGTTCTTTTTCGTATCGGCCAATGCCTTATGGTATCAGCCTTTTCCGCATGCGGGCGCGTTCTTTACGACGAGAAGCATCGGCTCGTTTCCGCCTCCGCAGATCGATGAACCGGAAACGACCATCAATATTGAACGGCCCCAGACGCCCTCCGCTCCGCCGGCCGGCGATCCGGTGGTGAAGCAGGTTCAAGGCATCTTGAAGAACCTCAACTTCTATGCCGGCACGGTCGATGGCCTCCAGGGTCCGAATACCCACAAGGCGATAGCGGACTATCAGCGCAAGCTCGGCCTTGTCGCCTCCGGCGAAATCGACGGCACGCTGCTCGACCAGCTCGGCGCGACGCCGACCACGGCGGCGGTCGTGCCACAGCCCGCGCCGCGTGCCGATGTCACCAATGCGATACCGGCCTCGCCGCCGCCGGCGGCAGTGACCTCGGATGCGCGCATCGTCAAGATTCAGGCCGGACTAAAAGCCTTCGGCAACGACGATATACAGCTGGATGGGGTGGTCGGAGCGCGCACGATAGCGGCTATCCGGGAGTTCCAGTCGCTATTCGGCCTGCCGGTAACCGGGCAACCCGACGAGGTTGTCTATGCCAAGATGCACGAGATCGGCCTGACCAACTGATCGTCCGAATACACCCGTTCGCAAAGCCTTGATGTTTCCGCTAGAAGCTGCCGGAGCCAAACGGAGTGCCTGCGCATGCGCGTGACCGCTGATCTATGGGTGTCGGCGCTCGTTCGCCGGGTATTTTCGGCCGGCGGGTTTGCCGCGATCGTCAAGCGCGGCGCGACCGAGGCGGGCGCGGTGTTCGTGCTGGCCAGGGGCAGGCTGGGCGATACGAGCCTGTTTGGCCCCGCACCGCAGACGAGCTACGATTCGGCAAAGCCGGACGAACGGTTTTTCACGATAATCGGAGCGGGCGAAGATGCCGATGCGCTCGACAGCCGACTGGAGCGCGAGAAGCGCTTCGATCCGGATATATGGGTCGTGGAGATCGAGGCAGGAGCCGTTGCGCTCGAGGAACTGATTTCCGTCAAGATGCCTTGAGGCTGGAAGGCCGGCTACGGGACGATACGCGTCCATCGGCATTGGCCGGCACATGCGACAGGCCTGCCGCCTTCCATTCGTCCACCTTCAGCTGCGCCGCGTCGTGATGAAGCGAGCGGTAGCGGTCGAGGAAGATGCGAATCGCCTGCGGATGGGGAAACAGGGACGGGAAGATCGCGACCGCGACCAGGAAAGCCTTGTCCTCGCCAAGATCGAGCGCCCGCAGGGCAACAAGCAGCGACGAATAGCTGGCACTTTCGGTAAGCGACCGTGCCGTGGCAAAGTCGAAGCCAAGCGCGTCGGCCAGTGCCGTATGAAAGAAGGCCGCATTGCCGGTCAAGGCTGTTTCACGCAGTTTGACATAGGCTGAATTGGAAGGCGCATCGCCCTTTGCAGCGTTCTCGGCCTGGCCGGAAACCATGATGGCGCGGAGCTGGTGCCGGACCATTTCTGCCGCCTGTCCCTGTTCGGCGGGTGAGACGGCTGCGGGCAGGGAACGGATTGCATCGGTATTTTGTTGAACGTGTACCAGCGTCGGCTTTTCCAGCGCCTTGATGAGATCGGCAATGGTGGGGTTCAGGTCCTTGCGGCGCGCAATGGCCCGCGCGTGAGGCAGGCCGTGCCGGCCGATCAAGGCGATGAGGTCGACGTCGGCAAGTGCGTTCGAGCGGACAAGAAGGGGAGCGGCGATGTCCACCGGTTGTTCGCATAGGCGGCGCACGAGTGCGGCCGGCGGATATTCGCATTCGGACAGGGCGGCGGCGACGAAGCGGCGCGACTCCACCGAGACCCCGTCGAAAAGCGGGATAGTGAGATCCTCGATCTGAGCGATTTCGCGACGCGACGGGCGCGTCAACGAGCAGAACGCTGATATGGCGGCGCGAAACAGCCGTTCGCCCTTGCCGGAATCTCTCCGAATAGCAATGTGCCTGAAGTCCGACGATGACACGCGCGATACGCCCTGATGCACTCGATACACGCTACGCCTGACGGCACCGAGACACGGTCAGCCTCGCCGTCAGCCGCAACAAACTCAAATTAGCGATGATCCGTTAGCGTCCCGTTAACTCTCTGGGGGCCTTATTCATGTTTGGAGGCGTTGCGTTGTGCTCCGGGTGAACCGAGAGGATGCACGTATCATGAGCAGAATACTGCCATTCGTACCGCGGCCGGCAAAATCCGGCAGCCCGCCGTCAAGCGCCGGAACACGGGGCACCGGAACACTGGGCGTCGTCATCATTTTTCCAGGCGTTCGATATGAGCGCCCGTCACCGGTCAATCGGCCAGGCGAGGCAATGAAGTCCCCCCAACCCCTGCCGCATCGATAGCTGGCCGGGTTCGTTTCCGGACGGACTGTCAGGGTTGGCGCAGGTCGCAGCTACTGTTCTGAAGAAAGTGCAGGACGGTTGGCCGCCAGCTTTCATCGGGGATGAAGCCGCGTATGACGAAGATGCCCTGATCGATCGGCGTTTCGACGAAGACCGACCCTTGAAGTTCTTCGGGAAGGTTCTTGCGGACCTCGATCATCTGGGAGGGCGTCAGTACAACGGTATCCAGAAGCCCCTTTGTCGCGCCGTGATCGTTGAAACTGTAGATGTTGTGGCCGTTTCGATCATAGACGGATACGGACCAGAACGGAACGTTGCCCGGCGCCTCAACCCTTACCATGCCGGCGGCAAGGTCGAACCGGCAGGCGACGGCGGCAAAGAGCGGATCGACGGATTTCACGACCGGCGCGCCGCCGGCTTCCGCATCGAGGCGAGTCATCGTGTAGAGGTCCGATTTCATCGCCAGCCGCGACCACGCATCGCGTTCGGAGAACTCCGGCACGAGCAGCAGGACGACGATATGGACGATGCCGGCGCCCACCAGTCCGAGAAGGATGACATGCAAAAGCCTACGCATTGCAGCTGGCCTTCAGGATTCTCGGTAGGACGATGCCGGACAGGCCGGTGCTGCTGGCAATGGGCGTGTCGTAAAAGGTGAGCACGAAATAGAGCGTACCTGCCCCCTGAACCAGGAGCCAATTGCCGGGGTACGGCCTGTGGCCGACCGAAATGATCGCCGAATTGTCGGGCTGGCGCAGGATTTCATTAGAGTGCAGCGCCGCCGACCTCGGCTTGCCTGTCGCGATCGCGTCGAGCGAGTTGTCGGCCGCATAGAGCGTCCAGAATCTGGCTATCGGGAAGTTGCCTTCGATCGTGTAGGCGCATTCTCGCTTGAGCGTGTCGCCGGCCGAATCGCGTTCGGCGACGAACGCAAGGCCCTCGGCCCGCCCGAGCGCCAATACGCCCTCGCGCGCTACCCGCGCTTTCGAATACGGGTCTGCATCCGGCGTGCCGCTATCCGGGAAAGCGGTCCACGGGCCGATGTGGATGGCTCCGACGCCTTCCTGCGTATTGAGCACATACCACGCGCTGCCGCCTCCGCAGCCTATGGCGATGGCAAGCCCGAGAAAGGTTAGGAGGGTATTTTTCAGCATGAGCCGCCGCGACGAGAGAACTGCCATTGGCAATATCGCGAGGCGGTCCCGGCTGGCAAGCGCCGGGCCTGGTTGTTCGTCAAAGCGCGGTTGTGCGGATCGCTCACAGCGCCGAAAGCGTTTCCGCTTCGACCGGCTCGTCAAGGCTTCGCGCCGACCGGAACATTTGCGACATTTCCCGCAGGGTCTGCGCCGTGCGGCTGGAGAGCACGGGCGGGCGCGCAGCTTGGGCATCGGCTTCGGCCTTTGCCGCCTTTTTCTTCTCCGCATCTTCCGCCTTTGCGGCGATTTCGGCATCCATGAAGGGATGATCGAGACCGGGAATTGGCTTTAGGTCGATGTTCTGATGCGCGTAAGCCATCAGACGCTGCCAGATCATCGCCGGCAGCGTACCGCCGGTCATGTTGTTGGTCGTGCTGAAGTCGTCATTGCCCATCCACACGGCTGCGGTGTAATTGCCAGTGAACCCGACGAACCATGCGTCGCGGTAGGATTGGGTGGTGCCTGTCTTGCCGGCAACGACGATGCCGGGAAGGGCGGCCCGGCGCGCCGTGCCGATTACCGGCACCTGCGACAGCATGGTGTTCATGTATTTCAGCGCCTGCTCGGAAAGAACGCGGTGCGGCGGTGGCGCATCCTTGGCGAAATCGTAGATGACCTGGCCGGTATGCGTGACAAGCTGCGTGATGCCGTGCCGCGTGCCGACCATGCCGTCCTGCGCGAACACGCTGTAGCCGGTTGTTTGGTCCATTACGGTCATGCCGGACGTGCCGAGAACCATGGTCTTGTGGCTTTCGAGCGGCGATTCCACGCCCATCGCCACGGCCATCGCCTTGATCGGCGCGATGCCCAGAGAATCCTTGGCGAGCCTGACCGGCACCGTGTTAATCGATTTGACCAGTGCCGTGGTCAGGGTGACCCGGCCGGCAGAGGCGCCGTTGTAATTCTGCGGCGACCATCCGCCCCAGTTGATCGGCCCGCCGGAGACGACCGAATCCGGCGTAAAGCCGTGCTCCATGGCCGTCGCATAGACGTAGGGCTTGAAGGACGAGCCTGTCTGTCGAAGCGCTCTGGTCGCGCGGTTGAACTGGCTGGTGCCGTAGTCGCGCCCGCCGACGATCGCGCGCACGGCACCATTCGTTTCTATGACCACGATGGCGCCCTCGCTGACCCGGTAGCTCTTCCCGTACTGGCGCAGGTGGAATTCCAGCGACTCTTCGGCGGCTGTCTGAATGTTGGCGTCGAAGGTGGTGTGCGCGACCAGCGAATGCTGGCCGGATTTCGCGGCGATGCGCTTGACCTCGTCGAAGGCCCAGTCGAGGTAATAGTCGGGGCTTTTCTGCTCGCCGCGATCGACCACGTCTGCCGGATGCAGGCGGGCCGACAGCACCTGGCCCTCGGTCATGAACCCGGCGTCGACAAGGTTGGAAAGCACGACGTTGGCGCGCGCGCGCGCCGCCGGCAGATTGACATGGGGCGCGTATTTCGATGGCGCCTTGAACAGGCCGGCCAGCATGGCTGCCTCGGACAGGTTCACATCCTTGACGCTCTTGCCGAAGTAGAAATCGGCCGCCGCCTCGATGCCGAACGTACCGCCGCCCATATAGGAGCGGTCGAGATAGAGTTGCAGGATTTCCTTTTTCGACAGGTTGCATTCGAGCCAGACCGACAGGAACGCCTCCTTGATCTTGCGCTCAAAGGTACGTTCGTTCGACAGGAACAGGTTCTTGGCAAGCTGCTGCGTGATGCTGGAACCGCCCTGCACGACGGAGTTGGCGCGCACGTTTTCCGACATCGCCCGCAGCAGGCCGAGAAAATCGATGCCGTAATGCTCGAAGAAGCGGCGGTCTTCGGTCGCCAGCACCGTCTTGATGACGTTGTCCGGCATCTCGTCGACCGGAACGCTGTCGCGCTGGATGATGCCGCGCTGGCCGATCTCATTGCCGTAACGATCGAGGAAGGTAACCGCAAAGTCGTCCTGGGCACGCCAGTCGCCGGTGGTGTCCTGGAAGGCCGGCAGGGCCAGCGCCAGCATGATGACAGAGCCGGCGGCGCCTATCGTGAAAGCTTCGCTGAGCACCTCGATGATGCCTCGACGCCAACCGGTCACGCGAAAGCGCCGGAAGAAGATCGTGGCCCCTTCCCAGAATTCGCTCGCCTTGAAGCCGGCCTCGTAAAGCGAGGAATCCAGCCGAGCATCCAGCCCAAGCAGGAACGCCGCAATCCGCCCTCTTTTCTTTTTCTGTTCGACGGGGTTGGCCATTTACGTATCCGGCAGCGGCTTCAGCGCGGCAACGAGAATATGCGCAGCGATTTCAAGGCCGCCTATGGCGTGCATCTTGTCATCGATTTCACCCGCGGCCACAAGGAAAAACCGCCTCACCGAACTGTCATTCGCCTCGTAAGGTAAAAAAGATAGGAATTTATTCTTGACACCGTGACGGTGGTTTGGTAGAGTCTTGTTATCGTCGGAAAAGTGCGGCCAACACAACGCGGACACGGATCGTTCGCGGCCGCCACGGCGACATCACCACATTTTACAGGAACCCGGATGGTAGCGAAGCCTGTTGTGCAATGGGCGGCCTTGCGCGCGCTTCATGAAGGCGCGGCGGCGAGCCTGGAATTGCTGGCCAATGCAGCGGGAAGGTCGGTCACGGCTTTGCGCAAGCGCGCAGCCGTGGAAGGCTGGGTCGACGTCGAAGAGGCGATGCAGCTTTCCAGGCAGGAACTGCGGCTGCGCATCCTGCTGGATCATTCGATCACCAAGGCGGAAGCCACCAGCGATGCTGTCGACGGCAGTGCTGCAGCCGACAAGGCACGCATGGAAGCGATCTCGGTGGTGATGCGGACGCTCGAGAAAATCGGCGAAATCGCGCGCAACGACACGAGCGCGAAAGAGAATCAGACGAG
Source organism: Mesorhizobium sp. A556 (assembly GCF_054489545.1). Classification (NCBI taxonomy): domain Bacteria; kingdom Pseudomonadati; phylum Pseudomonadota; class Alphaproteobacteria; order Hyphomicrobiales; family Phyllobacteriaceae; genus Mesorhizobium; species Mesorhizobium sp. A556. The sequence goes on from NZ_JBTMXA010000002.1 coordinate 325,375, forward strand.
AAGAGATGCAGACATGGCAAACGTCCTCAGACGCATTGACGAGCGCATCGTCGAACTCGCAATCGGATACGCCAGAAAGCTGGGCGGCGAAAAATGTCAGCCTGATTGAAGCCGGGCTGATCGCCGGAGAATGGCTCGAATACGCCAGAGAAGCGCAATATCCGCTGGGACCGACGCTCGATAGCTGGCCGGATACCTGGCTGGTGATGGGTGGGCGCGGTGCAGGCAAGACGCGGCTGGGGGCCGAATGGATCAACAGCCTCGTTCGCGGTTTTTCGCCTTTCGCCAATAGGGAGCACCACCGCTTTGCGCTGATCGGCGAAACATTTGCCGATGTGCGCGACGTGATGATCGAAGGCCCGTCCGGCATCGTGTCGATCTCGCGCCACGACCGGCCGCGCTTCGAGGCGAGCCGCCGCCGGCTTTTGTGGGACAGCGGCGCGGTCGCCACCATCTTCTCGTCCGAGGACCCCGAAAGTCTTCGCGGCCACCAGTTCGAGGCGGCCTGGTGCGACGAGGTGGCGAAATGGCGCTACGCCGAGGCGTGTTTCGACATGTTGCAATTCGGCCTGCGTCTCGGCGGCCAACCGCGCCAGATCATAACCACTACGCCGAGGCCGACGCGGTTGATGAAGCGGCTGCTTGGCGATCCGACTGTCGAGGTGACGCGGATGCGCACCGACGAGAACGCGGCCAATCTGGCCCCCGGTTTTCTAAAAATGGTCGAGCGGCGCTATGCGGGCACCCGCCTTGGCCGTCAGGAACTGGGCGGCGAAATGATCGAGGACCGGGAGGACGCCCTGTGGTCGCGCCCGATGATCGAGGAGACGGCGCTGGACGCCGCCGGTCCGCTGGGCCGGATCGTGGTGGCGGTCGATCCGCCGGCCAGTTCGCGCAAGACATCCGATGCCTGCGGGATCGTCGCGGCCGGGCTCGACGGGCAAGGACAGTGTATCGTGCTGGCCGATGCCACGGTCCGCGCCGCCAAGCCGCAGGAGTGGGCAGCTCAGGCGGTGGCTCTATTCCATAGACTGCAGGCGGATTGCCTGGTGGTCGAGGTCAACCAGGGCGGCGAGATGGCAACGGCGGTGATCAAAACCGTCGATCCGACCGTTCCGGTGAAGGCTGTCCGGGCGCAACGCGGAAAATGGCTGCGCGCCGAGCCGATTGCCGCACTTTACCAGCAGGGCAGGGTCCGTCATGCCGGCCGGTTCGGCGAACTGGAAGACGAAATGTGCGATTTCGGTCCGAACGGCCTGTCGAACGGCCGCTCGCCCGACCGGGTCGATGCGCTCGTGTGGGCCATCACGGAGCTGATGCCAGACTGGTCGGCGCGCCCCCGGATCCGCGACTTCATCATATAAGGAAAAAATATGGCTTGGAACTGGTCTTGGCCTCGCGCTGCGGGGAATGCCGGCGCGCGCGTTGAAAGCAAGAATGCATCGCCGGGAGGTTTTATTGCCTTTCAGGCGCAGGGCGAGGCGCAGTGGACACGCCGCGACTACGCGGCGTTGGCGCGCGAAGGGTTCATGCGCAACCCCATCGTCCACCGTTCCGTGCGGCTGATTTCCGAAACGGCGTCGGCCGTGCCGTGGTTGCTCTATGACGGCGCAGCCGAATTGGACGACCATCCGCTTCTGAACTTGTTGGAGCGGCCGAATACGCGTCAGGCCGGCGCGACATTTCTTGAAGCGCTTTATGGTCATCTTTTGTTGGCCGGCAACGCCTATGTCGAGATGATCGACGCCGGCAACGGCGCGCGCGAACTGCATCTGCTGCGGCCGGACAGGGTTTCAGTGGCAACGGACGCCGGCGGCTGGCCGACAGCACTCGACTACCGCGAGGGCAGCGCGCGGCGACGTGTCCCGCTTGGCCTTGGCGAAGGCGGTGGCGCGCTGCACTTGACGCTGTTTCATCCGCTGGACGATCATTACGGCTTTCCGCCGCTGGAAGCGGCGCTGATGGCGCTCGACACCCACAATTCGGCGGGGCGCTGGAACAAGGCGCTGCTCGACAATTCGGCGCGACCCTCCGGTGCGCTTGTCTATGCGCCGAAGGATGGCGGCAACCTGACCGATGAGCAGTTCGACCGGCTGAAGGCCGAGTTGGAGCAGGGCTATTCGGGCGCTACCCGCGCCGACCGCCCGCTGCTTCTGGAAGGCGGGCTGGACTGGAAGGCGATGGGCATGACGCCCAAGGACATGGACTTCATTGAGGCGAAGCATTCCGCCAGCCGAGACATCGCGCTCGCCTTCGGCGTGCCGCCGATGCTGCTCGGCATTCCGGGCGACAATACCTACGCCAATTATCAGGAAGCCAACCGCGCCTTCTACCGCCTGACCATCCTGCCGCTGGTGGCGCGCACGTCCAAGGAATTGTCGGCATGGCTAGGGCAGGCTTTCGGCGAAACGTTGCGGCTCTGGTACGACGCCGACCGCATCGAAAGCCTGAACACGGACCGCGATGCGCTGTGGGCGCGCGTCGATGCAGCAACCTTCCTGACCGAAGACGAGAAGCGCGAGGCGGTCGGCTACCGGCCGCGCGGCTTCGCTTGATCCATCCGAGAAAGAGAAAGATCATGACCGATCTGACCCAAGCATCCTGGGTGTGGATCGCCAAGGGCGCCGGCGCGGTCGCCGGCTCGGCGATCTCGCTCGCCTACATCCTGCCGCATGGGCGTCGCGATGCGGCGGCGCGCTTTGCGGTCGGCGTCGTCTGCGGCCTGGTGTTCGGCGGCACGGCCGGGCTGAAAATTTCGACGGCGCTGGATATCGATACCGTCATCGGGCCGGTCGAACTGATGCTGATGGGCTCGGCCGCCGCCAGCCTGTGCGCCTGGTGGGCGCTGGGCTTCGTGGTGCGCGCCTTCCAGCAGAACAGCCTGCTCGATCTGTTTCGAAAGAAAATCCCGGAGGATACCGATGAGAAGTGAGGCCTTGGTGCACGTTTGCGAACGCAAGTTCGTCGACCTCGTACTGGACGAGGTGGAGGCCGACGGCTCCTTCTCCGGCTATGCCAGCCTGTTCGGCAAGGTCGATCTCGGCAAGGACGCGGTCGAGCGCGGGGCTTTCGCCAATTCGATGCGTACACGCGGCGCGGCGGGCATCCGCATGCTGTTCCAGCACGACCCCGGCGAGCCGATCGGGTCGTGGACCGAGATCAAGGAGGACGCGCGCGGCCTGTTCGTGCGCGGCCAACTGGCCAAGGACGTGCGGCGTGCCCGCGAGGTGTTGAGTCTGATGCGCGGCGGTGCGCTGGACGGTCTTTCGATCGGCTTTCGCGCGGTGAAAGCGCGGCGCGATCCTGCCAGCGGCGTCCGTCGCATTCTGGAAGCGGACCTTTGGGAAATTTCGGTCGTCACCTTTCCGATGCTTCCCGATGCCCGGATCGAAACGGTGAAGGGGCGGCGAACGAAGCCCCTACCGACGGTGCGGGAATTCGAGTTCTGGCTCACGCGGGATGCGGGGCTGTCACGGAGCGAAGCCAGGGCCGTCATCGCCAAGGGCTTCGCCAGTCTCGTGCGCCAGCGGGAAGCAGCACCGGGATCTCTGCAAGGCCTCGTGGAGCGCATCCGCGAAGCCACCCACATGATCAACCCAAAAGGACATGCCCTATGAATGCAACGCCACAACCCATGCCGATGGAGACCAAGTCCGCGCCCGGCGAGTATCTCGACCTGAAGGACGCCTTCGGCGAGTTCATGACCACGTTCGAAGCCTTCAAGGAAACGAACGACGAAAAACTGACCCAGTTGGAAGGGCGCATGGGCGCCGATACGCTGACCAGCGAGAAGGTCGAGCGCATTTCCCACGCGCTCGACGAGCAGAAACGCGCCATCGACAATCTGGCGCTGAAGAAGATCAGGCCGACGCTTGGCCGCGACGGCCGCGCCATGTCCTCGGAGCACAAGGGCGCGTTCGACGCCTATATGCGCAGCGGCGACGACCGGCAGCTTCGCGCCCTCGACACCAAGGCGATGTCCTACGGCTCCGGCCAGGACGGCGGCTATCTGGTGCCGCCGGAAACCGAGACGGAAATCGGCAAGCGCCTTTCGACCCTGTCGCCGATCCGCTCGATTGCGTCGGTGAGGCAGGTTTCGAGCGCGGTCTTGAAGAAGCCGTTCTCGGTCAGCGGCCCGGCGGTCGGCTGGGTAGCCGAGACGGAAGCGCGGCCGCAGACCAGCACGGCGACGTTGGCCGAACTGCAGTTTCCGACCATGGAACTCTACGCCATGCCGGCTGCGACCGCATCGCTGCTGGAAGATTCGGTAGTCGATCTCGACCAGTGGATTTCCGCCGAAGTCGAGGCGGCGTTCGCTGAGCAGGAGGGGGCGGCGTTTATCTCGGGCAATGGCACAGCCAGGCCCAAGGGCTTCCTCAGCTACACGACCGTGGCCGAGGCCAGCTGGGCCTGGGGCAAGATCGGCTACACGCTGACCGGTGTCGCAGGCGACCTTCCCGCGACCAGTCCCTCCGACATCCTGATCGACACGGTCTATTCGCTGAAGGCCGGCTATCGCCAGAACGCGAACTGGGTGATGAACCGCAAGACGCAGGCCGCGATCCGCAAGCTGAAGGACGCGGACGGCAACTACCTCTGGCAGCCGCCGTCCGCTGTCGGCCAGCGCGCTTTGCTGATGGGCTTCCCGCTGGTCGAGGCGGAGGACATGCCTGACATCGACGACGATGCGACGCCGCTCGCCTTCGGCGATTTCGGCCGGGGCTACCTGGTCGTCGACCGTGCAGGCGTCCGGGTGCTGCGCGACCCGTATTCCGCCAAACCCTACGTGCTGTTCTACACCACCAAGCGCGTCGGCGGCGGAGTCCAGGACTTTGACGCGATCAAGCTCTTGAAGTTCGGCACGGCATAATCGCGGGCGGCGCTCCTTCCGCCATCTGAAATGCCTGTCGATGCGGCTCCGGTTCACCTAAAGCGCGGCGCAATCTTTCAGATTTGCTTGGCGCTTTAGGTTTTCTTTTTCGCGCATGTCTTTGACCCAAAACCGGTTTCCGCTTTCGGGAGACATGCTTGGAACCGGAGCCGTTCTTTTTCTCCAAAACCAGGTGACTGAATGACCCTCATTCGAACGGTCGATCCTTCGGCCGAGCCGGTGACGCTTGCCGAGGTGAAGGCGCATCTGCGCCTCGATCATGACAGCGAAGACGAACTGCTGAACGGCCTGATCCGCGCCGCCCGCGAGGATGTGGAGCGCACGACCGGCGTGGCGCTGATCGAGCAGAGCTGGCGTCTGGTGCTCGACATATGGCCGCGTGACGGTTCCACCACGGTGATGGTCCATCCCGTGCGCGAAATTCTTTCGGTGACGGCCTACGGTTCGGAGGGCGAGGCCAGCGTGATCAATCCGGCAAGCTATCAGGTGGATGTCGTGTCGCGCCCGGCGCGCCTTCACTTCGACGGCCCGTCTGCTGCGCTGCGGGCGTTGAACGGCATCGAGGTCGATTTCACCGCCGGTTTCGGGGAGGCTGGAACCGACGTGCCGGACCTGTTGCGCCGGGCCATCGTCCTGCTCGTCGCCCATTGGTATGAATTCCGGTCCGGCTACGGCCCGAACGACCAGCCGGTTTCATACCCGGATGGGTACGGCCGCATGATCGCTTCCTATCGGACGCGGAGGCTTTGATGGGCTTGTCGTTCATCGAACCCGGCTCGCTGCGCACCGAACTGGCGCTGGAAGCCTGTAGCCCCCAGCCGGACGGACTTGGCGGGTTCAGCGAAGTCTGGACCGAAACGGCCACGCTCTTCGCCAAGATCGAGCCTGTTTCGGCGACGAGCGTTTTTGGGGCGGATCAGACGCTCGAGGCAGTTACGCACCGCATCACGCTGCGCCATCGCGCGGGCGTCGCCAGCGGCATGCGATTGACCAGAGGAGCCCGCGTCTTCGAAATCGTCACGGTCCACGATCCCGACGAGACCGGCCGCTACCTGGTCTGCAAAACGCGCGAGGTGGGAGCATGAAACTGGCAACGGCGGTTACGCTCGACGGTTTGATCCGCGCCTTGCGCTGGACCGCGCACGATCTGGCAGAGGCGGTCGAGACCGGCCACGCCCCTGAGCCGACAAATGAAAAACCGACGCGGCGGTCCCCGCGTCACATAAGGGAGCAAGTCGATGACCGCGCCGGCCGCTGACCTGCAGAAGGCGCTTTTCGAAGCGCTTGCCGACGACGCTGCTCTATCTGCGGCGCTCGGCGGGGCCAAGATTTTCGACCACGCTCCAGCGGATGTGCGCTTTCCCTATGTGACCTTCGGCAAGACGAGCATCTATGACTGGAGCACGAGCACCGAAACCGGCACCGAGCAGCTTTTGACGCTCCATATCTGGTCGAAAGCCAGGGGCAGGAAGGAAACGCTTGACCTGATGCAGATCGTCAAGGCGCGCCTGGACGACGCCACGCTTGGCCTTGGCGCGCATCATCTCGTCAATCTGTGCTTCGAGACCGGCGAAGCCAGCTATGACTCCGACCTGTCGGTCCATCACGGCCTGCTGCGGTTCCGCGCCGTCATCGAAGAAACCGCCTGACGCTTTTGCGTCGAAGCATATCTCGAACATCCAACAATCAGGAGGCCAGGGCATGGTCGCACAGAAGGGCAAGGACCTTCTTCTCAAACTCGATTCCGATGGCGGCGGCACATTTGTCACCGTGGCCGGGCTGCGCTCCAAGCGGATCGCCTTCAACAGCGAGACGGTCGACATCACCGATGCCGATTCGGCGGGGCGCTGGCGCGAATTGCTGGAGGGTGCCGGCGTGCAGCGCGCTTCAATCAGCGGCTCCGGTATCTTCAAGGATGCGCAATCCGATGCCGCCATCCGCTTGCGCTTCTTCGCGGGGGAAATTTCGGACTGGCAGGTGGCTGTGCCGGATTTCGGCACCATTACCGGGCCATTTCAGATCACGTCGCTCGAATATACCGGCGCGCATGACGGCGAGGTGACGTTCGAGGTGGCACTCGAATCGGCCGGAGCGGTCGGCTTTACGGTGGCGTCATGAGCGCGAACCGCAGGCGCGGCGAAATTTCCGCCGAACTGGACGGCAGGCCGCGCCGGTTGTGCCTGACGCTTGGCGCATTGTCGGAACTCGAGTCGGCATTCGCGGCGGACGATCTTTCAGCGCTCGTGGAGCGGTTCTCGCACGGCCGCCTGTCGGCGCTGGACATGATCCGCATCATTGGTGCCGGCCTGCGCGGCGCTGGCGAGGATGTGGACGACGATGCGGTGGGTGCCATGCGCTCGGACGACGGGGCCGCAGGTTTTGCTGCCATCGTAGCCGACCTTTTGACTACGACTTTCGGGGCCGCGAAGGACGCGCCCGAACCAAACCCTTAGAGGCCGCGGCAGGCACCAGGGCGGCGTTTCCATGGGACAACGTCATGGCCGTGGGATTTGGCCTGCTGCGGCTGGCACCACAAGCTTTCTGGGCAATGACGCCGATCGAATTCGAGCGGGCGATGAGCGTTCTGCCGCAAGCCGGATCGACGCCGCCGGCGCGCGCCGATCTTGCGGCGCTGATGCGCGCATTCCCTGACTTTGCAACAAAGGAAGATCGATTTGGTTGAAGATGTAACCGTGGCGATCCGCGCCGATACCGCCCCGTTCCAGTTGGCGCTGGAAAGTCTCGAAAAGCTTTCCGGGAATTTCGGCAACCAGCTTGCCGGGGCGCTGAAAAGTGCCGCCGTCAGCGGCCGTGAACTGGACGATGTGTTGCGGCGTGTCGGCCTCAACCTTGCCGGCATGGCGCTGAGCCAGGGGCTGAAGCCGCTGCAGTCGCTGGCGGGTTCGCTGTTTTCCGGTCTGCTTGGCGGGTTGTCGGGCATTTCGCCCTTCGCCAAGGGCGGCGTGCCGGGGCATGTCGTTCCCTTCGCCTCGGGCGGCATCGTATCGCGACCCAGCTATTTCCCGATGGGCGGCGGCGTCGGCCTGATGGGCGAAGCGGGCAGCGAGGCGATCCTGCCGCTTCGGCGGGGTGCGGACGGCAGTCTTGGCGTGGCGTCGGCCGGCGGCGGCGCGCCGGTCAACGTCGTCTTCAACGTGACGGCGCAGGACGCCGCATCCTTTCGCAAATCCGAGGCGCAGATCACCGGCATGCTGGCGCGTGCCGTCTCGCGCGGCTCGCGAACGTTCTGAGGAAGCCGATGACAGAGCTTGCCAGTTTTCACGACGTGTCTTTCCCGCCGGCCGTCTCCTTCGGTGCGACCGGCGGTCCGGAGCGGCGCAACGAGATCGTCGCGCTGACGTCCGGACGGGAAAAGCGCAATGCGCGATTTTCGCAGTCGCGCTATCATTACGACGCCGGCACCGGCGTGCGCTCGCTCGACGATCTGCATGACGTGGTGGCGTTTTTCGAGGCGCGGCGCGGATCGCTGCATGCTTTTCGTTTCCGCGATCCGTTCGACCGTAAATCGTGCCGGCCGGGCGAGACGCCGTCCATGCTGGATCAGCAGATCGGCATCGGCGACGGCGTGACCGCCCGGTTCCCGCTGGTGAAGGTTTACGGTTCAGGCGAGGACGCCTATCGGCGCGCGATCCGCAAGCCTGTCCCTGCGACCTTGCGCGTCGCGGTGGCCGGTAGTGAAGCCTCCACGCCGGCTGCGTTTTCATTCGACGATGCAACCGGCGAGATTGTCTTTGCGCCAGGCGCAATGCCGGGTGACGGCCTTGCGGTGACCTGCGGCTATGAATTCGACGTTCCGGTTCGTTTCGATACGGAGCGGATTTCGATCAGCCTGAAGGCGTTCAAGGCCGGCCAGATCCCATCCATTCCGCTGATCGAGGTGCAGGTGTGACGAGCTATCCGCAAGCGCTGGTCGAGCATTTTTCGCGCGAGGTGACGACGGTCTGCAATTGCTGGCGCCTGACCCGGACCGATGGCGATGTAAGCGGCTTTACGGACCATGACCGGCCACTGGCAATCGGCGCGACCGTGTTCGAGCCGCAGTCGGGTTTTAGTGCCAGCGAGGCGCGCGATACGCTGGGCCTCGCCGTCGATACGGTGGACGTGGAGGGCGCGCTTTCGTCCGACCGTATTCGCGACGAGGATATCGCCGCCGGTCTTTACGACGCAGCCAAGGTCGAGACGTTTCTGGTCAATTGGCGCGCACCGCAGGATTTCGTGCTGGTGAGAACGGCGACCATCGGCAAGATGATGCGTAGCGACGACAGCTTCGTGGCCGAGCTTGAAAGCCTGGTCCATAGGCTGGACCAGCCGAACGGTCGCATCGTCAGCCGGACCTGCGACGCCGAACTGGGCGATCCGCGCTGTCGCTTCGTCCTCGACCAGCCCGGATTCAAGGCAAACGGCGAGGTTGAAGCGGTCGATGCTGCCGGCAAGATCGTGGTCTCCGGTCTGGGCGAGTTCGAAGGCGGCTGGTTTTCGTCCGGCACGCTGACATGGGTTTCAGGTGCGCGGGCGGGCCGGGTCGAAAGAATTGTCGACCATCGGCTGGCGAGCGGAGACATGGTTCTGGTGATGCAGCCTCGCGTCGGTCCGCTTGTTGAAATCGGCGATAGCTTTACGGTTCTGACCGGCTGCGACAAGCGCTTCGCGACATGCAAGGCGAAGTTCGGCAATTCCGTGAATTTTCAGGGTTTTCCGCACCTTCCCGGCAACGATACCGCTTATTCCTACGTCGTCGGCGGCGGCAATTTTGACGGCGGGCCTGTCGTCCCGTGACCGGCGATATGGCTGACCGCGGCCTCTCCATTCCAGCACGGGTCGTCCGCGAAGCCACGGCCTGGGTCGGTACGCCATACAGGCATCAAGCCGATCAGAAGGGTATCGGCTGCGATTGCCTTGGCCTGGTTCGCGGTGTCTGGCGTGGCCTCTACGGCTTCGAGCTTGAGCGACCCGGACCTTATGCACCTGACTGGGCGGAGGCCGGCGGCGAGGAAAAGTTTTTGACAGGCGTGCGGCGGAATTTCCCGGAAAAATGTTTGGGCGACGCGAAGGCCGGCGACTTGCTGCTGTTTCGCTGGCGGTCTCATTTGCCGGTCAAGCATGCCGGTATCCTGGTGGCCGACACCCATTTCGTCCACGCCTATCAAGGTGGTGGGAGCGTGACGAAATCCGCGCTGGTCCCGCAATGGCGTCGGCGCATCGCGGCGGCCTTCGCCTTTCCAGAATTCCCTCAAAATTCAATCTAACGCCGGAGCGGTTATGGCGACTATTCTGCTGCAAGCTGCCGGTTCCTATCTCGGCGGCTTTCTCGGTTCCGTTGGCGGCGCGATCGGATCGGCTGCCGGCGCGATTGCCGGCTACGTTGTCGACCGCGCGCTGATCAACAGTACCAGACATCTGGAAGGGCCACGCCTGACCAGCGCGCGGCCCTTCACCGCGGAGGAGGGCGTGGCGATCCCGCGCCTTTATGGGACCGCACGTCTTGGCGGGACGCTGATCTGGGCAACGCGGTTCGAGGAGAGCAAGTCGACGCGCCGTCAGGGAAAGCTTGGGCCGAAAGTGACGGAGTATTCCTACTTCGCCAATGTCGCCTTCCTGTTGTGCGAAGGAGAGATTGCCGGCATCCGCCGTATCTGGGTCGATGGACGCGAAATCGACCGGGAGAAGGTCGATATCCGGGTTTACAACGGTAGCCTGGCCCAACCCGTGGACCCTCTCATCGAGGCGAAGCAGGGCGCCGGAAATGCCCCCGCCTATCGCGGCGTCGCTTATGTCGTGGTCGATCGCTTCGACACAGGCGAATACGGCAATCGCATTCCGCAGATGCAGTTCGAGGTCATCCGGCCGGTCGGAACGCTGAGCCAGCAAATAACGGCCATTTCACTGATCCCCGGCGCCACCGAATACGGCCTGTCGGCCGATCTCGTCACACGCGAGATTCGACCGGGCGAGCATGAGGCCATCAATAGGCATGTGCTGTTTGCAGGCACGGATATTGCCGCTTCGCTCGACGAGTTGCAGATGACATGCCCGAACCTGCAACACATCGCCCTGATCGTTTCATGGTTCGGGGACGATCTGCGGGCGGGCCACTGTCGGATAAGGCCAGCGGTAACCACGGCCAGCGACGAGGGACTTTCGCATGAATGGGTGGTTTCCGGCATTGCGCGCGATGTGGCACCTGTCGTCTCGCGGCATGACGGGGGCGCGGCCTATGGCGGCACGCCATCGGATGCGAGCGTGTTGAGCGCGATTGCCGAGATCAAAGCGCGCGGTCTTTCGGTGACGCTCTATCCGTTTGTGATGATGGACATTGCCGAGGACAATGCCTTGCCCGACCCATATGGGAGAGCAAGCCAGCCAAGCTACCCGTGGCGCGGGCGTATTACGGCCGACCCGGCGCCGATGCAGTCCAGCAGCGCGGACAAGACCGCGTCGGCGCGCATCCAGGTGTCGGCATTCTGCGGCTCCGCCGTCAGTTCCCAGTTTGCGGCGGGCCTCGACACGGTCGCCTTTTCCGGCAGTTCCGAGGAGTGGGGCTACCGGCGGCTGATCCTGCACTATGCCCATCTGGCGATACTGGCGGGGGGCGTCGATGCGCTCCTGATCGGCAGCGAGTTGCGCGGCCTGACAAGCCTTCGCGACGACGCGAACGCCTTTCCCTTCGTCGAGCAGCTTTGCGGGCTGGCGGCCGACGTGCGCTCGGTTTTGGGTTCTCAAACCAGGATCACCTATGGCGCGGACTGGAGCGAATATTTCGGCCACCACCCGCAAGATGGCAGCGGCGACGTCTTTTTCCACCTCGACCCCTTATGGGCGCATCCGGCGATCGATGCGGTCGGCATCGATAACTACATGCCGCTGTCCGACTGGCGCGACGGCGATTACGGGGGAGGAAACCCAGACGGTTTCGCTTCCCCTTACGATGCCCAGGGGATGGCCAACGCGGTTGCGGGCGGCGAGGGCTTCGACTGGTATTATCCGAGCCCGGAGGCGAGAGGCCAGCGAGAGCGTGCTCCGATTACCGATGGCGCATACGGCAAGCCGTGGACTTATCGTTACAAGGACATCGTCAACTGGTGGTCCAACCGGCATTTCAACAGGATAGGGATGCCCGGCGACCGACAAGGGCCCGAACCAGCCGAACGTATTTCCGGACCCCAAGTCGGTGGAAAGCGCATCGCCCTATTTCTCGGACGGCGGCCGCTCCGACAGCGCGCAGCGCCGCTATCTCGAAGCCCATATGAATTATTGGCTCCCATCGGGGGCGGGATTCGAAGATTGCCACAACCCGCAATCGGCCGTCTATGACGGGCGAATGATCGATACGGCGCGTATTTATCCCTGGGCATGGGACGCGCGGCCATTCCCGGCTTTTCCGCTGCGCGGCGATCTGTGGAGCGACGGTGCGAACTGGGATCGTGGCCATTGGCTGAACGGAAGGCTGGCAAATCCTGGCGTCGGGACACTCATTAACGCTATCTTGGTTGATCACGGCCAACCTCCGGCTGAAACCCAGGGGGTAGAGGGAACCGTCGAGGGCTATGTAATCGCCGACCCGACCTCGGCCCGTGCCGCGATCGAGCCGCTGGCCGAACTCTTCGACATTGTCGTTTGCGAAAATGCCGATGCGCTGCTTTTCAGGCAAGCCGGCGCTACCGGATTGCAACCGAACTGGCAGTCGACGAAAGCGGGCCGCTGGTCGAGACCGTGCGAGCGCCGGACCACCAATTGCCCGCCGAGGCGACGCTGGCGTTTCTCAATCCGCTCACGGAATATCAATCGACGTCCGTGCGCAGCGTTCGGCTGGGCGCGGCTGGCAGCCGACAGCACGGCATTTCGTTTCCGGGCGTGCTGGAGACGGGGCAGGGCAAGGCACTGCTCGACGACTGGCTGAAGCGCATATGGTATCAGCGCGAGACGGCGACATTCTCCATCGCGCAGCCCCAGGTGGAAATTCTACCCGGATCGATCGTGCGGATTCCAGATTCCGGCAGTTCTTCCGAGTTTCTGGTGATGCAGGTGGAAGACGGGCTGGTCAGGAAGGTTTCCGCGCGCCAGATCGCGAGAACGACACCCACGCCCTGGCGTCCCGTCAGTGCAGGTGGCGTCACGGCGACGTCGGTGCCGGTCGGGCAGCCGCATGCATTGTTCCTCGATCTGCCCGCGGCAATCGGCGAGGGCGATCCGCAAGCGCAATTTCGGGCCGCGGTCTGGCAAAAACCCTGGCGGCGTCAGGCGCTTTTCGTGTCACCCGAGGATGCCGGTTTCGTCTATCGCTCTATGGCCGATCAGGCAGCCGTGCTGGGCCGGCTGGCGACGACCCTGGAACCGGGCCACGAAGGGCGGATCGACAGGGCCGGCTCGATCCTCGTCGAACTGTTCGATTCCGAACTCGCGACGGTCAGCATGCTGCAACTTCTCAATGGAGCCAACGCTGCCGCGATCCGCTCGACTTTGGGCGCGTGGGAGGTCGTCCAGTTCGAAAGAGCGGAGGAAGTTTCGCCGCAACTCTGGCGGCTTTCGGGCTTGCTGCGCGGTCAATTGGGAACGAATGACGCGATGGAGACAGGTGCGCCTGCCGGCGCCGATTTCGTTCTGATCGATGACGCACTGGTTTCGGCGGGGCTTTTGGAAAGCGAAATGGGTCTGCTCCTGAATTGGCGTGTCGGTCCTTCCGGTTCCGACCTGTCCGATGCCAGTTTCATAACCCAAGCCGAGATTGGCGGTGTCCGGTCGCTGTTGCCGCTCTCGCCGGTCCATCTGAAAGCCGAGCGGATCGGCGGCAGCCTCAAACTGTCGTGGATACGGCGCGGCCGCATAGATGCCGACAGGTGGGAGCCAATCGACATTCCGCTCGGCGAGGAGCGCGAGGAGTACCGGATCGAGATTGCGCCCGCAGGCGGGGAAATCGTGCGCAGCCAGAACGTTTCGGACACGAGCTTTGTATATCAAGACGCTGATATTGCATCGGATTTTGGCGCGATGCCGAGCGTGATCGATGTCAAGGTCCGGCAACACAGCGTTGCGGCGGGCTGGGGCATCGCCGCCATGCGCCGCTTTTCGCTTTCTTGATCGGACAGCCATTTCAATCGAAAGGACGTGACCATGACGACAAGCAAGCCCTGGTATCTTTCGCGCACGATCTGGGCATCCATCGTGACGGTTCTCACCGGCGCGGCCGGGCTGACCGGCCTGCCGATCGACGGGCTGGACAGTTCGGCGCTTACCGATACCCTGCTGCAAGCGATAAGCGCCGTTTCCGGCCTGATTGCCGTGTTTGGGCGGTTGTCGGCAAAACACCGGATAGGCTAGGATGAATGGGCGAGGCTCCGTGGCCGGGGACCGGAGCCAGCGCGTAGGGGGACGCATGGATCACGAATATTTACTGTTCATGTCATGTTCAGTACCGATGCGTTAGGACGCTGTCATGAACGTGCTCCGGACCCTTCTTCGAAATGCGATTCTGGCCCTCTCCTCGGCCGGCTTGATGGCAGCGCAGGCAACTGCCATGCCGCGTGCCGATCCGGCCGGCCAAGCCAGCGTGCTGGTCCGGTCCGATTCCTTCGTGAGGGTTGCGTCGGATTGTTACTCCGTAGGGCAGCAGGTAGCCCAGCAGCATGGCGGGACGCTGGCCAAGGCGTCGCAGTCCACGCAGGGCGGCCAGCCGGTTTGCGTCATCGTGGTGCTTGTGCCCGGCAAGGACGGAAAACGCCCGCGCCGAACCGAAGTCGTGGTTCCTCAGAATTGAGGAGAGACTTCCGTTTCCACCCATGCGGGAATCGGCCTATAGTTGGTCCCGCGTTTTGCAACCAATCCTGATTTCGACGCGACAGTTTAGGGAAGAACAGGATGCGGGTACTCGTCGTCGAGGATGACAAGGATCTCAACAGGCAGGTGTCGGACGCTCTCGTCGACGCCGGCTATGTGGTGGACCGCGCCTTTGATGGCGAGGAAGGGCACTTCCTGGGCGACACGGAGCCTTACGACGCCGTCGTTCTCGACATCGGCTTGCCGCAGATGGACGGCATCAGCGTCGTTGAGCGCTGGCGGCGCAACGACCGCAAGATGCCCGTTCTCATCCTCACCGCGCGCGACCGCTGGAGCGACAAGGTCGCCGGCATCGATGCCGGCGCCGACGATTATGTCGCCAAACCCTTCCATATCGAAGAAGTGCTGGCGCGGTTGCGGGCGCTTATCCGCCGCGCGGCCGGCCATGCTTCGTCGGAACTGACCTGCGGTCCGCTTCGGCTCGACACCAAGGCTTCGAAGGCCGATGTCGACGGCACGCCGCTGAAATTGACGTCGCACGAATTTCGACTGCTGGCCTATCTGATGCACCATATGGGCAAGGTCGTATCGAGAACAGAACTGGTCGAGCATCTTTACGATCAGGATTTCGACCGCGATTCCAACACGATCGAAGTGTTCGTCGGTCGGCTCCGCAAGAAAATGGGCATCGACATGATCGAAACGGTACGCGGCATGGGCTACCGAATGCGTGAGCCGGAGGCGTAAGGCGGAACCGCTTCGCACCAGTCGAGGTTTTATGAGGAAGCTGTCGGTCCGCTCATGGCCGCGTTCGCTGGCGTTTCGCGTCGTCGCTTTTTCGACGATATGGGCGATCGTGGCGCTGATCGTCATCTTTACGCTTATCAATACGCTCTACCGGCAGGCCAGCGAACGTGGTTTCGACAGCCTGTTGTCGGCGCATCTTTTCAACCTGATCGGGTCCGTCGGCATCTCCGACACCGGGGTGTTGACCGGCTCGCCGGACCTTGGCGATTTGCGCTTCTCGGAGCCGAATTCTGGCTGGTACTGGTCCGTGCAGCCTGCGTCCGAAGGTGTGACCGGGGAGCGGCATTCGTCCTCGATGACGGAAGCCATTCCCTCGCCAAGCGTAGCCGAGGTGCCGTTTAATTCGTCGTTTCAACGCAATTATACCATCGCTGGCATTAACGGCGAGGATTTGGAAGTGTTCGAGAGCGAGTTCGTGCTCGACGCAAAGAACCGTGCTGCCCGCTTTCGCGTGATGGGCAATCAGACCGAGCTTGAGCAGGAGATCGACACGTTCCAGCGGCGTTTGCTGACATATCTGTCCTTGTTTGGCTTCGGCATGATCTCCATCAACGCGATCGCCATCCTGATCGGGCTTCAGCCCTTGCGCAGGGTTCGCGATGCGCTGGCCCTGGTGCGCGAAGGAACGGCGCAAAGGCTGACCGGCCGTTTCCCAGCCGAAATCGAACCGCTCGCCAACGAAACGAACGCGCTTATCGAAAACAACAAGCGCATCGTCGAACGTTCGCGCACACAGGTTGGAAATCTCGCGCATTCGCTGAAGACGCCGCTTGCCGTCCTGACCAATGAAGGGCGCGCGCTGGGCGGCGCCAAAGGCCGGCTCATATCCGAGCAGGCGGCATCGATGCAGGGGCAGTTGGAACATTATCTCCAGCGCGCCCGTGTTGCCGCGCAGCGCGACAGCGTCGTTTATCGCACGCCGGTGACGCCGCTGCTGCAGCGCATGGTGCGCGTCGTGCAAAAGCTCAATCCCGACACCCGGCTGACGCTCGTGCAGACTGGCGATGACATCGTATTTGCGGGCGAGCGAGAGGATCTGGAAGAGGTACTGGGAAACCTGCTTGAAAACGCGATGAAATGGGCAAAAAGCGCCGTTCAGGTATCGGTTACGCGCGTGCGCCAGGATGAAACGGAAGATCTGTTCGAGATCGGCATAGAAGACGACGGACCGGGCATACCGGAAGACAAGGCGCGCGAAGCCCTGAAGCGCGGTCGCCGTCTTGACGAAACCAAACCCGGCACGGGATTGGGGCTTGCCATTGTCGCCGACCTCGTCAACGAGTATGGAGGGACGCTCTTTCTCGAACGCTCGAATTTAGGCGGTTTGAAAGCGCGGGTCCGATTGCGGAGCCTTTCATGAAGCCGGGCGTTGAAGAGGTCCCGACCCTGGGTCGGCCAAACTTGGGTCAAACTTGGACAGTATCGCAGCCGGCACCTGACGGCACCGCAATGTGGAATTCCGGTTACGAATGAAGATACGTTCAACACTCTTCCTGGGGCTTCTGGTGATCTCCGGTTGTGCATCGACCGGGGCCGGCAGCGGCATTGGTGCCAAGCTCTCTTCTTCCCTGACGGGGCAGAGCGGCCCGGCCAAGATCGCCTCGACGATCATATCCGCGATGGGCGGCGGCCTGGTCGGCGGAAAGATCGGCGCGGGCTTGACGGAACGGGAAAAGCGCCGCGGCCTGGAAGCCGAGTACAAGGCGCTGGAATATACAGCCAGCGGCCAGACCGTTACCTGGAAAAGCGACACGTCCAACCGGTATGGAGAAGTCGTGGCCGCCCAGCCCTATCGGGTAGGCTCGCAGGATTGCCGGCAATATACCCATACCGTGTTTGCTGGCGGGCCCGCAGCCACGGCGCGAGGCACGGCCTGCCGCAATGCGGACGGCAGTTGGACACCGTTGACCTGACCCGGGCTGGCGCGGTCCTGCGGGGCAACAGCCAAAGCGTCGCAGGACGCTCATGTTGGCAGGCGGCGGCTATGCCGCTATTGGAATTGATATGCTGTTCTGGGTCATAGCCGCTATTCTGACGCTGGGTGCGAGCCTGGCGGTATTGCTTCCGCTGGCTGCCCGCCCCAAGGGCGGCCACGCAGGTTCAAGCCATGATCTGGAAGTCTATCGCGACCAGTTATCGGAACTGGATCACGACGTTGCGCGAGGTTTGATCCACCCTTCCCAGGCCGAGCAGGCCCGCGCCGAGATAGCGCGGCGGATTATTCGCCTCGATAGTGCCCCATCCGTCGAAAACGCGCGTGCGCCGGGAACCTCGGCAACGATGCGCCTGGTCACGATGATGGCGGTGCTTTTCGTTCCGCTTGTCAGTTGGGGTGTTTATAGCCAGTTGGGGTCGCCGGACCTGCCGTCTCAACCGCTCACGGAGAGGTTGGCCAAAAATCCCGCCGACAGTTCGATCGACGAACTGGTGGCGCGAGCCGAGGCGCATCTTGCACAAAATCCGTCGGATGGGCGCGGCTGGGATGTCGTGGCGCCGATCTATCAGCGAATGCGCCGTTACGAAGACGCCATTTCCGCGTATCGCAACGCTATTCGCCTCGATGGCGATAGTGCGGCTCGCCAGGCCGGACTTGGCGAGGCGATCGCCAACGCTGCCGGCGGCATCGTCTCCACGGATGCGCAGGCGGCTTTCGAAGCCGCGCTCAAGCTTGAACCTGCCAATCCCAAGGCAAGCTTCTATCTGGCGATAGCCATGGCTCAGGAAGGGCGCAAGGACGACGCGGCCGCCAGATGGCAGGCCATGCTTGCAACCCAGCCGCCGGATTCAGCATGGCATGAGGCTGCCGAATCCGCTCTTGCCGAACTTGGAAAGCGGCAAGAAGCGGCAGGCAACACGGTCGGCCCGACAGAGCAGGATATGGATGCTGCATCCTCCATGTCGGCGCAGGAGCGAACCGAGATGATCGAAACCATGGTGGCGGCACTCGACGAAAAACTCCGGCAAAATCCACGGGACACCGAGGGATGGGCGCGCCTGGTTCGTTCCTACATCGTGCTTGGCAAGACCGGGCAGGCGCGGGACGCGCTCGACCGCGCTGTTGCCGCATTCGGGCTGCAAAGCGACGAGGCAAAAAAGCTGGTCGCCTTTGCCGCTGCGCTGGGCTTGACCGAGACGGAATAGAAAATGACGCGCAAGCAAAAGAGGCTTTCGGTGATTGTCGCGGGTCTGGCCTTCCTGGCGACTGCGGCGGGATTGACGTTCTATGCGCTTGGCCAGAAGGCGTCCTATTTCTACATGCCAGCCGACTTGACCGCCGCCACGCTTCAGCCGGGCCAACGCATCAGGCTGGGCGGTCTTGTCGAAAAAGGCACGATCCAGCGAGGGCAGGGCGCCACCGTGGCGTTTTCCGTGACCGACACGCAAAAATCGGTCAAGGTAGTCTATACGGGCATTCTGCCGGACCTCTTCCGGGAGGAGCAGGGCGTCATCACGGAAGGGGCGTTCGGGCCTGACGGCGTATTCGTCGCCGATAGCGTCCTGGCCAAGCATGACGAACGCTATATGCCCAAAGAAGTGGCGGACGGACTGAAGGCCAAGGGCGTGTGGCAGGAGAGCCAAGGTGAATAACAGGCGCAGCGGACATGGTTGAAATCGGGCACTTCGCACTCGTTCTGGCATTTGCGCTGGCATTGGTGCAGATGACGGTGCCGCTTATCGGCACGCGCATCGGAAACGAGCGGATGATGGCCGTGGCGGGGCCGGTCGCCGTTACCGGCTTTGCCATGACCGCGCTTTCCTTCGCCGCACTGGCGATGGCCTATGCCGGGTCGGATTTCTCAGTGCAGAGCGTGTGGGAAAATTCGCATTCGTTGCAGCCGCTGATCTTCAAGATCACCGGCACGTGGGGCAATCACGAAGGCTCGATGCTGCTCTGGGTGCTGATCCTGACGTTCTTCGGCGCGCTGGTCGCGGTGTTCGGCTCGAACCTGCCTGCGACCCTCAAGGCCAACGTACTTGCCGTGCAGGGTTCCATCGGCGCTGCCTTCTTCCTCTTCATGCTGGCGTCATCCAACCCGTTCACCCGGCTCAATCCCGCGCCGATAGAAGGCCGCGACCTCAACCCGATCCTTCAGGATTTCGGCCTCGCGGTTCACCCGCCGCTGCTTTACCTTGGCTATGTCGGTTTTTCGATCTGCTTCTCGTTTTCCGTCGCGGCCCTGATCGACGGCCGCATCGATGCCTCCTGGGCGCGTTGGGTACGGCCATGGACGCTTGTCGCGTGGATGTTCCTCACCGGCGGGATAGCGATGGGGTCCTACTGGGCCTACTACGAACTTGGATGGGGCGGATTCTGGTTTTGGGATCCGGTGGAAAATGCCTCGTTCATGCCCTGGCTGGCCGGAACCGCTTTGCTTCATTCGGCCATCGTCATGGAAAAGCGCTCGGCCTTGAAGATATGGACGTTGCTGCTGGCGATCCTGACATTCTCGCTGTCGCTGCTCGGCACGTTTATCGTGCGCTCCGGTGTGCTGACTTCCGTTCACGCCTTTGCCACGGACCCGACGCGCGGCGTTTTCATCCTGTGCATCCTCATGTTCTTTATCGGCGGGTCGTTGGCGCTGTTTGCCTGGCGTGCTTCCACCTTGACGACGGGCGGCGTCTTTCATCCGATCTCGCGCGAAGGAGCGCTTGTCCTCAACAATCTGTTCCTGACCACCGCTGCGGCAACGGTTCTTGTCGGCACGCTCTATCCGCTGCTGCTCGAGGCCGTTTCCTCGGACAAGATTTCCGTTGGCGCGCCCTTCTTCAACCTGACGTTCGGCCCCTTGATGGTGCCGCTGTTGATCGTGGTTCCGTTCGGGCCGCTGCTGGCCTGGAAGCGCGGTGATGTCGCCGCCGTGGCCCAGCGGCTGATGGCGGCTTTTGCCGCCGCCCTTGTGGCGAGCCTGGTGACCGCATTCTTCATCGACGGTGCGTCGGCCTTCGCCATTGCGGGTGTCGGCCTGTCCTTCTGGCTGATTTTCGGCGCTCTTACCGATCTTGCGGTCAAGGCGGGCGTTGGCAAGGTAGCGTTGTCTTCCGTGTTTCGGCGTTTTGTCGGGCTGCCGCGCTCGATGTACGGTACAGCGCTGGCCCACATGGGTCTGGGGCTGACCCTGCTTGGTATCGTCGGAACGCTCTCATTCGGCACCGAAAAAATCCTCTCCATGCATCCCGGAGACGATGTGGAGCTATCCGGCCACACGGTTCGTTTCGAGGGGCTTTCCCCGGCCAAGGGACCGAACTACAGCGAGGAAATCGCGCGGTTCCACATTATCGGCGACGATGGGAAGACCGGGGCTGAAATCGTATCGTCCAAGCGCTTCTATCCGGTCCGGCAGATGACGACGACGGAATCCGGCATCAAGACGCTCGGGCTCAGCCAACTTTACATCTCGCTCGGCGATGACGGCACCGATGGCTCGGTGGTTGTGCGTTTGTGGTGGAAGCCGCTGGTGACGCTGATCTGGCTCGGCGCGCTGGTGATGATGGTGGGCGCGGGCATGTCGCTGATGGATCGACGCCTGCGTGTCGGTGCTCCATCGCGCCGCCGCGAGAAATCAGGTGCCGCCGTGGCCCCGACCTTGCCATGAACGTAAAATCTCTGCTCGCCATTCTTGTCGTGCTCTCTACGATGCTGTCGCCGGGAGCCGCATTTGCCGTGAAGCTCGACGAGATGCTCCCGAACCCCGCGCTTGAGGCGCGGGCCAGGACGATCTCGGAAGGCCTTCGCTGCATGGTCTGCCAGAATCAGTCGATCGATGAATCGGATGCCGACCTTGCGCGCGACCTGCGCGTTCTTGTGCGGGATCGGATCAAGGCGGGCGACAGCGACGCCCAGGTGGTCGACTATGTCGTGTCCCGTTACGGCGAGTTTGTGCTGCTGAAGCCGCGTTTGAGCGTCCGCACCGTGCTGTTGTGGGCAACGCCGCTCATCCTGCTTTTGGCGGGTGCAATCGCCATGTTCTTTTCGGCCCGCACGCGCCGCCGCGAAGCGCCTTCGCTTACTTCGGAAGAACAGGCCCGGCTGGACGAGGTCTTGCGCCGCAGCTGAATTTCGACCCGCCTAACATTACCAAAGTTTCATTCGCCGGAAATGAAGCGGTAATGTCGATCGCTCTATCTCTTGTCTTGAGGATGCCGTTTGCGCACCCGACCAATATGGCAAAGGACAGAGATCATGAACAAGGCCCCTACTTCATACTCGCGTACGCGAAAGAGCCTGATGGCAGCCGTCGCTTCTTTGGCGATAGTCGGCGCAATCGGATTTGGTGCAGTCACAACAGGAACGGCACCGGTTCTGGCCGACGCGGTGCATGTCCAGGCGCCGCAGGTCCCGAGCTTTGCCGATGTCGTTGAACGTGTTTCGCCGGCCGTGGTCAGCGTTCGCGTCAAGGCCAAGGTACAGCAGACCTCCGACAACGGTTTCGAAATGTTCCAGGGGCCAGACGGCATGCCCGACAATCCCCAGCTGCGGGAATTCTTCAAGCAGTTTCGCGGTGGCCGCAACCAGGACGGCAACAGGCGCCCCAGCCAACGCGATCACAGCAACGACAAGCCGCGTCCTGTGGCCCAGGGCTCCGGCTTCTTCATCTCCGAGGACGGCTACCTCGTCACCAACAACCATGTGGTCGCTGAAGGAACTGCCTTTACGGTCGTGATGAGCGACGGCAAGGAACTCGACGCCAAGCTCGTCGGCACCGATCCGCGCACCGATCTCGCCGTGCTGAAAGTCGATAGCGACCAGAAATTCACCTATGTGGCCTTCGGCGACGATTCCAAAGCTCGCGTCGGCGACTGGGTGGTGGCCGTCGGCAACCCGTTCGGTCTTGGCGGAACCGTTACCGCCGGCATTATCTCGGCGCGCGGCCGCGATATCGGCGCCGGCCCCTATGACGATTTCATCCAGATCGATGCGTCGGTCAATCGCGGCAATTCCGGTGGGCCTACCTTCAACCTGAACGGCGAGGTCATCGGCATCAACACCGCCATCTTCTCGCCCTCGGGCGGCAATGTCGGCATCGCGTTCGATATTCCCGCTTCGACGGCCAAGAGCGTTGTCGCCGATCTCATGAAAACCGGTTCAGTCAAGCGCGGTTGGCTTGGCGTCGAAATCCAGCCGGTGACCGCCGACATCGCGGAATCGCTTGGGCTGAAGTCGGAAAAGGGCGCACTCGTGGCGAGCGCCCAGGACAATGGGCCGGCCAAGAAGGCTGGTGTGGTTGCCGGCGACGTGATCACGCAGGTCGATGGCAAGGATGTCGACTCGCCCAAGGAACTCGCGCGTCTGATTGCTGCGGAAGCCCCCGGCAAGCCTGTCGAACTCAGCGTCTGGCGGGATGGCAAGATCGACACGGTCAAGATCGACCTTGGCAATCTGCCCGCCGCCAACAAGCAGGCGTCGGCCGACGATCAGCCGCAATCTTCCCCGACATCCGATTCGCTTGCCGATCTTGGCCTGACCGTCACCAAGTCCGATGACGGCAAGGGCTTGTTGGTAACCGATGTCGATCCGGACAGTTCCGCCTCGGATCATGGCATCCAGGCTGGCGATACGATCGTTGCGGTCAATTCGACCGAAGTCGGAAGCGTTGATGATGTTACCAAGGCGATGGCCGACGCGGCCAAAGCCGGGCGCAAGTCGGTACTGTTCCAGATAACCCACGACAACAACAACCGTTTTGTCGCTCTGCCCGCAGCCCAGCAGGGTTGAAAGCTGGTTCCAGCGGCAGCGGACGCTCATCGTCCGCTGCCGCAATAGCGAGATTGGAGCGAGGTTATCATGCGAGCAACCCGATCCTCGGAAATCGGCTATAACGGCGCCATGAAGATTCTGGTCATGGAAGACGACCGCGAGGCGGCGGACTATCTCAAGAAGGCTTTCACGGAAGCCGGGCACACCACGCATATTGCGGCAGACGGGGAAACTGGCTTTGCCATGGCCGATTCAGGCGACTACGACGTCATGGTCGTGGACAGGATGATGCCACGGCGGGACGGGCTTTCGGTCATCGCTGGCCTGCGCTCGCGCGGCAACACCACGCCCGTTCTTATCCTGTCTGCGCTGGGCGAGGTGGACGACCGCGTCACCGGCTTGCGCGCCGGCGGTGACGATTATCTGACCAAGCCCTATGCCATTTCGGAGCTGCTTGCTCGGGTCGAGGTTTTGAACCGCCGCGCGGGCGCCAAGGAAAGCGAAACCGTCTATCGCGTTGGCGATCTCGAACTCGATCGGCTCTCCCACACGGTCAAGCGCCTTGGCCAGGAAATCACACTGCAGCCGCGCGAATTTCGCCTGCTCGAATATCTGATGCGCCATGCGGGGCAGGTGGTGACGCGCACCATGCTGCTTGAAAATGTCTGGGACTATCACTTCGATCCGCAGACCAACGTCATCGACGTTCATGTTTCGAGACTGCGCGGCAAGATCGAAAAGGGTTTCGACAAGCCGATCCTCCATACCGTTCGCGGCGCGGGTTACATGCTGAAGAGCAGTTGACGCGATGGCGTTGTCCGTGCCCGCCATCATGAGAACGACGGCTGCACGGCTTTCAGCCCTCTATCTGCTGCTTTTCGCGATTTGTGCGGTCCTTTTGGTTTTCTACATGACGTCGCTGTCGGCGCGCATGTTGACGGGGCAGACGCAGGAAACGATCAACGAAGAGGTGTTGGGTCTTGCCCGCGCCTATCAGCGCGGCGGCCTGCCTATTCTGGTTCGGGTGGTCGAACAGCGCTCGCGTCAGCCGGGCGCCAATCTCTACCTGATCGCCGATACCAACGGCCAGATACTTACCGGAAACGTGCAGAGCCTGGAGCCGGGGGTTCTTGAAACCGAGGGCTGGACGTCGCGTCCGTTCTCATACCGGCGCTTTGGCGAGGGCGAACTGGAGCGGCAACGCAATGCCTCGCCCGACCAGAACAATGTCGAAGCGGCGGGCGAAAAAGGACACAACGCCATTGCGCTGGTGCTGCGCCTGCCCAACCAGATGATCATGCTGGTCGGGCGCGATCTCGGCGAACCGGAGCGCTTCCGCGAAGTCATCCGGCGCGCGCTCACGCTGGCGCTCGGCATGATGGGCCTGGGGGCCATCCTCATCTGGTTTTTTGTCGGAAGAGCAGCCCTCAAGCGCATCGACAGCGTGTCTGAAGCCAGCCGCCGCATCATGGGCGGCGATCTTGCCGGCCGGCTGCCGGTAACGGGTGCCGGCGACGAGTTTGACCGGCTTTCCGAGAATCTGAACATCATGCTGGCCCGGATTGCCGCGCTCAATGAAGGGCTGAAGCAGGTCTCCGACAATATCGCGCACGATTTGAAAACGCCGCTCACCCGGCTGCGCAACCGCGCGGAAGCTGCCCTTTCGGGCAGGCGCAAGGTCGCCGATTATCGCGAGGCGCTGGAGGGGACGATCGGGGAGTCCGATCATCTCATCAAGACCTTCAATGCCATCCTGATGATTTCGCGGCTTGAGGCCGGCTATTCGTCGGAAAGCACGGTGAGGGTGGATCTGGCTGCTGCGATAGCCGATGTCGTGGAGCTTTACGAGCCGGTGGCCGAAGAGGCTGGCGTCACGATAGAGACGGTTGCCCCCGAAGCGATCGCGGTTGACGGCAACCGTGAACTGATCGGCCAGGCGCTGTCGAATATCGTCGACAATGCGATCAAATATTCCGTCGATGCCACCGCCGGGCCGGTCGTTCGGGTTACGCTTGAACACCGCGATGGACAGGTGAAGCTGACCGTTGCCGACAATGGCCAGGGCATCCCGGACGATACCGACCGCGACCGTGCGACCGAACGCTTCGTGCGCCTCGAGAAAAGCCGTTCCCAGCCGGGGTCAGGCTTGGGGCTGAGCCTCGCCAAGGCGATCATGAAGTTTCACAATGGACGGCTTGACCTTTTAGCGGGCAATCCCGGATTATCCGTCGTCATGAGCTTCCCCGAAAGAACGGATCATTGATGGCGGTGGCAGGTGTTGAAGACGGCTGGTGTCTTGTACCAGTGAACCGGCTTGCGCCGCTGGACGGTGCGCGGGCGGTCCGAGAACTGTCCGAATTAACTGCCGCCGCGAAGGACGAAGAATGCCATCGCCTGGCAAAATTGCTGCGAGGCAAGACGCCGTCCGCCGCATTCCTCGCGGCAGTATTCGACCTGTCGCCCTTTCTGCGTGACCTGGCGCGCCGCCGTCCGGCCATGTTGGAAGCGCTTTTCGATCAGTCTGTCGAGGAAAGGCTGGCCGACATCTTGTCCGTCATCGCCAGCGCATCGGGCGCGCCGGACGTGTCCGAATCAAGCCTGATGCGGGATTTGCGCGGCTGGAAGGCGGAAGCCCATTTCCTGATTGCCCTGGCCGACCTGGCAGGCGAGGCCGATACCGTCGTCACGGTGCACCGGTTGAGCGACCTTGCCGATGGCTGCGTCCGCTCGGCCGTCGATTTCCTGCTGCGCGACGCCCACCGGCAGAAAAAGCTCGATCTTGTCGATCCCTACCGCCCGTCGGAAAAATCGGGCTGGATCGTGCTCGGCATGGGCAAGCTCGGTGCGCACGAGCTCAACTTCTCGTCGGATATCGACCTCGTCGTTTTCTTCGATCCGCAGGCCCCGGCGATTGTCGACCCGCTCGACGCCACCGAACTGTTTTCGCGGCTGACAAGACGGCTGGTCCGCATCCTGCATGACCGCACCGAACACGGTTACGTGTTCCGCACGGACTTGCGGCTGCGCCCCGATCCCGGCTCGACTCCTTTGGCCATCCCGGTCGAAGCGGCACTGAACTATTATGAGGGGCGGGGCCAGAACTGGGAACGCGCCGCCATGATCAAGGCGCGGCCGGTTGCCGGCGATCTCCAGGCGGGCGCTGCCTTCCTCAAGGAACTCCAGCCCTATATCTGGCGCAAATACATGGACTATGCGGCCATCGCCGACGTCCATTCCATCAAGCGGCAGATCCATGCGCACAAGGGTCATGGCGAGATCGCGGTGAAGGGCCATAACGTCAAGCTTGGCCGCGGCGGCATTCGAGAGATCGAGTTTTTCGTCCAGACCCAGCAGCTTATCGCCGGCGGACGATTTCCTGAATTGCGTGGCCGCCAAACCGTGCCGATGCTGGCAGAGCTTGCGGCGCGCGGATGGATAACGTCGGAGGCGCGCGACACGCTGACCCGCCAATACTGGTTCCTGCGCCGCGTCGAACATGCCATCCAGATGGTCGCCGACGAGCAGACCCACATCCTGCCGGAAAGCGACGAGGGGCTGGAGCGGATCGCCCATATGCTGGGCTTTGCCGGCGCCGAGACGTTTTCAGCCGAGTTCCAAGCAGCACTTCAGCAGGTGGAACGGCATTACGCGGCGCTTTTTGAAACCGCACCCGAGCTTTCGGCCGGTATCGGAAACCTGGTATTCACCGGCGATGTCGACGACCCGGATACGCTCCAGACCTTGAACGGCCTCGGCTTCCAGCGCGCGAGCGACATCTGCCGCGTTATCCGCAGTTGGCATTTCGGGCGCTACCGCGTCACCCGTTCGGCAGAAGCCCGCGAACGCCTGACGGAGTTGACGCCGGCCTTGTTGCAGGCTTTCGGCAAGACGCGCCGCGCCGACGAGGCGCTGATGCGCTTCGATGAATTGCTGGCGGGGCTTCCGGCCGGCATCCAGCTTTTTTCCCTGCTGCAATCCAACCCGGCGCTGCTCAAGCTTCTGGCCACGATCATGGGCGCGGCCCCCCGTCTGGCGGCGATCATCACGCGCCAGCCGCATGTGTTCGACGGATTGCTCGACCCCGGCCTTCTGAAAGAACTACCGGATCGCGCCTATCTCTCGGCACGGCTCGCAGCCTTTCTCGAAGGCGACAGGCTCTACGAGGAGAAACTCGATCGCTTGCGTATCTTTGCTTCGGAGCAGAAATTCCTGATCGGGGTGCGGCTGCTTGCCGGCGCGATCGATCCGGCACGCGCGGGCCGGGCATTTTCCGACCTGGCCGACCTCACCATCGATGCCGCCTTGCAGGCGGTGACTGCGGAATTTGCTGTGCGGCATGGCCGCGTTGCCGGTGGCAGGGTCGCCCTTTTGGGCATGGGCAAGCTCGGCAGCCGCGAACTGACCGCCGGCTCCGACGTCGACCTGATCCTGCTCTACGATCACGATGCGGAGGCCGAAGAGTCGGACGGCGAAAAGCCACTGTCTCCTTCCTATTATTTCAGCCGGATGACGCAGCGGCTCATCGCCGCCGTTTCCGCCCCGACAGCGGAAGGTGTGCTCTACGAACTCGACCTGCGCCTGCGTCCCTCCGGCAACAAGGGGCCGGTAGCCACCCATATCGACGCTTTCAGCAAATACCAGCGCAGCGACGCCTGGACATGGGAGCATATGGCGCTGTCGCGCGCCCGAACGATTGCCGGCGATGGGTCCCTGCGCGATGCGGTGGAGACCGAGGTCGCAGCCCTACTCGCGCTGCCGCGCGATGCCAAAAAGGTGATGACCGAAGCATCCGACATGCGCGCTATGATCGAGGAGGAAAAGCCGCCGCGCGACCTGTGGGACATCAAGCTGATCCCCGGCGGCCTCATCGACCTCGAATTCATCGCACAGGTGGCGGTCATCACCGGCCGGATCGAAGGGGCGGGGCTCGCCACCGGAACCGGGGAGACGCTGGCCCGTCTTGCGCCGGACTTCGCGGATACCGCAACGAAGCGAGAGGTTTGCGACGCCTATGTTCTCTATCTGGCTCTCACGCAGATGACGCGGCTTTGCCTGACCGGCAGCTTCGACCGCGACGACGTTCCGCCCGGCCTGGCCGACCTTTTGCTAGCCGTGACCGACCTGCCGGATTTCAGCGTGCTGGAAGCGCATCTGAAGGATACGTCGAAAATGGTCCGCCGGCATTTCGACCGGCTGCTCAGAGCATGATCCCGAAAAGTGGGAACCGGTTTTCGGACAAGATCATGCTCAAGCGAGCAGATGGCAACTCTAGGAAGCGGTCAGGCCGCAGCCTTTAGCGCGCGCGAAGCCTTGCGGACGGGGATGCGTACCGAAACGATCGTTCCGGTTCCCTCCGTCGAGCGGATTTTCAGAGCGCCGCCGTGCAGTTCCGCCAGCGAGCGCGAGATGGCCAGGCCAAGGCCGGAGCCCGCATGGTTCTTGGAGAACTGGTTTTGCACCTGCTCGAACGGTCGTCCAAGCTTGCCCAATGCCGTTTTCGGGATGCCGCAACCATTGTCTTCGATGGTCAGCGTCAGCGCGCCGGAGGCGTTGCGCGCCCGCACCGTTATGTGCCCACCCTGGCCCGTGAATTTTACCGCATTCGACAACAGGTTGATGACGATCTGCTTGATGGCGCGCCGGTCTGCGACCAACGTCATGGTATCGGCGATGCGGGTTTCGACGGTGATCGATTTTTCCGCCGCCTGCAGGGAAATCACACGAACGGTTTCGCGGATGAGCGGGCAAAGATCGATCTCTTCGCTCTCCATGGAGAACTGGCCGGCCTCGATCTTGGACATGTCCAGAATGTCGTTGATGACCCCGAGGAGATACTTGCCGCTCGAATTGATGTCGGTTGCGTATTCATCGTAGCGTTCCGAGCCGAGCGGGCCGAATAGCGCCTGCTCCATCAGTTCGGAAAAGCCGATGATGGCGTTGAGCGGCGTGCGCAGTTCGTGCGACATGTTGGCGAGGAATTCCGACTTGGCCTGATTGGCGGCTTCGGCCCGCTCCTTTTCCTTCATGTATTTCCTGTTCAGTTCCACGAGTTCGCGCGAGCGCTCCTCTTCGGAGCGGCGTGCGAGGCTGAGATCGTGGATCGTCGCCAGCAGGCGGCGCTCGCTGTCGACCAGCTTTTCCTGATGCTGCTTGATCTGGGTGATGTCGGAGCCGACCGACACCATGCCGGCGTCTCGCGTGCGAAGCTCGTTGACTTGCAACCAGCGCCCGTCCGCCAATTGCCGCTCATAAGTGGCGCCGCCGCGCGGCCCGTGGACATTGGCCAGCCGCCGCTCGGAGGCGAAAGCCACCATCTTTTCCTCCAGGGTGGCGCGCAAGGCGCCGGGCATGACGTCGCGGTCGGACAGGCCATTGTCCTGCTGGTATTTGGAATTGCACATGATGAGGCGCTGGGACGAATCCCACAGAACGAAGGATTCGTTGATATTTTCGATGGCCGTCCGCAGGCGCAAATCCGCCGCCTCCGAGCGCATGGCCAGATGGCGCTGCTCGCTGACGTCGACGGCGATGCCGATCAGTTGCAGTTCCGGCGCTTCCGGATCGACGACATGGGCGCGGGCGCGCATCCATACCCACTGGCCGTCGGCATGGCGCATGCGGAACACTTGATCGATGTGATCGATTTCCCGGCTCACGATCCGCTTGGCGAGATCGAACAGGTCGCCGTCTTCCGGATGGATGATATCGTCGACTTCGCCGAACGACAGCATGCTGTCGCAGGGTTTGTAGCCGAGCATGTCGTACATGGAGCGCGACCAGTACATCTTGCCGCGCGCCATGTCCCAATCCCACAGGCCGCAGCGGCCCCTCACCAGCGCCATGTCGATGCGCTGATGCGCTTCGAGATAGATGCGGTCGGCGGCTTCCGCGCGCGTGACCTGGCTGAAATAAGCGTAGAGGATGACCATCAGCACGCCAGCCGTCAGCACGAACAGCAGCACGTTCAACGAAACGGTCTTGCGCCATTCGGCAAAGACGGCTTCCAGCGGAACAAGCACCGCGACCGCGCCGGCGTGCCCTTCCTTCAGCTTGACCGCGGCAAACCAGTCCTGCGCACCGATCTTGACGTTCATGACGCCGGCACGCTCGCCGAAAAGGAAAAGCGCCTGCCCGCCGGATACGATCCGGTCGAGCGACCGCCCTTGCCACTCGCCGGCCTGCGACGTAACGGCGGTGACCTTGAACGAACCGTCCATGACCACCAGCACGTGATCCCTGCTGACTGCCCCTTGGCGCGCAATTCGCTCGACGAGGTTTTTCGCGCCGCCGGCTTCGTCGACATCGCTGTTCGCCAATTCGCTGGCCGAGAGCGCGAGGATGGAGTTTGCGTTGCGCGCCACCTCGTCGTGCAAGGTCATCAGCGACATGACGCGCAGGGCCGCGACGACAATCAGGAAGGTGATGATGAGCGTGGGGATCAGCCGGCGCAGCAGCGGCTCGGCCGCCAGCAGTTTGCGATAGGCAGGTTCGGCGATCAGCCGCATATTGCCGATAAGACGCCCCTTGCCCGACGCGTTGCGCCGCTCAAAACGTGTCCCCCCGGGCGCGCCCCACGCGTCCGCCTTGGCCATGAAATGGCTCTCCCCGAAATCTAGCTGTCCCACGATCCGGCAACGCCGCACGCCCGAATCGTCACTAAAGAATCAAAGGTGATTCGCCTTGTCTAGGGGTGCGGCCAAAAAAGATTAAAAATTGACTAAAATAGCGTGATTTAGCCGACCGAAGGCCCGATATGGCGAGGCAAATGGCCCGGTAATGGCCTTCTATGCCAAAGTGCGCTCGACGATGTCCCTCAAATCCGCCGACAGGTTTTCGGCATTGGCGATCGAAAGCAGGGCAGCGCGCGCCTTTTCCTGCCGCACCGGCTCCAGCGAGCGCCACGATCGCAGGGCGGTCGCGAGGCGCGCGGCCATTTGCGGATTGCGCTTTTCGACATCGAGCACCGTTTCGGTGAAGAGCCGGTAGCCTTCGCCGTCGGCGCGGTGGAAACCGGTCTGGTTGGCACCGGAAAACGTGCCGACCAGCGAGCGCAGGCGGTTTGGATTGGTCATCGAAAAGGCGGGGTGGGCAGTCAGCGCCCGCACGCTCTCCACGGCCTGCGGTCCCGGCACGCTGGCCTGGATCTGGAACCATTTGTCCATGACCAGCGGATCGGACGCATAGCGTTTCTCGAAGGCGGCAAGCGCCTCTGTCGCCTCGGGCGAACCATGGTGGCGGTGCGCCAGCACGGTGAGGGCTGCGGCCCGGTCCGTCATGTTGGTCGCGCCGTGGAAATGGCCGAGCGCCAGCTTCGTCCCGCCCGGAAGCAGCGCCAAATAGTCGAGCAGCACGTTGCGCAGCGCGCGGCGTCCGGCGTCTTGCGCGCTGGCACTGAATGCGCCCTTGTCGTGCAGGCTCTCGTAGAGCCGGGTAAAGATCGTCTCATTCTCTCGGGCTACCGCCAGCGCCAGCGCATCGCGACTGGAGAGAATGGCGTCCGGGTCGATGTTCTTGCCGATGTCGCGGGCGATGTCGGCTTCGCCGGGCAGCGTCAGCGCCAACGCCCGATAGGCATTCTCCAGCGCCTCATTGCCGGCGATCTTGCCCGCGAGGCCCGTCAGGCGACCGGCAAAGGCAGGCTTCTTGCCGCCGAGTATCTGGCGGAACGCCCCGATCAGCGCATCGGTCAGCAGCGTGTTGAAGGCCTGCCAGCGCGAGAAGGGATCACTGTCATTGCCGGCGAGGAAGAACTTGTCGTCGGCGCTTTGTTCCACCGCAAGCGTGATGGGTGCTGAAAAACCGCGATTGAGCGAGACGGCGGGCCGTTCCGTCAGGCCGGAAAAGCGAACCGTATGATGGCGCTTGCGCACATGGATGACGCCGTTTTCGACGGTGGCGCCTTCGACGGCCGAGTAGCTCAAATCCTGCCCGTTCTGGCCGACCAGGCCGAAGGCCAGCGGAATGTGCATCAGCCGCTTGCGGCTTTCCAGCGGTGTCGGCGGCACCGATTGCTCGATTTCGAGGACGAATTGCTGCGCGGCGGGATTGTAGGTCGAACCGACCGTGACATTGGGCGTGCCGGCCTGATGATACCAGAGCCCGAACTGCGACAGGTCGCGCCCCGAGACGTCCTCGAAAACCTTGATGAAATCCTCGATCGTTGCGGCTTCGCCGTCATGGCGCAGGAAATACAGGTCCATGCCCTGCCGGAACGTCTCCGGCCCGAGGATGATGCGGATCATGCGCACGACCTCCGAGCCTTTCTCGTAGACGGTTGCCGTGTAGAAATTGTTGATCTCGCGGTAGCGGCGCGGCCGCACCGGATGCGCCAGCGGCCCCTGGTCTTCCGGGAACTGATGGGCGCGCAGCGTGCGCACCTCGGCGATGCGCTTGACCGCGCGCGAGCGCTGGTCGGCCGAAAATTCATGGTCGCGGAAAACCGTCAGCCCTTCCTTCAGGCAAAGCTGGAACCAGTCGCGGCAAGTGATTCTGTTGCCTGTCCAATTGTGGAAATATTCATGCGCGATGATCGCCTCGATATTGGCGAAATCGGCGTCTGTCGCCGTCTCGCGGTCGGCCAGCACGTATTTGTCGTTGAACACGTTGAGGCCCTTGTTCTCCATCGCGCCCATGTTGAAATCCGACACGGCGACGATGTTGAAGACATCGAGATCGTATTCGCAGCCGAACGATTCCTCGTCCCATTTCATCGATCGTTTCAGCGCATCCATGGCGTAGGAAGCGAGCTTCTCCTTGCCATGCTCGACATAGATGCCGAGTTCGACCGTCTTGCCCGACAAGGTGACAAAGCGGTCGCCGACATGGCCGAGATCGCCGGCGACGAGCGCGAAAAGATAGGACGGCTTGGGGAAGGGGTCATGCCAGACGGCATAGTGCCAGCCGCCTCCAAGATCGCCACTCTCGACAGGATTGCCGTTGGACAGGAGCAGCGGCGCTTCGCTTTTCAGTGCCTCGATGCGCACCGTATAGACCGAAAGAATGTCCGGGCGGTCGAGAAAATAGGTGATCCGCCGGAACCCTTCCGCTTCGCATTGCGTGCAATAGACGCCGCCTGAGCGGTAAAGACCCATCAGGGTTTCGTTTTGCGAGGGAGCGAGCCGGGTTTCCAGCAGAACCGTGAAACGATGTGCCTCCGGCAGCCTGGAGATGGTAAGGTCTTCCGGCGTTGCCGCGTAGTCCTGAGGCGCCACCGCCACGCCATCCACTTCGACGCGCAGCAGCAGCATCGGTCCGTCGCCATGCAGCACAAGCGGAGCGGATGGCGCAACGCCGTCGCGCCGCTCGACCGTGAGGCGCGCAACGACGCTGGTCTTGTCGGGCGAAAGCCGGAACGTCAGATCCGTCTGCGGGATCAGATAGTCGCTTGGACGATAGTCCTCCAGCTTGAAGACCTGGCCGATATCAGTACGCATGCGGTAGTTTCCCGGTAGTGTCGGACATCTGCGGCGGTTCCGCTGGTCCAACAAACTCGACGTTCGCGCTCTTTACACGAAACCGCCCCTCGACAAAACTCCAGCGCCGCTTATTTGAGGACCTCGTTCTCCAAACATCGCGAGGCCACCATGACCATCGTCACACCGAAGTTCGGAATGGGTGCTTCCGTGCGCCGTGTGGAAGACCAGGCCTTCATCAAGGGGCAGGGTCGCTACACCGACGATGTGCAGCCGCAGGGCACGCTGCATGGCTATGTGCTGCGTTCGCCGATCGCCAAGGCGACTTTCAAGGTACGCTCCATTGAGGCTGCGAAATCGGCGCCCGGCGTACGTCTTGTCCTGACGGGCGGCGATCTTGCTCATTTGGGCGACCTCAAATCTGCCGCGATGCCGAAACAGCCAGACGGGACGACCGCTCCGACGCGCGACATCCCGATCCTGTGCCGCGACCGCGTCAACTATGTCGGCGACGCCGTTGCCTTCGTCGTTGCCGAAAGCCGTGCCTTGGCGCAGGACGCAGCCGAACTGATCGAGATCGACTATGATGGCGAGGACGCCGCGTCCGGCACGGCGACCGCGCTCGACCCGCAAACCCCGCTGGTGTGGCCGGAATTGGGGTCCAACCGCGCATTCAGCCATCATCTCGGCGACAAGACCCGGACCGATGCCGCCTTCGCGCGCGCCGCTCGTGTCACGCGCATCGAATTCACCAATAACCGCCTTATCTGCAACTACATGGAGGCCCGCGCCGCAATCGGCGAATGGGCCGACGACCGCTTCGTGCTGACCACGGGTTCCCAAGGCGTGCATTCCATGCAGACGATACTGGCCGGGGTGTTCGGGATCGACAAGGCGAAGCTGCGCGTCATCACCCCGGATGTCGGCGGCGGCTTTGGCACGAAAGCCTTCGTCTATCGGGAATATGCGCTTGTCCTGGAGGCGGCGCGGCGATTGGGAAAGCCGGTGAAATGGACCGGCGACCGCACCGAGCACTTCCTGACCGACGCGCAAGGCCGCGACAATGCCGTCAAGGCGGAGATGGCGATCGACAAGGACGGCCGGTTCCTTGGTCTACGGGTAGACCTCGCCGCCAATATGGGAGCCTACATTTCACAATACGGGCCAATGATCCCCGTCATCGGCGTTACCATGACCACCGGCCTCTATGACATCGAAGCCATCGACGTCTCCGTGACCGGCGTCTACACCAACACCTGCCCGGTCGATGCCTATCGCGGCGCTGGCCGCCCGGAAGCAGCGCTCCTGCTGGAAAAGCTGGTGGATGCCTGCGCCCGCGATCTCGGCCTGACGGCAGACGAGATACGCCGCCGCAACTTCATCCGTCCCGACCAGCTTCCCTACCGCACCCAGACCGGCCGTTTATACGACACGGGTGAGTTCGAGGGGCATATGGATTTCGCCATGGAACGCGCGGAGTGGAACCGGTTTCCCGACCGCCTGGCGCACTCGAAAGCGCAGGGGAAAATCCGCGGCATCGGCATGGCGACCTATATCGAGGCCTGCGCCTTTGCCGGTTCGGAGCCCGCCTTCGTCGAACTGAACGGTGACGGCAGCGTGACCCTGAAGATCGGCACTCAGACCAACGGGCAGGGCCATGCCACGGCCTATGCGCAGTTCATCTCGGAAAAGCTCGATCTCGCCATCGACAGGATCCACGTCCGCCAGGGCGACACCGACGAGTTGAAGGCCGGCGGCGGCACCGGCGGTTCGCGCTCGATCCCGCTGGGCGGGGTTTCGGCTTCGCGCGCCGGCGAGGACCTTGCCGAAAAGATCAAGCGCATCGCCGCCGACGAACTGGAAGCCTCCGCCGGCGACATGGAACTGGCGGACGGCGTCGCCCGCATTGTCGGCACCGACCGCGTGATCGATTTTGCCGCCATCGCCAAGGCCGCGAAGGCGCCCGAGGATTTGAAGGGGTTTGGCGAATTCGTGCAGGACGAATGCACCTATCCGAACGGCACGCATATCTGCGAGGTCGAGATCGACCCCGATACCGGCGGCACGGAAATTGTCCGCTATACGGTGGTCGACGATTTCGGCGTCACCGTAAATCCCATGCTGCTGGCGGGCCAGGTCCATGGCGGCGTGGTGCAGGGCATCGGCCAGGCCTTGAGCGAGGGGGCTGTCTATGGCGACGACGGCCAGTTGTTGACCGCGAGTTTCATGGATTACGCCATGCCTCGTGCCGACCAGCTTCCGTTTTTCCACTTCGAGACGCGCAACGTGCCTTCCACAACCAATGCGCTTGGCATAAAGGGTGCAGGCGAGGCCGGCACGATCGGCTCCACGCCGGCAGCCCTTAACGCGGTGACAGACGCGCTTTATCGCGCCTATGGCATAGGGCATATCGAGATGCCGACGACGCCGTCGCGCATCTGGGCAGCGATTGGGGATTCGAAGGCAAATTGACAGAACGCATTGCCCCCGGTGCAGGGGGCGCACTTACGGCAATCGCGTTCAAGATCATGTCCGTGACGATCTTTGTCGTCATGTCGTCGCTCATCAAGGCCGTCGGCACGGTGCCGGCCGGTCAGATCGTGTTCTTCCGCTCCTTCTTCGCCATTTTTCCGATCCTGCTGTTCCTCGGCTTCAAGCGCGAATTGCGCACCGCCCTCGTGACCAAGCGCCCGATGGGCCACGTCGCGCGTGGCGTGATCGGGGTCTGTTCCATGGGGTTCACGTTTTTTGCATTGACCCGCCTTCCGCTGCCCGACGCGATCACCCTGAATTATGCGCAACCGCTGCTGATCGTCGTGTTCAGTTCGCTGTTCCTTGGCGAGCAGATCCGTTTCTATCGCTGGAGCGCCGTCGTTGTCGGCCTCGTCGGCGTGGTCATCATCTCGTGGCCGGAACTGACGTTGCTGGGGTCCGGATCGGCGCTGGGCGACCAGGAAGTGCTGGGCGTCATGGCGGCATTAGTCGGTGCCGGCTGTTCGGCCGTCGCCGCCATCCTCGTGCGCAATCTGGTGTATAGCGAAAAGACCGCCACCATCGTCCTTTGGTTTTCCTTGATGGCGAGCGTGCTGTCGCTGCTGTCGCTGCCTTTCGGGTGGCAGATGCTCACGCCGACCCAGGCGGCGCTGCTGGTCGGGTCCGGCTTTTGTGGCGGCATCGCGCAGATATTCATGACGACCGCCTACCGTCACGCGGAGGTATCGACCGTCGCGCCGTTCGAATACACCTCGATGATCCTGGCCATCGCGGTCGGCTACGTCGTCTTTGGCGATGTGCCGACCCTCTACATGCTGGTCGGCGGCCTCATCGTCGTTGCGGCGGGCATCTTCATTATCCTGCGCGAGCGCCAGCTTGGCCTTGAGCGCAGGCGCGCCCGCAAGGCGACGTCGCTGCAAGGCTGATCAGCATCGGGCCGAAAAGTGGTTACCGGTTTTCGGTAAACCCGATGCTCAAACAAAGAGATAGATCGCCACTATGCGTCCGTCAGGATGCACGGCGATCTATTCGGGCGTGGAAGGGTCGGCAAGCCTTGCCTTCACTTCCAGGAAGTCGCGCCATGCCAGCTTCTTGTGGTTCGGCGTGCGCAGCAGATAGGCCGGATGCAGCGTCGGCATCGCCGGAATGATCGCGCCGGAAGCCATCGTGTAGCTGCGCCAGTTTCCCCTCAGCCGCAATATCCCCTCATTCGTATCGAGCAGCGTCTTCGCAGACGCCCCGCCCAGATGCACGAGCACCTGCGGATTGACCAGTTCGATCTGCCTTTCGATGAAGGGCCGGCAAATCTGCGTCTCATGCGGGGTCGGCGTGCGGTTGCCCGGCGGCCGCCAGGGGATCACGTTGGCGATATAGACCGAGGTGCGATCAAGGCCGATGGCCGCCAGCATCCGGTCGAGCAACTGCCCGGATCGTCCGACGAAGGGACGGCCTTCGATATCCTCGTCGCGCCCCGGCGCTTCGCCCACCAGCATGAGCCTCGCCTGCGGGTTGCCGTCGGCGAAAACGGTGTTTTTCGCGGTGAACTTCAGGTTGCACCCGTCAAAGCCCGCCACCGCTTCCCGCAATTCGTCCAGCGTCGCGGCCGCGGCCGCCAGTTCGCGCGCCAGCCCGGCCTGCGCTTCGTCGGGCACGCTGGCCTGGGCGGGCGAAGGTCTTGGCGGTTGCTCCGGGGCTTCTCGGGCAGGTGCTGCGCGTTGCACCGGTTCCGCCAATGCGGGCAGGGCTGTAGCGGCCGGCCTCGGCTGTTGAGCGG
Organism: Mesorhizobium sp. A556; assembly: GCF_054489545.1. Lineage (NCBI taxonomy): Bacteria > Pseudomonadati > Pseudomonadota > Alphaproteobacteria > Hyphomicrobiales > Phyllobacteriaceae > Mesorhizobium > Mesorhizobium sp. A556. The sequence goes on from NZ_JBTMXA010000002.1 coordinate 363,240, forward strand.
CAGGCTTTGCCAGCCGGTTGACAGGCTCCTCGTTCAACGGCTCGTCGACGCCGGCGTCGGCATAAAAGGCGAGCAGTTCGCGCAAGGCCGATCGATTGTTCAGGGGGCAAGAATTCATGCTGCATTTTCGGCCGGCAGCAGCCGATTTGCAAGTTCAGGTGGAGGGAATACGCGGGTCCTGCACCAGATAGAAGGCCCAGCGCGGCGTGTAATCGGTGATCAGGAACTCGAAGGCGACCGATTTCAGCGGATCGACGTGGCCGGCCTTGAACAGCAGGCGGTCATAGGGTTCGAAGTCGCGGTCGAATTCCGCGAAATTACTCGAAACGATGTTCGTCGGATTTTTGTTGCGCTGGTCGAAGGAAAGCCCGTCGCCGAACACACTTGGCCGACCAAGGATTTCCTGCAATTCGAATTCGAATTCTGTCCAGGCGAGGCCGCTATTGTTGAGCGCTTCGATACGCAGGTAGAGAATGCCGTTGGCATAGTCGCCGGACGCGTCGAAAGGGCGAATGGGCCTGGTGGTGCGGATGGTCAGCGTCACCGGCGTCGCCGAATTCAATTCTTCCGAAATGACGACCGGGTCGGCATGCGTACCTGCGCCGGCAATGCCAATTATGCGGAAGCCGCCCAACTCGTCGGAAAAGCTGTAGGGACCTGCCTGCCAGACCTTTTGCTGTGCGTCAGCCGGAGCGGGAAACAGCACAAGCGGGAGCAGGAAAGCCAGCACCGCCCCGCAATTCAGGCCGGGCGTGGTTGGCAAGCGCGTCGAGGCAAGGCGGACAAACCCGTGGTTGCGCATGCGCCGAGTATGGCCGAACATGGCGAACCCGGATAGAGGGCCGGGGCTGCGCGCCCGTGCCGCTGTTGGAAACGGGCATTGTTGTGGCTGTGCCGGTTTCCCGTCGCCGTTTGATGCGCTATGGAGCGCATCAGCCAGCAAGATGCGCATCAGGCAAGCCAGTGCGGAGGGATTTATGAGCGACATTGAACGCGAGAGCATGGAATTCGACGTGGTCATCGTCGGTGCCGGGCCAGCCGGCCTGTCGGCCGCGATCCGGCTCAAGCAGGTAAATCCCGATCTGTCCGTGGTCGTGCTCGAAAAGGGCGGCGAGGTCGGCGCTCATATCCTCTCCGGCGCGGTCGTCGACCCGATCGGCATCGACCGGCTTTTGCCCGGCTGGCGCGAAGAGGGCGACCACCCGTTCAAGACCCCGGTGAGCGCCGACCATTTCCTCGTGCTCGGGCCTGCAGGTTCGGTGCGCCTGCCCAATTTCATGATGCCGCCGCTGATGAACAATCACGGCAACTACATCGTCTCGCTGGGCAACGTCTCGCGCTGGCTGGCTTCCAAGGCGGAAGCGCTGGGCGTCGAGATTTATCCGGGCTTTGCTGCCGTCGAACTGCTCTATGACGACAAGGGCGCGGTCACCGGCGTCGTCACCGGCGACATGGGCGTCGAAAAGGACGGCACGCACGGACCGGCCTACGCGCCGGGCATGGCGCTGATGGGCAAATATGTGCTGATCGGCGAAGGCGCGCGCGGTTCGCTCGCCAAGCAACTGATCGCGAAATTCAACCTTTCCGAAGGCCGCGAGCCTGGCAAATACGGCATCGGCCTCAAGGAGTTGTGGCAGGTCAAGCCGGAGAACCACAAGCTCGGCCTGGTCCAGCATTCGTTCGGCTGGCCGCTCGACATGAAGACCGGCGGCGGCTCGTTCCTCTACCACCTTGAAGACAACATGGTGGCGGTCGGTTTCGTCGTGCATCTCAACTACAAGAACCCGTGGCTGGCGCCGTTCGAGGAATTCCAGCGCTTCAAGACGCACCCCGCCATCAAGGGCACGTTCGAGGGCGGCAAGCGGCTCGGCTATGGCGCGCGCGCCATCACCGAAGGCGGCTGGCAGTCGGTGCCGAAACTGGCCTTCCCCGGCGGCGCGCTGATCGGCTGTTCGGCAGGTCTCGTCAACGTGCCGCGCATCAAGGGGTCGCACAACGCGGTGCTGTCGGGCATGCTGGCGGCCGAACATGTGGCGGAGGCAATTGCATCCGGCCGCGCCAATGACGAGTTGGCGTCCTACGAGGCCGCGTGGCGCGGCACGGCCATCGGCAAGGATTTGAAGCGGGTCCGCAACGTCAAGCCGCTGTGGTCGCGCTTCGGCACCATCGCCGGCGTGGCGGTCGGCGGGCTGGATATGTGGCTGAACACGCTGCTGGGCTTCTCGCCCTTCGGCACCATGAAGCACGGCAAGACCGATGCCGCTTCGCTGGAGCCGGCGTCGAAGCACAAGAAGATAGCCTACCCGAAGCCGGATGGCGTTTTGACCTTCGACCGCTTGTCCTCGGTGTTTTTGTCCAACACCAACCATGAGGAAAACGAGCCGGTTCACCTGCTGGTCGGCGACATGGATTTGCAGAAGAGGTCGGAGCACGACGTCTTTGCCGGCCCGTCGACGCGCTATTGCCCGGCTGGCGTCTATGAGTGGGTGGATGCAGACGGCAATGCCGCCGCCGATCCGTCCGCCAAGGATGTGCGCTTCGTCATCAACGCGCAGAACTGCGTCCACTGCAAGACGTGCGACATCAAGGACCCCAACCAGAATATCACCTGGGTGCCGCCACAAGGCGGCGAAGGCCCGGTCTATCAGAACATGTGAGCATGATCCCGAAAAGTGGACACCTGTTTTCGGACGAGATCATGCTCAACTAAGAAATAGTCCTATAGCCGGCGCGGAAAAATCGAGGCGGTCGCGGTTTCATGGCCGTCCTCCGGCTGGCCGGGTTGGGGCTGCAGCGAAAAGTCGACCAGAACCGGAAGATGGTCCGAGCCGGTATTCTCCAGCCGCTTGGCCGAGTGGATCAGGACGGCGCCCTTGCTGAAAACCTGGTCGATGGGCAGGCCGGCAAAGCGCAGGAAGTCGGGCAGTTTCATCTGTTGCCAGGTCGGCCCGACCGATTGCATCACCTTCAGCCCGCCCGCTTTGGCGAGGCGCTGGACGGTGGCGCTCCACGGCACGGCGTTGCAATCGCCCGCCATAAGCGCCGTCTTCCCCAGCAGGCCAACGGGTTTCTCCATTTCGCCGACCTGCCATTGCTGTTCGAAAGGCCATGGCCAGCCGACATGGATGGCGGCGACATCGACCGGGGTGCCGCCAAAATCCACACTTGCGATGGCCAGCGCGCCGCCGCTATAGCAGCGCGGCTCGGTCCCGGCCGAGAACGACCTTCGGGATAGGATGGCGACGCCGAATATCCTGTTGGGGTAGGGGCAGACGATCCGATACGGATAGGCGTTGGCCAACAGGTCGAGCTTGCCTTTCCACATGGTGGATACTTCGTCGAGCGTCACCACGTCGGGCTGGATGCGGCCGACCAGCGACAGCACCTTTTCGGGCGTCGCATTGTCGAAGCGCAAATTCATCTGCAGCAGCCGATAGGTGGCGCGGTCGTCGGGGCTAGGCTCGAAGCCGGCCTGGACCGGGGAAAGCCAGGGCAGCGACAGGGCGTTCGAGGTGGTGGAGAAGGCGCCAAGCGCGACGACCAGAACCGCAATCGCCTCCAGCCGCGCCGATGTGAACAGGAGCGGCAGCGCGCATAGCGCCAGCAGCACGGACAGATGTACGCGGAAATGCGAAAAGGAATCGAGCGCCTGGTGCCATTCGCCGAAAAAGCCCAGCACAAGTGGTAGCGTCAGCGCCACGGCCGCGCAAAACAGAACAGTTTGATAGGTGACGGCGAACCGGCGCATGCAAGGATTGCCCGAAAATGCAATTCGTGGAAGGTGAAGCCTGTCACGCATATCTTTCGCACGAAAATGCGGCAAAGCCGGGGGATTAATGAAATATCGTAAACGGTTCGGCCTTCCGGTGCTTGTGCTTGGCTTTGGCCTGCTGGCTCAGGGCGCCCGCGCGGAAGGGCAATTTGTCGAGCGGATCGATGCCTATGCCATCACCGGTACGTCCGGCGCCGAACTCTACGCCTCGATTGGTGAGCATGGCCCACTTGTAGGCAACGGCGTTCGCACCATCGCGCACACCAATTTCAAGCTGACCTGGACGCGGAAATACGAGCCGAGAGGCAATGCCTGCACGCTGGCGTCCGCCCGCCCGAAGCTGATCGTCACCTACACCCTGCCGCAACCCTCGGGCAAACTGCCGGCGGCGTTGCAAAGGCGCTGGGCTATTTTCATCGACGGCATCCGCCGCCATGAAAAGGTGCATGGCGACCATATCCGGGCGATGGTCGCGCAGATCGAGCAGACGACGATCGGTGTGACGGTTCAAAACGATCCGAAATGCAGGAAGATCAGGGAGGAGATCAAGGTGCCGCTTTCGCAGGCCTCTCTCGCCCAGCGGCAGCAAAGCCGCGACTTCGACCGCGTTGAGATGGGCGAGGGCGGCAACATCCGCCGCCTCGTGCTCGAACTGGTGAACGGACGTTAGGACGGGACCTGCTACTGAAAGGCAGTCTCCGAAAAGCTGCGCAGCTTGCGCGAATGCAGCCGCTCCATCGGCATCTCGGCCAGCTTTTCCATTGCCCGGATACCGATGGTCAGGTGTTGCGCCACCTGGCGCTTGTAGAATTCGGTGGCCATTCCGGGCAGCTTGAGTTCGCCGTGCAGCGGCTTGTCGGAAACGCACAGCAGCGTGCCGTAGGGCACGCGGAAGCGGAAGCCGTTGGCGGCGATGGTGGCCGATTCCATGTCGAGCGCGATCGCGCGCGACTGCGACAGGCGCTGCACCGGGCCTCGCTGGTCGCGCAGCTCCCAGTTGCGGTTGTCGATGGTGGCAACCGTTCCGGTGCGCATGATGCGCTTGAGGTCGTAGCCGGAAAGCCCGGTCACCTCCTGCACCGCCTCTTCTAGAGCCACCTGGATCTCGGCCAGCGGCGGGATCGGCACCCACACCGGCAGGTCGTCGTCCAGAACGTGGTCCTCGCGCACATAGGCATGCGCCAGCACATAGTCGCCGAGCGCCTGCGTGTTGCGCAGGCCCGCGCAATGGCCGAGCATCAGCCAGGCATGCGGGCGCAGCACTGCGATATGGTCGGTGATCGTCTTGGCGTTGGAGGGGCCGACGCCGATATTGACCATGGTGATGCCGCCATGGTTCGGCTTCTTCAGATGATAGGCCGGCATTTGCGGCATGCGTATCGCGGCGCCGTCTTCCGAAGGGCTCTCTCCCGCCAGCGTCACCAGATTGCCCGGCCCGACGAACTCCGTGTAGCCTTCGCCGCCTCTGGCCATGAGGTCGCGCGCGCGCGCCGCGAATTCGTCGATATAGACCTGATAGTTGGTGAACAGGACGAAGTTTTGGAAATGCTGCGGGCTGGTCGCCGTATAGTGGGAAAGCCGGTGAAGCGAGTAGTCGACGCGCTGCGCGGTGAACGGCGCCAGCGGCCTTGCCTCGCCCAGCGCCACCTCGAACGTGCCGTTGGCGATCTGGTCGTCGGTGCCGTCGAGGTCCGGCACGTCGAACAGGTCGCGGATCGGCCGCTTGATGCGCTCGGCAGCCGATCCGTCGACATGGGTGCCTTCGAGGAAGGCGAAATGCAGCGGAATGGGTGTGTGCGATTCCGACACCGTCACCGGCACGCCGTGGTTGCGCATGATCAGCTGAAGCTGTTCCACCAGATAGGTACGAAACAGGTCGGGGCGCGTCACCGTGGTTGAGAAATTGCCGGGCGTCGGCATATGCCCGTAGGCTTGGCGTGAATCGACATGGCCAAACGAGGTGGTGGTCACCCCAACCTGCGGATAAAAGGCGCGGTAGCGCCGGGAATTGTCGCCGCCGTCGGCCAGCGCCGAAAAGGAATCGCGCAGGAAGCTGGTGTTGCGAAAGTAGAGCTTTTCCAGCGCTGCTACGGCTTCCCCGGCATCGGTGAAGTTTTGCGGGGCGAAAGGCTCCGGCGTAACGATGGAACCGATGGCCTTGGGGTAGATTCGATTTTCCATGGCCCACTATATAGATGTTTGCGGGGCGTGGGAGAGTGGGCGGGCCACCCAAGCCGATAAAACCCCGGCTTTATTTCAGCCGCGCCGCAAACTGACCAGAAGCACGAAACCGGCGCCGCTGCCCTTGCGCACCGTTGGCGCGTCGATGGTCGCCCCGTTGTCCGCGCGCATGAGCGGAACCGCCAGGACGGGCGCCGCAAGCGCCAGCAGGATCAGCGCGGTGCGCGGCAGTAGCCGCAGGATTGTTGCGATATTGGCGGTTGAGCGGGTCATGATCGGTACGGCTCAGCGGTTGAAATGGCTTGAGCACAAGCCGCCGCCGCACAGGCCGCTGTCCATGTCGTGCCAGGTGCGCGGCTGGCGGTCCGCCTGCGCGACGAGGACGGCGAACGCCATGCCGAACAGCGTCGTCAGCAGGCAAACGATGGTAAAGCGGCGGGCGAGCATGGCGGGCGTCTCCTTCAATGCAAGGAGATTGCGCCCGGCCGGCTGAACCGGCACTGATGCCCGCATTCATCTGCCGTTCAAATTTATTGACAATGCTTTGTACCGGCTGCCGCTTGCGCCAGCGCCGCACCGGCTTACCTGTTGGGGGAACCCATCGCAGGAGAACCCGGCATGCCATCGCAGACTGTACCGATCGAACTTTACTATTGGCCAACCCCGAACGGCCACAAGATCTCGATCATGCTGGAGGAATTGGGCGTTCCCTACGTGGTAAAGTACGTCAACATCGGCAAGGGCGAGCAGTTCGAGCCTTCATTCCTGAAAATATCGCCCAATAATCGCATGCCGGCGATTATCGACCCGGAAGGTCCTGCCGCTGACGGGCGATGGAAGGGAAAGCCGATTTCCGTCTTCGAATCCGGCGCGATCCTTCAATATCTTGGCCGAAAGTTCGGCAAATTCTACTCAATGGATGAGCGCCAGCGGGTGGAAGTCGACCAGTGGCTGTTCTGGCAGATGGGCGGGCTTGGGCCGATGGCGGGGCAGGCGCATCATTTTCGGCAATATGCGCCGGAAAAGATCGCCTACGGCATCGACCGCTATACCAACGAGGTCAATCGGCTCTATGGCGTCTTGAACAGGCGTCTGGCAGACAGGGAATTTCTGGCCGGTGATTATTCGATCGCCGATATGGCCTCGTTCCCCTGGACCCGTTCTTACAAGAACCAGGGTCAGGACCTCAATGATTTTCCGAACATGAAACGCTGGTTCGAGGCGATTGCAGCTCGCCCGGCCGTCGTGCGGGGTGTCGAGATCGGCCAGGAACACCGCCGCAACCTGGCCGACGACAAGGAAGCGCAAAAGGTGCTGTTCGGCCAGAAGGCGAGATAGAGCGAATAGGGAATGGCGAATAGGGGAGAAGCGTTTGCTTTTCCCCTATCGCCAGACGATCCCCTCGCTACTCGCTACAGCTTCTTCCACGTCTGGCTCTCGCACAGGACGGCGAGCACGCAGCCGGTCATCTTTAGCGAACTGCCTGAAAGCTTTGCGCTGCCGGAATAGGTCTTGCCGTTCGAGGGCTTGGTGATCGAGCCGGTATAGGCATCGGCGCCGCTTGTCTTCATCGTGCCGATCGACTTGCCCGCATACTTGCCCGTCGTCAGCTTGATGCAGAACGATTCGCCGCAGGAACTGATCGCGGCCGTGTCGCCGTCCTTGGTTTTCCAGTTGCCCTCGATCGGGTCCGCAAGGGCGGCGCCGGTCAGGATCCCCGACACCATGAATGTGGCTGCAAGTGCCATGCTGGCTTTGGCAAACATCGAGAAGTCCTCCCTGTGAACCACGGTGGCGGCTCCTGCGCCGCCGTTCGTGCGTTAGAGGAAAGCTAGGCCAGCCTTATTCAAAACAAAAGTGGTGCCGCTGCGTAAGAACGGCAGCTTTTTTTGAGGGCCCCAGCCAAGGTTCAGCCCGAAATTTCATGGATTGCCATTTGGCCGATCATTTCCGTGGTTAGCGAAGTGTTGACCGGCAGGCGTCGGATTTTCATCGAATTTGAAACGAATCCGCATAAATGCGGGGTTTGTATCCTTAACGGTTTCTCACGTTTACCTCTTGTTTTAGCTTTGTTTTCTCCAAATTAAGCACGCCATTTAACGACGGATTCAAGCCTCGGCCTCATGCTTCGAAGCATCGGAAGAGCAAGCCCCCAGCCGAATTCAACGGACAAGCGGAGGCGGCTCTCGGGACAGAGACAGGGGATTAAAATGGCACGTTTTGAAATGCAGGAAGCTGGCTTCGGCGTCATGGGGGCAACTGCCCAGGCCGACATCCTTTTCGAGCTGGGCATGATGTACGCCACGGGCCGCGATTGCGCGACCGATATGGTGGCAGCCCACAAATGGTTCAACATCGCCGCGATCAAGGGCTCCACGCGAGCCGCTGGTCTGCGCTCGGAATTGTCGGCGACCATGTCCAAGATCGAGATCGCCCGCGCGCTTCGCGAAGCCCGCGAATGGATGACGATGCACTGAGTTATACGACGGACTGACAGGGCAAGGCTTCGGATCGACGCCGCACAAAGACGGCGCGCCCGAAAACAAGAATGCGGCAGCCATAAGAGGCAAAGCCGAACGCACAACAGGGACGGCGAGGGGATTCGTGGCGCGGGGCAATTGCTCCGGCTCGTAGGGGATCACTCGACAGGCAAAGCCGCGACCGGCCGGAACAAGGCCGGCACGGCTTTTGCCATTTATGCGGCGTTATCAAGAACAAGCGGCAGTTGCCTGACTCAATCACACCCTCTGGACAGAACCGTTGAAGAATGGAATTGTCGCCGCCATTCTGGGTAAGGCGTTGCCGTGTGGCAGCGTCCAATGGGAGGTTTCAGATGAAAAAAACGGGAATTCTGAGCGCAACGCTGTTCGGCCTTGCGATGGGCGTGTCCATGGCTCACGCCGACGACATCACCATCGCGGTGGCCGGTCCGATGACGGGACAGCTCGCCACCATCGGCGACCAGTTCAAGCAGGGTGCGCAGGCCGCCGCCGACGCAATCAACGCCGCGGGCGGGGTCGACGGCCGCCAGATCAAGCTTTCGATGGAAGACGACGTCTGCGATCCGAAGCAGGCTGTCTCGGTGGCCAACCGCATCGTCGCCGACGGTATCAAGTTCGTTGACGGCCACGCCTGTTCCGGCTCCAGCATCCCGGCATCCGCCGTCTATGCCGAAGCTGGCGTGCTGATGATGAGCCCGGCTTCCTCCAATCCGGTCATGACGGACGACGCAGCCGCCAAGGGCTGGAACACCATCATGCGCCTCTACACCCGCGACGACGCGCAAGGCGCTTTCATCGGCCCATGGATCGCCAAGAAATATGCCGGCAAGAACGTCGTCGTCCTGCACGACAAGAGCGCATACGGCCAGGGCATCGCCGATGCGGTCCGCAAGACGATGGGCGAAAATGGCCTGAAAGAGGTCATGTATGAAGGCATCAATGCGGGTGAAAAGGACTATTCGGCCCTGATTACCAAGCTGAAGGAACTCAAGACCGATGTCGTCTATTTCGGCGGCTATCACCCGGAAGCCGGCCTGATCATGCGCCAGGCTGCCGAGCAGAACCTGAAGTTCCAGCTCATCATGCCGGATTCGATTGCATCGCCGGAATTCTGGCAGGTTGCCGGCCCGGCCGGCGAGGGCACCATGTTCGTGTTCCCGTCCGATCCGCAGGCCAAGCCGGAAGCGAAGGCGGCGATCGAGAAGATCAAGGCCGGCGGCTTTGTGCCGGAGGGCTTCACGCTGTTCTCCTACGCCACCATCCAGGCGATCGCGCAAGGCATCCAGCGCGCCGGCAGCGATGATCCGGCAAAGGTTGCCGAAGCGCTGAAGGACGGCAAGCCGATCGACACCGTGGTCGGCCCCATCACCTTCGACAAGAAGGGCGACCTGATGAACGCCAGCTACGACATCAACCAGTGGCACGACGGCAAATACGCCCCCATCGCGCAGTAAAAAGCCGCTATCCGATACTGAAATGGCTGGGCATGTCCCGGCCATTTTGTTTCTCAGGGCTATTTCTTGGTTGTCTTTATGTGTGCCATCGAGCCCGAGGTATGGATTTGTGTCTCGAGCTTGAGGCATGGATTCCCGACACTCTCCGCTCCCTGCGGTCGCTCACGAGGCCGGGAATGACGGATTTCATTTTTACTTCTGGCGATCTGCAACGCCCGCGATTGGCGGAATTGCTAACACCATTCGTCATTCCCGGCCGTTTTTCATTGGGGCCGTGCGTCCTTCGAGGCTCGCTTTGCTCGCACCTCAGGATGAGGGAGGTCGAGCTCAAGGGAGGTCGTGGTGTTTCTTCAAAACGGCGACGTTTGCACAACAGTCCTCATCCTGAGGTGCGAGCGGAAGCGAGCCTCGAAGGACGCACGACCCAAAAAAGCCCTCAGATCTTACCGTCAAGTCCCAGTTGGTGGTACTTGTGCATGATCTTGTCCTGGTTCTCCAGAAGCCAGTCGATCGAGGGTTCGTTGCTCATCGCCTTGCGGATGGCTTCTGTCGTGCCCTTGCGGTGCAGGTCGAACAGGATCTTGTGATCGAGGTTGTTGTCGTCGACGACGCTGGGCGCCAGCCATACCGAGCAGATGATGCCGAGGTCGTTGGCCTTTTCTTTCGGGATGATGCCGGCGCGAACCGCGTCGAGAACGCCGTTGGCAATGGCGAACTGGACCGTGCCCATCAGGATGTTGGTGTAGCGCGTGCTTTTGACCGTCACCTTGGACACGCACAGCGTCACCGGGCGCACCATGATGTCGGTGTTGAGCAGCGCGAAGACGCGCGTATGACCCGCGACCTGGTCGCCGACGAGGGTGGCAAGGGCCGTGCCGACCGGACCGTCGAGTTCGCCGATCACGATTTCCGGTTCGGCTGCGGTTCCGGGAGGTCCACCGGCGATCAAGGCTTCACCGGTGCGCATAACGATACGATTGCTCATTCGAATTCCTTCCAACTGGAAATTTGTGGATGCGGCCGCCCCTGCCGCCGCACGTCCGGGGCATCGTGAAAGAGCGCCCCCATGGATGCTACCCATTCGGACCGGCGCAAGCGACTGTGACATAGGGGCACTGGCGAGGCCATCTGTCGTGCGTCCTTCGAGGCTCGCTCCGCTCGCACCTCAGGATGAGGGAGGTTGTGGAGTTTCTACCGGGCGGAGATATTTGCGCAACGGCCCCGCGTCCTTCGCTCGCTGCGCTCGCACCTCTGGATGAAGGAGGTTGTGGCGTTTCTTCTGAACAGAGAGGCTTGAGCAACGATCCCCATCCTGAGGTGCGATCAAAGCGAGCCTCGAAGGACGCACTACCTTACGACGAGCGCCCCTCGGCCGGCTCCGCAAACCTCACCAGCACGGTGCCGTCGCTCACCTGCGACCCTTCCGCAGCGATCTCCGCTATCACCCCGTCATGCGGCGCTGAGATCGTGTGCTCCATCTTCATCGCTTCGAGGATCAGCAGACCCTGGCCCTTGGCAACCGTATCGCCCTTGGCGGCGCGCACGAGCTTAACCAGCCCCGGCATCGGCGCGCGCAGGCTGCCGATGCCGGCCGCTGTAGCGTCGGTGCGCTCCAGCGGGTCCGGGATAGCGAAAGTGTAGCTGGCGGCTCCCTCGAAAACGGTGACGTGACCGGGCCACCGGGCGAGGCGGGGGGATCGGCTGCTACCCCCACCCCTAACCCCTCCCCACAAGGGGGAGGGGTATTCTGAGACGTCGATGCCTCCCTCCCCCTTGTGGGGAGGGGTACGGGGTGGGGGTACCTGTCCCGCTACCGGCCCCGGTATGAGGGAAGCTGTCCACCGCCCATTCACCACCGCCACGCTCGCCGCGATTTCCGCTTCGCCAAACCTCAATTCCACGCGCTTGGGCGTTGCGTGGAAATGCGCGTAGCCGGCCAGCGACGACCAGGGATCGTCGGTCACAGGCCGCGCATCAATGCCGCTTGCCGCCAGTGCCGCGGCCTCAATGATCTTTCCGCTCGGCGGCGGCACGGTCGTCAGCGCCGCCTGATGCCGTCCGATCAAGCCTGTATCGACATTGCCCGCGGCAAAATCCGGATCGGCGGCAAGGGCGGCGAGGAACGCGGTGTTGACCGTCGAGCCGGCAATCTCCGTTTCCGCCAAAGCCGTGCCCAGCGCCGTGAGCGCGGATGCCCTGTCCGGCCCGTGCACGACCAGCTTGGCGATCATCGGGTCGTAGAAGGGCGAGACGACGTAGCCGGCGCGCACGCCGGTTTCGATGCGCATGGACGCGCCTTCCGGTGCCGTATCCGGAAATTTCAGATGATGCAGCGTACCGGTCGCAGGCAAAAACCCCTTGGCCGCGTCCTCGGCATAGAGCCGCGCCTCGAAGGCATGGCCGCAAAGGCCTATTTGCTCCTGGGTCTTCGGTAAACGCTGCCCCGCCGCGACACGCAATTGCCATTCGACCAGATCGGTGCCGGTCACCATTTCCGTCACCGGATGCTCGACCTGCAGGCGGGTGTTCATCTCCATGAACCAGAAGCGGTCGGGCCGCAGCCCCTGCGAGGCATCGACGATGAACTCGATCGTGCCGGCACCCGAATACGCAATCGCCTTGGCCGCCGTCACGGCGGCTTGCGTCATGGCCGCACGCATTTCTTCCGTCATGCCGGGGGCTGGGGCTTCCTCGATCACCTTCTGGTGGCGGCGCTGCGCCGAACAATCGCGCTCGAACAGATGCACGACATCGCCGAAATTGTCGCCGAACACCTGAACCTCGATATGGCGCGGCTTCTCGACGTATTTTTCGACCAGCACCTTGTCGTCGCCAAAGGCTGCCTTGGCCTCGCGTCGCGCACCCGATAGCGCGTCGGTGAAGTCGTGCGGGTCGTCCACGCGCCGCATGCCCTTGCCGCCGCCGCCGGCGCGAGCCTTTATCAGCACCGGATAGCCGATTTCTCGTGCTTTAGAAGCAAGGATGACGATCTCCTGCGCCTCGCCGTGATAGCCTGGCACCACCGGCACGCCGGCCTGCTCCATCAGCCGCTTGGCCGCATCCTTCAACCCCATGGCGCGGATCGAGGCCGACGAAGGGCCGATGAAAATCAGCCCGGCCGCGACGACCTGGTCGACAAAATCGGGGTTTTCCGAGAGGAAACCATAGCCGGGATGGATCGCTTCCGCCCCGCGCATACGCGCCGCCTCGATGATTTTCTCCGCGACAAGGTAGCTCTCGCCGACGGGCGCGGGGCCGATACGGACCGCCTCGTCGGCCATCTCGACATGCAAGCTGTTCGCATCCGCGTCGGAATAGACCGCGACGGTGCCGATACCCATCTTGCGCGCCGTGCGAATGATGCGGCAGGCGATCTCGCCGCGATTGGCGATCAGGATTTTTGTGAACATTGGCGCGGCGTCTTTTCCCTTTGCATAATCAGGATCGGCCCGATCAGGCACTTTGAGCGAATTCCTTGAGCAGGCGATTGAATTCAGAAGATTGCTGCCGGAACGGAGCGTGGCCGGCCGCTTCGACCGTCACGATTTCCCCGCGCCACAGTGACTTGCAGGTCAGGGTGTCGAAGTACTCGGCTCGTATGAATGGATCTCCGGCACCATTCAAGATGGCCAATGGCTCAGCCATCGTCGCCACGATCTCGCGCTCATCAAGCGGCAACCCTTGCAAGACCGAACCGAACATCAGTTCGCGCGCAAGCCCGTCTGTGCGGCGGCACATGGCGAGCAGGTGCGGATCGAGCCCATCTGTCGTAGCCGATGTATGCGTTGCATAGGCAATCGCATCGGCATCCGTGAAGTCGCGCTTGCCGGTGAGATTTTCAGCGTTTGGATCGATGTTGAAGCCGGCCATCAGACATTCGAGGTCCGGCTTTATCGGCGGCGTCCCGCTGATCATCACTCCCGCCAGTTCCATATTTCTTCCGACCATCTCCAAAGCGATATGGCCGCCCAGCGACCAGCCGAACACGACCGGCTTCTGCAAGCCGAGCTGACGAAGCACCTGTTCGGCTACATCGGCATAGCCAGCGAAATTATAGGTTTTCGCGGGGTCCTTTGCGTTCTCGGATGCGCCATGGCCGGGGAGGTCGAAGGCGATCAATCGAAAATCAGCCAAGAGTGGATCGGCAAACTGTTGATCGAAAACCTCCTTGCAACTCGAATTCCCATGGATAAGCAGGATGGGCCGGCCACTCCCGTCGGAATCTATCACGGATAGAGCAGCGTGGTCGGTTTGGATGGTGAGGCTTTTTGTTTTCATACCGTCTCCCCCTGTCGGCTCTGTGCGCCCATGGAATCGAATTGCGCAGCGGCGCATCGAGCAACAAATCACATCCGAAACAGGCCGAATTTCGTATCCGGTACCGGCGCGTTCAGCGCTGCCGATAGGCTGAGCGCCAGCACTTCTCGCGATTTCGCCGGGTCGATGATGCCGTCGTCCCACAACCGCGCCGAGGAATAGAGCGGGTGACCCTCATGCTCGTATTTCATCAGGATCGGCTTCTTGAATTTCTGCTCGTCCTCGGCCGACCAACTCTCGCCCTTGCGTTCGATGCCCTCGCGCTTGACCATGGCCAGCACCATGGCGGCCTGTTCGCCGCCCATCACGGAGATGCGCGCGTTTGGCCACATCCACAGGAAGCGCGGCGAAAATGCCCGGCCGCACATGCCGTAATTGCCCGCGCCGAACGAGCCGCCGATAATCATCGTTACTTTCGGCACCTGCGCCGTCGCCACCGCCGTCACCAGCTTCGCGCCGTCCTTGGCGATGCCACCGGCCTCATATTTCTGGCCGACCATGAAGCCGGTGATGTTCTGGAGAAACACCAGCGGGATTTTGCGCTGGCAGCACAGTTCGATGAAATGCGCACCCTTCAGCGCGCTTTCGGAAAACAGCACGCCATTATTGGCGATAACGCCGACCGGCATGCCGTGCAGATGCGCAAAGCCGGTCACCAGCGTCGTGCCGTAATTCTGCTTGAACTCGTCCAGCACCGAGCCGTCGACGATACGCGCGATGATTTCGCGAACGTCATAGGGTTGGCGCACATCGCTGGGAACGATGCCGTAAACTTCATCCGCTGGGTGAAGCGGCGGAATCTGTTTCTGTAAGCTCAGGCTTACTACCTTGTTACGATTCAGGTTTTTGACGATGCGCCGCACGATCGCCAGCGCATGGTCGTCGTCCTGCGCTAGATGATCGGCGACGCCGGAAAGGCGCGTGTGCAAATCGGCCCCGCCAAGGTCTTCGGCGCTGACATCCTCACCGGTCGCCGCCTTCACAAGCGGCGGGCCGCCGAGAAAAATGGTGGCCTGATTGGCGACCATGATGGATTCGTCGGCCATCGCCGGCACATAGGCGCCGCCCGCCGTGCACGATCCCATGACGCAGGCGATCTGCGGAATGCCGGCAGCCGACATGGTCGCCTGGTTGAAGAAGATGCGGCCAAAGTGGTCGCGGTCCGGAAAAACCTCGTCCTGGTTGGGCAGATTGGCTCCGCCGGAATCGACCAGATAGATGCAGGGCAGGTTGTTCTGCAGCGCGATCTCCTGCGCCCGCAAATGCTTCTTCACGGTCAGCGGATAATAGGTGCCGCCCTTCACCGTGGCGTCGTTGACGACGACCATCACCTCGGTGCCCTCGACCCGTCCGACGCCCGCGATCATGCCCGCCGACGAAATTTCGTCGCCATAAAGCCCCCAGGCAGCAAACTGGCCGACCTCCAGAAACGGCGAACCGGCATCGAGCAACTGCGCCAGCCGCTCACGCGGCAGCATTTTTCCCCGCCCGACATGGCGTTCGCGCGCGTCGTCCGACCCGCCGCGCTCGACGGTCGCTGCCTTCTCGGCAATGTCGGCAACAAGCTCACGCATATGCGCGGCATTGGCGCGGAAGGCATCGGAGACGGGGGAGATTTGCGACTGGATGACGGGCATCAAATAGTCTCCGCCATAATTTCCCGTCCGATCAGCCAGCGGCGGATTTCCGATGTGCCGGCGCCGATTTCGTAGAGCTTTGCGTCGCGCAGCAGGCGGCCGGTGGGGTAGTCGTTGATGTAGCCGTTGCCGCCCAGAAGCTGGATGGCGTCGAGGGCCGTTTGCGTGGCTTTTTCGGCGGCGAACAGGATGCAGCCGGCGGCGTCCTTGCGGGTGGTCTCGCCCCGGTCGCAGGCGGCGGCGACCGCATAGACATAGGCGCGGCAAGCGCTCAGCGTCGTGTACATGTCGGCCAGCTTGCCCTGGACGAGCTGGAAATCGCCGATCGGGCGGTCGAATTGCTTGCGTTCGCGCACATAGGGCACGACCACGTCGAGGCAGGCGGCCATGATGCCAAGCGGTCCGCCGGCCAGCACCGTGCGCTCATAATCGAGCCCCGACATCAGCACTTCGATGCCGCGTCCTTGCTCATGCAGCACGTTTTCGAACGGCACCTCGACATTGTCGAACACCAGTTCCCCGGTGTTGGAGCCGCGCATGCCGAGCTTGTCGAGTTTTTGCGCCACCGAAAAACCCTTGAACGTCTTCTCGACGATGAAGGCGGTGATGCCGCGCGCTTTCTGCTCCGGATCGGTCTTGGCGTAGACCACCAACGTGTCTGCGTCCGGCCCGTTGGTGATCCACATTTTCGTGCCGTTCAGCACATAGCGGTCGTTCTTCTTCTCGGCACGCAGTTTCAGCGAAACGACATCTGAGCCGGAGCCGGATTCCGACATCGCCAGCGCGCCGACCTTCGCGCCGGAGCACAGGTCCGGCAGGTACTTCTGCTTCTGTTCGGCCGTTGCCCAGCGGTTGATCTGGTTGATGCACAAATTGGAATGCGCGCCATAGGACAGGCCGACCGAGGCCGATGCACGGGAAATCTCCTCCATCGCCACGACATGGGCGAGGTAGCCCATGCCGGAGCCGCCAAAATCCGGGTTGGCGGTGATGCCGAGCAGGCCGAGCGCGCCGAGTTCGGCCCACAGATGCGCCGGGAATTCGTTGGAACGGTCGATTTCGGCGGCGAGCGGTGCGATCTTTTCCTGAGCGAAGCGGCGCACCATGTCGCGCAACGCCTCCATGTCGCCGTCATGCCCGAAGTTAAGCGTGTGCGTGTACATGCCGGCTCTCCTCGCTCATTCTGGCACCGACGAGGCGCATTGTCATGGAAAGATAGGTGGCGGTCACTTGCGCCAGCGACAGGCGCTCGCCGGGCCGGAACCACACGATCACGCCGGTCAGCATCTGGATCAGCGCCATGGCGGTCAGGCCGGTGTCTTCGATGGCAAACACGCCGCTTTCCGCGCCTTGCCGCAGGATGGCCCGCAATTCCTTTTCATAAGCCGTGCGCAGCTTGAGCATATTCGTCAGCCGCTCTGGCGACAGGCTGCGCAATTCCATGTTCGAAACATGCGTCGAATGACGCCGCGCGATGTGGAAGGCGATGTGGTTCTCGACAAAGGCCGAAAGCAGCGCGGAAGCGTCGCCCGTCGATGGGCGGGCCTCGTCCCAAGCCGCCGCCAGCGCCTCCATATGCTCGCGCATCAGCGTGGAAAGCAGCTCTTCCTTGGTCGGGAAGTAGCGGTAGAGCGCCGCCGCCTGCACGCCGACTTCCGCCGCCAGTTGGCGCATCGACATGGCCTCGTAGCCGTAGCGCGCGATCAGGCTGACCGCCGCCTCGCGGATGGCCGCTTCGGTCTTTTCGCCATCCGATCCGGTCGTGCGCGCCATGATTTCTCCTTGCGGCAATAAATAAAACGAACGTTCAATTAATTCAAGAGGCATTCTACCGGATACGTGAGTGGCAGCCCGCGTGCCGGTTCAGATTTGACCGTGTGGACAAAATCAAAGAGCGGTTCCATAGTTTGGTGGCGGAGAATAAAAACAAGGCAGAGCGGCTCCAAGGCCGTCTCAACCCAAGGGGTCATTCGATGAAAAATGGGAACAGGAATTTCTCGGGCGGCGTCTCGCGGCGCGGCGTGCTGGGCATCGGCGCGTTCGGCCTGGCGGCTTCCGTGCTGCCGCGCGGCGCGTTCGCGCAGGATAAGAAGCTGAAAGTGGCCGCGATTTTCGCAACGCCCATCGAGGAGCCGTGGGACAACCAGGTCCACGTCGCCTTGCTGCGCGCCGAAAAGGAACTCGGCATCGAATATAAATGGTCGGAAAAAGTACAGACCGCCGATTTCGGCCGCGTCATGCGCGAATATGCGCAGGGCGGCTATGAACTGGTGCTGGGCGACGCCTTCGCGGCCGAGCGCGAATCGCGCCGCACCGCCAAGCTGTTTCCGGAGACGGCATTCCTGTTCGGTTCGGGTGCCGGGCCGGCCGATCCCAATTTCGGCGTCTTCGACAACTGGATCCACGAACCGGCCTATCTGTCGGGATTGATCGCCGGCAAGATGTCCAAGTCGGGCACCGTCGGCGCGGTCGCCGCGATGGGCATTCCCGAGGTCAACCGGCTGGTCAACGCCTTCTTTGCCGGCGCGCGCGAAACCAACCCCGATATCAAGCGCAAGGTTGCCTTCATCGGCTCGTTCTTCGATCCGCCCAAGGCCAAGGAAGCCGCGATCGCCCAGATCGACGCAGGCGTCGACGTAATCTATGCCGAGCGCTTCGGCGTCATCGAGGCGGCGGCGGAAAAGAAGATCTTGGCCATTTCCAACATGTCCGACCAGTCGAGCCTCGCGCCCGGCACCGTCATCACCGGTCCGGTCTGGGACATGTACCCGACGGTCCAACAGGCGGTGAAGCTGGTCAAGGCCGGCGTCTATACGGCGCAGGACTACGGCGATTTCTCGCGCATGGCCAAGGGCGGCTCGCACCTCGCGCCCTATCATGCGTTCGAGGACAAGCTGCCGGCCGACGTCAAGGAACTGGTCGCGAAGAAGACCGCCGAAATCATGGAAGGCAATTTCCGCGTCGACGTGGATGAGAACACACCGACGTCGGATTGAACGAACTGACCTGGCCCAGCGTGGCGCTCTTTCGCGCCCCTCTCTGGCCTGCCGGCCATCTCCCCCGCATGGGGGGAGATGGCGCGCCCCGGCGCATCGGCCAATTCTCAACGTCGCAGTATGGGCTGCAGAGTAGCGGCAGTCTGATCTCCACCCTTGCGGGGGAGATGGCCGGCAGGCCAGAGGGGGACGCGAAGGAATGCTAAGCTCACAGGTCACGCCCGTGCCCCTTTCCGACACATCCGTTCCCCTCATCGAAATGCGCGGCATTTCCAAGACGTTTGGCACCGTTCGCGCCAACGAGGCCGTGGATTTGCAGGTCGCACCCGGCGAAATCCTGGGGCTGCTCGGCGAGAACGGTGCCGGCAAGACCACGCTGATGAACATCCTGTTCGGCGCCTATGCGCCCGACGCCGGCGAAATCCTCGTCGGTGGCCGACCGGTCGCGATCAACAGTTCGGCCGATGCGCTGGCGGCCGGTATCGGCATGGTGCATCAGCATTTTCACCTGGCATCGCGCCTGTCGGTGCTGGAAAATCTGCTCATCGGTATTCCGGGCCGCAACGGTCGGCTGGATCGCCCCGGTGCGCTGGCGCGGCTGGACGACATCAGCCAGCGCTACGGGCTGAAACTCGATCCGGATCTGGCCGTCTCCGCGCTATCCATCGGCGAGCAGCAGCGGCTGGAAATCATCAAGGCGCTGTTTCGCGGCGCAAAGCTGTTGATCCTCGACGAACCGACAGCGGTGCTGGCGCCGACCGAGGTGGACGGCCTGTTTGCAGCGCTTCGCTCGATGGCTTCGCAGGGCCTCGGCATCATCTTCATTTCGCACAAGCTGAACGAGGTGAGGGCGCTTACCCATCGCTGCGTGGTGCTGCGGCAGGGCAAGGTTTCGGGCCGCGTCGATGTGCCGGCCAGCACCACCTCGTCGGAAATGGCGGAACTGATGTGCGGCCATGAAATCGTGCCGCCGGCAAAAGGCCCTTCGACAATTGGCGGGACAGTGCTGGCGCTGGCCGGCATCTCCACTGCGCGCCATGCCGGCATGGCGCTGCGCGACGTCTCGCTTGCCGTGCGCAGCGGCGAAATTCTCGGCATCGCGGGCGTGTCCGGCAACGGCCAGCGCGCGCTGGCCGATGTCATTTCGGGCATGCTCAAGCCGGTGTCGGGAACGATGAGCCTCGCCGGCAAACAGGTCACCGCCTATACGCCGCGCGAAGTGCAGGCGCTCGGGCTTGGCCGCATCCCGGAGGACCGGATGACCACCGGCCTCGTCACCAATCTGCCGCTGGCTGATTCCATGGTGCTGCCGCGTATCGGCACGGCATCGTTCAGCCAGAAGGGCCTGCTGAAGCCAACTGCGATCCGCGCCTTTGCCGAAGAGCAGATCAAGGCATATGACATTCGCTGTCCGGGGCCGATGGTGCGTGCCGGCGCGCTTTCCGGCGGCAATCTGCAAAAGGCGCTTTTGGCGCGCGAACTCGCCTTCGACCCGAAGGTGCTGATCGTCGCCCAGCCGACGCGTGGCCTCGACATTGGCGCGGCCCACTTCATCCACGAAAAATTCCTCGATCTGCGGGGCAGGGGCTGTGGCATCATCGTCATCGGCGAGGATCTGGAG
Organism: Mesorhizobium sp. A556; assembly: GCF_054489545.1. Taxonomy (NCBI): domain Bacteria; kingdom Pseudomonadati; phylum Pseudomonadota; class Alphaproteobacteria; order Hyphomicrobiales; family Phyllobacteriaceae; genus Mesorhizobium; species Mesorhizobium sp. A556. Next base: position 383,719 of record NZ_JBTMXA010000002.1, read on the forward strand.
GAGCTGCTGACGCTCTCGGATCGTATCGCCGTCATGTATGAAGGCCGCATCGTCGGCACGTTGGATGCCGCCGACGCCACCGTGGCAAAGCTCGGCATGTTGATGACCGGCGCGGAGCAAGCGGCATGATGTTTCGTCTCGAAGCCCGCACCGCGACACCGGCCTGGTTCAACCTCGCTCTGCCGGTGGCGGCAATCGTCGCCACGCTCATCTTGTGTAGCGGCCTGATCGCGCTGGCCGGGGCCGGTGTTTTCCAGGCTTACGGCGTGATGTTTTCGGCATCGCTGGGCGACACCTACGCCATCACCGAAACGCTGGTGCGCGCTACCCCGATGATCTTTACCGGGCTGGCCGTCGCGGTCGCCTTCCGCGCGAAATTCTGGAACATCGGCGCCGAGGGCCAACTGCTGGCCGGAGCGGTCGCCAGTTGCGTGGTCGGGGCCATTCCCATGCCGGGGCCGCTCGCCATGCTGGCAATGGCATTGGCGGGTGCCGCTGGCGGTGCGGCGGTTGCGCTCATTCCGGCGATCCTGCGCGTAAAATTCAAGGTCGACGACGTGGTCAGTTCTTTGCTGCTCAACTCGATCATCTTCTATGCGCTGATGGCGCTGATCGAGACGGTGTGGAAAGACCCGTTCAGCGGCTATCCGATTTCGCCGCCCATCCAGGATTCGGCGAATTTTCCGGTGCTGCTTGAAGGCACGCGCCTGCATCTGGGCGTGCTGGTGGCGTTTTTGGCAGCACCTATCATCTGGTTCGTGATTTCGCGCACCGTGCTCGGCTTCAAGATCAAGGTGACGGGCGAAAACCCGGAAGCCGCGCGCTATGGCGGCATCCGCGTCGAGCGCGTGCTGGTGGTGACGGCGCTGCTGTCCGGCGCGCTGGCGGGCCTGGCCGGCGTCTGCGAAGTGGGCGGCGTGCATTTCCAGGTGATGAGCGACATTTCGCCGGGCTATGGCTATTCCGGCATCGTCATCGCCATGCTGGCCAGGCTTAATCCGCTGGGCGTGGTGCCGGCCGCGATCTTTCTCGCCGCCGTTATGACCGGTGCTGAAGCCATGTCGCGTGCCACGGGCGTTCCGGCCTTCCTCAGCGACGTCATTCAGGGAACCGCACTTCTGGCCATGCTGGTGGCGCTGCTGTTCACCGCCTATCGGGTCCGGCGCGTGGGGGCGCAACAATGAGCGTCGTTCTGGAACAGATCTTTCAGGTCGGTTTTCTGGCCGCCATCCTGCGCATCGCCACGCCGCTGGCTTTCGCTACGCTGGGCGAAATGTTTTCCGAGCGCGCCGGCGTGCTCAACCTCGGCATCGAAGGCATCATGCTTCTGTCGGCCATGACCGGTTTCACCGGCGCCTATCTCAGCGGCAGCCTGTGGGTCGGCATCGCCGCCGCGGTCGCCACCGGTGCGCTGATGGGCGCGCTGCATGGGCTGTTCACCGTGGCGCTTGGCCTTAGCCAGCACGTCTGCGGTATCGGTGTGACGCTTTTCGGCTCCGGCCTTGCCTATTTCCTCTACCGCCTGATCTTCGGCCAGCAATCGACGCCGCCCAACATCGTCGGCTTCAAGCCGGTGGCGATCCCGTTCCTGTCGGATATTCCGGTGCTGGGACCGGCCGTGTTCAGCCAGTTCACGTTGGTCTACATGGCGATCCTCGCCGTGCCGATCTCCGCTTTCATCCTCTACCGCACGCCCTGGGGCCTGTCGGTCCGCATGGTCGGCGAAAACCCGCGCGCCGCCGATTCCGCCGGCGTCAGCGTCATCGCGACCCGCATGCAGGCCGTCATCATAGGCGGCGCGCTGATGGGGTTGGCCGGCGCTTTCCTGTCGATGGCGCAGTTCAACGCCTTCACCTTCGGCGTGGTTTCCGGGCGCGGCTGGGTGGCGATCGCGCTGGTGGTGTTCGGCCGCTGGGACCCGTGGCGCTCTGCCGGTGCTGCCCTGCTGTTCGCCTTCGTCGATGCGCTGCAGCTGCGGATGCAGGCGAGCGGCCTTGGCCATATCCCCTATGAGGCGTTCCTGATGCTGCCCTTCGTGCTGACCATCGTGGCGATGGCGTTCATGTCGCGCAATGCGGTCGCGCCTTCGGCGCTGCTAAAGCCGTTCCGCCGCGAGGAGCGGTAGGATCACATTGACGGCACCGACGGGCCTTGCCTCGTCCATTCGCCGTCCCGGAAAGGGAAACCTTTTGCTTACTATATGGTTTCCCAAAGGCTTGCTGGCCATCCTTGCGTGTGCTTGCTTGGGGTCACTGGTATTTTGAGGGGGATACAGCCATGCGCTTTTTTCTTGCTGCCGTCGCCACCCTGTCATTTGCTGCCACCGCGGCCCTGGCCGATCCAGCTTCGGACCTCAAAAGAGTCGACCAAGCGTTGAACCAGACCTTCAAGCAAATTCAGAAGCGGCTTGCGGACGACGCCGACGGCAAGATGCGGCTCGTCACGGCGCAGAGGGCGTGGATCGCCTTCCGAAACGCCGAATGCATTTTCCAATCCAGCGGCGATGACGGCGGGTCTGCGGCGCCGATGGTTGCCGCTGCATGTCAGGCTGAACTTACCAAGGATCGCACCAAACAATTGAAGGCTTATCTCACCTGCCAGGAAGGCGATCTCGCTTGCCCGGTACCTGCAGAATGACCGGGAGTAAAAAAATGCCGAATTTCAAGATGCGATATGTGCTGCTCGCGCTTGTGCCGTTAGCCGTCGTCGGCTGCGTCAGCACAGAAGAGCAGCGCTCGATGGACCAGGAAAAGTGTGCTTCTTTCGGCTACGCGCAGGGGACTGACGGCTTCGCCGACTGCATGATGAAACAAAGTTCGCAGCGTGCAGATGACGAGCAGCGCTCATTGGATCGCATGAATGCGCAAGAACAGCGAGACCGCGACCGCAAGGAAGCGCGACGCAAGCGTGACAGCTACGTCGATACCAGGCCGAGTTACGATAAAGACGGTAATCCGAACTTCGACACCCAGGGCAACTACCAGGGGTGTAATGGCGTGGGCTGTCTTGTCGATAATCCAGGCGATGACGATTAGCCAGACGATGACGATTAGGCCGGCTGCCGGGACGCCGCTGGTCGGGCTGTAGATACGCTAGCCCCGGCCGAAACTTGAATGGGCGAAATGCATGCGGCGCCAAGGCAAACTACGGCGTGCGGCGATAGCTCAGCACGGCTGATCGTCGCCGTCTTTCCGCCGTCCGCCGGCAAGCAGAATCGTGCCGCCCGCAAACGCCATCGCCAGCGTCGAGAAAGCGATGAGGCTTGGCGTGTGCGATGGAACGTTGCGCCAGATCGGGAAGATCACCTCGGCGGTGTTGAAAGCTTCGCCGCTGAACTGGCATTGCACGAACGAGGCCTGGTTGCGCACCATGTCGGCGTCGATCCGGGAGATCAGCGCTTCCGTAGGCTGCTTGTCGTCGGAGATATCGCGCATATGGACGAGTAGCGCTTGCGCCGCCGAGAGATAGGCGTGGCTGCATTCGTTGAACGGGCTTTCCTCGTCGCGCAGGCTGCCGGGAACCAGACCCCATAGACAGTAGCTGTACTGGACGTCGGCGAAAGTCAGCAGCCGCCGGAAGGTCGGGTCGGTTTTCGCCTGCCGCTTGGCCAGCGCGAGAATTTCGCCGCGATATTCGGCGGTGACGGCCATCTGGCCATGAGACAGGCCGGGGATCGAGATGCCGCTGGTCGGCCCCTCCGAACGAGCGCCATGGGCGCTAACTGGTCCAGCACTCGCAAAAAGCAACGCGGCGGCGCCCGCAAGGGACGCCGCCGTGTAGCGTGGTAAACACTTCGACACGTGGGTTAGCGCAGGGCCGGGCGGGCCGCGATCTTGTGGTTCGCGCGTCCGGCAAGATTACGCTCGGCGACTGCGCCGAAGGCGAGGCCGATTACCGTCCACAAGACGGCATGAAGCCCGAGCGAGGCAGTACGGAAACGCCACAGGAGGTCTGCGGAGAAGTTTTCCGGCACGTCATTGATGGTGGGCAGGGCATATTGCGCGACCACGGTGACGGCAAGGAAAGCCGCTCCAGCGATGATCGAGGCGTTCCAGGCTCCGTATTGCGCCCACAAGCGCCTTGCCAGGCCGATTGACGCGACCAGCGTGGCGATCGAAACGACGATCATGATGAAGAACAGTTCCGTTCGCACCCCGATGGTGTCGGGGTTGCCGACGGCCGGCGGCGTCGCTGGATACTTGATCTGCGGTATCAGCACGATGGCGATGAAACCCGCCAGCGCAATCAGGGCGGCGGTGCCGCGCGGCCCGAACCGGCCGATGCGCCCAAAGACATAGGCAAAGACCAGCGAGAACAGCCCGCCAAGGGCCGCGCCATAGACGACGGTACCGGTCAACAGGCCGATGCCGGCCTGCGTCGCGCGGGAAACGAGTTCGGTTTCTTCATCCGGCGCTTCACCGGATGCCTGCGCCATCAATTCTTCGAACGCGATGGCGCGGTCGATCTGGGGTTCACCGAAAACCCGGGCAAAGCCGAACGCCAGGAGACCCGCGAAAATGCCGACAAGCATCCCGCGAAGGAGAAGACGACCAACCATGTCAAAGCCCCCTTAGTGGCAGGGAAAGCCGAGCAGGTGGCGTCCGTCATGCACGAATTCGTGGATGTACATGCCACGGAAAAGCGACATCGCGCCTTCCTCGGAGCCGACGAAATAGACGGCGAGAAGGCAAAGCAGGCCGCCGAAGATCGCCCAAGGCAGGATCTCGCCAAGCGGGATCGGAAGCGGGCGTATGTCTGGATTGAAGGTAGCGTCGGACATGGTGTGCCTCCTGGGATACAGCGTCCCGTTGATGAGCCATGAAGCAACGAAAGAAGTCCTGACTCTCGGCATCGCGCTTCAAACGCTAGCCGATCACAGTGGCGCGACCGTACCGGGCTTTCACCGGTTTCCACTCACATTGCTTCAATGGCGACAGTAGTCAGCGCCGGTTACCCTGTCAACGAGGGTGTTGGGCGTGAAGGGCCGTCGGGCCGGCACGGTCGTGCTATGCTGAGCCAACGAAACGCGATGCGATTCCTCGATGACCGGACGCCTGACAATGATCTGCAGCGGCGCAACCGCCGCCACGCGCCACGCCGCGTTCCCGCTCGATGAGCCGCTCGAGGCAGGCGCAGTGGCGATGGCCAACACGCTCGGCCCGCAATTGCGCCGCGCCGACCGCGTCTGGACAGGGCCGGCGCTGCGCGCCAGGCAGACGGCGCAAGCCCTTGGCTTGCAAGCGGTTGAACGCCCTGAACTTGCCGATCAGGATATGGGCTCATGGAGCGGAAAGACGCTGGCCGCGATTTCCGGGCAGCAGCCAGAAAATATCGCGGCCTGGTTGGCCGTTCCTGCCGCGGCTCCGCATGGCGGCGAGGCGATCGCCGAACTGTCGGCTCGCATAGCCGCCTTGATGGACGCGCTGCTCGGCGAGCGCGGCCATACGATTGCTGTGACGCATCCGGCCGTCGTCCGCGTGGCTGTGCTTCATGTGCTGGGCGCGCCGCTCGAATCGTTCTGGCGCATCGATTGCGAGCCGCTGAGCGTCGCTGAATTTCGCACCGACGGACGCAGATGGGCGCTACGCGCCAGCGGCGTCATGCCGGCGAAGGCAAAAAAGCGTTAGCCGCGCACGGCCGCGAGCACGCCGGACAGTTCCTCGGCGAAAATATCGATCTCATGGTCGAGGCCGACGCTGACCCGGATGCATCGGTTGAGCACCGGCGCCATGGGCTTGCGAATGAACACGTCGCGCGCCAAAAATCCTTTCAGCACCTTGAGCGCGAAATCGCCGTCGCGGCCGCAGTCGATGGCGACGAAATTGGTGGCCGAAGGCAGCGGCTTCAATCCGTTCGCCTCGGCGATTGCCGCAATTCTCCGGCGACCGGCATCGACCCGCGCCACGACGTCTTGCAGCCAGTCCTGGTCGGCCAGTGCCTCGACGCCGGCAATCTGCGCCATGCGGCTGACGCCGTAGTGGTTGCGGATTTTCTCGAAGTCGGCAATGACCTGCCGCTCGCCGATGGCGTAGCCGCAACGGATGCCGGCCAGCCCGTAAGCCTTTGAAAAGGTGCGCATGCGGATGACATTGGTGCGCCCGATATCGATTGCCGGAAGCGCCGAGGCAGGCGCCAACTCGCCATAGGCCTCGTCCAGGATTAGCATCGTGGTTTCAGGCAGCGCCTCGATAAAGCGCATGATTTCCGCCGCATCCCAAAAACTTCCCATCGGGTTGTCAGGGTTGGACAGATAGACCAGCGGCGCGTTTTCCCGCCGCACCGCCGCAAGCAGCCCGTCAAGGCTTTCGCGGTCGTCTTCATAGGGCACTTCGACCAAGTGTCCGCCGGCCGCCGCGACGTGGAAATTGAAGGTCGGGTAGGCGCCAAGCGACGTGACCACCGGCGTACCGGGCGCGACATACATATGGACCAGTACGCCAAGCAGCCCGTCAATGCCTTCTCCGACGACGATATTTTCTGGCGAGGCGCCGTGATGGACTGCCGCAGCCTGCTTGAGATCGTAATTGTCGGGGTCGCCATACATCCACATATCGCCGGCAACCGCGGCCATGCCGGAAACGACGCGCGGTGAAGGCCCGAAACTGCTCTCATTGGCCCCCATGCGGGCGCGAAATGCCCGTCCGCTTTCCCGTTGCTGCGCCTCGGGGCCGACAAAGGGCACCGTTGCGGGAAGCGCGCCGACGATTTCGTTGAGGGGAGGGCGTTTCGACATGATGCATACTCGTTAAGGCAAGTGTTCTTCTAGCTACAGCCGCCATTCGAAGCGCGCAACCCTGCGCCCAGGCAGCGCACCATCAGATTCAAACGAAAAAACCCGGCGGTTGCCCGCCGGGTTTTTCTTCAGACAGAAAGCGCTGTCTTAGAACGAGCGCTGGAAGCGGATGATGCCACCGATCGAATCGTCGGTTGCGCCAGTCCAGCTGCCGGCACCAGCGACATTGTCGCCTTCGTTGACGTAGTCGACTTCGGCCGTGACTTTGAAGCCCGGAACGATGTCGTAGGCGACGTTCGCGGCAATGGCGAGGGTCTCGTCTTCGTCATACGAAACCTGTGCGTTCAAAGAAGTCTTCTCGTTGAGCTTGTACGAGCCACCGCCCCACAGAGCCCAGTTGCCGCCCCAAGGCTTGTAGAAGTTACGAGCGACGTTGTCGTCCGAACCGTAACCGCCCATGATGAACAGCGACAGCTGCTCGGTGGCGTTCACGTCCAAACGGACCTTGCCGGACCATTCTTCCCAGTTGCTGTTGTAGGCTGCGACACCGGAGATGCCACCCCAGCCAGCGGTGTACTTCACGCCGCCAACCACGTGCGGAACGTAGCTGTCGATGACGTCGAAGCCGTTACCGTCGGCGTTGTTGCCCTGCTCGACCGAGACGATCGCCGAGAAGCCGTTGCCGCTGTCGAACGTGTAGCTGATCAGGTTGGTTTCGAAGCCGCCGTAAGGAACCAGCGTATCCTGGATGACGTTACCGGCATAACCCTGGAAAGTGTCGAAGACCGACTCGTCAGCGCCGATGCGCAGGCCGCCGAGCTGGATCCAGGCGAAGTTCAGCGAAGTCGAGCTGACGCCATTGGTGTAGTTGAAACGCGTCTCGGTGTAGGTCTTCAACGTGCCGAGTTCGGTTTCCTGGCCGGTCCAGGTACGGAGCGCGAAGCGGCTCCGGACATTGTAGGAGCGGCGAGCGGTGCCGTCCATCACGTCGGTCGTGGCACGGCCGTCGAACGAGCCGGCATCGCCGCCCGAGATGTCGACGCGGACATAGCCGCCGACGCGCAGGCAGGTTTCGGTTCCGGGAATGTAGAAGTAGCCAGCGCCGTAAACGTCGCAGATGCGGACGTATTCAGCGGGTTCCGGCTCGGCGACGACGACAGCGTCGGCGGCGCGTGCACCGGATACTGCGACGAGAGCCGCAGCGGAGCCGAAAAGAAGGCTCTTAATGTTCATTTCTGACCTCCAGTCAAAAGTTAAAAAATGGGTCCGAGTATATTTTTGCTGAAGGACAGCGTTCCCCGCTTCACCCCTCATTACCGAAAAAGATGCGCACCGCGCCGCTTCCTCTTTCCCGACATTACCGATCGGTCGGTGGCGTTCAACCACGATCACGTCGCGAAAGCGTCGGCGGGATGCCATCGATTGCCGATGTTGCACAAATGACACGATTTGCGGCCTCGCCGAAAGCTCTTGTTAACCGTTGAGGCCGTGTGGCCCCTTGCGCGGGTCGAAATCCGGCCTGAAGCGGCGTCGGACGGCGAGAATCGCCTGCTGCCAGTGGATTCGGCAGGAATCGTCTTTTACCGGCTTCATGCGGATCGATTGCGGCCCGCCGGACCGCCGCGCAGGCCTGTTAATGTGTCAGGCAACGATGAATTTCCAGCAATTTGCAATTATAAGAGGGATGGTCATTGATTGTGTCCCGGCTTTTCTCTATCCAGCGCCGCAACGGAGAGGTGGCCGAGTGGTCGAAGGCGCTCCCCTGCTAAGGGAGTAGAGGTCAAAAGCTTCTCGTGGGTTCGAATCCCATCCTCTCCGCCATTCACCTTTTATCGCCTTGATTCCAAAAGAAAACCCTTGCGTTGCAAGGCTTTCAGCCCAAACCCTGCTACAAAGTTTGCTGCAAAACAGGGCGGGCCGGAGCATGAAATACGTCAAATTCGTTCGCGGGTGGTATGTCGTTCACGTTACCGTGCCGGAAGAATTGCGCCCAATCGTCGGGAAACGCGAACTTGTCGGATCGCTTCCGGTTGACAAAAAGGCAGCCGAACGCTTGGCGCACGGCGTTATTGCCGGATTTCTCGCCAAGATCGAGGAAGCCAAGGAAACGCTCGCCGCTGACAGGCCGACGCTCACGACCGCCGCGAAGGCGCACTATCGAGCCGAACTTGAGGATGACGACCGGGCGCAGAAGGCAGTTGCCAGCATCAATGCTACGTTCACACTGCATCGGGCGGACCGAAGGCAAGGACGAGGCCCGCGAGGATCACAAGCGCCAGCGTCGCGCCGATCAATGCCGGTCGCCAACTGCGTGTGACGCCTACGGCCAGCACGATGATAAAGGCTTCGACGACCTCCACCAGCGAAGCAAGAAACGCTGCCGTGAAGGTCGACAACACAGGGGGTCAGGCTGTGCACGAAGGCCTCCTACCTGTCAGAACCCTGCTGCGTTAGACCGCTGGCGTCGTTGGCATATTGCCGCTCCGCCCCTGCCGGGGAGATGGACGTCGAGACGGTCTTGTGACGTGTTTCCCCTGTCATGTCCACACGAGAGAAGTTGCCGGTCTCTTGATGAGGCCATTCAGTTTTCGAGCCGAACAAAACGATAGCCGCCACCGGCACATGGTCCGATCCTAGTGGAGGACCGACGGTTCGTTGCTCGATTTTCATCCATTTACGAACAAGGATGTGGTCAACGGGTGCGCCGAACCAAACGGGGAGCCCAAGGCCAGAAAAGAAACGGGTCGCGGCAAACAAAGTGTCAGTCGATCCAGCTATCGTGCCCGTGCTGGAAAGAAGCGAAGAAAAACGAAGCGACCAGGACGACATGTTCAGGTCGCCCGCGATGATTACGGGACGGTGCGGCTTCTCGGCTTTGATGGCCGCCGCGACTTCGTCGAAAGCCTCGTTTCTCCCCTTCCAGTCCTGGTAGTTGCGAGCATTCATGGCATGAAGACCGTAGATCGACACTTTCGATATCGAGGTGAGGCCCACCGGCACCAGTATAACCGCTCGAACAATGCGTTTGTTGCTCAGTTCTAGATCTGATTGTTCCTGACCGAGCATGAATGGATAATGGCTGGCGACCACGACATCTGCCGATGACCGGATATATGGGAAGTGCGCCTTTATAACATCAGGCCATCCGTCTTCCGCCTCCTGGAGCACAGCGACATCTGGAGAGACATTTTTCAGATATTCGGTGAATTTCTTGAAATTGATGTTCGATCTCAAGACGTTGAACGTCACCACTTTCAGGCTTGTGTTGGCCGCAGACACACCATCGTCGGCAGCGCCCGCCGCAAGTTCCAGAGTCATGTCGCTCAACGACCTAAGCGTACCGGCACTGTAGAGAATGAGGGAACATGCCATCAAAACCGCGTAACGACCTGTAAGGCGACGCCACGCTGCAATTGCAAAGATAAGCAAGACGCCGTTTAGCCAGGGCCGGAAAAATGAAGCTACGTCAGGTAGCCAACTGCTTCCGGCCGCGAAGTCCAGGAACGACAAGGCAGCGAGCGGCAAGACGAGAAAGTTGAGCATCCAATTGTCCGCTAGCGTCGAGTTGCGAGCGGGATCAGCCCGCATGCGACGGTCGTTTCAAGACACAGTGTCGAGTAACGATACGTCATACGGCTGAGGAAATATGCACCCCCTTAGGAAGGAAGCCCTTCTATATACTTTGGGCGTACCGGCTCCGGTTTTACAAAATCAGTAGTGTTTCGACGGACTTGAGAAGGAAACCATCCACATCAGAACTATGCTGATGGCTGTCTACATCGAGTCGAGATACGGTAAAGGCACCGCGAGCATCGGCAACCCAGCCGGAGGCGATGGGCGATTACCCGGACTCGACGGATTGCGCGGCCTAGCCATCCTCCTGGTCATGATGTTCCTTACTGTCCTTGGATTTCCGTTCCAGGAGTCGTCTCAATCGACTGGCAAGTTCGTGGGCTGAAGGCTGTGACGGAACAAGCGGCGATCACCGGCCGCGCGAGAGAAACCCATTGCTTCCCGCGCGCAGCGCAATCCCTCATTGCACCACGAAGCGCGAGTTGAAGGGCAGGCTGGCGGCGCCCACGGCCTTGGGGGAACGCTCGATATTGCCGGCGATCGCCGTGATGCCGGGGAGGGCACGTTCCAGTTGGCGGCAGATCACCTTGCAGACCGATTGCGGCGCATAGGACGACAGCACCACGGTCTTCACGGGAACGAACTGCAACAGGGAACTCGCGGACAGCTTCATCTGGGCAACCAGCTCATTGCACCATGCGATTTCGACATTGCCATAGGATGGCCAGCTTGATCCACGCTCCCATAATTCGCCCGTCTCGGCACCCGTTTTCCTGACTTCCTCTTCAAGTCGCAGTATTCCGACATCGAAGCTCACCGCGGCACTGGTGCTGTAAATCTGGTGATTGAGCACCAGCCGGCTGTGCAGGCGCGCTCCGAGGTAGAAGAAAAGGTAGTCGGAGAGATTCTTGGCTACGCCGAACATGCTCTCGCCGCCGGTCGCGGCGGTGATGTGATCTGCTCGTGCTTTGCCGCGCTGGCTGGAATCTTCCTGGCTGGCCGCATCGTGTCGGGCGATCCGAATGTCGGCCTGCTTTTCGAACTCGACGCAATCACGGCCGTGGCCATCGGCGGCACGCAGCTTTCCGGCGGCATCGGCAGCCTGCATGGCACCGTCATCGGCGCGCTCATCATGGCGCTGCTGGCCAATGGCATGAACCTGACCAACGTCTCGCCCTTTGTGCAAACAGCCATCAAGGGCGGCATCCTGCTGCTGGTCGTCTCGCTGCAGTCGCGTAAGAAAATGGGGTTGTAAGTGCCTGCTTTGCTCACAAGTCCCGCTCTACGCAGCCTGCTGAAGATACCGCCGGCCTACTATGTCTTTGCGCTGCTCCTGGTGATCCTGTTCGTCGCCAGGCCGCAACTGATGAACCTCAACGTCATGGGCATATTCATGCGCCAGGTGGTGCCGTTGGGCATTCGCGTCCTCGGCCAGCTCCTGGTCATGCGGGTCGGCAGCATCGACCTCGCCGGCGGCGGCGTCATCCTGTTCATCAACTACGTCATCTCTTCGCGGATGTTTCCGGACGCGTCGGTGTTCTTTTTCATTGGCCTGGCGCTGCTCATCGGCCTTGCAATCGGCCTCTTCAACGGCGTGATGGTCGGCCGGCGGCGCGTCTCGGCGGTCATCGTTACGCTCGCCGTCAGCATCGTACTCGTCGGGTTCGTTCAATATCTTTCGAGCGGCAAGCCTCCCGGTGACGTGCCGAAAATGTTCACCGAAATCTACAATACAAGGCTCGGCGTCATCCCGACCCCGGTTATCTTCTGGGCGGCGCTCACGGTCATCCTGTCTGTATTTCTGTCCATTACGATATTCGGCCGCCATATCGCGTCGGTGGGCGAGAATGTTCAGGCCGCACATTTCTCCGGCGTTCCGGTCGTGCGCACCGTGGTGCTGGCACACACGCTGGCGGGCCTGTTTGCCGCGATCGCGGCGCTGGTTCAGACGGCGTCCATCGCCGTCGGCAGCGTCCGCGTCGGCCTCGACCTGCCGATCCTTTCGGTTGCCGCCACCATCCTGGGCGGCGTTGTATTCGGGCGAGGCGAGGGGGGTGTCTGGGGGCCTTTTTTCGGCGTGCTGTGCTTCGCACTTCTCTTTGTCGTGATGACGACCTTCGGTATCGGCGAGCCCGGCAAACTCATTGCCCAGGGCCTGATCATCCTGCTTGCCGCGATCTTCTACGGCCTGCGCACGGCCAGGTCCTGAAACATCTATTTTTTGGAGGAGACACATGAGCCAAAAGAAATCGATCCTGTGCTTTGGCGGTTCACTCACCTGGGGCTGGATTCCGGTGATCGAAGGGTCGCCGACAATATCGGTATCCGTACGAACAGCGCTGGACGGGCGTGATGGCATCCCATCTAGGCGACGCTTATCATGTCTTCGAGGAAGGCCTCAGCGCACGCACCACCAGTGCTGACGATCCCAACGATCCTCGGCTGAACGGAAGTGCCTATCTGCCGGCTTCGATCGCCAGCCACCTGCCGCTCGAACTGGTCATCCTCCTGCTCGGCATCAACGACACCAAGCCATTTTTCAACCGCACGCCCTATGACATCACCTACGGCATGGCCAAACTGGTCGGGCAGGTGCTCACGGGCGGTGGCGGCATCGGGACGCCCTATCCCGCGCCGAAATGCCTTGTGGTTGCTCCCCCGCCGCTGTCGCCCATGCCGCACCCCTATTTCCAGGGCATGTTCGGCGGCGGCCATGAAAAATCAGGGGAGCTTGGCAAGCAGTACAGGGACATGGCGGATTTCATGAAAGTGGACTTCTTGAACGCCGGTGATTTCATTACCACGGGCGGCAGCGACGGCATCCACTTTACCGTGCAGAACAATCTGGATATCGGAAAGGCCATCGCCGACAAGGTTGCAAAAATCTTTGCAGGCCATACGGCGTGAGAGGCTGACTGAGCGGCCAAGGCCATTCCTCAGTTCGCTTTGCATTGCGCCCGGTCGATGAAATCGGCAATCGACCGGGGCAGGGTGCCCGTCTCCAGGAAGGGCGCATGGCCCTGACCCTCGACGGTGAGCGTTTCCATGGCCGGATGATGCGCCTGCATCTCGGTGAGTGTTTCCGGTGAAAGCAGGCTCGAATTGCCGCCGCGCAGCGTCAGCATCGGGATGGATGCGAGCGCGTCGAATTGCGGCCATAGCGTCGGCAACGGTTTGGAAAAGTCGATATCGGCCAGCGGTTCGGTCAGTTTTGGGTCGAAGTCCGGCAACCAGCCTGCGTCCGTTTCCCGGTATAGTGCCCGAACCATGCGCTCCCAGTCGGCATCGGCCAGTGCCGGAAAAGCCGCGCCATGTACGGCGCGCTGCGCCTCGACGACCTGTGCAAAGCTTTTGGGTTCAGGCGCGCGCTCCAGATAGGAACCGATATGGGCGAGGCCCGCTGCCTCGATCGCCGGCCCGATGTCGTTGAACACGATCGCCTTCAGCGCCGCCGGCCGCATGGCTCCCAGCACATGGAGGATCAGCCCGCCGCGCGAAGTGCCGACGAAGGCCGCTGCTTCGATGCCAAGCGCGTCCAGTCCGGCCAGCACGTCACCGGCTTCGACGAGCACATTGTAATTCCTGACGTCGGGATCGTAGGCCGATTGCCCGCGCCCGCGATAGTCGAAGGCAACCACCCGGCGCGGCGCGCTCTCATGCGTCGACAGATAGACCGCCAGTTCGTGAAAATCCCGCGCATTGCGGGTCAGGCCGGGAAGGCAGACCACAGGCCAAAGCGCCGGGTTCGGTTCGCCATAGACGCGGGCGTGGAGTTCAAGCCCGTCCGCTGCCGCGTAAAAGAAGTCGGAGAAGCCTCGATCCGCCATGCTCACCCCTGTCGAAAGCCCGGCTGGCAGCCGTGCCGTCATTGGCCGCGCCCGTTCACCAGATCGCCGACAATGTCGTATTTTCCGGTAAGGCGCATCTTGTAGACCTCGTAATTCTCCAGCACGCGCTGCACATAGCTTCGCGTCTCCGTATAGGGAATGCGCTCGATCCAGTCGACGACGGTATCGATGTCCTTGCCGCGCGGATCGCCATAGCGCGCTACCCATTGAGCGGCGCGGTTGGGGCCGGCATTGTAGCCGGCGAAGGTCAGCACATAAGAGCCGTCGAAGCGGTCCAGTTGCTGGCCCAGAAAGGCAGCGCCGAGCGTCGCGTTGTAGCCGGCGTCGGTGGTCAGGCGCGCTTGCGAAAACGGCATGCCGGCCTTCTTCGCCAGTTGCATGGCGGTGCCGGGCATGAGTTGCAAGAGCCCAAGCGCGCCAGCACCCGAAACCGCGCCGACATTGAATTCGCTTTCCTGACGCGCGATGGCATAGGCAAGCGCCTTGCCCGAGCCGGAAATATCGGCCGAATCGGGGATGACGCCGATCGGGTGCGATAGCGCCCCGACATCGATGCCGCGCCCCGCCGCGATTTTGGCAACCCGCAGGGCGAGGAAGTCGCTGCCCTGTTGCTTTGCCATTCCAGCCAGCAACGCCAGTTCGCCGGGGCTCTCTATCTGCCCGGCGAGATCGCGGTAAAGCGCGCTGGCAAAGCGCCCGTAACCCGCTTCCTGCAGGCGCAGAATGGCGCGCACCGCCTCCCGCTCGAAAAATGCCTTGCGCTCTGCGGCAGATGGCTCGGGATAGGCGATGGTGAGCGTATGGCGGCCGATGCGCTCGCCGGCAAGCTGGCCGTAGAAGGTCGTACCATAGGCCGACGCCTTGGCGAAATACTCCTTCGCGTTGCCGGGGCCGCCCTGTTCGGCGGCGCGGCCCAGCCAGTAATAGGCGCGCGACAGCGAGATCGGGCCGTCCGCCAATTGGGCGATCCGGGAAAAATGCCTTGCGGCACGCTGCGGGTCGTTCAGGCCGCGCAGCGCATACCAGCCGGCATGGAACTCGGCGTCGGCAGCACTTGCCGGGCTTTCGGCGGCGTGCGCTGCCACGATCGCATAGGCGGTCTTCATGTCGCCCTCGTCGACCAGCTCGCGCGAAAGGACGCGGCGTTCCACCCACCAGGCATCGGGGTCCACCAGCGCCGCTCGGTTGGTCGGCGCCTTCATCACCACGGCAGCGGCATCGCTATATTTCTTCTGCTTGCGCAAATATTCGGCCTCGGCGAAAAAATAGCCGGCCGAGCGCTGATCGGGCGGTACGGCCTTCAACAGATCGGGTGCGGTCTTGTCGCCGCGGATCGCGGCGGCCCAGGCATCGGCCAATGGCTGTGCCCCGGCAAGCGCTGCCACGCGCAGCCCCGAATTGACCCGGTCGGCATAAAACATGCGTTCCATACGGAAACGATGGTCGGCCACCGGAATGACTGCGCCAAACTCCGCGAGGATCGCCGCTTCGTCCTTGGCCTCCAGTTTTTCCGTTCGCCAGAAGGGCGACAAAACGGTCTGCGCCGCCTTAACGTTCCCCAGCGCCACATAGGCGCGGGCAAGCAGCACCACGCCTTCGAAGGTTTGCGGCTGCATGCCGCCGAATGCCTGCACGACGGTTTGCGCATCGGGGTTCTCGCGGTAGAGCGCGCGTTCGCCGTTCCTGCGCAGCGCCGACAGGTCCGGCCAATCCGGCAGCATCCTGGCGGTGGCGGCGATGTCGCGGCTCGACACCTTGTCACCGCCGTAAAGCGCGATCGTCCAGGCCAGGACATGCCGGTCGAGCGAATTTTCGGGCAGTGCGTCGCGTATCGCGCGCGCGCCGTCGATGTCGTGCGCGGCCAACGCATCCAGCCCGCTCTTGAGCTGGCTGACGGAACTGGCATCACGATCGAGGCTCGGCATGGGGATCGCAAACGTCGGTTGCGTGTAGATGCCGGCGTCGAGCACCGCGCCTGGAAACAGGACGATGATTAGGCCTAGAATGGTTGCTCGGTATGGCCGTTTCACGGTCATTTGTGGGGTCGTTCCTGCTCCGGCATGTCCTTTAGATAGGCGCTTCCTGTCGCAAGCCTAATCGCCGGTTGTGAAAGGCTGGTGAATCAAATGTAAACGCAACGCTGGACAGGCATTTGACCGCCATGTGTTTGTTGCTCCGTAACGTTGTCGAGACTATGGTGCGCCGCCTTGCTTTGGGTTAGAAGCCGGGCAACATCCAGAAAGGCAATGAAACCCGAGGGTTTCAAGGAGTTTGACGAAATGCTGAGAGGCTCGCTTACCGCGCTCGTGACACCGTTCGATCAGGACGGTCGTTTCGACGAGAAAGCCTTTCGTGCATTCGCCGAATGGCAGATCGCGGAAGGCACGACGGGTCTGGTACCGGTCGGCACCACCGGCGAGTCGCCGACGCTGTCGCATGACGAACATCGGCAGGTGGTGAAGGCCTGCGTCGAGGTCGCGAAGGGGCGTGTTCCCGTGGTTGCCGGTGCCGGCTCCAACAACACGCAGGAAGCCATCGGGCTCGTAAAATATGCCGAGAGCGTTGGCGCGGACGCAGTGCTGGTGGTGACGCCCTATTACAACAAGCCGACCCAGAACGGCATTTATGCGCATTTCGCCGCCGTGGCCGGCGCGACGAGCCTGCCGATCATCATCTACAATATCCCGCCACGCTCGGTCATCGACATGTCGCCCGAGACGATGGGCAGGCTGGCGCATGATTTCCCCAACATCGTTGGCGTCAAGGATGCGACCGGCAAGGTCGAGCGCGTCTCGGAACAGCGTGCAACCTGCGGCAAGGACTTCATCCAGCTGTCGGGCGAGGATGCTTCGGCGCTGGGTTTCAACGCGCATGGCGGGGTAGGCTGCATTTCGGTGACGGCCAATGTCGCGCCGCGCCTGTGCGCCGAATTCCAGGTTGCGACCTTGGCCAACAACAAGGAAAAGGCGCTGGAATTGCAGGACCGGCTGTTGCCACTGCACAAGGCGATCTTCATGGAACCGGGCGTTTCGGGTGCGAAATATGCGCTTTCCAAGCTGGGCAAGATCGAGAACGTGGTGCGCTCGCCGCTGCTGGTCGTCGAAGCCGAGACGGCTGCAAAGCTTGACGCGGCGATGAAGCACGCCGGCTTGATTAATTGAGGATGAGGGCCCACCTCTTTCCATCATGAACCAGGTCAGAAAATCCGATCCCAACAGCAAGGTCGCCGCGGAAAACCGCAAGGCGCGCTTCAACTATGAGGTACTCGACACGCTCGAGACCGGCTTGGTGCTGAGCGGCACCGAGGTCAAGTCGCTGCGCGGCGGTCACGCCAACATCCAGGATTCCTACGCCTCCGTCGAGGGCGGCGAGATCTGGCTGATCAATTCCTATCTGCCGGAATATCTGCAGGCCAACCGCTTCAACCACGAACCGCGCCGCCGCCGGAAACTGCTGGTGTCGAAACGCGAAATGGCGCGCCTTTCGCACAGCATCGAGCGCGATGGCATGACGCTGGTGCCGCTAAAGCTCTATTTCAACGAGCGGGGCAGGGCCAAACTGCTGCTGGCGGTAGCGCGCGGCAAGAAACTGCACGACAAGCGCGAAACCGAAAAACAGCGCGACTGGAACCGCGAAAAGGGCCGGCTGATAAAAGAGCGCGGATAGGGGAATAGGGCAATAAGGCAGTAGGGCAATATGTCGGCTCAGGCTGGAAATTCGCCTGCAATCTTATTGACACGGCCAACGCCTATTGATGCTCTGCCCTACTGCCCTACTGCCAAAAATCCAGCAATCTCCTTGAAAACATTCACGAACATCTCCGTCGTCAGCACGCCCGTATTGGTGTTGTAGCGCGAGCAGTGGTAGCTGGAAAACAGGGTCAGGGCGCCGATTGCGCTTTGCCCGCCATGCTTGAACGGATGCGCGGCGACCCTCCCGCCCAGCGCGCGCACGGTCGATTGATGGGCGATGGTGCCGAGCGTCAAGATGCCTTCGAGGTTCCTGAAACGGGCAATGGTCGGGATCAGGAAGGTGCGGCAGGTGGCGATTTCCGCGCCGACCGGCTTGTTTTCCGGCGGCACGCAGCGCACCGCGTTGACGATAGCCGTGCCTACCAGTTCGAGACTGTCATCGACGCGCGCCTCGAATTTTCCGCGCGCAAGCCCATGTGAAATCAGCGTCGAGTAAAGCAGATCGCCGGCATAATCGCCGGTGAAGGGCCGTCCGGTGCGGTTGGCGCCGCGCAGGCCAGGCGCCAGGCCGACGATCAACAGGCGCACCGCATCCTCGCCTGCGGGCGGCAGGAAGGCGGGCACCGGGCCATTGAACCAGGAAGGTTCACGCTGGCGCCACAAGGCGATGAAGTTATGCAGGCGCGGGCATAGCGGGCAGTCGTGACCCGGTTCCGGCGAGGCGGTCATGCCGGCCACGCTCAATAGTCTTCCTCTTCGCCGGCGGCAGGTTCCGGCCGCCGCACGGGGCGTTCCGTGGGATCACGCCCGATTTCGGCCTTTAAGGACACGAGGTCGATGAAATGGTCGGCTTGTCGGCGCAGATCGTCGGAGATCATCGGCGGCTGCGAGGCCATGGTGGACACCACCGAAACCTTGGCCCCCTGGCGCTGCAACGCTTCCACCAGCGTGCGGAAATCGCCGTCGCCGGAGAAGATGACATAGTGATCGACCTTGCTGACGAGTTCGAGCGCATCAACCGCCAGCTCGATGTCCATATTGCCCTTGATCTTCCGCCGTCCGGCCGAATCGGTGAATTCCTTGGCCGGTTTGGTGACGACCTTGAAGCCGTTATAGTCGAGCCAGTCGATAAGCGGGCGGATCGAGGAGTATTCCTGATCTTCCACCAGCGCTGTGTAGTAATAGGCACGTAGCAGGTAGCCGCGCTTCTGGAAGCTCGACAGAAGCTTGCGGTAGTCTATGTCGAAGCCGAGTGCGCGTGAAGTGGCGTATAAATTGGCCCCGTCGATGAAAAGAGCGATCTTTTCGCGGGCGTCGAACATGGAAATATCCCTTTTATGCAATAGCGGCAAATATGCGGTACAGGTGGTATCGGTAAATTCCGACCTACCTGTCATTTGAAGAAATAGCGGCGGCTTTGTGGCTTTCCAGACCGCTTCATGGATATGCAAGCGATTGTGATGGAAACGCTGCGTGGTGGGGAGCATGTGTGTGCCGGCGTGCTTGTGTTTTATCGGCATTCGGGTTATGGACCGCGTCTGTTTTCCGTCACATCCATTGTATGAAAGGGGCATTCATGGCCCGCGTAACCGTTGAAGACTGCATTGACAAAGTCAACAACCGCTTCGAGCTGGTGCTTCTCGCCGGCCACCGCGCCCGCCAGATCAGCCAGGGCGCGCCGATCACGGTCGATCGCGACAACGACAAGAACCCCGTCGTGGCGCTACGCGAGATCGCCGACGAAATGCTGTCGCCCGACGACCTGAAGGAAGACCTGATCCACTCGCTGCAGAAGCATGTCGAGGTTGACGAGCCCGAGGCGGATGGCGAGGCGCTTGCCGATCAGGTGACCGCGGCCGCCGATTCCGACGACGTCGAAGAGAACATCACCTTCGACCGCATGACCGAGGAAGACCTGCTGGCCGGCATCGAAGGTCTTGTCGCGCCCGAGAAAAGCGACGATTTCTGACCGATTGAGCGACATCCGGCGCTTTCGCACGGAAACGTTCATCGCTATTTATGACATGCGCTGCATATGCTTGTGGCGCATGTTTCATTTTAGCCCGTGAGAAGCCGCCCATGATGCGTCAATATGAGCTTGTCGAGCGCGTCCAGCGCTACAAGCCCGACGTCAACGAGGCGCTGCTCAACAAGGCCTACGTCTATGCCATGCAAAAGCATGGCTTCCAGAAGCGCGCTTCCGGCGACCCCTATTTCTCTCATCCGCTCGAAGTCGCCGCCATCCTCACCGACATGCATATGGACGAGGCGACCATCGCGGTTGCCCTGTTGCACGACACGATCGAGGACACCACCGCCACCCGCGCCGAGATCGACGAGTTGTTCGGCCCTGAAATGGGCAAACTGGTCGAGGGGCTGACCAAGCTGAAGAAACTCGACCTCGTGTCGAAGAAGGCCGAGCAGGCGGAAAACCTGCGCAAGCTCCTGCTGGCGATTTCGGAAGACGTGCGCGTGTTGCTGGTCAAGCTGGCCGACCGCCTGCACAACATGCGCACGCTGCATCACGTGCCCGAAGCCAAGCGCCTGCGCATCTCCGAGGAGACGATGGAGATCTATGCGCCGCTGGCCGGCCGCATGGGCATGCAGGGCATGCGCGAGGAACTCGAGGAACTGGCGTTCCGCTATATCAATCCGGAAGCCTACCGCATGGTGACGGGGCGTCTGGCCGAATTTTTTGAGCGCAACAAGCATGTGCTGGGCGAGATCGAGCACGCCTTGTCGGCTCTTTTCGAAAAAGATGCCATCGACGCGGAAGTGAAAAGCCGCCAGAAGAAGCCATGGTCGGTGTTTCGCAAGATGGAGGCCAAGGCGCTTTCTTTCGAGCAACTGTCCGATATTTTCGGCTTTCGCGTCGTCGTCGGCAGCGTCGAGGATTGCTACCGCGCGCTGTGCGCCATCCACACCACATGGTCGATGGTTCCGGGACGCTTCAAGGACTACATCTCGACGCCCAAGCAGAACGATTATCGCTCGATCCACACCACCATTGTCGGGCCGTCGCGCCAGCGCGTCGAATTGCAGATACGCACCCGCGAGATGAACCAGATCGCCGAATATGGCGTCGCGGCGCATTCCGTCTACAAGGACTTCGGTTCGAAGGAGGGGGGCGGCAAGGCAAATGGCGCTGCGGCCAATACCATCTCCAAGGACACCAATGCCTATGCCTGGCTGCGCCGCACCATCGAGCAGCTTGCCGAAGGCGACAATCCGGAGGATTTCCTCGAAAACACAAGGCTGGAACTGTTCCAGGACCAGGTGTTCTGCTTCACGCCGAAGGGCATGCTGATCGCGCTGCCGCGCGGGGCGACGCCCATCGACTTCGCCTATGCCGTCCACACCGATGTCGGCGACACCTGCGTCGGCACCAAGATCAACGGCCGGGTCATGCCGCTGATGACGGAATTGAAAAATGGCGACGAGGTCGAGATCATCCGCTCCAAGGCGCAGGTGCCGCCCGCCGCGTGGGAATCGATCGTCGTCACCGGCAAGGCGCGCTCGGCCATCCGCCGCGCCACCAAGAACGCGATCCGCAAGCAATATTCGGGGCTTGGCGCGCGTATTCTGGAGCGCACCTTCCAGCGCGCCGGCAAGACCTACACCAAGGAAAGCCTGAAGCCGGTCCTGCACCGACTGGCGCGCAAGGACATCGAGGATGTGCTGGCGTCGGTCGGGCGGGGCGAACTGGCCTCGAGCGACGTGATGAAGGCGGTCTTTCCCGATTACCAGGACGAGCGCGTCACGCAGGTGCAGCCCAAGCAGCGCGAGGAGGGCTGGTCGCGCATCCGCAATGCCGCCGGCATGCTGTTCCAGATTCCCGGCCGCGCGGCGCGGCGCGAAAAGGGCCAGGCCAAGGACGGCGCCTTGCCGATCCGTGGCGTGCACAGCGATTTGCCGGTGCATTTCGCGCCCGAAGGCGCGGTTCCAGGCGACCGTATCGTCGGCATCGTCCAGCCGGGTTCCGGCATCACCATCTATCCGATCCAGTCGCCGTCGCTGACCGCCTTCGACGACCAGACGGAACGCTGGATCGACGTGCGCTGGGACATCGACGAGAACAACAAGGAGCGATTTCCGGCGCGCGTTTCGGTCACCGCCATCAATGCGCCGGGTTCTCTTGCTGATATAGCGCAGGTGGTCGCCTCGAACGACGCCAACATCCATACGCTTTCGATGATACGCACGGCGCCGGATTTCACCGAGATGCTGATCGATCTCGAAGTATGGGATCTGAAACATCTGAATCGGCTGCTGTCGCAGCTCAAGGATAATTCGAGCGTCAGCGATGCGCGGCGGGTGAACGGGTAGGGGTTTGGGTGATTACTCATCTGAATTGGCGCCCGACGACGCAAGGGAAAATTATGCAAACTGAAGAAGTCCTCGACGTTTTCCGCTCTGCCGGGGCCGTGCTGGAGGGGCATTTCATCCTGACTTCCGGCCTGCGAAGCCCGGTCTTCCTGCAAAAGGCGCGCGTGTTCATGCATGCCGACAAGACCGAGCGCCTGTGCCGGGCGCTGGCGGCGAAGATTCGCGAAAACGTGCAGGGCGAAATTGATTATGTGGTCGGTCCGGCCATTGGCGGCCTGATCCCCGCCTATGAGACCTCGCGCCATCTCGGCGTGCCGGCGATCTGGGTCGAACGCGAGCAGGGCGTGTTCCGGCTGCGCCGCTTCGACATCGAGAAGGGCGCGCGCGTCGTCATCGTGGAAGACATCGTCACCACCGGCCTGTCGATCCGCGAGACGATCGACTGCTTGCGGCAGCTTGGCGCTGAGGTAGCCGCCGCCGCCTGCATCATCGACCGTTCGGCCGGCAAGTCCGATGTCGGCGTTCCGCTGATCGCATTAGCCGAATACGAGGTTCCGGCCTATCCGGCAGACAATTTGCCGCCGGAACTGGCGGCCATTCCGGCAGTAAAACCGGGCAGCCGTAATATTTGATGTTGTTAGGATCGAAGTTGAGGCGGTAAAGTCGGCGGATGTTATTCAAACGAAGAAGAGCGGAGAGCACTTGGGGGCGGTTTCGCGTATGGCTGTGGCCGCGCCGTTCCTTTTCGCGCTCCCTGCAGTACTTTTCCAAACGCATCCTGCGCCTGAGAGCAACGCCGCATGCCGTCGCCGCCGGCGTCGCTGCCGGCGTATTCGCTTCTTTTTTTCCGCTTGGCCTGCATTTCGTCGTCGCAGCCCTGGTTTGCTGGCTGATTGCCGGCAATCTGGTCGCGGCCTTGCTGGGGGCGGCGGTCGGCGGAAATCCGCTGACGGTGCCGCTTTTGTGGGGCGCTTCGTGGGAGACGGGAAAGCTCATATTGCATCGGCATATAAGCTCCGACGGCGCGCCGGCGCATCTGGGCGCCATGCTGCACGACATGAGCTTTCATCAATTGTGGGGACCTGTGCTGAAGCCGTTGACCGTCGGCGCTGTTCCGCTCGGCATCCTGTCCGGCCTTGTCTTCTACGGCATCACCCGTTGGGCAATGGCGGCATTCCGCGAGCAGCGCCGCAAGCGCACGGCCGATCGCGCGGCCTTGCGGCACGAAGATTCGCCCATGGCCGGTGGCGGCGCCGGATCCCCCGCCGAATGATCGTCGGCATTGGCAGCGACCTGATCGACATCCGCCGCATCGAGAAATCGCTGGAGCGCTATGGCGAGCGCTTTGTTCAGCGCATCTATACGGAGGTCGAGCAGGCGCGCTCGGAAGGGCGGCGTGCGCGGGCAGCGTCTTACGCCAAGCGCTTTGCCGCCAAGGAGGCGTGCGCCAAGGCGCTCGGCACTGGCATTGCGCAGGGCGTGTTCTGGCGCGACATGGGCGTCGTCAACCTGCCCAGCGGCAAGCCGACGATGGCGCTTTCCGGAGGAGCTGCGGTCCAGCTTGCAACGCTCTTGCCGCCCGGACACCGCGCCGTGATCCACCTCACCATCACCGACGATTTCCCGTTGGCTCAAGCGTTTGTGATCGTCGAGGCGGTTTTGGCCGAATTACCGCCCCAATAGTGGTCTCCGGCTGGCCCTGCGGACGTTGCCCCGCGTCCGCCGAGCCCCTATACAACCAACGCATAAATCGAGGACTATATGAGCGTGGCTGAAAAATCCCAGAAGAAGACCGGCGGGCTAGGCGAGACCGTCAGCGTTATCGTGCAGGCGCTGCTGCTGGCGCTGGTCATCCGCACGATTTTCTTCCAGCCGTTCTCTATACCCTCCGGTTCGATGCGGCCGACGCTGCTGGAGGGCGATTATCTGTTCGTCACCAAATGGTCCTATGGCTATTCGCGCTATTCGATGCCGTTCTCGCCGGACATCTTCTCCGGCCGCATCTGGGGATCGGAGCCGGCGCGCGGCGACGTGGCTGTGTTCAAATTCCCGCCGAACCCGTCGATCGACTACATCAAGCGCGTCATCGGCCTGCCCGGCGACAAGATTCAGGTGAAGGACGGACAGCTTTTCATCAACGGCGTTGGCGTGCCGCGCGAAAAAGTCGGGCAGATCGACAATCCGGACATTACCGAAGTCAGCCGGCCCGTCGATGTCTATCGCGAGACGCTGCCGAACGGCGTTTCCTATGATACGCTGGACCTTACGCAGAATGGCCTCGGCGACAATACGCGCGAATTCGACGTACCGGCCGATCATTACTTCATGATGGGCGACAACCGCGACAATTCCAGCGACAGCCGCTTTTCGGTCGGTTTCGTTCCCTCGGAAAACCTTGTCGGCCGCGCCAATATCATCTTCTTCTCGATTGCCGGCGGCTACAGCCCGCTCGAGATCTGGAAATGGCCGTCCGAGATGCGGGCTTCGCGCCTGTTCCAATTTATCCGCTGATGGGCCTGAACCGGCCCACGGGTGAAGCACTGGCCAAGGCTCTCGCGGCAAAGACGGGCTATGCCTTCAAGGATTTGCGCCTGCTTGAAACGGCGCTTACCCACTCCAGCGCGGTCAAGGCGGTAGCCAACAACGAGCGCCTGGAGTTTTTGGGCGACCGCGTGCTTGGGCTGATCGTTGCCGACATGTTGTTTCGCCGCTTTCCCGACGCGCGCGAAGGAGAGATCGCGCCGCGCTTCAACGCGTTGGTCGACGCACGGAGTTGTGCCGCGATCGGGACGGAACTCGATCTGGCGGATTTCGTGCGTGCCGACGCTTCCCTCAAGGCGCGCATGCGCGGCTCTGGCGGAAACTACCTGGCGGACGCGGTCGAGGCGCTGATCGCGGCGATCTACATCGACGGCGGCATCGACGCGGCGCGGGCTTTCGTGCTGCGCTACTGGGAACCGCGCCTGAGCATGGTCGTGACCAAGCCCGTCAACCCGAAATCCGAATTGCAGGAATGGCTGGCCAGGGACAGCGATGCCCGGCCCGACTATACAATAGAAAAGCGCGAAGGCCCCGATCACCAGCCGGTCTTCACCGTCTCGGTGGCGGTGCCCGGCTTTGCGCCCTCGCAGGGCACCGGCGGCTCGCGCCGGGTTGCCGAAGAAGCGGCGGCCACCGCATTTCTGAGGCGCGAAGGCGTCTGGACCGACGAAGGGAATAGTTGAATGACCGCTGCCGAAGACGGCACTCCGGAAGAAGCCGCCCCCGCCACGCGGTCCGGTTTCGTGGCCTTGATCGGTGCGCCCAATGCGGGCAAGTCGACGCTGCTCAACCAGCTTGTCGGCGCAAAGGTGTCGATCGTCACGCACAAGGTGCAGACCACGCGCGCGCTGGTGCGCGGCATTGCCACGCATGACAACGCGCAGATCGTTTTTGTCGACACGCCGGGCATCTTCAAGCCCAAGCGCCGGCTGGACACGGCCATGGTCACCACCGCCTGGGGCGGCGCCAAGGACGCCGATGTCATTTTGGTGCTGATCGATGCCGAGCGCGGCATACGCGGCGACGCAGACGCCATTCTCGAGCGGCTGAAGGATGTGCGCCAGCCGATGGCGCTGGTGCTCAACAAGATCGACCGGGTCAAGCACGAGGCGCTGTTTGCGCTGGCGCAGGCGGCCAATGAGCGCGTGCCGTTCAAGCGCACCTTCATGGTGTCGGCGCTGACCGGCTCCGGCTGCAAGGATCTTTTGACCTATCTGGCCGAAGCGCTGCCCGCAGGCCCCTGGTACTACCCGGAGGACCAGATTTCCGACCTGCCGATGCGCCAGCTTTCCGCCGAGATCACGCGCGAAAAGCTCTATCTGCGCCTGCATCAGGAACTGCCCTATTCCTCCCATGTCGAAACTGAAAAATGGGAAGAAAAGAAGGACGGTTCTGTCCGCATCGAGCAGGTCATCTATGTCGAGCGCGACAGCCAGAAGAAGATCGTGCTCGGCCATAAGGGCGAAACCATCCGCGCCATCGGCCAGTTGGCGCGCATGGAGATCGCCGGCATTCTCGACCAGAAGGTGCATCTGTTCCTGTTCGTGAAGGTGCGTGAGAACTGGGGCGACGACCCCGAGCGCTACCGCGAGATGGGCCTCGAATTCCCGCGCTGATCGCGCGCGGGATCGCGCTTGGCCATTCCGTTTCGACCGTTTTTGCGCTATGCTTGCCCGCAGTCTGCGAGGTGAGCGATGGCCTACATCAGTACCCGGACCGATCCAGATCCCGGCTCCAAGACGTTCCAGATGTTCGAAAGGGCGCTTGCCGGCTACGGCTATCTGCCCAACATGGTCAAGGCGTTCAGCCACCGCCCCGAGGTGATGGAGGCGTGGAACGGGCTGCTTGCCAGCATAAAATCCGGCATGGACCTGCGCCGCTACGAACTCGTCACCATGGCGGCGGCCAAGGAACTGCACAGTTCCTATTGCATGCTGGCGCATGGCAGCGTGCTCTTGCACGGGCATTACACGGCATCGGAACTTCAGGCCGTCGTCGAGGGGGCGGACAATTCGCCTCTGGACGAGAAGGATCGGGCGATCATGCAGTTCGCCGCCAAGGTGGTGCGTGACGCCACGTCGATCACCCCGGCCGACGTCGATGCGTTGCGCGGGCATGGCCTGTCGGACGGCGAGATCTTCGACATCGTCACGGCCGCCGCCGTCCGATGTTTCTTCAGCAAGACGCTCGATGCGCTGGGCGTGCTGCCCGACAGCACTTATCACGAAATCGAGCCGAAGCTGAAGCGTGCGCTTGTCGTCGGCCGGGATATCGATACCGGCTACGATAGGGCGCTATCCGGCTGAAACTGGCGGCACAGGGGTTCCCGTTGTTGATTTCGCCGCCGAAGCGGTGAAAGGTCGCCCGATGGAGTGGCGCGACGAGGGAATCATTCTGGGAACCCGCAAGCATGGCGAAACCAGCGCCATTCTGGAGGTGATGACGCGCGCGCATGGCCGGCATCTGGGCATCGTGCGCGGCGGTCGCTCGCGCAAGCAGCAGCCTGTATTGCAGCCGGGCAACCATGTCGACCTTCTGTGGCGCGCGCGCCTCGACGAGCATCTCGGCACGTTTCAGGCCGAACCCATCGAGATGAATGCCGCGCGCCTGATGGACAGCGCCATTGCCGTCTACGGGCTTCAATTGCTCGCCGCTCATCTGCGGCTGCTGCCCGAACGCGACGCCCATAGCGGCTTGTATGAGACGCTGGGCGTCATGATCCAGCATCTGGACGATGCCGATGCCGCCGGCGAACTGGTGGCGCGTTTCGAGCTTCTGGTGCTGGACGAACTCGGTTTCGGCCTCGACCTTTCGCAGTGCGCGGCCACAGGCCGGCGTGACGATCTCGTTTATGTCTCGCCGAAGTCGGGCAGGGCTGTTTCGCGCGAGGCCGGCGCGCCGTGGCGCGACAAGATACTGGCCTTGCCGGCCTTCCTGCGGCGCGGTTCGGGCCTTCATGCCGACGCGGCCGCCATTGACGAGGCTTTCCATCTGACCGGGTTTTTCTTCTCCCGCCATGTCTACGAACCGCGCGGGGTTAGCGAACCCGATGCCCGCGCCGGCTTTCTGGGTGCCTTGCGCAAGCACTATGCGCGGCGCGCCGTCACCGGAGAAACCGCCGCTTGACTGCACTGCATCCCGGCCGCGCCTCGCCGTTCGGCGGCAAATCGCTGGCATTCGGCCCCGAAACATGCTCGCTCTTGCGAGCAGCGAATCTGGCGGCAAATCTGGTGGCGCGCTGACGCGCTGCTTCAACTGACGGTCTTTCGAGGGAACCGCCATGTTTGAGATCGGCATTCTTGCGCTCATCGTTCTCTGTGTCGTCGCTGTGCGCCAGCACAAGCGGTTGAACCGCATCGAGGGCGAGTTGGCGGTGCTGCGCAAGAGCGTCGGCGTGGGAAGCCCGGCGGCGAAGGTGTCCACCGAAGCAAGGATCGCCTCCGGGGAAGCCGAGGGCAATGTTGCGGCTGGCGGTGCGGCTCCGATCCTGACCGAATCACACCTGTCCGAGGACGAGGCGGATGTTGCGCCCGATACGGATGAACCCGCGCAAACAGTGCCCGGACCGTGGGCCGTGGCGCGCGATGCAGCCAAGCCGGCGGAACCGGTAACCGAAACCCGGCGCAAAAATCCCGATATAGAAACGGCGCTGGGCACCCGTTGGGCGGTCTGGGTCGGCGGCGTGGCCCTGGCCTTCGGCGGCCTGTTCCTTGTCCGCTACAGCATCGAATCCGGCCTGCTCGGGCCGGGCGTGCGGCTGACCCTGGCCGCCATTTTCGGGGTTTTCCTGGCCGGTGCCGGCGAATTCATCCGCCGAACCGGCTTTAAGGTGCCAATCCAGGGCGTAGCCGGCGCCTATATTCCGGCGATCCTGACGGCGGCGGGCGCGTTCACCCTGTTCGGGGCGGTCTATGCGGCGCACGGTATTTACGGCTTCATCGGCCCAGCATTCGCCTTCTTCCTGCTGGGGCTGGTCGGCGTGGCCACCATCGCCGCCGCGCTCGTTCACGGCCAGGCGCTTGCCGGTCTTGGCCTGCTCGGCTCGCTGGCGACGCCGCTGCTCGTTGCTTCGCAATCGCCCAAGCCGTGGGCGTTGTTCGGCTATCTAGCCATCGTGCTTGCCGCAACCGCCGCCATTGCCCGCATCCGCGACTGGAAATTCCTGGCCGCGTCGGGGTTCGTCGGCACCGGCCTGTGGACGGTGCTGTACATGGTCAACGCGCCGGCCGCGAATTTCCCGGTCGTCCTGTTCATCGATGCCGTCACCTTGCTGGTCCTGTCGTTTATCTGGCTTGCCCGCCGTGACGAGGGTGTTGAACCGGCCGAAGCCATCGACTGGCCGTCGCTGGCGCCGGCTTTGTTCGTCGCCTATTCGGCCTTCATCCTGTCCGTCCATCCGGCCTATGCCGCCAATGGCGCGTGGCCGGCTGCAATCGTGATCGCAGCACTTGTGGCCACGGCCGTCTACCGGCGCGGCGCGCTGCCGCTGCTCCATGCGGCCGGTGCCGTGACAGTGCTCATCTACCTGCTGCAGATGCCGTTTGCGTCGCTGTCCTTCGATTTTTCCGGTTTCTATCACACGTTCGAGGGCATCCGGCGCGTAACTGCCGACGCTCCCATGGGCCGTATCGGCGTGGTTTTATCGGCGCTTTTCCTGGCGGCCGGGTTCTGGACATCGCGTCGCTACGCCGCCTCCGCGCCTGTGCGCGCGGCATCGTGGACGGCATGGGGCGTGGCCGTGCCGCTGGTCGTTCTGCTGTCGCTATGGACGACTTACGGCAATCTGGACCGCGACCTTTTCTACGCCGCGATCACAGCCCTGCTGGTCGTCGCCTTTGCCGCCGGCGGCGAATGGATCGCGCGCGTCGAACAGCCGCCGCTTCGGGGCGGGCCTGCGGTTTCCTTCGCGCTCAGTGGTGCCGGCATTGCCGCCCTTGTCATGCTGCACATGGCGTTCGGCTCCGGCCTGACGACGGTGTTGCTGGGTGCCTCAGCCGTGCTGCCGGCGCTGGCTACACGCTGGCGTGGCTATCCCGTTCTGGGCTGGCTTTCAGCCGGCGCGCTCGTCGCGGTGCTTTGCCGCGTCTCCTACGATACGACCATCGTCGGCGCGGAATTTCTCTCAAAAACGCCGGTCTTCAACTGGCTGCTGCTTGGCTACGGCGTCCCCTCGCTCGCCTTCGGTTTTTGCGCCTGGCAACTGGCGCGCAGCACCAATGGCCGGCCGCGCCTTGTCATGGAAGCGGGTGCTGCCTTGTTTGCGCTGCTGACGGTCGCGATGCTGGTGCGTCACTCCATGCATGGCGGCGTCATCGACGATAGCGCTGCGACGCTTGCCGAACAGGCGATCTACACGTTGATTGCGCTCGGCTTTGCCGCCATCCTGATCGGCATCGACATGCGCTCGCCAAGTTCCGTGCTGCGCTATGGCTCGCTTGGCCTTGGCGTGGTTTCGGTGCTGTTCATCGTCGGCCAGCATTTCGGGGCGCTGAACCCGTTGTTCACCGATGAGTCGACCGGCCGCATCCCGGTGTTCAACCTCCTGCTGCTCGCCTATCTGCTGCCGGCGATCGCCGCCGGTACGCTGGCGCTCTATGCGCGCGGCAAGCGGCCGAGATGGTATTCGGCGATGCTGGCGCTGGTCGCTGCCCTGCTTGTCTTCGCCTATGCCACGCTGTCGGTCAGGCGCCTGTTCAAGGGCGAGTTCATCGGCCTGTGGAACGGCCTTGGCCAATGGGAGACCTATTCCTATTCGGCGCTGTGGCTGGTCATGGGCGTGGTGCTTCTGACGCTGGGCGTCAGGCTGAAATCGCAAGTGCTGCGCATCGCTTCCGCCGCGCTGATCTCGGTCTCGGTGCTGAAGGTCTTCCTGTTCGATATGTCGGAACTGGAAGGTGTTTTGCGCGCGCTGTCGTTCATCGGACTGGGCGGCGTGCTGATCGGCATCGGCCTGTTCTACCAGCGCCTGCTGACGCGCGCGGCGCGGGTCGAGAAAGCGGAGGTAGGGGAGCCGCGAACATCATAGCCGGAAGAAGCGCCACCTTTGTGAGTAATTGACACAAAAGCGATTCCTTGAAGATAGTCCTCGGAAAGGGACTATTCGATGTTCAGGGGCGGATCCAGAATTCTGCGCAGGCACGTAGAGTTGCAAATCGGCAGGCTGGTCGAAAATCCGTTGCTGTTGTTCACCTTGGCCTTCGCTGCATACGGCATAAGCAGAACCCTGCACGATATTACCGATAGCTTCGGATACGTCGTAATACCGTTTACGTTGTTGGCGTTCCTGTTGCTGCTGTTATTCCATTTTCGCCGGGAGATAGATGTATTTCCGCCGGAAACCATAAGCCGTGGAGCCGGGTACAGGATGTTCGTGCCGCACAATGTGGCAAACGAGGAAAATTATAACGATGTGAGCAAGGTGATTGCGAACTGCCAAAAGATATTTGGCGCGGCGGCAATCGACCCCCTGGAAGACATGAAGGCATGGAGAAGCGACCCGTATTCCATGGTGATCCTGAAATCAGGCGACAATATCCTCGGTTTTCTCGATTTTTACTTCTTCCGTCCTGGTGATTTTGACGCCTACCTGAAGGGCGATCGAACCTTCGACGAACTACACGCTCAGTCCGTCTTGCCGGATCCGGCCGCACGATCAGCCAAAATTGTCTATGTCGCGACGGTCGTTCATTTCGAATTCTGCAGCGTCGCGCGCCGCGAGAATCAATATCGCTCGGAGATCTACATGATCGTTTCCGCCGCGTTGCGGGCACTGTTGAAGTATCAGGATTTCCCCGAAGATGGGCTCGATTTCTATTCCTCGGCGTGGAGCGAGGAAGGGCGGCGAATGCTGGAGCGGTTCGGTTTCTCGGAGGACAAGGATTATCGAAAGAGAAACATTTTCGACAGGGCCATGTTCTCGTTAAAGTCGGTAAGAAGAGAGCAGGTGGAGCGGATAGTCGGGGAATTGTCCAACAGAAGGATCCCCGAAATCATGGATATCTGATTTACGTCGTAGAAGAGCCGGAATTATCCCAGGGAAGCAGCGCTGGCGTCCGGTTGCCGGTGCTCGACTTCGAGGGCCGCGAACCGCTTGAGGAACTCATCCTGCGCGCAAACCACCGAATGGGGGGCGAGATCGAAACGGTCGGCTGAAAAGCCGCGCGGCCGCCCGAAGAATTCCGTCGCCTCGGCGACCGAAAAGCCGGCAAGCTGCGTTGCCTCGAAATAGGCGGCGATCTGGTCGGCGCGCTTGATGGCCTTCTTCAGCCCGTCGGGCAGTTCCGCCGGCAGCGAGAAGCGCAGATGGATGGCGCGCTGCAGCCGCCCCTCGCAATCCCTGTAGCTGCCGCCCATCACCGCTTTGAACGGCGAGATCATGTCGCCGATGACATATTCCGGCGCGTCGTGCAGCAGCGCCGCCAGCCGCGCATCCGCGGAGGCGTCCGGCATGACGGCGCAAAACAGCGCCTCGACCAGCAGCGAGTGCTGCGCGACGGAGAAGGCGTGGTCGCCGCGCGTCTGGCCGTTCCAGCGCGCGACACGGGCCAACCCATGCGCGATGTCGCTGATTTCGATGTCGAGCGGCGAGGGGTCGAGCAGGTCGAGCCGGCGGCCCGACAGCATGCGCTGCCATGCGCGCGCCGGCGCACCGATGCGGTCGGCAGCCATCAGGCCTCCTCCGCGTCGGCCTGTTGCGGACCGGCCTGTTGCGGACCAGCCTGTTGCGGGAAGGTGAAGGTCGCCCATTCGGGGATCGCCAGCGTCACCGGCGTGGCGCCGGCAGTGATCTCATGGCCGGCATCGAGCGCGTCTTTCACCCGGTCGATGCGCATAATGGCCAGGCCCTGCCTGTCCGCTACCGAGCCGAGCGTGCCGAGCGCCTTGCCCGCCGCGACGATTTCGCTGCCGGGGGCGGGCAGGGTCGTGTCGGCCGAGACGATCAGCACCCGCCGTCTGGCGGTGCCGCGATGCTGCATGCGCGACACCACTTCCTGGCCGACATAACAGCCCTTCTTGAAACCGACGCCGCCGGTCTGGTCGAGCAGCACGTCATGCGGAAAGGCGTCGCCAAGCGCATAGTCGGCCCCGCTTTCGGCAATGCCGTGCGCAATGCGGAATGCATGCCACGCGGCAACATCGCCATCGCCGGATTCCACACCATGGAAACGGGTGACGATGCCTTCAGGGAAGCGCATATCCGTCACAGCAGTTGATTCAAAGCCTGAGGCAGATGAATCATTACCCCATGCAACGCCCACAACCGCTTGATCCTGCTTGGCAAGTTCGACCTTAGCGCGCAGGCGGTAAAGCATCAGCCGCCGCATGAAATCGTCGGCAATGTCGGCACGGCATTCCAGCCGGAACGCATTTTCACCATCGCGCGAGACGAGAAAATCGAACAATATCTTGCCTTGCGGCGTCAGTAGCGCGCCCGGTTTGGCTTGTCCCTGGGCAAGCTGGTCGAGGTCGACGGTCAGGATGTTTTGCAGGAAATGCTCGGCATCCGGGCCGGATACGGAGATAAGGGCGCGGTCCGTGAGGCGGGCGATGGGCATGGCGGAAAATGAACCTGAACTTGCAAAATGGCTGGCCATTACGTAAGCCGCAGGCACTTCGACGGCAAGGGTGATGACAGACATGGCAGCAACCTACGACCTCATCCTGACAGGCGGCACGGTAGTCAACCACGATGGCCGGGGCGCGCGCGACATCGGCGTACGGAACGGCCGCATCGCCGCCATCGGCGATCTTGGCCAGGCTTCCACCGGCGAGACGGTCGATTGCACCGGCCTGCACATCCTTCCCGGCGTCATCGACAGCCAGGTGCATTTCCGCGAGCCGGGCCTGGAACACAAGGAAGACCTTGAGACAGGGTCGCGCGCCGCCGTGCTCGGCGGCGTCACTGCCGTTTTCGAAATGCCCAACACCAAGCCGCTGACCACCAGCGAGGCAGCCCTTGCCGACAAGATTTCCCGCGCGACGAACCGCATGCACTGCGATTTCGCCTTCTGGGTCGGCGGCACCCGCGAAAATGCCGGCGAGGTCGGCGAACTGGAGCGCCTGCCGGGTGCGGCGGGCATCAAGGTCTTCATGGGCTCTTCCACCGGCGACCTGCTGGTCGAGGACGACGAGGGCGTCGCCTCCATCCTGCGCAACACGCGCCGCCGCGCCGCCTTCCACTCGGAGGACGAGTTTCGGCTGCGCGAGCGCCTTGGCGAGCGCGTCGAAGGCGATCCATCCTCGCACCCGGTATGGCGCGACGAGGTCGCCGCCCTTCGCTGCACCGAGAGGCTGGTGCGCATTGCCAGGCGGACACGCGCGCGCATCCATGTGCTGCATATCTCGACCGCCGAGGAGATCGCCTTCCTGGAGCATCACAAGGATGTCGCCACCTGCGAGGCGACGCCGCACCATCTGACTCTGTCGTTCGACGATTATGCGCGGCTCGGCAATTTGATCCAGATGAACCCGCCGGTGCGGGCGTCCCGCCATCGCGACGGCGTCTGGCATGGCATCACGCAAGGCATCGTCGACGTGCTCGGCTCCGACCACGCGCCGCACACGCTGGAGGAGAAGCAGAAGACCTACCCTGCCTCGCCGTCCGGCATGACCGGCGTGCAGACGCTGGTGCCGATCATGCTCGACCATGTGAATGCCGGCAGGTTGACGCTGGAGCGTTTCGTCGATCTCTCCAGCCACGGCCCGCAGCGCATCTACGGCATCGCGCGCAAGGGTCGCATCGCCGCCGGCTACGATGCCGATTTCACCATCGTCGATTTGAAGCGCACCGAAACCATCACCAATGCGCAGCAAGGGGCGAAAGCCGGCTGGACGCCCTATGACGGCAGGCAGGTGACCGGCTGGCCGGTCGGCACCGTCATCAGGGGCCGGCGGGTGATGTGGGAAGGCGAGATCGTCGCGCCGTCGCAGGGCAGGGCGGTGGAGTTTTCCGAGGCGCTGCCTTTGTCTTGATACGGGATCAGTTTCTGGGCGATACCGCCGCAACGAAGTGCAAGCTGCGGTCGAACAGATAGGTGAAGGGTATCGCGTAGAGGTTCAGGTCTTCGTTCCACTGATCTGCCTGTACCTCGAGCCGGTTGAAAATACCGCCCCATTCGGCCTTCGACAGATAGTTGTAGGGTAGCCGCACGTCGTGGCCGCGATTGCCGACCCAATCCATGGCGCGCAGCGTCGATTGTGCGGCAAGCCCTTCGCGCAGATGGTCCTTGATGACGACGCCGCGCCGCGCGACCCGCACGCACTCGCCAAGGACGGCGGCCGGATCATCGGTATGATGCAGCACATCGACGATCGTCACCCAGTCGAAGCTCTTGTCTGCGAACGGGATGGTTACGCCGTCATAGGCTTGCGCCGGGATGGCCACATGGGGACGCAGCATCACGTCGATGCCTTGAAAGGAGAGGCCGGGCTTCCGGTCCATTAGCGCCACCGCGATCGAGCCGTCGCCACAGCCGACGTCCAGCACGCTGCCATGGTCGTCGAGGCTGTTGGCGATGTGGTCGGCAAGAACACGGATGCGGCGCTGGAACACCACCGCGTTGTGCGCGGTATTGAGGATCTGCTTTTGCACGTTCATGGGCGTCTGGTCTCGGCGTTTACCGATCCATTGTGACGCGCCAACACAAAATATTGGTTAAGAGCCGGGGCCGCGCCATGCGTGCCGATTGCCCATGGCTGCCGGTCAATCGCCCGCGACGAAGAACGCCCACTTACCCTGCGGCGTGATGCCGACGCGGTAGAAGATGTAGGCGCCGAACTGCTTCATGTCGTCGTAGTCGCCGGCGGTGACGATCTTGAACAGTTCGACCCGCTGGCGGGCATCGAGCTTGTCGAGCGGCAGCGCGAAGAAATAGGGCCAGACATAGAGTTCCTGCGGCGTGCCGGCGTCTAGGTGGACGAAGCCGGCATTGAGCACTTCCTCCATGATGGCCAGGATTTCCTGTCCTTCCGTATCGCCCGACAGGCTCTTCAGGAAGGCGATGGCGTCGCCGTCAATATCGGTCAGCGACAATTGCGTCATGGTTTCGCCCGAGCCGACCAGCGGGCGCAGCTTTTCGATATCGCCGCTCTTGCAGGCTTCCACGATGAGGTCGTGCATGCGCCGCACCGGTTCCGGCAATTTGCCGAGGTCGTAGATGACTTCCGGCAACGGCGCGTTCGGCTCGACATTCGGGCGCGTGTCGACGCCGTCTTCGGCGGGCGCATTCGGATCAACCTGCTGCGAAGGCTGCTGGTCTTCGGGGGAGGCTGGCTGGCTTGCCGTCGGCGGCGTGGTGCCGACGGGGTCCGGCATCGGCACGTTTTTGCCGTCCGGGGCATCTTCGTCCACGGGCGCCGCAGGCGTTGCCGGCGCGGGAAGTTCTTCCCGCTTGATTTCGCTGAGCGCAAAGGCGGGTGTTGCGGCAAGCAGCGATACCAGCGGCACCGCGCCCAAGGCCGCCAGTCCCAAGCATAGCGCGAGGCCGCGCCCTTCACCAGAAATTGAAAAAATCACTGCCCGTTTCACTCCGTCGCTGACGCATGATGCACAAACCCTGCGCTGCCGTCAAAGAACCGGGAAAGCGGCCCTGCATCCGATCTGTACGGAGGCAGGCATCGCGCTTCGAGAGAATCCAACCGAAAATTGGAATCGGCTTTCGGATCAGTCCGATGCTCGATCAAAATGCTGGAGCGTCCAATTGGACGCACGGCGCTCTAATGACGCAGCATTTCCGGCTCGAACGCGCCGGCTATGACTTTCTCGCGCATGCGCTCAAGCAGGGCGAGCGCTGCGGTCTCGCCGCTGGCGCGGAGCATTTCCACGAAGGCGGTTTCCAGCGCTGCCTCGGCGATGATTTCCGGCTCGATACCGGCCGAAAGGCCTTCCGCCCAGGCCTCGTTGTGGCTTTCGACGGCCGTCAGGCGTTTTTCTTCCCTGACGAGGGCATCGATGTCGGTGACGGCATGTTCCATGATACGACTTCCACCCTTTCAGGCAGCGGTCCGCGAAAGCGGGCACAGCCTGATCTATCCCTTCGGTTGCCCAACTACAGCCCCTGATTAAGCCGCTCTAGTTGCGTCGCTTTTGTGGCCTGCCCTGTGCAATCCACGCAAGCTGCGTTGCCGAGTCACGTACATGGTAGTTCATTCGGCGGCTCACCGACATGCAAAACTAAGTTTTGAGTTAATTGCCGCAGCGCGCGTTAGTGTTTGATTAGGGTCTGTGGCCAATGCGCCACAATCGATCGATGTGAGCGATGTTTGCGGGCGAAACCGTATCGGCTTCAATTGCCGTAGCGTGAAGCGATGTCCCGCGTGAGGTCGCCGCCTTCCTTCATGTAGCGGTCGATCGCCTCGCGCGCCGAAGCGGTGCACTTTGTGTAGGTTTCGGCAGGCGAGCGATAACCGCGATTGAAGCGCGCGACGAAGCGGGCGCGTCGCTCGGGGTCGGGCTTTTCCGATTCGAGCAGCTTTTCCATTTCACCGCGCCACTGGTCGCCGCTTTCGCCGCACAGGTTGCGCAGGAAGTGCAGCGAACCCAGGATTTCCGCCAGCCGCATCAGGCCCGGCTCGAACGGAGCTTCGGCGGAGAACGCTGGCCGCGCGGAAAAAGCCGTGCTGACGGTCAGGCATGCGGCGAAAAACAGGGCGGCGCGGTTCATGAAGCTTTGTGCGCAAACATTTGGGCGCCTGCAAGGCGGTTTGCGGACTTATGGCCAGCCAAATCATGCCGCACCGAGCAATTCCTGCGCGATGGTAAAGACCGAACCGGCCAGAGGCAGCGCCGCCATCTCGGCCAGCGTGTAGAAAGCGGCCGTTTCGGCATCGTCGGCGGCAACCGCTTCGCCGTCGGCATAGGCGGCTGCGAAGACGGTGAGCAGGTAATCCACCGGATGGCTTTCGCTGCTGCCTTCGATGAAAATTTCGCTTACCGGCCGAAGATCTCCCGCTTCCAAGCCGGTTTCCTCCAGCAATTCGCGCCGCGCCGCCTCGTCGAGCTGTTCGCCGGCTTCGACCTTGCCGCCCGGAAAGGCATAAAACCCCTGCGACGGGGCACGGGCGCGCCGGACCAGCAGCACGCGATCGCCGCGTACCAGGGCGACGGAAACCGCCGGCAGCGTCTTTCGCGCTTCGCTCATGACAACTCCCGCGTTCATTGTGGACGGCCCGCTGCCGGGCAGCTTTACCGGTTGCGGTTGCGGCGTTCCACCGCCACTTTCAGCGCATACAGGAATTGAAAGACGAAAACCCATGTGCGGACGCTTTGCGCTGACGGCGACACCGGACCAGACCGCCACCTTTCTGGGCCTTGGTGAACTGGAAGCGTTTCCGGCCCGCTACAACATCGCGCCGACGCAGCCGATCCT
This sequence comes from Mesorhizobium sp. A556, assembly GCF_054489545.1. NCBI lineage: Bacteria > Pseudomonadati > Pseudomonadota > Alphaproteobacteria > Hyphomicrobiales > Phyllobacteriaceae > Mesorhizobium > Mesorhizobium sp. A556. The sequence continues at coordinate 421,799 of NZ_JBTMXA010000002.1, forward strand.
GCTGGCGATCGCCTCGGAGCCACGTGCGCCGGGCTCCAATCTGCCAGACCGACAGGCGATGCTGGTGCGCTGGGGTTTTATTCCGACCTGGGTGAAAGACACCAAGAACTTTCCGCTGCTCATCAATGCGCGCTCGGAAGGCGCGACGGAAAAAGCGTCCTTTCGCACCGCCATGCGCCATCGCCGCGCTTTGGTGCCGGCTTCGGGCTTTTACGAGTGGCGCAAGACAAGCGGCGGCAAGGGCCAGCCCTATTGGATCAGGCCGAAGCAGGGCGGGCTGGTCGCCTTCGGCGCGCTGATGGAAACCTATGCAGAGCCGGGCGGTTCCGAGATCGACACCGGTGCGCTTTTGACGACCAGCGCCAGCGCCGACATCGCCCACATCCACCTGCGCATGCCGGTGGTGATCGCGCCCGAGCATTTTTCGCGCTGGCTGGATTGCCGCACGCTGGAACCGCGCGATGTCGCGGACCTGCTGCGCCCGGCCGACGAGGGTTTCTTCGAGGCGGTGCCGGTCGCCGACCTGGTCAACAAGGTGGCCAACACCGGACCGGAGCTTCAGGAGCGGTTTGTCGCGGTCGATGGCCCGGAGCCGGAAAAGCCCAAGCGCCGGAAGCTGGACGACAGCCAGATGACGTTGTTCTAGGCGCGCGTGTGGGCCGAACGGTCATCCTCGATGCGGCGCAACGTGCTGGCAGAAAAATCAGGCGGCGCGCGCTACAATGAATTTCTGCGCGACTTTCTTCTTCTTGGTCGTGTGAAGCAGGGCGGCGGCGATGGCTGCCGGGCCGATGGCGCGGTATTGGCTGGCAAGCATCGGTTGCTTGGCGCTTGGAGGCTCTTTCTTGCTGCGGGGCATTTTTCTCTTCCCTTAAATCAGTCAGGCGGTGAAGAAACTTATATGGGTATCGAATCCGGCCAAATCGTGATTTTTTCATTCACCTCGGCAATAACTGCCCCATGACTGTGCCGACATGTTTAATAAAATCTTTCAGGCCGCGTTTTCCGGCCGACTCCAGCCGCCTTTCGGGCAAACATGCGGCTTGACTGCAACACGGGTGGCGGCGATAAAGCGAGCCATGAAAACGTCTTTCGCCATTTGTGGCATTTCGATTATTGGCTAGCGCTTGGCGCTGGTCCGGACGTTTTCGCCTCATCTTTCTTTCAGAGTGGACAAACGCCCCGGCCAGCAGGCTGGCGACAGGCTTGCGCGTTCGCGCGGTAAAAACGGACCGGAGGGGAACGAATGTCTGAGGGATCGAAAGGCTTGCGCCTCTACAATACGCTGACGCGGTCGAAGGAGGATTTTGTCCCCATCGACGGCCAAAACGTGCGCATGTATGTCTGCGGCCCGACCGTCTACGATTTCGCCCATATCGGCAATGCGCGGCCCGTCATCGTCTTCGACGTGCTGTTTCGGCTGCTGAAACATTTGGCGAAAGCGGGTGTCTGGGATGAGGGCAAAGGCCAGACGCAGGTCACCTATGTCCGCAACATCACCGACGTCGACGACAAGATCAACGCACGCGCGCTGCGCGACTTCGGACCTGAGATTTCATCGGGCAAGCTTTCGCTGAACGAGGCGATCAGGCTTGTGACGGAAAAGACCGCCGACCAGTTCCACAAGGATGTGGCGGCACTTGGCTGCCTGGCGCCGACGTTCGAGCCGCGCGCCACCGAGCACATTGATGGGATGACAAAAATCATCCAAGCGCTGCTAGACAAAGATCATGCATACATTGCCCAAGGCGACGAAGGCCGCGAAGCACTGTTCGATGTCCGAAAAATGGAAGATTACGGACAGCTATCGCAACGAAATCTGGAAGATCAGCAAGCGGGGGCGCGGGTTCAAGTAAGCGATTATAAGCGCAATCCAGGAGATTTCGTTCTTTGGAAAGAAAGCACCGATACGGAGCCTGGTTGGGACGCTGTTTTTGAAATCAGTGACAAGAATCGCGGCGATCTCAAACTGAATTCAAACTCGATTAGTATCCGGGGCAGACCCGGCTGGCACATCGAATGCTCGGCCATGTCGGCGGCCTATCTGGGCGAGGTGTTCGACATTCATGGCGGCGGGCTCGACCTGATCTTCCCGCACCACGAAAACGAAATCGCGCAATCCCGCTGCGCCCACGGCACGCACGCCATGGCCAATGTGTGGATGCACAACGGTTTTCTTCAGGTCGAGGGCAGGAAGATGTCCAAGAGCGAGGGGAATTTCTACTCGATCAACGAACTGTTGGAGACAGACACTTTCGGCGGCCGCAAATGGCCGGGCGAAGTGCTGCGCCTGGCCATGCTGATGACGCACTACCGCGAGCCGATCGATTTTAGCGTGAATCGCCTCAATCAGGCATATGGAAACGCGATGGCGCTAGCAAACATTACGAAAAACAACGCACCCGAGGATGGGAAGATCATTCCAGAGGTTCTTGATGCCTTGATGGACGATCTTAATACGAGCGCTGCGATTTCCGCTTTGATGCGTGGCGGACCCACTAGTGATGTTGCGGCCACGGCATATTTTCTCGGCTTGTCTGCTGACGGGGATGTCGCCGCCGCGCGGGCCTTGGCGGCAGCTCAACGAAGTGGCAGGCGTTCGGCTATAAGAGAGGCTTACGACGAACATGTATTGCGTCCCGCTGCTGAAAGTGTGGGTCTGACGCTGGAGTTCATCAACAATTTAAAAGATCAGCGTCTCTCCTTCATCGCCGCCAAGAACTGGGCCGAAGCCGACCGCATCCGCGACGAGCTTCTGGTGCAAGGCATCCAGCTAAAGGACGGCAAGGACCCCGCCACCGGCGAGCGCATCACCACCTGGGAGGTAAAAAGATGATCGACCATCTCGGCATTACCGTTTCGGATTTCGATGTCTCCAAGGAATTCTACGACCGGGCTATGGCGCCGCTGGGCGCATCGCTTTTGATGATGGTGCCGTCCGAATATACAAATGGCGTCAAGGTCGGCGGCTATGGCCGCGACCGCCCGACATTCTGGATCAGCGAGGGGCAGCGTCAGAAGGATCATCAGCACGTCGCTTTCACTGCGCACAGCCGCGCCGAGGTCGACGCCTTCCATGCGGCTGCAATCGCCGCCGGCGGCAAGAATAATGGCGGGCCGGGCCTGCGCCCGCACTATCATCCGGACTACTACGCGGCGTTTGTTTTCGATCCTGACGGCAACAATGTCGAAGCCGTCTGTCATGCGGCTGGGTGAGCCGTGATGAGCCTCGACAATCGCCCCGGCTACACCGGCGGCTGCCAGTGCGGCGCGGTGCGGTTTCGCGTCGAGGGCGCGCTGGGCGACGCGTCCGTGTGCCATTGCCGCATGTGCCAGAAGGCTGCCGGCAATTTCTATCTGCCGTTGGTGTCGGTGGGCGAGGCGAAGCTTGAATGGACGCGCGGTGCGCGCAAAAAATTCCAGTCTTCCAATTTCGCGCAGCGTGGTTTTTGCGGCGATTGCGGAACGCCGCTGACCTATGAAGCGCCGGACGGCATAGCGCTCGCCATTGCCGCCTTCGACGAGCCGGAAGCGATTGCGCCGACCATCCAGTGGGGCACCGAGGCCAAGCTGCCTTACGTCGACGGCATTTCGAAATTGCCGGGCGAGGCCACCATGGCCGACAGCGCTGCCGCCCCGTTCCTGGCAGGACTGGTTTCCTATCAGCATCCCGACCATGACACGGCCGAATGGCCGGTGAGGAACAATGACGATGAGTGAATTGCGCACGCTTTACCCCGAGATCGAACCGTTCGATTCAGGCATGCTGGAGGTCTGCGACGGCCACACCATCTATTGGGAGCGCTGCGGCACCAAGGGGGCCAAGCCGGCGGTCTTCCTGCACGGCGGACCGGGCGGTGGCATTTCGCCGAAGCAGCGGCGTCAGTTCGATCCAAAGCTCTACGACCTCATCCTGTTCGACCAGCGCGGTTGCGGAAAATCGACGCCCAACGCCTCGCTGGACGCCAACACGACATGGCACCTGGTCGCCGACATCGAGCGCCTGCGCGAAATGGCCGGCTTCGACAAATGGCTGGTGTTCGGCGGTTCATGGGGGTCGACGCTGGCGCTGGCTTACTCTGAAACGCATCCCGATCGCGTCAGCGAACTGGTGGTGCGCGGCATCTATACGCTGACCCGCGCGGAACTCGAATGGTACTACCAGTTCGGCGTCTCGCAGATGTTCCCCGACAAGTGGGAGCGGTTCCTGGCCCCGATCCCGCAGGCCGAGCGCGGCGACATGATGGCCGCCTACCGCAAGCTTCTGGTCGGCGACGACCGTGCCAAGCAGGTCGAGGCGGCCCTTGCATGGAGCAACTGGGAAGGCCAGACCATCACGCTGCTGCCGGAGCCGGAAACCAGCGATCCGTTCGGCCAGGAAGACTATGCCATCGCCTTTGCCCGCATCGAGAATCACTATTTCGTCCATGCCGGTTGGCTGGAGGAAGGCCAGTTGCTGCGCGACGCCGGCAGGCTGAAGGACATTCCGGGCGTCATCGTCCATGGCCGCTACGATATGCCGTGCCCCGCGCATTATGCCTGGGCGCTGCACAAGGCTTGGCCAAAGGCGGATTTTCATCTGATCGAGGGAGCCGGCCACGCTTATTCCGAGCCGGGCATACTGGATCAGTTGATCCGCGCCACGGACAGGTTCGCGGGGAAGATGTGATGCGGGAACGCATCACCCTCTTCGACACCACCTTGCGCGATGGTCAGCAGACGCCGGGGGTTGATTTTTCGGTCGAAGACAAGATCGCCATCGCCAGGATGCTCGACCAGTTCGGCATCGATTATGTCGAGGGCGGCTATCCGGGCGCGAACCCGACCGATACCGAGTTTTTCACCCAAAAGCGCACGGCGAAGGCAAAATTCGTCGCCTTCGGCATGACCAAGCGGGCAGGGGTGTCTGCCTCGAACGATCCCGGCCTTGCCGTGCTCGTGCAGGCGAAGTCGGACGCCATCTGCTTCGTCGCCAAAAGCTGGGACTATCATGTGCGCGTGGCGCTCGGCTGCACCAATGAGGAAAACCTCGACGCCATCCGCGCCTCCGTCGCTGCCGCGCGCGACGCGGGCAAGGAGGCGATGGTCGATTGCGAGCACTTTTTCGACGGCTTCAATGCCAACCCCGCCTATGCGCTGGCCTGCGCCAAAATGGCCTATGAGGCGGGCGCGCGCTGGGTCGTGCTGTGCGACACCAATGGCGGCACACAGCCGTCGGAGGTGCGCGCCATCGTGGAAAAGGTGGTAGCGGCCGGCATTCCGGGCGAAAACCTCGGCATCCACGCCCATGACGATACCGGCCAGGCGGTGGCCAATTCGCTGGCGGCGGTCGAGGCCGGCGTGCGTCAGATACAGGGCACGCTGAACGGCATCGGCGAGCGCTGCGGCAATGCCAATCTCGTCACCATCATCCCGACGCTGGTGCTGAAGCCGGCCTTTGCCGAGCGGTTCGAAACGGGCATTTCGCCCGAATCCCTGACCGGGCTTTCGCGCCTGTCGCGCTCCTTCGACGAATTGCTGAACCGCGCGCCGGCGGCGCAGTCGCCCTATGTCGGCCAGTCGGCCTTTGCCACCAAGGCCGGCATCCATGCGTCCGCCTTGGCCAAGGACCCCGCCACATACGAGCACGTTGCGCCGGACGCGGTCGGCAATCGCCGCCGCGTCATGGTGTCGGACCAGGGCGGCAAGGCCAATTTCCTCGCCGAACTGAAACGGCGCGGCATCGACGTGCCTAGGCACGACAGCCGGCTCGACGCGCTGATTGCCGTCGTCAAGGAGCGCGAGGCCGAGGGCTACGCCTATGAAGGTGCGGACGCCAGTTTCGAACTGCTGGCGCGAAAGACGCTACACGGCCTGCCCGAATTCTTCCAGGTAACCAGCTTTCGCTGCATGATCGAGCGCCGCTTCGACGCCAATGGCGATCTGAAGACGGTGTCGGAAGCCGTGGTCAGGATCGAGGTGGACGGCGAGGAGAAAATGTCCGTGGCCGAGGGGCATGGGCCGGTCAACGCGCTTGATATCGCGCTGCGCAAGGATCTGGGCAAGTACCAGGACGAGATCGCCGACCTTGAACTCGCCGACTACAAGGTGCGTATCCTCAACGGCGGCACCGAGGCGGTCACCCGCGTGCTGATCGAATCCTTCGACGGCACCGGCGCGCGCTGGTGGACGGTCGGCGTCTCGGACAACATCATCGACGCCTCTTTCCGGGCGCTGATGGATTCGATCGTCTACAAGCTGATGAAAAACCGGGAGTTGGCGGGACTGGTCGCGGCGGAATAGCGGGGCGAGGGGCCGCCGCCCTGTTGAACCATCAGCAAAAGTCCATTGACCCATCAGCAGTTTGCGATGGTGCGGCGGGCGTATTCACTCCATATGGGCGCAATGAGCATCGAAACGACGCCCGAATCCGGGCCAGAAGCCGAGAAAGCCGCTCAGCGTGGTTTTCTCTATGCGTTGGCGGCCTATCTTTTGTGGGGCTTCTTGCCTTTTTACATGAAGGCGGTCGCGCATATCCCTGCAATTGAAGTGGTGGCGCACCGCGTGATCTGGTCGTTGCCGATTGCCGGCGCGCTGCTGGTCTGGCTTGGCCGGACCGACGACATAAAGCGCGCGCTGCGCAGCCCGCGAACCATGATGATGGGCGCGCTGACCGCCAGCCTGATAACCATCAACTGGTGCGTCTATGTCTGGGCAATTGCCGCCGACAGGGCTCTCGAAACGGCGCTGGGCTACTACATCAATCCGCTGTTCAGCGTGTTTCTCGGCGCGGTGATTCTGGGCGAAAAGCTCAATCGCGCGCAGATCGCCGCCATTGCGCTGGCGGTTGTGGCCGTCCTCCTGCTGACTTGGGAAAATGGCGGCCTGCCGTGGGTGTCGATTGCGCTGGCGGTTTCGTGGGGCTTCTACGCCCTGTTCAAGAAGACGCTGCCGATCGGCCCGGCGCAGGGATTTTTTCTCGAAGTGCTGATCCTGGCCGTACCGGCACTGGCCTATGTGGTGTGGTTGCAGGCGGAAGGCATCGGCCATTTCGGCAGCCAGTCCGATATCTGGCTTTTGATGGCGGCCGGCCTGGTAACGGCGATCCCGCTGATCCTCTATGCCAACGGCGCCAAACTGCTGAAGCTGTCGACCATCGGCATCATGCAATACATCGCGCCGACCATGATCTTCATCGTTGCGGTCTTCGTTTTCCGCGAACCGTTCTCTTCCGAGACCGCTGTTGCTTTCGTGCTGATCTGGCTGGCGCTGGCGCTCTATTCCTGGTCGATGTTTTCGGCCTCGCGCCAGCGCTGAATCAGAGCCGGCACCGAATTACAACTTGTCGACGACCGCTTCGTTGCCGCCGGCGGGGATGCCGTTCTGAGCCGCGGCCGTCAGGATGGCGGCGACGATGGCTTCCGGGTCGTTGACGACAAGCGGCTGCACGCGATGCGCCGTATGGATGAAGCCTTCGGCGGTCATATGTTCCATCAGCGCCAGCATGGGGTCCCAGAAGCCGTTGACGTTGCCGAAAACCATCGGCTTGCGGTGATGACCCAGTTGCGCCCAGGTCATGATCTCGACGATCTCCTCGACCGTGCCGATGCCGCCCGGCAACGCCACAAAGGCGTCGGATTTGTCGAACATGATGTGCTTGCGCTCGTGCATGTTCTCGGTGACCACCAGTTCGCTCAAGCGGCCAAGCGCGGTTTCTGTGGCCTCCTTGTTCATCAGGAAGCGCGGGATGATGCCGGTGACGGTGCCGCCTGCCTGCAGCGCGCCCTCGCAGACGGCGCCCATGATACCCCTTGTGCCGCCGCCGTAAATCAGGCGAAGGCCGGCTTTGGCAAGGGAACGGCCAAGCGCATGTCCGGCATTGAGATAGGCCTCGTTGCGGCCCGGGGACGAGCCGCAATAGACGCAGACGGATCGAATCGTGTTCATGAAATCGATTGGGTATAGTGACCACTTCCCGGGTCAAGTCCTTCGGGGCTTTTTCTTGTCGGTTTCCGCAAAACAGGCTAGACCCATGTTTGCTGGCTCAGGGGTAGGCAATATGGCGATTACATCACTACGGGCTCTACTGTTCACGGCGGGCGGCGTTGTCGTCGTGGGCGGGGCGGCCTATGTCTCGGGTGCCTTCGATCGGACGGCGCCGGTCCCCGCGCCGGTCGCGGTGGCGACGACCGAACCGGCGCCCGCCGCAACCGCATCCGGTACTGCCGGCCGCGTCGGGGCTCCGGCTAGCGATGCTCCTGCTGCCGATGCTCCTGCTGTCGACGCCCCTGCTGCCGGTGCGATGGCCCCGGTGGCACCCTCGGCCATGGCGCCGCAAAATCCCGATACCAAGCCTGCCGCTCCCCCCAATTCTCCCGCTGCTGCGGGCGTGGTCGCGCCCACCTTCGATGTCGTGCGGGTGCAGGGCAACGGCTCGGTCGTCATCGCCGGCAAGGCGGCGCCCAATTCCAAGGTCGAGATCGTTCACGGCTCGGTCGTGCTCGGCAACACCATGGCCGGCGCGGACGGGACATTCGCCATCGTGCTCGACGATCCGCTCAAGCCCGGCGACTACCAGATCGTGCTGCGCTCCACGGCACCCGACGACGTCGTCGCCACGTCTGAGCAGACGGCCGTCGTCTCGGTGCCGGAACAGGCTGGTGGGCAGGTTCTGGCGATGGTCGAGGAACCCGGCAAGCCGGCTGAACTTCTGACCGTGCCGGAGCCGGAAAAGAAGGCGGAAACGCCGGCCGCGCCAGCCCCAACTGCTGAAACCGCCCCGGCCGAAACGCCAGCGGCTCAGGCAGTTCCGGCAGCGCCTGCGCCGACCGCGGCTGAAACACCGGCACCCGCACCAGCCGCGACCGAGGCACCGGCAAAAGCCGAGGCGGGCCCTAAAATCGCGGTCGAAGCGGTCGAGATCGACGGCAGCAAGATTTTTATCGCCGGTATTGCCGATGCAGGACGCAAGGTGCGCGCCTACGCCAACGACATTCTTTTGGGCGAAGCGGTGACTTCGCCGGACGGCCATTTCCTCGTCGAGGCGACCCGTGACATTCCGGTTGGCGATTACACGGTGCGCGTCGATGCGCTGGACGCGGATGGCGTCAAGGTAGCCGCCCGCGCCACCGTGCCGTTCGAGCGTGAGCCGGGCGAAACCATCGCGGCGGTAGCGCCCGCTGCCGCCGCCAAGCCTGCGCAAGCCGACGAGAAGGTGGCTGATGCCACTCAGCCCGCAGCCCCCCAGCCCGGTGCCACCGAACCCGTCGCCGCGCCGGCTACTGTCGAAACCCCCGATGGCGAAACCCCCGATGCCGCCGTGCCGGAAACCACCGCGCCCAAGCTGCAGCATGCCGATGGCGCGGTCATCATTCGGCGCGGCGATTCGCTGTGGCGCATTTCGCGCCGGGTCTATGGGCGCGGCATTCGCTATTCGACGATCTATCTGGCCAACCAGAAGCAGATCAGCGACCCGGACATGATCTGGCCGGGCCAGGTGTTCACGGTTCCCGACAAGTCGAAGGAAGGCGATTCGGCCGATTTGAAGGCGCTGGGGGAACAGGCGACGACCGTTCCCGCACAATAGTTTTCCTCGGTTCCTGCTTGCGGAAAACCCATCCATCGTTTATCGACGATGAACGATGCAGATGGGCGAGAGCAAAGGCGGCGCACACCGCTGCGGAACGGATAGCCGGGCGGTCGCCGCCAGGCTTGCGGCGCTGTCGCATCCGGCTCGCATCGAAATCCTGAGATATGTGTCGGCCAGCCAATCCTGCTGCTGCCGCGACGTGGTCGACCAGCTCGATCTGGCGCAGTCCACCGTCTCGCAACATCTGAAAATACTGGTCGAGGCCGGACTTGTCCGTTTCGCCACCGACCGGCAGCGCTCGCGCTACGAAGTCGACCGCCAGGCGCTCGCCGCCGTTTCGGCCAGCTTGGCCGAACTCGTCAACGCCTGCTGCCGACCCACATAAAGGCGACAATAAAAGTGTCAGAAAAGATCGTCTCCGCCGAGTCCGGCTCGACCATGAAAACGCTGCGCAACCTGTGGCCATATATGTATCCGGCCGACCGGCCGGACCTGCGCTGGCGCGTCACCTGGGCGACGTTGCTGCTGGTCATCGCCAAGCTGGTGCTGGTCGCTGGTCCGTATTTCTTCAAATGGGCGACGAACGCGCTCGCTGGCGAGGGCACAGCGCCGCCTCTGCCGGCAATCCTGCTGGCCCCGATCGCGCTGGTCGTGGCCTATAATTTCCTGCGGGTCACGCAGCTCGGCTTCAACCAGATGCGCGATGCGCTGTTCGCGCGCGTCGGGCAACATGCGGTGCGCCAGCTTGCTTACCGCAGCTTCGTCCACATGCACGAACTGTCGCTGCGTTTTCACCTGGAGCGGCGCACCGGAGGCCTGTCGCGCATAATCGAGCGCGGCACCAAGGGCATCGAGACGATCGTGCGCTTCATCATGCTCAGCACCGCGCCGACCATTCTGGAGTTCGCGCTGACGATTGGTATCTTCGCCTACAGCTATGGCTGGAAATACGTAATGGTCGTGGCGGTGACGGTCGCGATCTACACCTGGTTCACGGTCAAGGCGAGCGACTGGCGCATCGGCATTCGCCGCGACATGAACGACAGCGACACCGACGCCAACACCAAGGCGATTGATTCGTTGCTGAACTACGAGACGGTCAAATACTTCAACAATGAAGGCATGGAGGCCGCGCGCTTCGACCATTCGATGGCGCGCTACGAGAGCGCCGCCACGCGCATCTGGACCTCGCTTGGCTGGCTGAACTTCGGCCAGGGCGTCATCTTCGGCCTGGGCATGACGGTTGCCATGTGCATGTCGGCGCTGGAAGTGTCGCGCGGCACGCAGACGGTCGGCGATTTCGTCTTCATCAACGCCATGTTGATGCAGCTTGCGGTGCCGCTCAATTTCATCGGTTTCATCTACCGCGAAATCCGCCAGGGGCTGACCGACATCGAGCAGATGTTCGACCTGCTCGACGTGCCGCAGGAGGTTGTCGACAGGCCGGATGCGAAAACGCTGGCGGTCAGCACCGGCAGGGTCGAGTTCCGCGACGTGCATTTTGCCTATGACCCGAACCGGCAGATCCTGAAAGGCATCTCGTTCGAGGTGCCGGCCGGCAAGACGGTCGCCATCGTCGGCCCCTCGGGAGCGGGAAAATCCACGATTTCGCGGCTCTTGTTCCGCTTCTATGACGTTCAGCAGGGCTCGGTGCTGATCGACGGGCAGGACGTGCGCGGCGTGACGCAGGAAAGCCTGCGTGCGGCCATCGGCATGGTGCCGCAGGATACCGTGCTGTTCAACGACACCATCGCCTACAACATCCGCTACGGCCGCGTCGACGCCAGCGAGGACGATGTACGGCAAGCGGCGAGGTTGGCCCAGATCGATCCGTTCATCGAGCGCCTGCCGGACGGCTATCGCTCGATGGTCGGCGAGCGCGGCCTGAAACTTTCCGGCGGCGAGAAGCAGCGCGTGGCGATTGCCCGCACCATTCTCAAGGCGCCGCCTATCCTCATTCTCGACGAGGCGACATCGGCGCTCGACAGCCATACCGAGCAGGAAATCCAGGCGGCGCTCGACCTGGTCAGCAAGGGGCGCACCACCATCGTCATTGCGCACCGGCTTTCCACGGTCATCTCCGCCGACGAGATCATCGTGCTGAAGGACGGGCAGATTACCGAGCGCGGCACGCATGCCGCCCTGCTGCGCGAGAAGGGCCTCTATGCCTCCATGTGGGATCGCCAGCGCGAAGCCAACGAGGCGGAGGAGCGCCTGCGTATTGCCCAGGAAAACGACGAATTCGGCGTCGTGGTGCGCCGCCGTACCCCCGAACTTTCCTGAACAAGGGTTGGGGCTTTTTTGAACAATTGCTAATGGATTGTTGCGTTGCGGCTGGGGGTGCTTTCCGGTAGACAGACGCCAACCGAAACGGAACCGCCAAACCTCATGCAGCTTGCCGACACGATCAAAAATGCCTTCGTGCCGATCCATCGCCAAGGCTATCCCTTCATTGCAGCCTTTGCGGCCGTAACGCTGTTTCTCGGCTATTTTTCATCGATCCTGTTCTGGATCGGCCTCATCCTGACGGCCTGGTGCACCTATTTTTTCCGCGACCCGGAGCGCGTCACGCCGCTCGACGACCGGCTAGTGGTCAGTCCGGCCGACGGCGTGGTGTCGGCTGTTGGTCCGGCGGTGCCGCCGCGCGAGCTTGGCCTGGGCACGGCCGAGATGACGCGCATATCCGTGTTCATGAATGTCTTTTCCTGTCACGTGAACCGCGCGCCGGTGCGCGGCCGCATCGCCCGGATCGAGCATCGGCCCGGAAAATTCCTCAATGCCGAACTGGACAAGGCGAGCGCCGAAAACGAGCGCAACGGCCTGGTCCTCGAAAGCCCGAACGGCACGGTTGCGGCGGTGCAGATCGCCGGCCTCGTCGCGCGCCGTATCGTCTGCTGGGCGCAAGCCGGCGGCACGCTGGCCGTCGGTGAGCGCTTCGGCCTGATCCGCTTCGGCTCCCGCGTCGATGTTTTCCTGCCGCAAACCGCCACGCCGCGCGTTGCCGTTGGCCAGACGGCGGTTGCCGGCGAGACGGTGATCGCCGAATTCGGCGGTGCCGGGGCGTCTCCCCTCGTGCGCGTTTCGTAAGGCGGGCCGGTGGCTTCGTTCAAGAAATTCGAGCCGCACGGGGCCGGCGGGCCGCGCATCCGCGAAATCCCGCTGCGCATGATGTTCCCGAACCTGATTACCGTGTTGGCGATCTGTGCGGGCTTGTCGGGCATCCGTTTCGCCTTCGAGGGGCGCTTTGAGCCCGCGGTGGTGATGGTGCTTCTGGCCGCCTTCCTCGACGGTGTCGACGGGCGTCTGGCGCGATTGCTGAAGGCGACGTCCAAATTCGGCGCGCAGATGGATTCGCTGGCCGACATCGTCAATTTCGGCGTTGCTCCCGCGCTGGTACTCTACGCCTTCCTGCTCGACCGTGCCGGTTCGCCGGGCTGGATCGCGACGCTTCTATTCGCCATCGCCTGCGGCATGCGGCTGGCGCGCTTCAACGTGCTGGATGAGGACACCGAGCAACCCGCATGGCAGGCGGAGTATTTCGTCGGCGTGCCGGCGCCCGCCGGCGCGGTGCTGGTCATGCTGCCGCTGTACCTTTCTTTCCTGGGCTTGGAACCGACCAAGACCACGGCTTTCGTCAGCACCGGCTTTACCGTGCTGATTGCGTTCCTGCTGGTCAGCCGCCTGCCGGTCTATTCGGGCAAGAGCATCAAGATTCCCGGCGACAGGATGCTGGTGTTCATCCTCGCCGTCGCCCTCTACATCCTGCTTCTGGCGAGCTATCCATGGTACACGCTGACTGCGTCGGTCGCGGTCTACCTGCTGTTCTTGCCGTTCAGCGTGCGCGCCTATTCCCGCCGGGCCAAGCGCGAGGGCGAGGCGATCCTGCCGCCGGACGTGGACGAGAAAACGTCTGACTGATTAGAATCAGGACCGTTCCGTCGCGGCAAGGCGGACTTCGGCGATCCGGTCGAACAGCGCATTGCTGGACGCGATCGTCTGTTCGCCGGAGCGCGCGACCAGCCCGCCGATCGTCATCGGCTCCAGCGCCTTGACCGACAGCCGGGGGAACCAGCGGCGCGGCGCGTATTCGGCCGGCGTCAGCGAGACGGGCAGGTGCCGGGCGCCGGCGACGAAGATCGGCACGATCTGCGCATCGGCCTGCATGGCTATGCGGGCGACCGCTCGGTAGAGGCGGAATGATTTGACGTCCGGATCGACCATGTCCGGCATATAGACGGCAAGCCGCCCATTACCTTTCAGCACGCGCACCAGCCGCCGGCTGACGAAGACATGCTCGGCGTTGAAGGCGATCGTTCGGGCGAGTTCCCGCCACGGCTCCAGCCACGACGACCGCGCCGAAGCCTCGTCGAGAATGTGCAGCGTGTCTTCCGGTAAAAGCGAGAGCATCAGGGCCGGTTCCAGCCGCGACTGATGCACAATGACGTAGATCACTGGCGCTTTTACCTTCCGCGCGGCCGCGATTGCCGCATCGTCCATGCGATAAGCGAGCTTGAACGGCACATAGAGCAGGGCCTGGGTCAGTCCCAGTCCAAGCCGGACCTTGTCGATCACGCCGATCAGCAGCCAGCTTGCCGCGATGCCGGCCAGCAGCGAGAATGTCAGGATCATGCCGTCCTACTCCCAAAGGTTCACCCAACGGTTCACCCAACGATTCACCCAACGATTCACAAGGCGGGTCTGTCCGGATCCGGCGGCGACCCTATCGTACCTCGCCGAAAATCGGAATCGATTTTCGGTCTGACGCTCCAGGCAAAGAAAAGCCGGCCACGGGCCGGCTTGGAGGAGGACGGCCCGTGGCTTGGGGGATTGGGAGGGGGCCGTCATGGCATCAACGCCGCCGCATCGGAAAGGTTCCGCTGGGCCACATTTTATTTCCGAGCATGCTCGACCATCGCCATTGGCCGCTGCCTTGCCGCCAGCCAGTCGCGTCCGGCATGGACAAAGACCGCCGCAAGCACGATGCCGCCGCCGGCCATGCTGGCGGCTGGCGGAATTTCGGCCAGGAACAGGAAGGCGAACAGGATGGCGCAGGGAACTTCTGCCGCACCGAGCAGGCCCGCTTCGGCCGCCGGTATGAGCCTCGCGCCCTCGGTCCATAAGATCGAAGCCAGCGCGAAGGATACGCCAAAGGCCACCAGTAGCACGGCGTCGCGCGCCGATACGGCGAGCGGATCGGTGACGAACCAGCCGAGGCAGAACAGCAGGAACGCCGATACAGCACCGGCCCACACCACCGGCGTGTCGCGAAAGGCCCGCACCATGATCATGTAGAGCGCGCTGCCGACCGTCATCAGGAACGCAAGCCCGTCGCCGGCCAGCGAACCCGTGCCAAAGCCGGACCAGACCATGATCGAAACGCCGCAAAGCGAAACCGCCGCCGCCACGAGCGTTTGCAGGCGAACGGCCTCGCCGGACAGCATGAAGGCAAGCAGGGCAGCGACAAAGGGCGCGGTGGCGTAGATGATCGCGACATTGGCAACGAAGGTGAGCTTGAACGCGGCGATGAACGCGATGCTGGCCAATGCCCCTTCCACCGCAAGCAGCCAGCCGCGCCAGCCAAGCCGCAGGCTCGACCGCGTCCCGGAGCGGCGGCGGCGCCACAGCACATAAGCCGTGATGAAGAGCGCGCCGACCGGTCCCCGCCAGCACACGATCGCCAGGGGATCTGCATGGATCGACTTGGTCAGCACGCCGGCCAAGCCGAAAACGGCGGCCGACGAGGCCACCAGGATGGTGCCGAGAGTGCGCTCGGCATTGCGGTCGAAAGGGCGGGGCATGGCATCAATCCTTTTGCCAAGCCTAGACGACCGGTCCTGACACCCTCCTGTCAGGAGAATCGCGGTGTGCCGGCAGCGACCGGTCGAGGCGACGCCGCTGACGGGCCGCTACTGCGCCGGTGCCGGTGGTACCGGGACCGATTCGTCGTCGCCCATGTCGTCGGCATAGGGAGAGGCGCTGGGAATGCACTGGACGGTCCATCCGGCCGGGGCCGGCGTCTTCTGGTATTCGGCAACGGCTGACGTGCACTGGTCGCGCGTGTCGAAAGTGCTGGGCAGCACGACCATGCCGCCCTGTGGCCCGGCGACCACCAAATACCATACCAGGGCTATCGTCGATGACATGAAATCTCGCCTTCCTTTAAGGGGGGGGTCGAAGCAGGCCATGACCCTACCGCATCGGCCTCGAAACCGGAATCCGGTTTAGAGGAAAAAGACACAGAAAATCAGACAACCCGCCGAGGCCGTCTTTATCCTGCGCGAACCCGGCGCGGCTGAGGCGATCTGGCTATTTTGCCGCGAAGCAATAGAACAGGCCGTCGCCGCCGGTCCCTTTCAGGGCTTCCTGGCTGCATCCGCCGCGCGATGCGTGCGAGGAATTCCATGACTTGGCCGCTGCCGAATCATCAAGGCCGATACGGTCGGAATGCCCCATCATCGCAACACCCTCCGCGCCGCTCATGGTCCAGTCGCCGCAGGTCTGGTCGGCAATGCGGGTGCCGTCCGGCTTGGAGCCGGTCAGGATGTCATGCCGGTTCGGCTTATCGCCACGACCGTTGACGACTTCTCCCTTTTCGTTCAGCGCCAACTGCTTGGTCAGCTTATTGGCGTCTGAGTGCAGCGAGGCGACGTCGTCGGCGATCTTTTCGCCCTTGGCGTTGAACCATGGTCCGGCACCGATCCGGTCGCGGGCATCGGTATCGCTGGTCGAAAGATAGGCATGCCATGTCTTGCCGGTGACGCCTGCCGCCTCCGCCAGCATCGTGCAATGCGCATCGGCGCCGGCAAGGCCACCGAGGTCGGCCCCTTTGCCGGAACCCTGGCTGGTGACGAAGAAGCTTGTGGTCGTGTCTTGCGAATAGGCGGTGCCGCTCAGGGCAAGGAGGGCGGTGGCTGCTGTGGCGAGAAGCAATCTGCGCATCGTCGTTCTCCGCGTTGGGTGCCTTTCGGGCAATCCTACCAAAGTTTGCCCTGCCTGCCTATCGCGGTGTCGCTGCCTGCAAGCCCTGCCTATTCAGGCTGCCGGTAGGAAACCCAGCGGTCGTGCCTGGCCTGGTAGATCTGGCCGGTCCTGGTCAGCGAAGGGCTGGCCATCGGCACGATGCGGGCAGCGACTTCCGAAGGATGCGGCAGCGTCTCCGGGTCCTCGCCCGGCATGGCTTGCGCGCGCATGCCGGTGCGCGTCGCGCCCGGATCAGCGGCATTGATCCTGAGCGGCATGTTCTCGGCTTCCGCCGCCCATGAGCGCGTCAGCGTTTCCACCGCGGCCTTGGAGGCGGCGTAGGGACCCCAGAAGGCACGCGCCGAATGCGCCGCGTTGGAGGAAAGCACGATGGCGCGCCCGGCATCGGAAAGCCTGAGCAACGGATCGACGGAGCGGATCAGCCGCCAGGTCGAGGTGACATTGACGGTCATCACCTTCTCGAAGGTTTTCGCCTCGACATGGCCGATCGGCGAGATGACGCCGAGCACGCCGGCGTTGGCGACCAGGATGTCGAGCTTGCCCCAGCGCTCGTGGATCGCCCCGCCTAGCCGGTCGATACCCTCCATGTCCGCGAGGTCGAGCGGCACCAGCGTCGCTTCGCCCTTGCCCGTCCGGGCGCGCTCGGCCTTGATCTCGTCGTCCAGTTCCTCCAGCCCGCCCACTGTGCGCGCGACCGCAATGACATGCGCGCCGGCGGCGGCCATCTGCTTGGCGATGAAATAGCCGATGCCGCGCGACGCCCCGGTGACGAGGGCGATGCGGTTGGTGAGGTCAAGGCTCATGCGGACATCCAGTTCAGGCTGCTCGAGAATGCAGACCAGATAGGACGAATCGATCACAAACGGAACCCTGCCGGGTCGCAGTTGTGCCAAGCGCCTGCGACATTTCCGCTGGCCCTTGTCGGGAACGCGTGTGTATCAGCGTCCTTGGTCTAAATACTGATCAAAGGAGATGGATCGATGAGCAGAACCGTTGCAATCCTGGCCGCAAGGCTGATTTTCGCAGGCATGTTCGCGATGGCGACGACCTTCAAGTTTTCGGGGATGGACGCTACTGCCAGCTACATCGCGGCGGCGGGGTTCCCGTTCCCGCTGCTTCTGGCATGGCTGGCCGCCATCTTTGAAGTCGCGCTGGTGCTCGCCTTCCTGACTGGAGCTTTCTTCTCGGAAGCGGCGCTGCTGGCGGCGATCTATGTGATCTTCCTGGCCTTCGCCTTCCACGGCCCGTCCTATTGGAAGGCCAATCAGGGCGAGTTCGGCTTCTTCGTCGATCACTTCACGTTCCTGGCAGGG
The DNA here is from genome assembly GCF_054489545.1 of Mesorhizobium sp. A556. Taxonomy (NCBI): domain Bacteria; kingdom Pseudomonadati; phylum Pseudomonadota; class Alphaproteobacteria; order Hyphomicrobiales; family Phyllobacteriaceae; genus Mesorhizobium; species Mesorhizobium sp. A556. The sequence continues at coordinate 439,661 of NZ_JBTMXA010000002.1, forward strand.
CTGCTGTTTGCGGCCGCCCACGGCCCCGGACGGCAATTCGCCATCCACCGGGGCTTCATCTGGCAGCGTGAAATCGCTGCCACGCCGTGATTGGGAGCCCTAAAGCATCGGACCGAAAAGTGGAATCCGGTTTTCGGGTTATTCCGATGCTCACTCAAAGAGTTAGATCGTCCTTTGTGCGTCCTGAGGGCGCACGGCGATCTAAAGCCCGCCCGTCGCCAGCAGCGACAGCGTACGGACATTGTCATGCCCTTCGAAATCGGCAAGGCGGGTCGGATACTGCTCGGTGAAACAGGCATCGCAAAACTGCGGCTGTTCGCCGTTGCGGCTCTGTTCGCCGACTGCGCGGTAAAGCCCGTCGATGGACAGGAAGCCCAGCGAATCGACGTGGATGAACTCCGCCATCTCCTCGACCGTCATGCGCGAAGCGAGCAGCTTGGATTTTTCCGGCGTGTCGACGCCGTAGAAGCAGGAAGCCCGCGTCGGCGGCGAGGCGATGCGCATATGCACTTCCTTCGCGCCCGCCTCGCGCACCATCTGCACGATCTTCTGGCTGGTGGTGCCGCGCACGATGGAATCGTCGACCAGCACCACGCGCTTGCCCTCGATCATGCGCCGGTTGGCGTTGTGCTTCAGCTTGACGCCCATGTGGCGAATGGAATCGCCGGGCGAAATGAAGGTGCGCCCGACATAATGGTTGCGGATGATGCCGAGTTCGAACGGGATGCCGGCTTCCTGCGAAAAGCCAAGCGCCGCCGGCGTACCTGAATCCGGCACCGGCACGACGATGTCGGCCTCGACCGGGCTTTCGCGCGAAAGTTCCGCTCCGATGCGCTTGCGCACGTCATATACGTTGCGGCCCTCGACCGAGGAGTCGGGCCGGGAGAAATAGACATATTCGAAGATGCAGAAGCGGCTTTTCTTCGCTTCGAACGGATAAAGGCTCTCAAGGCCACTGGCGGTGACGACGACCATTTCGCCGGGCTGCACGTCGCGCACGAAGCGCGCGCCGATAATGTCGAGTGCGCAGGTTTCGGAGGCGAGGATAAAGGCGCCGTCGAGATCGCCCAGAACCAGCGGCCGGATGCCCAGCGGGTCGCGGCAGCCGATCATCTTCTTGGACGACATGGCCACCAGCGAGAACGCGCCTTCCACCTGCCGCACCGCATCGATGAAGCGCGCGTTGAGGTCGCGTTCCTTGCTCATCGCCACCAGATGCAGGATCGTCTCGGTGTCCGAGGTGGAGGAAAAGATGGCGCCCTGTTTCTGCAGCGTGCGCTGCACGGTCATGGCGTTGGTCAGATTGCCGTTATGGGCGACCGCGAAGCCGCCGTCGGCAAGCTCGGCGAAGAAGGGCTGGATGTTGCGCAGGCCAGCCCCGCCGGTCGTGGCATAGCGCGTATGACCGATGGCGCGGTCGCCCTTGAGGCTGTCGATGACACGCTGCTTGGTGAAGGTGTCGCCGATCAGGCCGACATGGCGCTCGACGTGGAACTGGGTGCCGTCATAGGAAACGATGCCGGCCGCTTCCTGGCCGCGATGCTGGAGCGCATGCAGCCCAAGCGTGACGATGGCCGCGGCATCCTGCCGGCCGAAAATGCCGAACACACCGCATTCGTCGTGGAAATGATCGTCCGCTTCCGCGCCAAGCACATTATCTGCGTCTGCCATTGGGCCGAAGCTCCCGCTAAAACAGCTATATAAGCCACGAAACGGTCAGAAACAACGCAAAGGCGCGTGTTCTCCGGTGTGGATTGCGATCAATTTGCCGGCTGCGGCGCGTCTTCGCTATCGTCGGGCGCGGGCGTGCCGCTATCGTCGCCTTGCGCCGGCGCTTGCACGCCGGGGACGGGTTGTGTCTCCGTGCCGGCCTGCGGTTCTGCGATTGCGCCGTTCAGGCGCTTGAGGATCGAGTTTTCCGGGTCTTCCGGCAACATGCTTTCGATCTTGGTGCCGATCGATTCAAGCAGGGGGCGCGACTTGGCCCCGGAAATCCAGGCAGGGGCCTTGTCGCCGGCCAGCCAGTTAAAGAACATCAACGCGACAGCGACGACCAGAATGCCGCGCGCCGCACCGTACAGGAAGCCGAGCGTGCGGTCGAGCGCGCCGACCCGCGAATCGATGATCCAGTCGGCGAGCTTCATGGTGACGACCGTGACCACGATCAGCGCGATGATGAAGACGATGCCCGCCGCCGCCGCCATCGCCACCTTGTCGTTGTCGATATAGGGCTGAACGTAGGGAACCACCGGCTTGTAGAAGAAGAAAGCTGCTGCCGCCGCCGCGGCCCACGAGACCACGGAAAGAACCTCGCGCGAAAAGCCGCGCACCATGGCCAGCATCGCCGAAACGAGGGTGAAGCCGACCAGAATTCCGTCAAGCAGCGTAATCGGCATCGTGTTCGCCTCACTCAAGTGTCATCGCATGAAGCGACGGATCAATCTTCCTCGGCCGCGCGGCTGCGGCGCGTGCCGGCGATGCGGGCCACGAGATCGGCCAGATCGGTTGGCCGGAATGCGCCAGCCCCGATGCCGCTGGCCACTTCCTCGCTGCCTTTCGAACTGCCCAAGGGCAATACCGCGCTTCCAAATCCCAATTTTTCGGCTTCCTTGAGGCGCTGCTGCGCATGCGCAACCGGCCTCACGGCGCCCGACAGGCTGATTTCGCCGAAATAGACGCAATCGGCGGGAAGGGCAAGGCCGGTAAGCGAGGAAACAAGTGCTGCCGCGACCGCCAGGTCGGCGGCAGGCTCACGGATGCGGTAGCCGCCGGCGACATTGAGATAGACGTCGTGCTGGCCGAACTTCACGCCGCAATGCGCTTCCAGCACGGCCAAAATCATGGAAAGCCGTGCTCCGTCCCAGCCGACGACCGCGCGGCGCGGCGTGCCGAGCGAGGAGGGGGCGACAAGCGCCTGGATTTCGACCAGCACGGGGCGCGTGCCCTCCATGCCGGCGAAAACGGCAGCACCGGGCGACTTGGCATGGCGTTCGCCCAGGAAAAGCTCGGACGGATTGGCGACTTCGCGCAGGCCCTTGTCCGACATTTCGAACACGCCGATCTCGTCGGTCGGCCCAAAGCGGTTCTTCACCGTGCGCAGGATACGGTAGTGGTGGCCGCCTTCACCTTCGAAATAAAGCACCGCGTCGACCATGTGCTCGACCACGCGCGGTCCGGCGATCTGGCCTTCCTTGGTGACGTGGCCGACGAGCACGATCGCAGCTCCCGTCGATTTCGCATAGCGGATCATCGCCTGGGCCGCGGCGCGCACCTGCGTGACGGTGCCGGGCGCCGAATCGGCAAGGTCGGTCCACAGCGTCTGGATCGAATCGAGGATGAGGAGGTCGGGACGCTTGCCATCCGCGATGGTCGCCAGAATATCCTCGACATTGGTTTCTGCCGCGAGTTCGACCGGACTTCCGGCGACGCCGAGGCGCTGTGCGCGCAGCCGGATCTGGGCGACGGCTTCCTCGCCCGAGACATAGACGACGCGGTGGCCTTTTTCCGCAAGCGCTGCCGCCGCCTGCGTCAGCAGCGTCGACTTGCCGATGCCGGGGTCGCCGCCGACCAGAAGAGCCGAGCCGCGCACGAAGCCGCCGCCGGTGGCGCGGTCAAGTTCGCCGATGCCCGAGACGATGCGCGGCGCGTCCTCGATTTCGCCCGACAGGGTGGTCAGCACCACCGCGCGGCCCTTGCGCGCATTACGCGTCGAGGCCGGGCCGGAGCCGATGCCGCCCGCCGTGCCTTCCTCGACCAGCGTGTTCCACTCGCCGCAGGCGTCGCACTTGCCGGCCCAGCGCTGATGCACCGAGCCGCAATTCTGGCAGATGAACTGGATGCGGGATTTAGCCACGGCAGGGGTTTGCTGAAGGGGAGCGTGCGCGTCGAGTGAAAGCGGCCGAGTGGCCGAGGTTGCGAACCGCAAGAGCGGATAGGTTTGCGGGACAGCGCCCCTCTCTGTCCTGCCGGACATCTCCCCCGCATGGGGGGAGATCATGCACTCCGACGCCCAAGCCAATCTTCAACGTCGCAGAACGGGCAACAAAATTGCGGCCAGCTAATCTCCCCCCATGCGGGGGGTGAGGAGTGGTCGGCAGAAGGCCGAGGAAAAGCCAACGATTTGGCTTTCCCAGCGACGAACGCCCGGAGCGAAAGCGAAGGGCCTTCCGGCAGGACAGAGAGGGGCAACGTAGAGCGCTAACCCGCACGTTGATCTGTCCAAAAACGCCCACGTCTACTCGAACCGTTCCGCGATGTGGTGCTCTTCGGCGAGGTCGGAGAAGCGGGTGAATTCGCCCTGGAAGGCGAGGCTGACGGAACCGGTCGGGCCGTGGCGCTGCTTGGCCACGATCACCTCGGCCTTGCCGCGCATATCGTTCATCTCCATTTCCCACTTGATGTATTCCTCGGTGCCGGGCTTGGGCTCCTTGTTTTTCAGGTAATATTCCTCGCGGTACACGAACATCACCACGTCGGCGTCCTGCTCGATCGAGCCCGATTCGCGCAAGTCGGACAGTTGCGGGCGCTTGTCGTCGCGGCTTTCGACCTGGCGCGACAGCTGCGACAGCGCGATGATCGGAACGGAAAGTTCCTTGGCCAGCGCCTTCAGCCCGGTCGTGATCTCGGTGATTTCCTGCACGCGGTTTTGCGAGGCCTTGGCGCTCGACCCCTGCATGAGCTGGATATAGTCGATGACGATGACGTCGAGGCCGCGTTGGCGCTTCAGCCGCCGGGCGCGCGCCGAAAGTTGGGCGATGGAGATGCCGCCCGTCTGGTCGATGAACAGCGGAATTTTCTGCATGGTCTGCGAACAGGCGACCAGCTTTTCAAAGTCCATTTCGGTGATTTCGCCGCGCCGGATTTTCGACGACGGTATTTCCGTCTGCTCGGAAATGATGCGGGTGGCGAGCTGTTCCGACGACATTTCGAGCGAGAAGAAGCCGACGACGCCGCCGTTCGCGGCCTTGAACGAGCCGTCCGCCTGTTGCGCCGGCACATAGGCTTCGGCGATATTGAAGGCCATATTGGTGGCGAGCGAGGTCTTGCCCATGCCCGGCCGGCCGGCGATGATGATAAGGTCGGAGGGCTGCAGGCCGCCCATGCGGCTGTCGAGATCGCGCAGGCCGCAAGCGATGCCGGACAGGTGCCCGTCGCGCATATAGGCGGCATTGGCCATGTCGACGGCGGTTTTTACGGCATCGGTGAAACTCTCGAAGCCGCCATCGTAGCGGCCGGTTTCCGCCAGTTCGAACAAACGCCGCTCGGCGTCTTCGATCTGCTCGGACGGGGCCATGTCCACCGGTGCGTCATAGGCGATGTTGACCATGTCCTCGCCAACCGTAATCAGCGCGCGCCGCGTGGCGAGGTCGTAGATGGCACGGCCGTAATCGGAGGCGTTGATGACGGTCACGGCCTCGGCGGCGAGGCGAGCCAGATAATGCGCGACCGTCATGTCTCCGACCTTTTCGTCGGCCGGCAGGAAGGTTTTTATCGTCACCGGATTGGCCATCTTGCCCATGCGGATCAGCTCGGCCGAGACGTCGAAAATCTTGCGGTGCAGCGGCTCGTAGAAATGACCGGACTTCAGGAAGTCCGAAACGCGGTAGAAGGCGTCGTTGTTGACCAGCATCGCGCCCAGCAACGCCTGCTCGGCCTCGATGTTGTTCGGCGCTTCCCGATAAAGCGGTTGTTCCGCGACCTCGAATTTGCGCGCTGCCTCTGCCATGCCGTCCCCGATTCTTGTCTCCCTATCTGATAGCAGAACGCGGCGAGCCGGTGCTGGAATATCTGCCTCGGGGCCGCTTGAACCGCCGCTATTCACAGCCGGACGGCATCCGTGGAAAGAATCACATTGACTCGAATCGGCGTTGCTGCCCCGGTTCGGCAATACTAGAACAAACAAAGAACAATCTGCAAGCAGATTCCGCACTTGCCCGTTGCATCAATCGGAAAGGGCGTCACCCCAGTCGGCGCGCCGCGCGTTTTTGAATGTCGCACCGTCGCGCTTGGTGAACAGAAGCTCCGTGGCATCGCCGCCGGGTTGGCACAGTTTGAGCAGAACCTTGCCGGAACCGGATTTCGGCGGTGCGAGCACCCTTGGCCGACGCATCTCGGCGGGTTGGCGCGAGGCGGCGACGAAAATATATTTCTCGTCCTCCCACGGCACTTCGGCGTCCTTGGAAAGCCGGTGCAGGCGCGAGCGGGCGACGCGGCGGGCAAAATGGCACCAGTCGGGGGCCGTGATCGGGCAGGGTTTTTCGTGCGGGCAGGGGGCCAGCACATGCGCGCCGGCGTCGATCAACTGCTGGCGAACGGCAAGAATACGCTGCCAGCCGGCCGGCGTGCCGGGTTCGACGATCAAAAGCGTGTCCGTCGTCAGCGCCCACAGCCGCTCGATCAGCCTGGGCCGCGATGCCGGCGCCATCTCGTCCAGCACATAGGCGGCGGTGACGAGGTCCGCTGCCGCAGCGCCGGCGAGGTCGATGGTCGCGTCACCGCTCAGCCAGGTAATTTTGGTGCCGAAATTGCCTTCGGCGGCGAGCTGTTCGCCGGTCGCCCGCGCCGGTCGGCTCGCCTCCAGCAGGGTTGCCTGTTGCAGACCGGGCCAGAGATCGATCGCCGCCCATACAACGGTGCCGGGACCCGCGCCGATATCGAGCAGCGTCTGGGGCGAGAAATCGGGCCGCGCTTCGCTCACCGCTTCAAGGCAGGTCCGCACGGCGGCGTAGGTCGCCGGCAGGCGCGTCGCCAGATAGGCCTTGACCGCAAGTTCTTCGGCCATGTGCAGGCGGCCGTCGCGCGTTTCGGCGCGGTAGCGGTCGGACAGCGTTTTTGCCGCCTGCCGAAGTGCCGGCAACGGCGTGCTTTCAAGCAGGCGATCGATCGCCTGCCGAAGCTGCGCTGGAAGCTCCATCCTATGCTCCCCGTGGAGCAAGCAGGACGACCGATGCGCCGCCGACGCAAAGGGCGGCTCCCAGGAAATCGAAACGGTCGGGCCGCATGCCTTCGGCCAGCCACAGCCAGCCGAGCGAGACCGCGATATAGATGCCGCCATAGGCCGCGTAGGCGCGGCCCGCCGCATCGACCTGAACCTGCGCCAGAAGCCAGGCGAACAGGACGAGCAGGGCGATACCGGGCACCAGCCACAGCGGCGATTTTTCCAGCCGCCACCACGCCCAGACGGAAAAGCAGCCGGCAATTTCCGCCAGCGCAGCGGCGATATAGAGAAAATAACGCATCGACGGACCCCGCAATTGCGAAGCCTTATCGACCGCAAATGCCGTGCTTGGCAAGCGTCGGTGTCGGCAGGCGGGGCAGCGAGTCTGCGTCGGAAAATCGCTCCCCTCTCCGCGACCGACCGGTTTCGACGGCAGCCGCGTCTATGCACCTTGCGGAGCGCACTATTTGGTGCGCGAAACCTTGCGTCGGCCGGCGGGTTTGGCTGCGTGCGTGTCGCCCGACGTGGCCGCGGCTTCACCGGGCTGATGGCCCATTTCGTGCATCGTCAATGCCTTCTCGCACTTGCCGATATAGTCGCGTGTTACGGGCAGAACGTCGTTTTTGCGGGTCAACTGGATCTGGAAATTGACCAGATCCTGCCAGCGGAACGAGGCCTCCGAACCGCAGAGGTAAAATTCCCACATGCGGCAGAAGCGCTCGTCATAGATCGCCTTGACCTTGTCGCGGTTGGCCATGAAGCGTTCGCGCCAGTTTTTCAGCGTCTCGGCGTAGTGCAGCCGCAGGATTTCCACGTCGGTAGTGGCCAGCCCCGATTTCTCGATATGCGGGGTCACTTCCGACAGCGCCGGAATATAGCCGCCGGGAAAAATATATTTTCGGATGAAGGCGCTGGTCGTGGTCGGCGGCGCGGTGCGGCCGATCGTATGCAGCAGCATGACGCCGTCGGGCTTCAGCAGCGTTGCGCATTTGTCAAAGAAGGTCCGGTATTGCGTGACGCCGACATGCTCGAACATGCCGACCGAGACGATGCGGTCAAAGCGCTCCGACAAATCGCGGTAGTCGCGCAATTCGAAGTGGACGCTGTTTTCCAGCCCCGCCGCGCGGGCGCGCTCGGTCGCCACCTGATGCTGTTCGGTCGACAGCGTCACGCCCAGCACTTCGGCGTCGAAGGTCTTGGCGATGTACAGCGCCAGCCCGCCCCAGCCACAGCCGATATCGAGCACCGTCTGCCCCGGCTTGATGCGCAGCTTTGCCGCTATGTGCTGCTTCTTGGCCAGTTGCGCAGCTTCCAGCGTCATGTCCGGGTTTTCGAAATAGGCGCAGGAATACTGCATGTCCTCGTCGAGGAAGAGCTTGTAGAGATCGCCCGACAGGTCGTAATGGCGCTCGACATTGCGCTTGGAGCGCCGCTCGGTATTCCATTGCTGCAACGGCCGCGCCGTCATCCGGGCGGAGTTCAGCAGCTTGCCCCAGGTCGAGTCGGTCCACGAAATGCCGATATTATCGTATACGAGGTGCAGGAAGCTGAGGATGTCGCCTTCGACGAAGTCCAGTTCCTGGTCCATGTAGGCTTCGGGGATGCCGAGCGTCGGGTGAAGGGTGATTGCCCTTTCAGCGTGGCGGGTGTGGATGACCATATGCGTCCGCTCGCCGCTGCCGTCGCCAAACCGTCGCGTGACGCCGTTGGGGCCGGTCATGCTGAGATTTCCGGTATGGACGATGCGCTCCACGATGCGTTGAAGTAGGAGGTTCATGACTAGCCCTCATGCAGAAAGCGTTGTGTGGCTCGATTGTGCTAAAAGCAGAAGGCGTTGAAAAGTTCCAGTTCGACAAAAAACCCGGGCACGAGGCCCGGGTTTTTGGTCCAGAAATCGCTTTCTGGCGATAAAAGGTTGAAAGTCGGAGATAAAAAGGCCTTGGGCCTATTCCTCGTCGCCTTCGCCCATTTCGTTCGGATCGAAGAAATTGTCCGGGCGGGCATTGTCGTTGATGTCTTCGCCGTAGATGGCTTCGGCGGTGGTCAGCGTCTCGCCCTTGGACTGGCGCTCGGCTTCGTCCGCGGTGCGCGCGATGTTGAGCGTGATGGTAACTTCGACTTCCGGATGCAGCGCAACGGCCACATTGGTCAGGCCGATGGTCTTGATCGGGTGGTTGAGCTCGATCTGGTTGCGGTTGATCGTGAAGCCCTCAGCGATCAGCAGGTCGGCGATGTCGCGGGTCGAAACGGAGCCGTAGAGCTGGCCTGTTTCGCCGGCCGAACGCACGGCCACGAAGCTCTTGCCGTCAAGCGTTTCGGCAACGTGTTCGGCTTCCGACTTGCGTTCCAGGTTGCGAGCTTCGAGCTGGACGCGCTGGCCTTCGAACTTGGCCTTGTTGACGGTGTTGGCGCGCAGCGCCTTGCCCTTGGGCAGCAGGAAGTTACGGCCGAAACCGTCCTTGACCTTGACGGTGTCGCCCATCTGGCCGAGGCGGGCGACGCGTTCGAGAAGAATGACGTCCATGATCTTGTCCTTTGTCTAGCGCCCCAGGGGGCAGACGAAATGAACAGGTCAGGAAGCAAAAGGGCGCGTGGCGCCGGTGTCGCTGTCCTGCCTGTGGCGGCAGTTAGAGGCAGTTCGCCTCAACTCGGGATTTTGAATTTCAACCGGCCATGCCCGTCATGGTCGGAGAAAGACAGCGGGCGCGGACGCCCGCCGTCGAAAAAAATCAGCGAACCACGTAGGGCAGCAGGCCGAGGAAACGGGCGCGCTTGATCGCCTTGGCGAGTTCGCGCTGCTTCTTCTGGCTGACGGCGGTGATGCGCGAGGGCACGATCTTGCCGCGCTCGGAAATGTAGCGCTGCAAGAGACGCACGTCCTTGTAGTCGATCTTCGGAGCATTGGCGCCGGAGAACGGGCAGGTCTTGCGACGGCGATGGAAAGGACGCCGGGTCGGGATCTGGTTGATGTCGACCATTATTCTGCGTTCCCTTCAAAGCTGCGCTGCGGGCGAGGGCCACGGTCGCCGCCGCCATCGCGGTCGCCGCCGAAGCTGCGGGCCGGACGATCGCCGCGATCACGGTCGCCGAACGAACGCGGGCCGCGATCGCCGAAGCTGCCGCGCTCGGAGCGCTCTTCGCGCTTCTGCATCATGGCCGACGCGCCTTCCTCGTGCTTCTCGACCTTGACGGTCAGAAAGCGCAGGATGTCCTCGGACAGGCCCATCTGGCGCTCCATTTCCTTGAGAGCTTCCGGCGGGGTGGTGAGGTCCATGAGCGTGTAGTAAGCCTTCCGGTTCTTGTTGACCCGGTAGGTGAGGGACTTCAGTCCCCAGTTCTCGATCCGGCCGACCGAACCGCCGCCTGCCTCGATGACACCCTTGAAACGCTCAACGAGTTCATCGACCTGCTGCTGCGACAGATCCTGCCTGGAAAGGAACACATGTTCGTATAGAGCCATATTGTTCTCATACCTTTCTTCGTTTCTCTTCCGGTCCCGGCGGCGAGAGCCTCTGCGATTTCTCTGACCCGGCAATCCTTGTGCAGGAAACGGGGAAGAAAGGCGCAAACGAGATGGTCGAGAGCGGAGACACGGGAGGCGGAAGCACTTTTTGGCTTCACGCGGCGATTTCTTGCGAAAGCGCCGGCCCTCCGTTCAGCCCCCAGCTAGGACCGGCAGATTGCGGGCGTCTATACAGTAATTCTGGCGCAAGGCAAGCGTGCCGGCTCAGCGTCGGGCGGCTGTGACGATCAGCCGCCCGACCGCCAGCACGATATAGGCGCCGAAGAACAGGGCCAGCGCCCAGCCGAAGCCGTTCGGGCCGAAAATATCCATGCCGATGCCGATCGCCTGCGGTCCCAGCACCATGCCGACACCGTAGCATAAAACGAAGGCTGCATTGGCCGACGCCAGTTCGTGGCCGGAAAGCTTGGAACCGAGATGTGCCAGGCCCACCGTGTACATGGCCGCGACCACGCCGCCCCACACGAACAGCAACGACGCCATCAGATGCCAGTTGGCGGCAAACAGCGGCATGCATGCAGCGCCGGCAAGGCCGACGACTGCGCAGACAAGCAGCAGGTAGCGGCGATCCTTGACGTGGTCGCTGATCATGCCGATGGGAATTTGCAGCAGCACGTTGCCGAGCCCGATCATGGTCAAAAGCAGGGCCGCGTCCGCTTCCGAATAGCCGATGCGGCTGCCATAGATGGGAAACAGCGCGAAGCCACCGGTCTCGATCGCGCCGAATACCAGCACGGCGGCCGTCGCCGTCGGCACCAGCCAGATATAGCGCAGGAAGCCGCTGGTGCCTTCGCCCGTTGGGTGGATGGGCGGGCTTTCGTTGCGTGCCATCAGTACGGGGATCGCGGCCAGCGTCACCAGCAGGAAGGTGACGCCGAAAGGCAGGAAGCCGCCGCTGCCAAGGCGTGAAAACAGCCAGGGACCCGCCGCGAAGCCGAGCGATAGGACGGTGGCGTAGCAGCCGAGAACGAGGCCGCGCCGACGCGGCGGGGCCGACGTGCTGATCCAGAATTCGGACAGGATGAACAGGATCGTCAGCGAGATGTGCAACGCCACGCGCAGCGGAAACCACATCCAGAAGTCGGGCGCGAAATAGAATCCGACAAAGGCGAACGCGCCGGCGGCGATCGCCGCCAGCATCGTCCAGGCAACGCCGAAGCGTTGCGCCAGCGGCGTCGCCATTGGCGCGCCGGCAATCGAGGCAAGGCCGGCGATCGCCGTATTGAGGCCGATCATCGTTGCCGAATGGCCCCGCGATTCGAGAATCACGCTGAGCAGCGGTACGCCGAGGCCGATGGCGATGCCGACCACGCTGATCGCCGAAATCGCGGCGATCATCGGCAACCAGTGGATTTGTTCGTCAGCCTGCGGCGTGGTGTCGACCGTCATGAAAATTGGGCGCCTGACTGCTTGCTACAGAAGATCGCGGATAAAATGGGTGCGCACCAGCCGGTAGAAGGGCACATCGCCGCCGGGCCGCAACTGCGGGTCGAGGGCAAGCCGCGCTTCCAGCTCTCCCAAAATCGTCCGGGTGATGGCCGGAATATCGGCCTCGCGCGCCTGGGCAAGTGGCAGCCAGACCAGTTCTTCCAACTCGTTCGTCGGCCCGCCGTCCGGCAGTTCCACGGCGACTTCGCTTCGCCAGACGCCGAGGAACCGCGTGTCGAAGCGGCGGACGCGGCCGGGCGGCGTAATGGCGCGGGCAATGAAGCGAACCGCGCCGAGCGAGGGCTGCACGCCATGCTCGACGAAGCCTTGCCAGTCGCTTTTGCCGGTCGCAAACGGGCCTTTTTGCCCAATCAGCAGGCCGGCTTCCTCGTAGGTCTCGCGGATGGCGGAAAGGGCGATGGCGCGTGCGCGCGTGGCGCTGGTGCGGCCGGGGCCGGCGCACAGCCTGGCTTCTTCATCCGGGTGCAGGCTGGTGGCGACGGCGATGCGGCTGTCGGCCGGGTCGGTCCGCCCGCCGGGAAAGACGAACTTGCCCGGCATGAAGGCGTGACGGGCGCTGCGCCGGCCCATCAGCACCGAGACGTTGCCGCCCTTGCGGTCAAGCAGAATCAGCGTCGCGGCATCGCGCGGCCGCTTGGGCCCCGCGCCCAGCGCGGCGTCGTTGCGTTCGGCGCGGTCGAGTTCCGCCCTGGTCATTTCATTCATGGAGGTACGGATTAGCGGAAACTTCTTGCAGGCGATAGGGACGGCGGCGGCGTTCGGATTGCGCCAGTGCGGGCGTCACGCCTCCGGGTGGGTCTCGATATAATCGGTCTCGCCGCCGAAGCCGTGCATGTAGAACGCCCATTGCAGGCCGACGACCGCACCCTTGATCGGTTGCAGCAGGGCCAGCGACAATATGACGGTCAATGGCAGCCATATGAGGAGATGCAGCCACATCGGCCAGAAGGTCGTCATTTCTACGGCCATGAAGCCGCCGACGACGATATGGCCGACGATGGCGATCACCAGATAGGCGGGCAGATCGTCGGCCCGGTGGTGGTAAAGCTCCTCGCCGCAAACGGCGCATTTGTCGACCGGCTTGACGAAGGCGCGAAACAGCTTGCCTTCGCCGCAATGCGGGCAACGGCCCATGAAGCCGAACTTGATCGCCTGCCATGCCGGCCTGCGCACCCGGCCCGACTGATGCTCACCGCCGAAAACCTGCTCGTCCACCACATCTGCCTTGGTCATGCCGGTGCTTCCATCCTTAACGTCTTCTGCGCGATCCGCCTCGCGGCTGCGAGGCACGGCCCCGTGAAGCGCCGCCCTTGGACTTGTGGAACGACCGCTTCGAACCGGGCAGCGGTTTCGGCTCGGTCAGCATCTCGAAGCGCATCGCGCCCGCCATAGGCGCCACCTCGATCAGCCGAACCTCGACGCGGTCGGCAAGCTGATAGCCTTTTCCTGTCCGCTCCCCGAAAAGCGATCGGGCTGCTTCGTCGTATATATAGTAATCGCCATCGAGCGATGACACCGGGATAAAGCCATCTGCGCCGTACTGCGGCAATTGGACAAATAGTCCTGATTTGGTGACACCCGAAATGCGCGCATCGAAGCGCTCGTCGATGCGTTCGGCGAGATAGCTGGCGATCAGCCGGTCGACCGTGTCGCGCTCTGCCTTCATGGCCCGGCGTTCCGCCGCCGAGATCAGCACGCCGACATCCTCCAGCCGCGCCTCTTCTTCCGGCGTCAGCCCGTCGGGGCCGAGGCCGAGTGCGGCAATAAGCCCGCGATGCACGATCAAGTCGGCATAGCGGCGGATCGGCGAGGTGAAATGCGCGTAGCGCCGAAGGTTGAGGCCGAAATGCCCGAGATTGGCCGGCGAATATTCGGCCTGGCTTTGCGAACGCAGCACGACCTCGTTGACCAGTCCCTCATTGTCCTGGCCCCGCACCCGCTCGAGAATGCCGTTGAACTGGGCCGGCTTCATCTGTGCGCCGCGCGCCAGCGAGAGGCCTAGCGTCTGCAAGAATTCGCGCAGCGATTCCTGCTTGGCCATCGAGGGCGCGTCGTGGACGCGGTAGACCAGCTTCTGCTTCTTGCCTTCCAGCGTTTCGGCGGCGGCAACATTGGCCTGGATCATGAACTCTTCGATGAGTTTATGCGCGTCCAGCCGCTCCGGCACGATGACGCGGTCGACGGTGCCGTCTTCCTTGAGCACAATCTTGCGTTCCGGCAAATCGAGTTCCAGCGGCTGGCGTCCGTCGCGCCCGCGTTTCAGCACCGCATAGGCATCCCATAGCGGCTTGAGAACGGTGTCGAGGATCGGCCCGGTCTTGTCGTCGGGCATGCCGTCGATGGCCGCTTGCGCCTGCGCGTAGGCGAGTTTGGCCGCCGATTTCATCATGATGCGATGGAACGAATGCCGAATTTTGCGGCCGTCGGCCCCGAAAGTCATGCGCGCGGCCAGCGCCGGGCGGTCTTCGCCCTCGCGCAGCGAGCAGAGGTCGTTGGAGATGCGCTCCGGCAGCATTGGCACGACGCGATCGGGGAAATAGACCGAATTGCCGCGCAGCAGCGCCTCGCGGTCGAGCGCGGTGCCGTAGCGAACATAGGCGGCGACATCGGCGATGGCGACGGTGACGATAAAGCCGCCCGGGTTTTTCTCGTCCGTATCCGGTTCGGCGAACACGGCGTCGTCATGGTCCTTGGCATCGGCGGGGTCGATGGTGACGAGCGGAACGCTGCGAAAATCCTCGCGGCCCGCCATCGTCGCTGCCTTGGCGGATTCCGCCTCGGCGATGACAGAGGCCGGAAAGATGTGCGGGATGTCGTGGGCGTGGATGGCGATCATCGAAACCGCCTTTTCGCTGGTCAGCGAACCCAGCACCGTCAACACTTTGGCGCGCGGCAGGCCGTAGCGCGAGGCGCGCGCCGGCTCGACCTCGACCAGGTCGCCGTTTTTCGCGCCGTTGGCAAATTCCGTGTCGACGATCAGTTCCGGCTGGCGCCGCTCCACCGGCTCGATGCGGAACGTGCCGTCCTTGAGCACGCGGAACACGCCGAGCACCGCGTCGGTGCGCTTCTCGAAAACCTTGATGACACGGCCCGTATAAGCGGGGCCGGTCGGATCGTCGGTGGCGAAGGTTTTTGCAAGCACGCGGTCGCCGATGCCCGGCGTCTGCGCGCCATTGCCGCTGCGGGAAATACGGATCGAGACAACCGGCGGCTCGCCGTCGCCAACATTCTCGGTCGGATGCGCCAACAAAACGCCGTCGCCGTCGCGCCCGAAAATATCCAGCACCGCGACATGGGGCAGGACGCCGACGCGGGCGAGCCGCTTGCGTTCCTTGGTCAGCAGGCCCTCGTCCTGCAGATCGCGCAACAGGTCCTTCAGCCAGATGCGGTCGTCGCCCTTGAGCGCGAAGGCCTTGGCGATGTCGCGCTTGCCCGAACGGTCCGGGTTCTCAGTGATGAAGCGCAGGATTTCATCGCGCGAGGGCCGATAGGCTTCCTTGCTCGTCGTTTTGGAGCGGGTATCGGCGGTGCGGGGATCGCCGTGCCCGCGTCCGGTGATCCTGCGTGCCACTGGCTTCAAGCCTTCTTCTTCGCCGCTGGTTTCTTTGCAGCCGGCTTTTTCGCGGCAGGCTTCTTGGTCGCAGCCTTCTTCGGTGCCGCCGCCTTGCGCGCCGGCTTCTTGCCGCCACCCTTGGCTTCCTTTTCGGCGATCAGCGCAACCGCTTCCTCGACCGTCACCGTTTGCGGGTCCTTGCCCTTCGGCAAAGTCGCGTTGACCTTGCCGAAATTGACATACGGCCCGTATTTGCCATCACGAACCACGATCTTGCCGCCGCCGTCGGGATGATCACCAAGCTCCTTGAGGGCTGCAGCGGCCGCACCACGGCCCTGGCCTCGCGATGCCTGCTTTTCCGCCAGCACCGTCACGGCACGGTTGAGGCCGATGGAAAACACGTCCTCGATCGAATCCACATTGGCATATGTGCCGTCATGCAGCACGAACGGGCCGTAACGCCCGAGCCCGGCCGAGATCATCTTGGCGGTTTCGGGATGCTGGCCGACATCGCGCGGCAGCGAAAGCAGCGCCAGCGCCTTCTCGTGGTCGATCGAATCCGGCGTCCAGCCCTTGGGCAGGCTGGAGCGCTTGGCTTCCTTGCCGTCGCCGCGCTGCACATAAGGGCCGAAACGCCCCTTGCGCAGGGTGATTTCCTCGGCGGTGTAGGGGTCGTTGCCCAACACCTTGGTGCCATCCTCGCCGCCACCGTTCTCACCGTTGGCTTCGCCGCCAAGCTGGCGGGTGAAGCTGCATTCGGGGTAGTTCGAACAGCCGACGAAAGCGCCGAATTTGCCAAGCTTCAGCGACAGATTGCCGGTGCCGCATTTCGGGCAGATGCGCGGATTGGAACCGTCTTCGCGCTGCGGGAACACCAGCGGCGCCAGCGCCTCGTTCAGCGCGTCGAGAACGTCGGTGACGCGCAGTTCCTTGGTGTTGTCGACCGCGCCGGAAAAATCCTTCCAGAAGTCGCGCAGCACATCCTTCCAGGCGAGCTTGCCGTCGGAGATCTGGTCGAGCTTTTCCTCAAGATCGGCGGTGAAATCGTACTCGACATATTTATCGAAGAAATTTTCCAGAAACGCCGTCACCAGCCGGCCCTTGGCGTCGGGCACCAGCCGGCGCTTGTCGATGGCGACGTATTGGCGGTCTTCCAGCGTTTTCAGCGTCGAGGCGTAGGTCGAGGGCCGACCGATGCCGAGTTCTTCCAGCTTCTTGATCAGCGAGGCTTCCGAATAGCGCGGCGGCGGCTCGGTCGAGTGCTGCGTCGCGTTGATGGCTTGGCGGGCGAGCGCCTCGTCGGCCCGGATTTCGGGCAGGCGGCGGTTTTCCTCGTCCTCGGAAGAATCTTCTTCCTTCTGGTCGGTGTAGGCGGCGATGAAGCCGTCGAAGCGCACGACCGAACCGACGGCGCGCAAGGTGGCGGTGCGGGCGGCATTCACAGCCTCGATCTCGACCGTGGTGCGCTCGATCTCGGCCGGGTTCATCTGGCTGGCGATGGCGCGCTTCCAGACCAACTCGTAGAGCCGGAACTGGTCGGCATCGAGATATTGGCGCACGGAAGCCGGCGTGCGGAAGAAGTCGGTCGGGCGGATCGCCTCATGCGCTTCCTGCGCGTTCTTGGCCTTGGCGGTGTAGTAGCGCGGCTTTTCCGGCAAATATTTGTCGCCGAACTCCTTGCCGATCGCAGCACGCGCGGCCGAAATCGCCTCCGGCGCCATCTGCACGCCGTCGGTTCGCATATAGGTGATCAGGCCGGCCGTCTCGCCGCCGATGTCCATGCCCTCATAGAGCCGCTGCGCCGCCTGCATGGTGCGGTTGGCCGAAAACCCCATGCGCGAGGACGCCGCCTGCTGCAAGGTGGACGTGGTGAAGGGCGGGCCGGGATTGCGCCTGGTCGGCTTGGCCTCGACGGACAACGTCTTGAACGCGGCACCTTCCAGCATCGCCTTGATGTCGTCGGCCTGAGCCTTGTTCTTGATGTCGAGCTTTTGCAGTTTCTTGCCGTCGAAACCCGTCAGCCGGGCTTCAAAGCTGTCCTTGCGCGGCGTGCCGAGAATGGCCGCGATGTTCCAGTATTCCTCGCGAATGAACCGCTCGATCTCGGATTCGCGCTCGCATACCAGCCGAAGCGCCACCGACTGCACCCGGCCGGCCGAACGCGCACCGGGCAGCTTACGCCACAAAACGGGAGAAAGCGTGAAGCCGACCAGATAGTCGAGCGCCCGGCGCGCCAGATAGGCGTCGACCAGCGGCACGTCGATCTGGCGCGGATTGGCCATGGCGTCGAGCACGGATTGCTTGGTGATGGCGTTAAAGACGACGCGGCTGACCGGCTTGTCCTTCAGCGCGCGCTTCTGCTTGAGCACTTCCAGCACATGCCACGAAATCGCCTCGCCTTCGCGATCCGGATCGGTGGCGAGGATCAGGCCGTCGGCGCTCTTGACGGCATTGGCGATCTCGGTGAGCCGCTTGGCCGAGGGACCGTCGACCGCCCACGACATGGCGAAATCTTCGTCGGGGCGCACCGAGCCGTCCTTGGCCGGCAGGTCGCGGACATGGCCATAGGAGGCCAGAACCTTATAGTTCTTGCCGAGGTACTTGTTGATTGTCTTCGCTTTGGCCGGCGATTCGACGACGACGACGTCCATGAGTGCTCGTATCTTCAGGTGATGCGGCAGAAGAGTTTCGCTGCGCGCGACGAAATATCGTTAAAGACGCCTCGTCAAATGGCCGCGCTTTTCAGTCCGGTCAAGGGGTGAGCGTCAAATTGGGGCTAAACAGCCCATACATCCTTGCATTGCGCCGGCTGTTTTTCTCAATCGCAGGTAAGCCGCATGCGTCGTTGCTCGTTCAGTCGGCTGCCGTTGCGGCCGCAACGAGATGCCCGCCGCCGATATCGGTCAGGGCAAGCCGGGATGGCTCTTCGCCGACCTTGCGCATGACACTTGGGATTTCCTGTTCGAGGCGGGCGAAGCGTTTGCGTCGTCTTGTCGGATCGGGTACCGGCACCGCCTCGATCAGCCTGCGCGTATAGGGATGGGCAGGGTTGGAAAACACCTGGTCGCGCGTGCCCATCTCGACGATCTGGCCGAGATACATGACGGCGACGCGGTCGGAAATATTTTCCACCACCGCCATGTCGTGCGAAATGAACAGATAGGCGATGCCGAATTCCTGCTGCAATTCCTTCAGCAGTTCCAGCACTTTCGCCTGTACCGACACGTCGAGCGCCGACACGCTTTCATCGGCGATGATGAGCTTTGGCCGCAGCGCCAGAGCGCGCGCGATACAGACGCGCTGGCGCTGGCCACCCGAAAACTCATGCGGGTAAAGCTCCATCTGGTCGGCCGACAGGCCAACGCGGTCAAACAGCGCCGCCACCCGTTCGCGGCGCTCCTGTCTGGAGCCGATGCCATGGATCAGCATCGGTTCGGCAACCAGGTCGCCGACGCGCATGCGCGGATCGAGCGAGGCGAACGGGTCCTGGAAGATCATCTGCACGTCGCGGCGCACGGCTTTTCGCGCTTCGCCTGTAAGGCCGGTCAGGCTGCGGCCGTTGACGGTGATGTCGCCGCTGAACGGCACCAGCCCGGCAATCGCCTTGGCGGTCGTCGACTTGCCGCACCCGCTCTCGCCGACCAGCGCGAATGTCTCGTTCGGCGCGATGGAGAAACTGACGCCTTCGACCGCATGGACACGTCGTGTAACGCGGCCGAAGAACCCGCCATGCAGGTCGAAGCGGACTTTCAGGTCGCGCACGGTGGCGATGGGGGCATTTTCCTCAGGCTCCGGTTCTCGCGTCCCCTGGCTTTGCCCATCGCCCATGCGTGGCACGGCGGCCAGAAGTTCGCGCGTATAGTCGGCTTTGGGGGCGGCAAAAATATCGCGGGCCTTGCCTTCCTCGACCATGCGTCCGTGGCGCATGACGATGACGCGGTCGGCCATTTCGGCGACTACGCCCATGTCGTGGGTGATGAGGATGACGCTGGTTCCGTGCTGGCGCTGCAAGTCGCGCAACAACTCCAGCACCTCGCCCTGCACGGTGACGTCAAGCGCCGTGGTCGGCTCGTCGGCAATCAGCACGTCCGGTTCCAGCGCCAGCGCCATGGCGATCATGACGCGCTGGCGCATGCCGCCCGAAAGCTCGTGCGGATATTGCTTCAGCCGGCTTTCCGCTTCCGGAATGCGCACCGCCTTCAGCGCGTCTATCGCGCGCTGGCGCGCGGTGCCGCCCGACAGGTCGGTGTGCGTCTCGATGGCCTCGGTCAACTGCCTGCCGATCGACAGGACCGGGTTGAGCGAGGTCATAGGCTCCTGGAAAATCATGGCGATGCGGTTACCGCGCACCGCCTGCATGCGACGTTCGTCCAGGCTGGCAAGATCGGTGTCGCCAAGATGGATGGAGCCGGAAGCGATACGGGCGGCCGGCTCGGGCAAAAGCCGCATGATCGCCAGCGAGGTCATCGACTTGCCGGAACCGCTCTCGCCCGCGATGCACAGCGTTTCGCCGCGCGAAAGCGTGAAGGAAAGGTCGGAGACGACTTCGCGTCCGCCATCCTCGCCGCGCACGGAAACCGTCAGGCCGGAAACGGAAAGCACCGGTTCGGCTGAAGGCTGCCCCTCCGGGGCTATCGCCCCGGAAGATATCTTGGCGGCGCTTGCGTTCATTCAAACACGCAGCGCGGGAAGTAGAACGACACCACCCAGTTCGGCATGTCGACGATCTCGCTGATGCGCAAATCACCGCATACCGACACCAGCATGTAAGCGTCTACCGGATCGAGCTGGTAGCGCGCCGCCAACAGGTCGACCATCTGCGCAACGGCTTCCTTGGCGCCGCTCATCAGGTCCGGCCCGATGCCGGTGGTCACCTCGTAGCCCTTGGCGTCGAGATGGTTCGTCACCGGTCCCGGCGTGGTGAAGCGCGGATATTTCAGCCGCGCATCCTTGACCAGATCGAGCGTCAGAACGACGTTCATCGGGCTTTCGATCGCCGTGCCGCAGACTTCGCCGTCGCCCTGGGCGGCATGCGTGTCGCCGACCGAAAACAGCGCGCCCGCCACCTCTACCGGCAGGTAGAGGATGGTGCCGGCAGCCAGGTCGCGGATGTCGAGATTGCCGCCGACCCGCCGCGGCGGCACCACCGAATGCAGGCCCTTTTCAGCAGGCGCATTGCCGATGGTCCCGGCGAACGGCTTTAGCGGCACGCGGCCGTTTTTCCCGAACAGCGCCGGCTCCAGCGAGGTCGCGTCATACTTCCAGACGGTGAGGGCCGGCTCCTTGAAATCGTCGGCGAGCAGGCCGAAACCGGGAATGTTCGCCGTCCAGCCGAAACCGGACGGCTTGAATTCCTCGATCGTCACTTTCAGCGCATCGCCCGGTTCCGCACCCTCGACGAAGATCGGGCCCGTCACCGGGTTGATCTTGCCGAAGTCGAGCGCCGCGATATCGGCGACCGTGCTTTCGGGCGTCAGTTGCCCGCCCGACGAATCCAGACACTCGAAGAAGACCGTCGAACCGGGCGTCACCGTCTCGGCCGGGACAAACGAATTGTCCCAGCCGAAATGATGGTGGCGTCCGTGGATGGTGTAGTTGCAGTTATTGCACATCTTTCACATACACATGGTCATAGTTGATCGGAATGTGGACCGGATCGACATAGAGGTTGTCGGCGCCGCCCATCCGGGCGGATTTGAGCGTGAAGCGCTGCTCGTTGAACACCGGCGCCCAGGGCGCATCCTCCATGATCTTGACGTAGATGTCGCTCCACATCTTGTAGCGCTCGTCGGCCTTGGCCGGATCGACGATGGAGTCAGCTTCCGCCGCCTTCTTGTCGAGGTCCTCGTTGCAGTACCACGACCAGTTCCAGCCACCCGGCACCGCGCCGCCGCAGCCGAGGATCGGGCCGTAGAAGTTGGACGGGTCGGGGAAGTCGGCAATCCATGCCATGCCGCCCGACCAGATCATCGGCGCGCCGTTCTTGTCGCCGCCGGCGGCAATCACGTTGGCCTGCGCCAGCGCCTGGATCGAGGCCTTGATGCCGATGGCGGCCAGATCCTGCTGGATCGCCTGGGCGATGCGCGGGTTCGGATCGGTGTTCATGGCGTAGAGTTCGGTTTCGAACCCGTCCGGATGGCCAGCTTCCGCCAAAAGTTCCTTGGCCTTGGCCGGATCGTAGGGATAGCCCTTATAGTCCTTGGTGTAGCCCGGCATCGACGGCGGCAGCGGCTGGTTGGCCGGGATGGCGCGGTTGTTGATGAGCTTGACGATGCGATCCTTGTTGATCGCCATGTTGACCGCCTGGCGCACCTTGACGTCGTCGAACGGCTTCATCGTCACGTTCATGGTGATGTAGCCGGTCTGCAACTGGCCGCCCTCGACGACGCGGGCCTTTTGCGCCGGGTCGCTCATCACCTCCTGGAACTTGGCGGGCGGGATGCCGTCGCCGGGAACGTCGATCTCGCCCTTTTGCAGGCGCAACAGTGCCACGATCGGCTCCTGCCCGATCTCGAAGGTGATCTTGTTCAGATAGGGCAGGCCCTTGTGCCAGTAGTCCGCGTTCTTTTCGAAGACGACGCGCTGGCCAAGCGTCCATTCGGCCAGCTTGTAGGCGCCGGTGCCGACCGGATGCTTGCCGAAGTCCGCGCCCCACTTCTCCACCGCCTCCTTCGGCACGACGTGGCTGAAGTTGATCGCCATAACATGCAGGAAGGTGGCGTCGGGCCGCGTCAGCTGGAACTTGATGGTGTAGGGGTCAACCACCGTGATGCCCGAAACGCCATCGGCCTTGCCGTCGGCTGCTTCCTGATAGCCCTCGATCGAGGCGAAGAAGCCCTGGCCGGGGCTTTGCGTCTTGGGGTTGACCACGCGGTCGATCGAATACTTTACGTCTTCGGCGGTCATCTCGCGGCCGTTGTGGAACTTCACCCCGTGCCTGATCTTGAAGGTGAAGGTCTTTCCGTCCGGCGAAATGTCGTAGCTTTCGGCAAGGTCCGGCGTCAGTTCGGTGGTGCCGGGCTTGTAGTCCATCAGCCCGTCGAACAGGCTCTTGATCATCGACCAGTTCTGCCAGTCGTAGCCGATGGCCGGATCGAGCGTGGCGACGTCATCCTTGTAGGTGATGATGATGTCGCCGCCGGGCTTGGCGTTGGGGTCGAGCGTTTCGTCGGCGGCAGCGGCCGAGCCTAGCCCGAGCATCAGCGCAAGCGCCGATACCGCGACGGTGGATGCCAGAAATCTTTTCATCTCTTGTTCCCTTTCCTTGTTGTTATCTGAGCTTGATGCGTGGATCGATGAAAGGCGCGACGATGTCGGCCAGAAGGTTGCCGAGCACGATGGCGAAGGCCGACACCATGGTCACGCCCATGATGATCGGGATGTCGACGCGCTGGATCGCCTGCCAGGCAAGCTGGCCGATGCCCGGCCAGCCGAACACGCTTTCCACGACGACGATGCCGCCCATCAGGATGCCGATATCGATGCCGATCATGGCGACGATCGGCAGGATGGCGTTGGGCAGCGCATGGCGCAGAAGGATCGCGCGGCGCGCCAGCCCCTTGGCGCGGGCGGTGCGCACATAGTCCTGGCGCAGCACGTCGATCATCGAGGAGCGCATCATGCGCGCGTACCAGCCCGCGCCGAGGATACCCATGGTAAGCGACGGCAGCACTAGGTGCCGCCAGGTGCCGTAGCCGCCGATCGGAAACCAGGAGAGCTGCACCGCGAACACGTAGAGCAGCAACAGGCCGACCACGAATTGCGGTGCCGATACGCCGATGAAGGAGACGACCATCAGCGACTGATCGGTGGCCGAGCCGCGCCGCACCGCCGCCACCAGGCCCATGGTCAGCCCAAGCACCAGTTCGCAGACGATGGAACCGGCCATCAGGAGCAGCGTCGCCGGCAACCGCGCGACGACGAGTTCGGTGACCTGCGAGCGCTGGATGTAGGAGCGGCCGAGATCGCCTTGCACCAGATTGCCGAGATAGCGCCAGTACTGAACGATGAAGGACTGGTCGAGGCCGAGCTGGCGGCGGATGTTTTCCACCGTCTCGGGCGTGGCGCTGCGCCCCGCGATCTGGCGCACCGGATCGGCCGGCAAAAGGTAAAGCAGCGCAAAGGTGATGATCGACACGCCGAGCAGGATCAGCAGCGACTGGACGATGCGGCGGGCGAGATAGGCGATCATTCCCGGCTTCCCATTATTCGCGACCCCTTTGCGTTGGGTCGAGAAGGTCGCGCAGCGCATCGCCGACGAGGTTGAAGGCCAGCGCCAGCGCCAGGATCGCGGCACCCGGAAAGAAGACCAGCCAGGGGGCCGCCTGGAAATAGGTCTGGTTCTCGAAGATGATGTTGCCCCATGACGCGGTCGGCGGCTGCACGCCGACGCCGAGATAGGACAGCGTCGCCTCGAGCAGCACCGTGGTCGAAATGCCGAGCGTGCCCCACACGATGATGGTCGGCACCAGATGCGGCAGGATATGCCGGAACAGGATGCGCGGGCTGCTTGCGCCGAGTGTCCGTTCGGCGTCGATGAATTCGCGTTCGGTGAGCGAACTGGTCTGCGTGTAGATGACGCGCGCCGTCTGCACCCAGTTGACCAGCGCGATCACCATGGCGACGATCCACAGGCTGGGTTCGAACACCGCCGCCAGGCAGATGGCCAGCAGAAGGGCCGGGAACGCCATCATCAGGTCGGTGAAGCGCATCAGCACGCTGCCGATCCAGCCGCGGAAATAGCCGGCCGTAATGCCGACCAGCGTGCCGATCAGCAGTGCCACGCCATTGGCGACGACGCCGATGATCAAAGAGGTGCGTGCGCCATAGAGAATGCGGGTGAGAAGATCGCGGCCGAGCAAATCGGTGCCGAGCCAGAAGGTGGTGTTCGGGGCCAGCGGCGCGCCTTGCAGCGTCAGGCCGTCGAACATCTGCTCGTTCGGGTCATAGGCCGTCAGCCACGGTGCGAAGACCGCCCCGACGAGCACGATGGCGATGATGACGAGACCGATCAGCGCCAGCGGCCGCTTGACCAGCCTGCGCCATACGCCGGGCCGTGCCCGTACGGGCAGGCCGGCCGAAAGGTCAGGCGCGATGGGACTGGTCATCGCTGCCTTCCTGTTTCGTCATAGCCACGACGCGGCGGGCCGCCTCTTCCAGGTTGATCTGCCAGCTCATGGCCAGCGACCGCAACTGCGCATAGGCGCGCTCGTCGTCAAAACCCTGGGCCGAAAGGGCCGTGACGGCGCGAACGATGGTCTGCCGCTCGGCGACGCGCATTTCCAGCGAAGCGATTTCATCGGCCAGGCGCTGCCGCGCCGCAAAGGCCTGCCTGGCGATGAGAAGGGCGCTGTAGACGCCGGCATTGCCCACAGGCTTCAGCAACTGGGCATCGGCATTGTGCGAAAGCGCCCATTCGATGCGGCCCGGCGCTTCCGAGCCGATCAGCGCGACAAGCGGCATCGGCGCATGGCCTGCCGGCCACGGGAACTGTTCGTCAAAACCTAGATCGACATCGAAGAAGACGAACTCCGCCGCCAGCGCTTCGGCCGGCAGTTCCGGCCAGCAAGCGGTGACGTCGAGGCCGATTGCCGCCAATTGCCTTGTGATCGCCTGCACGGTCGGGTGCGGCCGGTGCAGCACGAAAGCTTTTGCCCCGCCAAGATTGGGAATGCGCGAACCGCGGCTCACGACACCACCCGCAGGCCGGGTCGGGCAAAGGTCGCGCTGCGGTCGTAGCGCGACAGATAGGGGTCCGGCGCGACGTTCTCGATCAGGCTGACGGTCTTGAAAGCCGTGCCTTCGATCCGCGCGATCTGCACCGACAGGGTTGCATGCTGTGTCTGCGGATCGATGGCGACGGCACCGAGCGGCGAGCGGAAAATCTTGCCGGCAAACGCCTTCGGCAGGTCGGTCCATTGCGCGGCCGGATTGTGGGCCAGAATTTCGGCCAGCGCGCGCACGCTGGCATAGGCCGACGCCTCGAAGGACGAGGCCGGCATGGTGGCGCTGAGGGATTCGGACCAGCCATGCGCGATTGGGTCATGGAAATAGGGTCCGGCCGACAAATGGCCGTCGCCGACGCCGGCGATGGCCGGCAGTTCGCATTCGGTCAGGTTGCACGACAGGATCGGGCAGCGCTCCGGCTTGAAATACGGGTCGCGGCGGGCGAGTTCCGCATAAGCGGCAATGAAGGCATAGGACGAGGTGCCGATCAGATTGTTCAGCACGAAATCCGGCCTTGTCGCCTCGATCTCGGCGATCAGCCGTGACACGTCGGTTTCGCCAAGCGGCAGATAGCGTTCGCCCAGCACCTTGCCGCCGGCATCCGCGATCAGGTCGCGCGCGACGCGGTTGGTTTCCCAACCCCAGATATAGTTGGAGCCGAGCAGGAAGCCGTTGGCGCCGAAGCGCGGCACGACATGGGAAAGCATCGGTACCAGATGCTGGTTCGGGCAGGCGTGCATGTAGACGACATGCTCGTTGGCCTCGAAGCCTTCATACGGACAGGCGTACCACAGCGTTCCACCGGCCCGCTCCAGGATGGGGATAACTTCCTTGCGGCTCCAGGATGTGACGCAGCCGATGATGTGGCGCGCGCTGCTGGTCGCCAGGATTTCCGCGCAGCCCGTCGCATAGCGGTCGATATTGCCGCCTGGGTCGCGCTCCACCGGAATGAACTCGATCGGGCAGGCGGCGTCCGCATTGACCGCCTTGATCGCGGAATACGCGCCCGCGCGGCAGGCATCGGACACCAGCTGGTAGTTGCCGGAGCGCGAATACAGGATGCCGATCTCGACGCGACGCTTCAAAAAATCCCCCAAAAATGACAATGCCCCGCAGCCATCGCTTCTGGAGCGAGGCAAACGAGGCATTCTTGCCGTCCGGCGATCAGGGCCGGTATTTTCATCTAGACTATTGCCTTCAGCCTCACAGTCAAGCGCGAAAGCGCAGATCGGCGGTGGCAGCGCCGCTTACGGCCGCGCGGGGGGCTTGGAAAACGAGGCGCCAGATGCTGGCTCTTCGGCAGCAATTACCGCCGCCAACTCGCGACGAAGCGCCTCCTCGTCCATGCCGTGCTCCCGGGCTGCATCCGAAAGCGTGTGGAAGGACGCAATCGGACATCCGACGCACAGCATTCGATGCCGCACAAGGACGTGGATGGTCGGTGGCCATCGGCGCATCATCTCGTCCATCGTCGTATCAATGCCCAGCGTCGGCTGCATGGCCCTTCGCTCCCGGAAAACGGCACCATGCCGGTTCTGGCCGGCGCGGTCATTGCGGGGGGACAAACTGCGAGCCTTCCCGACCGGTCGCCCAGAAGTTGTTCCTGCGCAAAGTTTCAGCCGCCAAAAGTCCTATGACCGGGCAACCCTTCGTACCCGATGGGGTCGTGGAGTGGCTGGCGGTGTGCTGGTCCTGGCATTTGTCTGCGCATGCGCGCAACGCAATGCCGGAAACGGACCGCAAGCGTGGCGTTGCCGCCTTTGGGCGCTAAGCAGGAAAGAGAGAATACAATGAAAAGAATGATCGTTCTGGCAGCGGGTTTCGCAGCCTTGATCTTGGCTGGAGCGGCGCAGGCCGCCGACCATCAGGTCCAGATGCTCAACAAGGGTGACAAGGGCGCGATGGTCTTCCAGCCCAACTTCATACAGGCGGCTCCCGGCGACACCGTTACCTTCGTGCCGACCGACAAGGGACACGACGCCGAAACCATCAAGGGCATGATCCCCGACGGGGCCGAGCCGTTCAAGGGCAAGATCAGCCAGCCGATCACCGTCACGCTTACCACGGAAGGCGTCTACGGCGTGAAATGCACGCCGCACTACGCCATGGGCATGGTGGCGCTTATCGTCGTGGGCAACCCGACAAACCTGGAAGCAGCCAGCGCCGCCAAGAATCCCGGCAAGGCCAAGAAAGTGATGGCGGAATTGCTGGCTCGGGTTCCCGCCAACTGATCGGCCAACCGGCGTCCAGCGTGCCCGCCACGCGACGCCGGAGCAGGCCCGATGCCGCATTGAAGTATTGGAGCGCCGCGCACCCGGCTTGGATGCGCGGCGCTCTGGCGTTTGACGTCAAGCATCGCCGGCGTCATGGTGGGATGCTGCCGGACCCTGCGCTGCGGCCACACCCGCCAGCGGCCAGATGCCGCGCCCGCCGGAAGCCCGGCCCTCGCCATTATTGCCTTTTGGCAAAGATCGTTTCTCGGCCCGTCCCTACAAGTCCGATTGTATAGCCCCATGCCGTGACAAGGAGAGATCGATGCTCGACAGAGGCGCATTCAACCCCGATACCGGACCCGGCATTGCCGCCCGGTGCCAGAACGCCAATCCATCCCGCTGGCGCGGAACATGGATAGCGGCCATCGCAGCGATGCTAGCGCTGTTCGTCATGCCGGCCTTCGCCCAGACCCATCAGCACGGGACCATGACGCAAACCGCGCAGGCTGAAGCCGAGGCGGCAGCCCCGACAGCCGAGCAGGCGACGCCTGAAGAGGCCAAGACCAATGCGACGGTCGGGAGCAGCTACCACACCCCCACCATCTTCACGCTCAAGACCGGCATCGCCACCGGACGCATGGTCTATATCGGCGTCGGCGGCGATATAGACGGCAAGGTCAATCCCACCCTCATGGTGCATGAGGGCGAACTGGTGCAGATCAACTTGATCAACGGCGAGGGCGCCGAGCACGACGTGGTCATCGACCAGTATGCCGCCCGCTCTTCGATCATCGTCGGCAAGAACGCCTCGTCCACCTTCTCCTTCACCGCCGGCAAGGTCGGCGAATTCGCCTATTTCTGCTCCATCGCCGGCCACCGGCAGGCGGGCATGGAAGGGCTGATCCAGGTGATGCCCGGACCGCGCGCGGCCATGGAGAGCGAGGCAGCCGACATCGTGCGCGACCCCGCCGACTTGCCCGGCCCGATCGGCCAGCGCATGCCGCAATTGGTCAAGGTCGATCTCGAGACGGTGGAACTCACCGGCAGGCTGGACGACGGCACGACCTACACCTACTGGACCTTCAATTCCAAGGTGCCGGGGCCGTTCGTGCGGGTGCGCGTCGGCGATACCGTGGAGGTTACGCTAAAGAACGCCGCCGACAGCGTGATGATGCATTCGGTCGATTTCCATGCCGCAACCGGTCCCGGCGGCGGCGCGGACTTCACGCAGGTCGAGCCGGGCGCGGAGGCGACGGTGACCTTCAAGGCGCTAAAACCCGGCATTTATGTCTACCACTGTGCGACACCCAGCGTGGCCCACCATATCACCAGCGGCATGTACGGGCTCATTCTGGTCGAGCCGGAAGGCGGCCTGCCGCAGGTCGACCGCGAATTCTACGTCATGCAGGGCGAGCTTTACACCGTCGAGCCGTTCGGTACGCAGGGCGAGATGGAGATGGACTACGACAAGCTGATTTCGGAGCGCCCGGAATACTTTCTGTTCAACGGCGCGGTCGGTTCCCTGACCAAGTCGCATCCGCTCTACGCCAATGCCGGCGAGACGGTCCGCATCTTCTTCGGCGTCGGCGGCCCGAATTTCACCTCGTCCTTCCATGTCATCGGCGAGATTTTCGACAGCGTCTATTCCATGGGTAGCGTCATCTCGCCGCCTCTGTCAGGGGTGCAGACGGTCAGCGTTCCGCCCGGCGGCGCAACCATCGTCGACTTCAAGATCGACCGAGGTGGCCACTATGTGCTGGTTGACCATGCCCTGTCGCGCGCCGAACGCGGCCTGGCCGGCTATCTCATCGTCGATGGGCCGGAAAACGACGATATCATGCACGCCGGACCGGCAGACGAAGCAGCGAAATAAGACATTGCCCCGAAAGTGAGAACCGCTTTCGGGGCAATGGCAGGCCCGCTTCAGCGGGTCGGAAATGCAGCCGGCGTTGAGAGCCTCACGCCGGCTTTTCCCGTCTTACCTGGTCCCGAAAAGTAGGTTGCCGTGCTTCGCCATTGTCCATCGGGATGCGTCGAGGCAGCAATACCAGGCAGCACCGAAACGATGGCTTCCGTCGCTTGTAATTTACACCTAAAAAGTGTGGGAAAATATTCTTGCAACTTTAGATAAATTTGATAGGCTGCTTATGTATTCGGACCCGTCCACTGGAATTATAGACTTGCTGGTGGTTTCCTGATTCGGACATTTGCCTGCGTGCATCGTGTTGGACGGATGCAAATGTCTGGATCAAGCCACTAGACGACGCCAACTCGTGCGGGAAAGCGTTGTCGGCGAAGCCATAGGATCATTTGTCATGCCGCGTGAGTATACCAGAAGGCGCACCGAAACACTCGATTACCTGCAGTCGATGCTCGGCCAATTGCGCACGATGGCGGAAGTGGAGCGCTGCGACATGCTGACCTACCTGATCGAGATGGCCTATATGGAGGCAAGCGACATTATTCGCGGCGAACGCCCGACCCGCGTGCATGAGACCCGGCGCAACACCCTCTTGCCCAAGTCCCTGCAGCGGTAAACGGTACGGGATCGACGTGGAAACGGCCTATCTGGTAGCAGGCCGAAGCATCGGAATAGACCGGTGGGCGGGGGCCGATTTCCGGTCTGTTTCGACGCTCGAACAAAAGACAGAGCGGCAGCCCGCGCTTGCCCAGGCGTCCTGACGCTGGTGTGGCGGATTTGAAACTCGCCACCCGATGGATCCGGCGCGCTAAGCGAGTTTCAAATCCAAAAAACCACACTGGAATCATATCGTCCTTTTCGAATCCGAAATTCGCGCAGCGCCTCCCGCAAACGATGTGAAATTCGGATTAGGGACGCTAGTCGGCCTTGGCTGTGTGCCAGACATCGCCGACCCCGTCGCCATTCATGTCTCCGGCCTTCTTATCCTTGATGAACGTATAGAGCGGCTTGCCGTCATAGGCCCACATCTTGGTGCCGTCCGTGCGCTCGATGACCGTCCATTCGCCTTCGGCCTTGGCGCTGGCGTCAGCCTTCAGCGGCGGCCAGTTGATGGCGCATTTGTCGTAGCAATTGGACTTGCTGGCCTCGTCCTTGTCATAGGTATAGAGCGTCATTCCGTGGGCGTCGGTATAGATCTTGGCGCCGCCCACTTCCGCTTCCTTCCATGCGTCGGCGGCAAAGCCTGCGGCCGTGCTGAGTAGAAGTGCCGCCAGTCCGACTGTAATGGTCTTCATGATCGTCTCCTTGCTTGAAAATCGGGCTTGTTTGAAAACCGGCAAGCACGCGGCAATCGCGGCTTCCCGGCATGAGGGTTATCTAGGGCCCGGTAAGGCTAGGGAAAGGAGGCATCTGTTCAACCCTCCGGTCATGCAGCCCGGCCGAAGTTTATAACGCCATGGGCTCGTTGTCCTGCCCGGCGGCGTGTGCCCACGCAACTGTGACTGGAAGCCGGAGGGGGCACCGGCTAGAGCATCGGACCGAAAGTGGTTACCGGTTTTCGGGTTACTCCGATGCTCGATCAAAGGGTTGGAGCCTCGGCGGTTAGGAGATCAAGAAGAATGGCATTGGATATCGGGTATGTCAGCGCGGTCGGGGCAGGGGCGCTCTCGTTTCTGTCGCCATGCGTGCTGCCGCTGGTGCCTCCCTATCTGTGCTACATGGCTGGCGTGTCGGTCGACGATTTTCGCGGCGAGGCCGGCCTCACCGCCAAGGCCGGCGCGCGCTTCGCGCTGATGGCGTCCTCGGTCGCCTTCGTGCTCGGCTTTTCCACGGTGTTCGTGGCGCTCGGCGCCGGGGCATCGAGCATCGGCCATTTTCTGCGGGTCTGGCAGGAACAGTTGGCGATGGCCGCCGGCGTGCTCATCATCCTGATGGGGCTGAATTTCCTTGGTGTGCTGCGCATCCCGTTCCTGTCGCGCGAGGCACGCTTTCAAAGCGAGGGCAAGCCGGCCAGCACGCTTGCCGCTTATATAATGGGATTGGCATTCGCTTTCGGCTGGACGCCCTGCATCGGCCCCGTGCTGGGGCCGATCCTGACGCTGGCCGGCGGGCGCGAGACAGTGGGCGAGGGGGCGCTGCTCCTGGCCGCCTATTCGCTTGGCCTCGGCATTCCATTCCTGATCGCGGCGCTGTTTTCGGGTGCGTTCATGCGCTTTCTCGGCAAATTCCGCGTGCATCTCGGCCGCGTCGAAAAGGCCATAGGCGGCCTTCTGGTGGTCGCCGGCGTCCTGTTCCTCACCGGCGGCGTACAGACCGCATCCTATTGGTTGCTGGAGAATTTCCCGGTGCTGGGCCGGCTGGGCTGAGCCCCACGCTCGATCTCACCGGAATTTAACCGCATTGGTTTATGATAGCTCCGATAGTAGATAATATCGGCTTTCCTTCCATCATCGCGGTTTCCCACATGTCCACACGCTCCTGCCTGTCCATCATCCTTGCCGCCGGCGAAGGCACGCGCATGAAAAGCGCCGTGCCAAAAGTGCTGCATCAGGTCGCCGGCCTGCCGCTGGTCGCCCATGTCGTCAAGGCGGCGCAGGCGTCGGGGGCCGCCGATCTGGCGCTGGTCATCGGCCATGGCGCGGACGAAATGCGCAAGGCGGCGGCAAAGTTCGCGCCAGCGGCGAAAATCTTCGTGCAAGAAAAGCGTCTCGGCACCGCGCATGCCGTACTGGCTGCAAGGGATGCGCTGTCGGGCGGCCACGACGACATTCTGGTGATGTTCGGCGACACGCCGCTGATCGACGCCGATGCCTTGAGGACCGCGCGCCGGAAACTGGCTGAAGGTGCTGCCGTCGTCGTCATCGGTTTCCGCACCGAAAGCCCGACCGGTTATGGCAGGCTGATCGAAAAGGGCGGCAAACTTGTTGCCATTCGCGAAGAAAAAGACTGCTCGGATGAGGAGCGGGCAATCAAATTCTGCAATGGCGGCATGATGGCGATTGCGGGCAAGCACGCGTTGAAACTGCTTGATGCGGTCGGCAACAAGAATGCCAAGGGCGAATATTATCTAACCGACATCGTCGAGATCGCCGCCGCCCAAGGGCTGGACGTGGTCGCCACCGAAGCCAGTTTTGAGAACGCACTCGGCATAAACAACCGCGCCGAACTGGCCGAGGCGGAAGGCATCTGGCAAAAGCGCCGCCGCCGCGAGGCGATGCTTGCCGGCGTCACGCTGATAGCGCCCGAAACGGTCTTTTTCTCGCATGACACGGAAGTGGGGTCGGATACCGTGATCGAGCCGAATGTCTGGTTCGGACCGGGCGTTTCCATCGCCAACGCCGCGAAAATCCACGCTTTCAGCCATCTTGAAGGCGCAACCGTTGGGCCGAATGCCGATGTCGGGCCGTTCGCGCGGCTGCGTCCGGGCGCGGACTTGAAAGAAAAAGCCAAGGTCGGCAATTTCTGCGAGGTCAAGAAGGCGACCATCGAGGAGGGCGCCAAGGTCAACCACCTCACTTATATCGGCGATGCGCGCGTCGGCGCTGGCGCCAATATCGGCGCGGGCACGATCACCTGCAATTACGACGGCTACTCGAAGTTTTTCACGGATATCGGCGAAAACGCCTTCATCGGCTCCAATTCGTCACTGGTCGCACCGGTTTCCATCGGCAATGGCGCTTATGTCGCCTCGGGCAGCGTCATCACGGAAAGCGTGCCCGACGATGCGCTGGCTTTCGGCCGCTCCCGCCAGAAGACCTTGCCGGGCAAGGCGAAGGAACTGCGTGAGCGCCGCGCTTCCGCTGTACGCAAATGAACGGACTTCGGTAACTGGATTTCAAGCGGGGCGTGCCATAAGGACGGCTGCGAAGCGGTTTGCCGATACGGGGCGAAACGCAATGTGATTATCGCGACGGGCGCGCGCTAGCTAAGCGTAGCGAAACGGGCATCGAGGGCAAGCAAGCATGTGTGGCATTGTCGCAATCGTCGGGCGTTCGCAGGTCGCGCCGCTTATCGTGGATGCGCTGAAGCGGCTGGAATATCGCGGTTATGATTCCGCCGGCGTCGCCACCCTCGATGGCGGCGAGATGGGCCGTCGCCGTGCCGAGGGCAAACTGGTCAATCTCGAGCGCCTGATACAAGCCGAACCGCTTGGTGGCACCATCGGCATCGGCCATACGCGCTGGGCAACGCATGGCGTGCCGAACGAAACCAACGCGCACCCGCATTTTTCCGCAGGCGTCGCCGTGGTCCACAACGGCATCATCGAGAATTTCGCCGATCTGCGCGACGAGTTGATCCGCGACGGCTATGCCTTTTCCTCGCAGACCGACACCGAGGTCGTCGCGCATCTGGTGTCGCGCGAACTGGCGCGCGGCGCAGAGCCGGTCGAGGCCGCGCACAATGCCTTGAAACGACTGGAAGGCGCGTTCGCGCTGGCCATCCTGTTTGAAGGCGACGACAATCTGATCGTCGGCGCGCGCAACGGCCCGCCGCTGGCCGTCGGCCATGGCGAGGGCGAGATGTTTCTGGGCTCCGACGCCATCGCGCTCGCCCCCTTCACCAATTCCATCACCTATCTGGAAGACGGCGACTGGACGGTGGTCCGCCGCGATGAAATCACCATTTTCGACATCGACGGCAACAAGGTCGAGCGCAAGCGCCAGCAATCGCTCGGCACCAGCTACATGGTCGACAAGGGCAACCATCGCCATTTCATGGAAAAGGAAATCAATGAACAGCCGGAGGTGATCTCGCACACGCTGGCGCATTATCTCGATTTCGCCAGCGGCACCTCGAAGCCGCTCGACCTGCCGTTCGATTTCGCCAAGATCGACCGGCTGGCGATTTCCGCCTGCGGCACCGCCTATCTCAGCGGGTTGGTCGGCAAATACTGGTTCGAGCGCTATGCGCGGCTGCCGGTCGACATCGATATCGCTTCCGAGTTCCGCTATCGCGAAATGCCGCTGTCGAAAAACGACGCCGCGCTGTTCATCTCGCAATCTGGCGAAACGGCCGACACGCTGGCTTCGCTGCGCTATTGCCGCAAGGCCGGCATGACCATCGGCGCGGTCGTCAATGTGCGCGAATCGACCATCGCGCGTGAATCCGACGTGACCCTGCCGACGCTCGCCGGTCCGGAAATCGGCGTCGCCTCGACCAAGGCCTTCACCTGCCAGCTTTCGGTGCTGGCGGCGCTCGCCGTACGGGCCGGCGTGGCGCGCGGCAAGATTTCGGCGGAAGAGGAAAAAGCGCTGGTGCGGCAATTGTCGGAAGCACCGCGCCTCGCCACCCAGGTACTCAAGCTCGATACCCAGATCGAGAAGCTGGCGCGCGAACTGGCGCACTACAAGCATGTGCTCTATCTCGGCCGCGACACCAATTTCCCGCTCGCCATGGAAGGCGCGCTAAAACTCAAGGAAATCTCCTACATCCACGCCGAAGGCTATGCCGCCGGCGAGTTGAAGCACGGCCCGATCGCCCTGATCGACGAGAACATGCCCGTCATCGTCATCGCCCCGCACGACCGGATTTTCGAAAAGACCGTGTCGAACATGCAGGAAGTGGCCGCCCGCGGCGGCAAGATCATTTTGATCACCGATAAGAAGGGCGCTGCCCAGTCGACCATCGACACGATGGAAACCATCATCCTGCCCGACGTGCCCGAAATCATCACACCCATCATCTACGCCCTGCCAATCCAGATGCTGGCCTACTACACGGCGGTATTCATGGGCACCGACGTCGACCAGCCACGCAATCTGGCGAAGTCGGTGACGGTGGAGTAGGCGGTTCATCGCACGCTTCTGGCCGGATACGGATGGTATCGCTAGCTGATACAATTTTCTTGATTCTTGCCCTGTATCAATCTATGATACAGGCTGTGGGGGTGCAGTGGCGATCGTTTCGTTCAGGGGCAGGGCGGTGGAAGCGGTTGCCACCGGCAAGGCTCCCAAAGACTTTCCGGCCGATCTGGTCGCCCGCGCCGAGCATCGGCTCCGGGCCGTCGCCGATGCCGTCGAATTGCAGGATCTTCGCTCTCCGCCCGGAACCCATCTGGGGCGTTGAAGGGCAGCCGTGCAGGTCAGCATTCGATTCGGATCAACGACCAATGGCGTATCTGTTTTCGGTGGACACAGGCCGGCGCTGAAGATGTCGAAATCGTCGACTATCATTAGCGGTATCATGGAGGCTGGAATGGCATTGAAATTTGCACGTCCCGTTCATCCCGGCGAATTCCTGCGGGAAGAATATCTGCTGCCGCTCGGCTTGAGCGCCAGTGCCCTTGCCAAAAAGCTCAACCTGCCGCGCACCCGCATCGAACGGGTCGCGAAGGAGGAAATCGGCATCACGCCGGATACGGCGCTTCGCCTTGCCCGGTACTTCAATACAACTGCCGCGTTCTGGATGAATTTCCAGCAGGCTTACGAACTTGAAACCGAGGCTCGGAAACTCGCTTCCGAACTGGAAAAGATCGAGCCTCTGGAGGCTGCTGCATAGATTGGCGGTTCCAAAACTCGCGCCGCTCGCCTAATGTTTCACCGTGCAACGAAGCGGTGAGCAATGGCTGATCTACCCAGGACATCCGGCATGACGCGGTTGAGGAATTATTTCCTAACCGGCTTCATCGTCTGCGCGCCGCTGGCCATTACCGCCTATATCGCCTGGTCGTTCATCGGCTGGGTCGATTCCTGGGTAAAGCCCTATATCCCGGCGCGCTACAGCCCTGAAACCTATCTGCCGTTCCGCATACCAGGTTTCGGGCTGATCGTGGCGCTCGTACTCATCACGCTGATCGGCTTCCTGACCGCCAACATCGTCGGCCGCGCTGTGGTCAATTTCGGCGAGCGGCTGCTCGGGCGCATGCCTTTGGTGCGCGGCATCTATCGGTCGCTGAAGCAGATCTTCGAGACGGTTTTGTCCAACAAGGGCGACATGTTCAACCAGGTCGGGCTGGTCGAATACCCGCGCAAGGGCGTCTGGTCGCTGGTGTTCATCGGCGGTGAAAAGGACACCGAGATCAACCAGAAATTGTTTGTCGAGGGCGACCCGCTGATGGGCGTGTTCATGCCGTGCACGCCAAACCCGACCACCGGGTTCCTGATGTATGTGCGCAAATCCGACGTCGTCATGCTGGACATGACCATTGAGGAAGGGGCGCGGCTGATCGTCTCGGCCGGCCTGGTCGCGCCGGAAGTGAAAAAGACGCTGGTTGCCGCCAATGGCGAGATGGTGGAGATCGCCAATCCGCCCCTCGGTGCCGTGGTTCAGCCCGCCCGCAGCAAGCGCACCGCCTCGTCGCGCCCGAACAAATAGAGCAAGAGCCGGACCGCTTCGCCGCGCTCGGATTGCAGTTCCGGATCGCGTGACAGGATCAGCCTTGCGTCGTCGCGGGCGGCTTCCAAAAGGTCGGCATGCGCCTCGATGCGTGCCACCTGGAACCCCGGCGTGCCGGACTGGCGGGTACCCAGCAATTCGCCTTCGCCGCGCAGTTTCAGATCTTCCTCGGCGATGAGAAAACCGTCTTCGGTTTCGCGCATCACCGAAAGCCGCCGCTTTGCGGTTTCGCCGAGCGGGTCCTTGTAGAGCAGCACGCAGGAAGACGGTTTGGAGCCGCGCCCGACGCGCCCGCGCAACTGGTGCAGTTGCGCCAGCCCGAAACGCTCGGCATGCTCGATCACCATGATCGTTGCATCCGGCACATCGACGCCGACCTCGATGACCGTGGTGGCGATCAGGATGCGCGTTTCGCCCTCCTTGAAGGCGCGCATCGCCTCGTCTTTTTCCACGCCCTTCATGCGCCCGTGAACGAGGCCGATGCGGTTGCCGAACAGCGGTTTCAGCGAATCGAACCGATCCTGCGCCGACATCAGCTTTATCTCTTCGGATTCCTCGACCAGCGGACAGATCCAGTAGATCTTCTGGCCACCCTCGATCGCGTCGCGCATGCGCCCGACCAGTTCGTCCAGCCGTTCCAGCGGCAGCGTCACGGTGCGGATCGGCTGGCGGCCGGCCGGTTTTTCGGTCAGTTTCGAAGTGTCCATGTCGCCGAAAGCGGTCAAGACAAGCGTGCGCGGGATCGGCGTCGCCGTCATCACCAGCATGTCGGGCGCGTTGCCCTTGGCGTCCATGGCAAGGCGCTGGTGCACGCCAAAACGATGTTGCTCGTCGATGACGGCGAAGACGAGATTCTTGAACGCCACTGCCTCCTGGAACAGCGCATGCGTGCCGATAGCGATTTGGATGCTGCCGTCCGCCAACCCGGCCAGTGTGTCGGCGCGGTCGCGGCCCTTTTCGCGGCCGGTCAGGATGGCGATGCGGATGCCGGCCTTTTGCGCCAGTGGGGCAATGGTGGCCAGATGCTGGCGCGCCAGGATTTCGGTCGGGGCCATCAGCACCGCCTGGCCACCGGCCTCGACCGCGCGCGCCATGGCCAGCAGGGCCACCACGGTTTTGCCGGAACCGACATCGCCTTGCAGCAGGCGCAGCATGCGGTCCGGCTCGCCAAGGTCGGTGTTGATCTCGGCAAGCGCGATTTCCTGCGACATGGTCAGCGAATAGGGCAGGGCCTTGCGCAACGGCTCGACGAGGCTGCCGTCGCCGATCAGCGGTCGCCCCGAAAGCTTGCGCACCCGCGCGCGCACCAGCGCCAGCGAAACCTGCCCGGCCAGAAGTTCGTCATAGGCGAGCCTGCGCCACGCGGAACCTTCGACCGCAACGTCTATCGGATCGGCGGGGTTGTGCAGCCGGCCCAGCGCGTCGCCGAAAGCTGGAAAGGTATGGCGACGCAGGAAGGCGGCGTCCTGCCATTCGGGCAGTTCCGGCAGGCGGCCCAGTGCTTGCGAAATCGCACGGCGCAGCACTTTTGCCGAAAGCCCCGCCGTCAGCGGATAGACCGGCTCGACCAGCGGCAGGTTTTCCGCTTCGCTGGCTAGCGCGATGTGGTCGGGATGCACCATGGACGGGCGGCCGTTGAACCATTCCATGCGGCCCGAAACGATGACCTGCTCGCCCTCTGGCATCGCCTTTTCCAGATAGCTGGCATGGGCGTGAAAAAAGGTCAGCGCGATCTCGCCCGTGTCGTCGTGGGCAAAGACGCGGTACGGCACCGACTTGTTGCCGCGCGGCGGTGGCTGGTGGCGGTCGATGCGTACGTCGAGCGTCACGATGGCGCCCTGCGCCGCAAGCGCGATGCCCGGCCGGTCACGCCGGTCGATGACCGTGTTGGGCAGCACGAACAGAAGATCGCCCGTCCGCGCCGCGCGGTCGCCGAGATCGGCCGGCACGATCTTTTCGATCATGCTCGCGACTTTCGGGCCGACGCCTTCGAGCGAGGTGATGGGGGAGAAGAGGGGGTCGAGGATGAAGGGGCGCATCGCCCAAACTAGGCGAGGCCAGCCGCATTGCAAAGGCTGACACCAGCCTCTATCCACGCTATATGCGCCTGACAGAGACAGGACGCAGCCTCATGACCGGAACGACACGATCGAGCGAGGGGCTGGAACCCCGGCGCGCCAAGCTTCTGTTTCGTTCCTGGCATCGCGGCATGCGCGAGATGGATCTGATCCTGGGATCGTTCGCGGATGCCGAGATCACGGCCTTGACCGATGCCGAACTCGACCAATATGAACGGCTTCTCGATATCAACGATACCGAGTTCCTGCCATGGGTCACCGGCGAGCGCCCGGTGCCCGCCAATTTCGATTCTCCGCTGCTGCAAAAAATCCTGGCCTCGCGCCACTCCATTGCCTTTTAGGTCAACGACTTTCCAAAACGTGATTTCATGAGCCTGATCCCCAAAATCGGCCTGCCCAAGGGTGGCGCGGTCGAATCGATTGTCGATGGCGTCGCCGATGGCTACGAGGCCTTCGCGATTGTGCAGGCGGCCCATGAGATCGCGCCGGACAGGCCGGTGCTGTTCGTCGCGCGCGACGGCCAGCGGCTGCCTTCCATCGTCGAGGCGCTGAGCTTCGCCGCCCCCGGCCTGCCGGTGCTGGAACTGCCCGCCTGGGACTGCCTGCCCTACGATCGCGTCTCGCCGGGTTCCGATGCCGCCGCCCGCCGTCTGGACGCGTTGACGGCGATGATCGCGCTGGCGAAAAAGCCGCACCGCGCCGTCATCCTGACGACCGCCAACGCGCTGCTGCAACGCATTCCGCCGGCCGACCTGATCGAAGCACAGAATTTCCGCGCCAAACCCGGCAGCCAGGTCAACATGAACACGCTGGCGGCGCGGCTGGAAAATTCCGGCTTCGATCGTG
This sequence comes from Mesorhizobium sp. A556, assembly GCF_054489545.1. Classification (NCBI taxonomy): domain Bacteria; kingdom Pseudomonadati; phylum Pseudomonadota; class Alphaproteobacteria; order Hyphomicrobiales; family Phyllobacteriaceae; genus Mesorhizobium; species Mesorhizobium sp. A556. The sequence continues at coordinate 479,242 of NZ_JBTMXA010000002.1, forward strand.
TGCCGACGGTGCGCTCGATCGGCGAATTCGCGGTGCGCGGCGGCATTCTCGACCTGTTCGCGCCGGGCTGGACGGATGCGCTGCGGCTCGATTTCTTTGGCGATACGCTGGAATCCATCCGCGCCTTCGACCCTGCCAGCCAGCGCACCACCGGTCAGCGCAAGTCGATGTCGTTGCAGGCGATGAGCGAAGTGGCGCTTAACGCGGAAACCATCAGCCGCTTCCGCCGCGCCTATATCGAGGCGTTCGGCGCGCCGTCGCGCGATGACGGGCTTTATGCGGCGGTGACCGAGGGACGGCGTTTTGCCGGCATGGAACATTGGCTTCCGCTGTTTTACGAGCGGCTGGATACGGTGTTCGACTATCTGCCGGATACGCCGGTGATCTTCGACCATCTGGCGCATGAGGCGCTGGCGGAACGCCACACGCTGATCCTCGACCATTACGAATCGCGCAGCAAACTGGCCGATGGTGCGCTGAAGGATGCCGTGCCCTACAAGCCGGTGCCGCCGGATCTGATGTATCTGTCGCCGGAAAACCTGAAGGCAGCACTTGCCGGGCGCGAGTCGCTGGAATTCACGCCCTTTGCCGCCCCCGATGCCGGCAGCCGCAAGGTGTTCCATGCAGGCTCCCGCGCCGGCCGCAGCTTTGCCGAGGAGCGCGCCGATCCGAACGCCAACGTTTTCGACGTGGTGGTGCAGCATATTGGGCACGAGCGCGCGCAAAAGCGCCGCGTCATCGTTGCCGGCTGGACGGAAGGCTCGCTCGACCGTCTGGGCCAGATATTGGCCGAGCATCATCTCGAAAATCTGCACCAGGTCGCGACCCTTGCCGAGGCCGCAAAACTCGATGTCGGACAGGCCGCCCTTGCGGTGCTGCCGCTGGAAACCGGTTTTGAGACCGACGATCTGGTCGTCGTCGCCGAACAGGATATTCTGGGCGACCGCCTCATCCGCCGCTCCAAGCGCAAGAAGAAGGCGTCGGATTTCATTTCCGAGGCGGCGTCGCTGTCGGCGGGCGACATCGTCGTTCATGCCGACCACGGCATCGGTCGCTTCATCGGGTTAAAAACCATTCAGGTGGTCGGCGCGCCGCATGACTGCCTTGAAATCCACTATGCCGGCGACGACCGCCTGTTCCTGCCGGTGGAAAACATTGAGCTTCTGTCGCGCTACGGCTCGGATTTGGCCGAAGCGTCGCTCGACAGGCTGGGCGGCGGCGCTTGGCAGGCGCGCAAGGCGAAGCTGAAGAAGCGCCTGCTCGACATGGCGGGCGGACTGATCCGCATCGCCGCCGAGCGCCAGATGCGCGCGGCTCCTTCCATGGTGCCGGCCGAAGGGCTTTACGGCGAGTTCGCCGCGCGCTTCCCCTATGAGGAAACCGACGACCAGCAGACCGCGATCGATTCGGTGATGGACGATCTGGGCGCCGGCCGCCCGATGGACCGGCTGATCTGCGGCGACGTCGGTTTCGGCAAGACGGAAGTGGCGCTGCGCGCGGCCTTCATCGCTGCCATGGAAGGGTTCCAGGTCGCCGTGGTGGTGCCGACGACGCTGTTGTCGCGCCAGCATTTCAAGACGTTCACGCAGCGCTTTTCCGGCCTGCCGATCCGCGTCGCCCAGGCCTCGCGGCTGGTCGGCGCCAAGGAACTGGCGGAGACGAAAAAGGCCATCACTGAGGGCACCATCGACATTGTCGTCGGCACGCACGCGTTGCTCGGATCGTCGATTACCTTCAAGCGGCTTGGTTTGCTCATCATCGACGAGGAGCAGCACTTTGGCGTCAAGCACAAGGAACGGCTGAAGGAACTGAAGAGCGATGTGCATGTGCTGACGCTGTCGGCGACGCCGATCCCGCGTACGCTGCAACTGGCGCTGACGGGCGTGCGCGAACTGTCGCTGATCGCCACGCCTCCGGTGGACCGCATGGCGGTCAGGACCTTCATCTCGCCCTTCGATCCGCTGGTCATCCGCGAAACGCTGCTGCGCGAACGCTATCGCGGCGGACAGTCCTTTTATGTCGTGCCGCGCATCAGCGATCTGGCCGAAATTCATGATTTCCTGCGCGAATCCGTGCCGGAACTGAAGGTCGCCATCGCCAATGGCCAGATGCCGCCCGGCGAATTGGACGACATCATGAATGCCTTCTATGACGGCCAGTACGATGTGCTTTTGTCCACGACGATTGTCGAATCTGGCCTCGACATTCCGACCGCCAACACGCTGATTGTGCACCGTGCCGACATGTTCGGCCTGGCGCAGCTCTACCAGTTGCGCGGCCGCGTCGGCCGCTCGAAGGTCCGCGCCTATGCGCTGTTTTCGCTGCCGGCAAAGAAAAAGCTCACCGACACCGCCGAGCGCCGGCTGAAAGTGCTGCAATCGCTGGACACGCTGGGCGCGGGCTTCCAGCTTGCCAGCCACGACCTCGACATTCGCGGCGCGGGCAACCTTTTGGGCGAGGAACAGTCCGGCCACATCAAGGAAGTCGGCTTCGAGCTTTACCAGCAGATGCTGGAAGAGGCGGTCGCCGAGGTCAAGGATAATGGCGAGGAACTCGACACCGGCTGGTCGCCGCAGATCGCTGTCGGCACGGCGGTGATGATCCCGGAAAGCTATGTGCCCGACCTGCAGCTTCGGCTGGCCCTCTATCGCCGCCTTGGCGATCTCGAAAACACCGAGGAAATCGACGGTTTCGGAGCGGAACTGATCGACCGCTTCGGCCCGCTGCCGGAGGAAGTGAAGCACCTGTTGAAGATCGTCTTCATCAAGGCGCTGTGCCGCAAGGCCAATGTGGAAAAGCTGGACGCCGGGCCGAAGGGCGTCGTCATCCATTTTCGCGGGCGCGAATTTGCCGATCCGGTCAAGCTGGTGCGCTACATCAGCGAGCAAGGTTCGCTGGCCAAGATCAGGCAGGACCAGAGCGTGGTCTTCATCCGCGACTGGGCAACGCCGGAGAAGCGGCTGGCCGGTTCCGCCGTCATCATGACGCAACTGGCCAAACTGGCGGGGTGAGCGGGCGCGGCGGCCTGTTCTGGTTTGACTGCCCGAATTGCTCTAAGCATGCACATGCCGGTCGGGCATCCGGCCAAGGCTTGTGGAGCAACCAGTGCGCAACATCGATTTCAGTTCCTGGCACAGCGTGCTGATAACACTGATCGGCCTTGCTGCTATTACCCTCATCAGCATGGGCATTCGCGTGCTGATGATGTTCACGATCCAGCAGCGCCGCGAGCGCATGAACCGCCAGATCAACGAGCGCCTGCGCACGTTGATCGCGGCCTACAAGGTGCTGGGCGGGTCGTTCACCGGCGATCTGACCGTCGATCCGAGGCATATGCGCGACCTGCACCGGACAGAGCAGCCGCAGGACCAACCGGCCGACGAGGAAGCCGATGCCGGACAAACCGTGGCTCTTGCCGAGCCAGCACCGGGGAGCGGATCGGATCGGCCCCGCCGCATCCGCGACGCGGTCGAGGCGGCACTATCCGATATCATCCTGCTTGGGACGGAAGAGCAGGTGCGGCTTGCCGAGCGCGCCGCGCGCGACCTGGTCGCCGGCCGTCCCGTTCATACGCACGACCTCGTCGTTTCGCTGCGCAACTTCGTTCGCCAGGCGCTCGATCTCGCGCCGATCTCCGCCGATCTGTCCATTCCCATGCAAGGCCCGACCCGGCCTTCGGGCGCCAGCGCGCGCAAGGGCGGCGCGAAGGAGGGCGGTTCTGGACGAGGCGGCGGTGGAGGCGGCATGGGAGGTGGCGGTATGGGCGGTGGTTTTGGAGCGGGTAGCGACGACGCGTCCACTTCCGGCCATCGCACTTAGGCCGGCTGCGGAATGCGCAACTCGGCCTGACTCCCTCCCCCCGTTTACGGGGAGAAGGAAACTATTCCGCCTTCGCCAATTCTCCGTTCGCCTTCGCGGTCGCGACCTGCCTGATGGCGTCCGCCAGCGTCTGAGCGTCCTGCGCGCCCATCACCGCATATTTGCCTTCGAGCAGGAAGCAGGGAACACCGGTCACGCCCATGCGCGAAGCGGTGGCGATCTCGCCCTGCACGGCTTCGACATCGGCGTCGGTCGGCAGCAGCGTCTCGACTATCGCGGCGTCCATGCCGGCCTCGCGCGCCGCCTCGATTAGCACCGAAGCGTCGCCGAGATTTTTTCCCTCTTCGAAATTCAGTTGGAAAAGCCGCCGCACCAGCCGGTTCTGGATGGCCTCTCCGGCGGCCCCCGCCCAGCGGATGACGCGGTGCGCGTTGAGCGTATTGGGCGCGACCTTGATGGCGTCGAACGCGAAGAAAATACCTTCTGCAGCCCCCAGCGGCTCGATGCGGGCATGGATTTCGCGGATACGCTCGTCGCTGCCGAACTTGCCCAACATATATTCATGTCGGTCCTTGCCTTCGGACGGGATGGTCGGGTCCAACTGGAACGGCCGCCAGTTCACCTGCACCTCGATGCCGCTGTCCGCTATCGCCTTGTCGAGTCGCTTCTGGCCGATGAAACACCAGGGACAAACGACATCGGAAACCACGTCGACGGTGATGGAGTTGCCTTCGCTCATCGGACTGCTCCTTTCGGCTTCTGTCCAGGGCCTTTCCGGCCCGACTCCGGCTGGACGCCAATCCCGTCCCCGGCGTCATCCCGGAATGCTGGACGGCGCAGCCGGCCGGCATGTCCGGGACCCATGCCGTGACTTCACCAGCACGGCATGGATTCCCGACACTCTCCGCTCCCTCGGGTCGCTCACGAGGTCGGGAATGATGTGCAATATTGCGGCTTCCACCAACTTCGCTCACTCCAAGAAAGCACCGCTGCAATCTATGGCTTCTTCCACCATGTCGGCAACTGATATCCCGCAAGCGAAGTCTTTTGCGGGTGCGCCAGCGTGTTCCAATAGGCGATCCACTGCTCGTTATTGTGCTGCATCGGCACCATGTAATTGCCGGAAATCAAGAGCCGGTCCAGCACCCGCACCGCGGCGACGAAGTCCTCGTGGCTGCGCGCATTCAGCATGGCGTCGATGGCCGCGTCGATGGCCGGATCGGCAACGCCCGCCAGGTTGAACGAACCCTCGACGTTGGCCGAAGACGAGCCCCAGCGGCCGATCTGCTCGATGCCGGGCGACAGCGAATTGTTGAAGCCGGTGGAACCGACCAGCACGTCGAAGTCGAAACGCGTCTTGCGCGACTGGATCTCGTCGCCGTCAAGCGTGCGGATGGAAACGGCGATGCCGATCTTTTCCAGCGTGCGCTGGTAGATGGAGGCCAGCCGCACTTCGTCCTGTGACGAGGTCAGGATTTCAAAGCCGAAGGGCTGGCCTTTCGGATCGCGCATGGCGCCGTCCTTGAGCACATAGCCGGCGCTTCTGAACAGGTCGAACGCCGCCTTCAGCACTTTGCGGTCCTGCCCCGATCCGTCGGTGACGGGGGGGCCCCAAGTGCCGTCCAGAATGTCCACCGGCACGCGGCCAGGATAGGGCGCCAAAAGCGCCTTTTCCTTGTCCGTAGCCGGGTGGCCGAGCGCCGAAAGGTCCGAGCCCTGCCAGTAGCTCATGGTGCGCGTGTAGCGGCCGCCGAACATATTCCTGTTGGCCCATTCGAAATCGTAGAGCATGCCCAGCGCGCGGCGCACCACCGGGTCGGAGAATTTCTCCAGCCGCGTATTGAACAGGAAACCGGTGACCACCGGCGGAATGCCGTTCTGGAAAGTTTCGGCGATCACCCTGCCGTCGTGGAAGGCCGGGAAATCCATGCCGCGGTCGCGTTTAACCGGATCGCTCTGGGTATAGATGGCGCAGATGCCTTTCTTGAACGCCTCGAACATAGCGTTGGCGTTCATGAAATACTCGATGGTGATCTGGTCGTAATTGTCGAAGCCGCGCTTGGTGGGAATATCCTTGCCCCAGTAGTTCGGGTTGCGCTTGAACACGATGCGCTGGCCGGGTTCCACCTTCGCAACCGTGTAGGGGCCGCTGCCGATGATCGGCTTCAGCGTCGTTTTGTCGAATGTTTCCATGTCAAAGGCATGCTTGGGCAGGATCGGCGTCATGGCGATGATCAGCGGAAATTCGCGGTCGGCCTGGTCGTTGAAGGTAAAGCGCACCGAATGCTCGCCGGTCTTTTCCAGCTTGGCGACCTTCTTCATGCGGTTCGAATAAGGTGGGCGTCCCTTTTCGGTAAAGACATCATAGGTGAACAGCACATCGTCGGGCGTCACCGGTTCGCCGTCCGACCATTTTGCGTTCGGGTCGAGGTGGAATTCGATGGTCCGGCGGTCGTCGCTCATGTCGGCGCTGTCGGCCAGCAGCCCATAGAGCGAAAACGCCTCGTCGGCATTGCGCTGCATTAGCGGCTCGAACACCAGATTGCCGAAAATCGTGTCTATTATGCCGCGCGCGGTGGTGCGCAGGCTCTTGATGATGAACGGGTTGAGGTTGTCGAACGTGCCGACGACGCAGTAGGTGATCGCGCCGCCCTTGGGCGCATCCGGGTTTGCGTAGGTGAAATGCGTAAAATTTTCCGGCAGTTCCGGCTCGCCCTGCATGGCGATGGCATGTTTCGGCGCCGATGCCGCCGGCTGCGAAACGGCCAGCAGCGAAAGGGCTGCGGCCAGCCAGACAAGGGTGCGGCGCATGGCCATTTCGATCATACTGATGGATCCTGAGCGCAGGGTCGTTGATTCGGGCGGACAATACCATGGAGCGGCGGAACGTTCGGCCGGCGGCGATGCAAGAAATGCTTGCGGCGGGCTGGATTCATCCCGGCAGGGAGTGTAACACGCGGTCCAAAGTCATTCTGTTGCCTCATTTTAACAACAGGTAGCGGGGCTACGCGGCACGAAAATGGCGTCGCCGGGAACATTTGAGAGGAAATGCACCACATGACGAGCCTGAACACCACCGCGTACCGTCTTTCGATCATGGCCGCAGGCGTCGTCGGGTTTCTGGGCGCCGGGCTTTTCGCCTCCGTGGCGCAGGAACAGCAGATCCCGCAAGGTTGGTTCAAAGCCTGCACCAAGCAGGAAGACGTCGACATCTGCAACGTCCAGAACATCACCACCGCCAGCAACGGCCAGCTCATCACCGGCATCAGCATGATCGAACTGAAGGGTAAGGTAAACCGCAAGGTGTTCCAGGTCACCGTGCCGACCGGTCGTCTCGTGCCTCCCGGCGTCGGGCTGCAGATCGACGGCGGCAAGACGCAGAAGCTCGATTATGTGATCTGCTTCCCGGATCGCTGCGTGGCGGAGGTTCCGCTGACCGATGGCCTCGTCGCATCGTTCAAGAAGGGGTCCAACCTCACCTTGACCTCGGTCAATTTCCAGAATCAGCCCAATCCGATCAAGGTGGCGTTGACCGGCTTCAGCGCGGCCTATGACGGCCCGCCCATGAAGCAGTCCGACATCGAGGATCGCCAGAAGAAGTTGCAGGACTTCGTCGCCAAGAACAACGAGGATTTTGCCAAGAAGCTCAAGGAAGAGCAGGACAAGGCCAAGGCCGGCAACTGATCTTTTTCCGACTTCGCTGCGGCGAGGTTTATCCACCGAGATTGCAAACGGCCCCTTCGTGGGGCCGTTTTGCTGTCGTCTCCCGGCATTTCAAACCGGTCTGACGCCACATGCCCGGCATCATTCTTGCTCTCGTCGATCTCTACGCACACCCGAATCCGTCATTTCCGGCCTCGTGAAGGAGCGAAGCGACTGGAGAGTGTCGGGAATCCATGCCGCGACGTTGGTGAGGCAAGCCGGCTCCCGGCGGGCGATACCCGACCAGCCGATTCAGCCGCATACGAAAAAGGGCCGCATCGTTGCCGATGCAGCCCTTGATCCAATATCTCCCGGCACGAATGTCGGGGTAAAAATCAGCGCTTCGAGAACTGGAACGAGCGGCGAGCCTTGGCCCGGCCGTACTTCTTGCGCTCGACCACGCGGCTGTCGCGGGTCAGGAAGCCGCCCTTCTTGAGCACGGCGCGCAGCGTCGGCTCGTAGTAGGTCAGTGCCTTGGAGATGCCGTGGCGAACAGCGCCCGCCTGGCCGGAAAGGCCGCCGCCGATGACGGTGGCGACGATGTCGTACTGGCCGGCGCGGTTGGAAGCGACGATCGGCTGGTTGAGGATCATCTGCAGGACAGGGCGCGCGAAATAGGCCGCAAATTCCTTGCCGTTGACGATGATCTTGCCGGAGCCGGGCTTCACCCAGACGCGCGCGATGGCGTTCTTGCGCTTGCCGGTGGCATAGGCGCGGCCCAGCGTGTCGAGCTTCTGGACGTGGACGGGAGCAGCCGGCTGCGTATTTGTGTTGCCGGTCGCGGCGCCCAGTTCTGCGAGCGAGGAAAGCTCAGCCATATCAGGAGACCTTCTTGTTCTTGGAGTTCAGCGCGGCCACGTCGAGTACAGTGGGCTGCTGGGCGACGTGCGGATGTTCCGCGCCTGCATAGACGCGGAGGTTCTTCATCTGGCGACGGCCGAGCGGGCCGCGTGGGACCATGCGCTCAACGGCCTTTTCAAGAACGCGCTCAGGGAAACGTCCCTCGAGCAACTGGCGCGCTGTGCGCTCCTTGATGCCGCCGGGGTGGCCGGTGTGCCAGTAATAGACCTTGTCGGTGAATTTCTTGCCGGTGAACACGACCTTGTCGGCATTGATGACGACGACATTGTCGCCGTCGTCGACATGCGGGGTAAAGGTCGGCTTGTTCTTGCCACGCAGGATGTTGGCGATGATGGTGGCGACACGACCGACGACGAGACCCTCGGCGTCGATCAGCACCCACTTCTTCACCACGTCCGCAGGCTTCTGCGAAAAGGTTGTCATGGTTCGTTGCTTTCGTTTCGGACCTTGCCGCCCAAGGACGGGCCAGGGGACGGGAAGGCGTTTCTTGTTGCTTGGATTGGCGTAATGCGACCGCATCTCGCCAATAACAAAACGGCGGCCTTTGAGGACCGCTGTTTCGAGGAGGTTTATAGGGGAGGGCGATGAACGCGTCAATCGACATTGAGTATCGAAACGAAAGTAAAAACTGTTCAAAAACAAATAGATAGATTAGTGGTATTATTTTACCACAGTGTTTATCGCTTCGGCGGGATCGAGTACGTCCCGGTAGCGTGCGCGACCATGTGCCCGTCCGTTCCGGCGACGATGTCGATGTCGAACACCATCAGGCTTTTGCCCAGCTTCAGGATGCGGCAGCGGCCGTCGATGGGGCCGGCCTCTGCCTTGCGCATGAAATTGATGTTGAGGTTGACGGTGACCGACAGGGCGTCCGGCCCGGCATGCGACAAGACGCAGGCATAGCCGCCGATGTCGGCCAGCGTGAACAGCGACGGTCCCGAAACCGTGCCGCCCGGGCGCAGGTGCCGCTCCTCGGCATTGAGCCTGACGGTGCAGCCGCCGGGAAAGACCTCGACCGTCTCGTAGAACCTGCGGCCCTCATTAAGCTGCGGAAAGGCCGAATTCATCAATTCGTTGACTTCGGCGGCGGTGAGCACAGGAGTGAGAGCGCGTTGAACGGCCATGTATTTCCTCTTTTGCCCGCTTTATGAAGGGTTCGCCGTAGCCCTTGCAACAGTCTCGCGTCGCCACTGGGGTATTGGACTAGGCGATTTCGGGGTTTAGGTTCGGTCCTGGATAGCAATGCGCAGCCAGTCACACGCTCAACGGAGAAGAACATGGCCGAGATCGTCGCCCTCAAATCGAATGCGCCGAGCGCACCGGAAGGCCCGGTTCTGGCTTCGCTGGACAACGGCATCTTGCGGCTGACGCTCGCCAACCCGCCGGCAAATGCGCTTTCCATTGCCGTCATGGAAGCGCTGATCGAAGAATTCGAACGCGCGAAAGAAGACCATGCCGTTCGCGTTATCGTGCTGGGGGCTTCGGGAAAGGTGTTTTGCGCCGGCCACGACCTCAAGGAGTTGACGGCCCACCGCGCTGATGCCGATCGGGGCAGGGCCTTTTTCGAAAAGACCTTTGCCGTGTGCGGCGCGCTGATGCAGGCCATCGTGCGCAACCCCAAGCCGGTGATCGCCGAAATCGACGGGCTGGCCACGGCCGCGGGCCTGCAGATGGTGGCAAGCTGCGATCTGGCCATCTGCTCGCACGAATCGACCTTCTGCACGCCGGGCGTCCATATCGGTCTGTTCTGCTCGACGCCGATGGTGGCGCTGTCGCGCAACGCCTCGCGCAAGCAGGCGATGGAAATGCTCTTGACCGGCGAAACGATCGACGCAGCAACGGCCAGAGAGTTCGGCATCGTCAACCGCGCGGTGCCGCGCGAATATCTGAATCAGACTGTGATGAAATATGCGCAAACCATTGCTTCCAAATCACCTTTGACGCTCAAGATCGGCAAGGAGGCCTTTTACGAACAGATCGAGATGGGGTTTTCCGACGCTTACGCCTATACGGGCCGCGTCATGGTGGAAAACATGCTGGCGCGCGACGCCGAGGAGGGCATCGGCGCCTTCATCGGCAAGCGCTCGCCGGAATGGAAGGGGGAGTAAGGTGATGGAGCCGCGCATTTCCATCATCACCATTGCCGTCGAAGATCTCGATCGGGTGGCAAGCTTCTATGAAGCGATGGGGTTAACCCGCCATCGCATCAAGGACGGCGTCGCCTTCTTCCAGATGGGCGGAGCGATTCTCGCACTTTTTCCCCGAGCCGAGGCGGAAAAGGATGCGGGTGTGTCCTTTGGCGACGGTCCGTCGCGCGTCTATCTTGCCTACAATACAAGGTCGGACGAAGAGGTCGATCTTGTGCTCGCCCAGGCGCAAAAGGCTGGCGGCCGCATCGTCAAGCCGGCTGGCCGCGCCTTCTGGGGCGGCTGGTACGGCTATTTCGCCGACACGGAAGGCCATGTGTGGGAGGTCGCGCACAACCCCGATTTCCCCATCGACGCCGCTGGCAACATAGCCTTGCCCGCATGAACCACGACGCTTACGACAACGCCTATATCTCCGGCATCCTCACCTCGGTGAAGACCATCGCCATGGTCGGCGCGTCCGCCAACGACGTGCGCCCGAGTTTTTTCGTGCTGAAATACCTGCTCAGCAAAGGATTTTCGGTGTTTCCGGTCAATCCGGGCCACGCCGGCAAGGAAATCCTCGGCCGCATGACCTATGCGAGGCTGGCCGATATCCCCGAACCCATCGACATGGTCGACATTTTCCGTGCTTCGGCCGCCGTGCCGGGGATTGTCGATGAGGCGCTGGCGCTCGATCCGCTGCCGAAAGTCATCTGGATGCAGTTGACGGTACGCAGCGATGAGGCCGCCGCCAAAGCGGAGGCTGCCGGCATCAAGGTGGTGATGAACCGCTGCCCCAAGATCGAGTATGGCCGGCTTTCCGGCGAGATCGGCTGGAACGGTGTTAATTCCGGTGTCCTGTCGTCGAAGAAGCCGATCATGCGCAGCGGGTTTCAGAGTTTGGGCATTCGCCAGCGGTAGGTTGGAATATTATTCCAAAATATAACCGTTTCTCGATCCGTTTATTCCGCCACCCAAGGCGGTGAGGCATTTTCCCCTTTGCATTGATGGCCGCGCTCCTTCAAAGATGCTGCCGGCTTCACACACAGTCTTCTGGAGGGAATTTTCATGACACAACGCACGCCCGGTTTCGATACGCTTGCCGTACATGCTGGCGCAAAGCCCGATCCGGCAACCGGCGCGCGCGCCGTACCGATCTACCAGACCACGTCCTTCGTGTTCGAGAATGCCGACCACGCCGCCGCCCTGTTCGGCCTGAAACAATTCGGCAACATCTACACCCGCATCATGAACCCGACGCAGGCGGTGCTGGAAGAGCGCGTCGCAGCGCTTGAAGGCGGCACGGCGGCCCTTGCCACGGCGTCCGGCCAGGCGGCCCATCTGCTCGTCTTCCACACACTGCTGGAATCCGGTGATAATTTCGTTGCCGCCAGCAAGCTCTATGGCGGCACCATCAATGCGTTCGGCCATGCCTTCAAGAATTTCGGCTGGGAAGTGCGCTGGGCTGACGTCAACAATCCGGAGAGCTTCGAGAAGCAGATCGACGCCAAGACCAAGGCGATCCACATTGAGAGCCTTGCCAATCCGGGTGGTGAGTTCGTCGACATCAAGGCGATCGCCGCTATCGCGCACAAGCACGGCCTGCCGCTGATCGTCGATAACACGATGGCCTCGCCCTATCTGCTGCGCCCCTTCGAACATGGCGCCGACATCGTGGTGCATGCGGCGACGAAATTCATCGGCGGTCATGGCAATTCCATCGGCGGCATTATCGTCGACGGTGGCACCTTCGATTGGTCGAAGTCCGGCAAATATCCGATGCTGTCCACGCCGCGCCCGGAATATGGCGGCATGGTGCTGCACGAGACGTTCGGCAATTTCGCTTTCGCCATCGCGGCCCGCGTGCTTGGCTTGCGCGACCTCGGCCCGGCGATCTCGCCGTTCAACGCCTTCCTCATCGTCACCGGCCTGGAAACGCTGCCGCTGCGGATGCAGCGCCATTGCGACAACGCGCTGGCGGTTGCCGAATGGCTGGCAAAGCATCCAAAGGTTTCTTGGGTCTCCTATCCCGGCCTGAAGAGCGACAAGAACCATGCGCTGCAGCAGCAATATTCGCCAAAGGGCGCGGGCGCTGTGTTCACCTTCGGCCTCAAGGGTGGCTACGATTCGGGCATCAAGTTTGTCGAGGGGCTGGAACTGTTCTCGCACCTGGCCAATATCGGTGACACCAAATCGCTGGTCATCCACCCGGCTTCGACCACGCACCGCCAGCTTTCCGACGAACAGAAGACCGCCGCCGGTGCCGGGCCGGAAGTAGTTCGCCTGTCGGTCGGCATCGAGGATGTCGCCGACATCATCGCCGATCTCGAGCAGGCTCTGGCGAAGGCATAACGGCCATGGCATGGAAGGCTTTGCAGAACGGAGCCTTCCATGCCCGCTAATTTTTTGAAGATCACGACCGCCGGCGTCGAGCCTGAACTCGGAGCGCCGGCTGCGGATAGTCTGATTGCGGGCGATCCGAAATTCCGCACCTGGAGTACGGAGGAGCGCGACGGCGGCCTTTACGCCGGCATCTGGGAATCCACGCCCGGAAAATGGCGCATCGAGTATGACGAGTGGGAATTCTGCCACATCCTGTCCGGCGTCTCGATCGTCGCGGAAGAGGGCGGCGAGGCGCGCACCGTCAGGGCCGGCGACAGCTTCGTCCTGCGGCCCAGCTTCAAGGGAAGCTGGCAAGTGCTTGAAACGACCCGCAAGGAATACGTCATTAAACTATGAGGTTGGCGGCATGGTTGGGCCCCGCTGGATCAGCCGTTCTGCTTGGCCCCGACAGCCCCGCACCCTATGCTGAACGCAAAGCATGCCAAACCTCGGAGCATATCTGAATGAACGTGATTGTGGTGGGAGCCGGTATCGACGGCCTGGCGACGGCGTGGTCGCTGACCAAGGCCGGGCATCAGGTCTCGCTGGTCGAGCAGGGCGAGAAAATCCCCAACCCGCTGGCTGCCTCCGGCGACCATCACCGTATCATCCGCCGCGCCTATGGCTCGGCCGCCGGCTACGGACGGCTGATTACCGAAGCCTATGAAGCGTGGGACGAACTGTGGGCCGATCTCGGTGAAAGCCATCTCGACCCGCGTGGCTTCATGTGCGTTTCGCGCGAGGAGGGCGACGTAGCCGAGCAGTATCGCGACGGGCTGATTGCCGGCAACTTTCCGCTCGAGGTGTTGGAAACCGTTGCCGCCGTGAAGCGCTGGCCGTTCCTTGAAGCAGGAACCTTTCGCTATGCGTTTTTCTCGCCGGAAGGCGGGGCGCTGCATTGCAGGAAGATCGCCGCCGGACTGGTGAATTGGCTGCGGGCCAACGGCGCCAACATCTACGAGAGCAGCAAGGTAACGGAAGTCGATGCCGATGCCGGCCGCGTGACGCTGGAAGGAGGCGAAACCATGCAGGCCGACCGCATCGTGGTGACGGCCGGCGCGTGGGTGCTGAAACTGTTTCCGGAACTGGACGGTACGCTAAAGACGTACAGGACAGCCTTGGCCTATGTCGAGCCGCCGGCGGACCTGAAGGCGGCGTGGGAGGCGGCTCCCGTCATCCTCGATGTCGGCGGCATCACCGACGGCTACATGATCCCACCTTCCGGCGGGGCCGGCATGAAATTCGGTTCCGGGCTGCACAAGGTGGCGACCAGCGACGCCGACTGGAACCGCGAGCCGGTCGAAGGCGAAGGCGAGGCGATCCGCAACCTGTTTTCGCCGCCCATCGCGCGCATCGAAGAATACGCGGTAACGGAAGTGGTCACCTGCGCCTACACCTTCACGGCGGACGAAAAATTCCTGGCGCACGAGAAGGGAAAATGCCTGGTCATCTCGGCCTGCTCGGGCCACGGCTACAAGTTCGGCGCGGCGGTCGGGCGACGCGTGGCGGCGGCAGTTGGCGACGGAGATGTGGCCGGGCTGAAGCGCTGGCTGCGGGCGGAGGCGGTGTAACTGCCATTCCTTAACCGGAAACCTTAATGCGACTTAAGCGGACGGCCAGCGCTGTCGGCCTTGCACAAGGGTTAGCCGGTACCTTATCTACACAACAACGATCCAGTACGATTCCGGCCCATGGGGTGGAGTCCATACCGAAAGCAAGGGACAGGCATGAAAGACCCGATTGAAACCTACATGAACCTCGTCCCGATGGTGGTCGAACAGACCAACCGCGGCGAGCGCGCCTACGACATTTTCTCGCGCCTGCTGAAAGAGCGCATCATCTTCATCACCGGGCCGATCGAAGACGGCATGGCGTCGCTGGTCTGCGCGCAGCTTCTGTTCCTCGAGGCGGAAAACCCCAAGAAGGAAATCTCGCTCTACATCAATTCGCCGGGTGGTGTAGTGACTTCCGGCCTTGCGATGTACGACACCATGCAGTTCATCAAGCCGCCGGTGTCGACGCTGTGCGTCGGGCAGGCCATGTCGGCCGGTTCGCTGCTTTTGACGGCAGGGGCCAAGGACATGCGCTTTTCGACGCCGAATGCGCAGATCATGGTGCACCAGCCGTCGGGCGGCTATCAGGGCCAGGCGACCGACATCATGATCCACGCGCAGTTTACCGAGCGTCTGAAGCGCCGCCTGAACGAGATTTACGTCAAGCACACGGGTCAGGATTACGAGACGATTCACAACGCCATGGAACGCGACAACTTTCTGTCGACGGAGCAGGCGCTGGAACTCGGCCTGATCGACAAGGTGTTGACCTCGCGCGACGAAATCGATGGCGCAACCGCCTGATTTGCGGCTTCAAGGCCTCACGATGGCAGGAAGCCGCTGCTCCCGCGCTACTTTTGCGGGGATTTGCGGCATTTCGGCCACAATTGGCTGTTCCCACGGGGGCAGCGATTGCTTAACGTTAAGGCTCTGTTGAGTTTCGGCGGCTTAGCTTTCAATGGGGTCGCTGCGAATCAAGCGCTGCGTTTTCTGATGTGTGTTTCGTACGGAATGCGTTGTGTGGGCCAGGGACTGGCAGCGGCGTATTCCCGCGATAGATTGAGTACACGCCCTTTCAGCCGGACGATCGGCGGGCGCCATGAAAGGACTGGGAAATGAGCAAGGTCGGCAATAACGGCGGCGGTGATTCCAAGAACACCCTCTATTGCTCGTTCTGCGGCAAGAGCCAGCACGAGGTGCGCAAGCTGATCGCCGGTCCAACGGTGTTCATCTGCGACGAGTGTGTCGAACTGTGCATGGACATCATCCGCGAGGAGAACAAGACCTCGATGGTGAAGTCGCGCGAGGGCGTGCCGACACCGCAGGAGATCCTGAAGGTTCTCGACGATTACGTGATCGGCCAACCTTACGCCAAGCGCGTTTTGTCGGTGGCCGTCCACAACCACTACAAGCGCCTGGCGCATGCCTCCAAGAGCGCCGACGTTGAACTGGCGAAGTCGAACATCCTTTTGATCGGCCCGACCGGCTGCGGCAAGACGCTGCTTGCGCAGACGCTCGCCCGCATCATCGACGTGCCGTTCACCATGGCGGACGCCACGACGCTGACCGAGGCCGGTTATGTCGGCGAGGATGTCGAGAACATCATCCTGAAGCTTCTGCAGTCGGCCGACTACAATGTGGAACGCGCGCAGCGCGGCATCGTCTACATCGACGAGATCGATAAGATTTCGCGCAAGTCCGACAACCCGTCCATCACCCGCGACGTATCGGGCGAGGGCGTGCAGCAGGCGCTGTTGAAGATCATGGAAGGCACCGTCGCCTCCGTGCCGCCGCAGGGCGGCAGGAAGCATCCGCAGCAGGAATTCCTGCAGGTCGATACCGCCAACATCCTGTTCATCTGCGGCGGCGCTTTCTCCGGGCTGGACAAGATCATCTCGGATCGCGGCCGCAAGACCTCGATCGGCTTTTCCGCGACGGTCGCCTCGCCGGAAGACAGGCGCAGCGGCGAAGTCTTCCGTCTGGTCGAGCCGGAGGATTTGCTGAAATTCGGCCTGATCCCGGAATTCGTCGGCCGTCTGCCGGTGCTGGCGACGCTGGAGGATTTGGACGAGCCGGCGCTGATCGAGATTCTGACCGAGCCGAAGAATGCGCTGGTCAAGCAGTACCAGCGCCTGTTCGAGATGGAGAGCGTCGACCTGACCTTCCACGAGAACGCCCTGTCGGCCATCGCCAAGCGCGCCATCGAGCGCAAGACCGGCGCACGCGGCCTGCGTTCGATCATGGAAGCGATCCTGCTCGATACCATGTTCGAACTGCCCGCACTCGAAGGCGTGCGCGAAGTGGTGATTTCCGAGGAAGTGGTGACGGGCAGCGCACGGCCGCTCTACATCTATTCCGACAACAAGGAAAAGAAGGGCAATGTCAGCGCCTGATACGGCGGGCATGTAGTGAAAAACAAAACGGCGCCGCGAGGCGCCGTTTTGGTGTTCGGGTTGCCATATGGGTAATTGGAGGCCGTGAAGATCAACCCTTGATCTTTGCCGGCTGTACCTCCAACTAACGGGGGAAGGCCAAAGGCTCGCATTCTGTGCTGATGAAATCCCCTGCAATGGGTAATAGGCGGAACGATCCCCGGTCGTTAATATGAGATTCGCGGTTGGCCGATTGGCGACCACGATAAGAAAGGTTGGACAATGGCCAAACAAGCCAAGCCTGTCACGGACGGCGTCTTCGCGGTCCTCCCGCTGCGCGACATCGTGGTGTTTCCGCACATGATCGTCCCGCTCTTTGTGGGCCGTGAAAAGTCGATCAAGGCGCTGGAAGAGGTGATGGGGCAGGAAAAGCAGATCCTGCTTGCCACCCAGATGAATGCCGCTGACGACGATCCGGAGGCTTCCGCGATCTTCGACATCGGCACGCTCGCCAATGTGCTTCAATTGCTGAAATTGCCGGACGGTACCGTCAAGGTGCTGGTCGAGGGTGCCACGCGCGCCAAGATTACGTCGTTCACCGATCGTACCGATTTTCACGAGGCAGCCGCCAGCCTGCTGGTCGAGCCGGAGGAAGAAGAGGTCGAGGTGGAAGCGCTGGCGCGTTCTGTCGTCACCGACTTCGAAAACTACGTCAAGCTGAACAAGAAGATTTCGCCGGAAGTGGTGGGCGCCGCCAGCCAGATCGACGACTATTCCAAGCTTGCCGATACGGTCGCTTCGCATCTGGCCATCAAGATCCCCGAAAAGCAGGAAATGCTTGCCACGCTGTCCGTCAAGGAGCGGCTGGAAAAGGCGATGGGCTTCATGGAAGCCGAAATCTCCGTCCTGCAGGTGGAGAAGCGCATCCGCTCGCGTGTAAAACGCCAGATGGAGAAGACGCAGCGCGAATACTACCTCAACGAGCAGATGAAGGCGATCCAGAAGGAACTCGGCGAGGGTGAAGACGGCCGCGACGAGGCCGCCGAGATCGAGGCGCGCATCAAGAAGACCAAGCTTTCCAAGGAGGCCCGCGAGAAGGCGGACGCCGAGTTGAAGAAGCTTAAGACGATGTCGCCCATGTCGGCCGAATCCACGGTCGTGCGCAATTATCTCGATTGGCTGCTGTCTATACCGTGGGGCAAGAACTCCAAGGTCAGCAAGGACCTGAATTTCTCGCAGCAGGTGCTCGATACCGATCATTACGGCCTCGACAAGGTCAAGGACCGTATCGTCGAGTACCTGGCCGTGCAGAGCCGCCAGAAGAAGCTGAAGGGCCCGATCCTGTGCCTCGTCGGCCCTCCCGGCGTCGGCAAGACCTCGCTCGGCAAGTCGATCGCCAAGGCGACCGGCCGCGAGTTCATCCGCATGGCGCTGGGCGGCGTGCGCGACGAGGCCGAGATCAGGGGCCATCGGCGCACCTATATCGGCTCGATGCCCGGCAAGGTCATCCAGTCGATGAAGAAGGCGAAGAAATCCAACCCGCTCTTCCTGCTCGATGAGATCGACAAGATGGGCCAGGATTTCCGTGGCGATCCTTCGTCGGCGCTGCTCGAAGTGCTCGATCCGGAACAGAACTCGACGTTCATGGATCACTATCTCGAGGTCGAATACGATTTGTCGAGCGTGATGTTCGTGACGACGGCGAATACGCTGAATATCCCGGCGCCCTTGATGGACCGCATGGAGATCATCCGTATCGCCGGCTATACCGAGGACGAGAAGATCGAGATCGCCAAGCGGCACCTGATGCCGAAGGTGATGCGCGATCACGCCTTGCAGGCCAAGGAGTTTTCGGTCAGCGAGGACGCGATCCGCGCCATCATCCAGACCTACACCCGTGAAGCGGGCGTGCGCAGTCTGGAGCGCGACCTGATGAAACTTGCCCGCAAGGCGGTGACGGACATCATCAAGACCAAGAAGAAGTCCATTGCGGTGACGGCGGAGAACCTTGCCGACTATCTCGGCGTCTCGCGTTATCGTTTCGGCCAGGTCGAGACCGACGATCAGGTCGGTGTCGTCACCGGCCTGGCATGGACCGAGGTCGGCGGCGAATTGCTGACGATCGAAGGCGTCATGATGCCGGGCAAAGGCCGCATGACGGTAACCGGCAACCTGAAGGACGTGATGAAGGAATCGATTTCTGCGGCGGCGTCTTATGTCCGCTCGCGGGCTGTCGATTTCGGCGTCGAGCCGCCACTGTTCGACAAGCGCGACATCCATGTCCACGTACCGGAAGGGGCAACTCCCAAGGACGGTCCGTCGGCGGGCGTCGCCATGGCGACCGCGATCGTCTCCATCCTGACCGGCATTCCGGTCCGGGCGGATATCGCCATGACGGGCGAAATCACGCTGCGCGGCAGGATCCTGCCGATCGGCGGCCTCAAGGAGAAGCTGCTGGCGGCACTGCGCGGCGGCATCAAGACGGTGCTCATTCCGGAGGACAACGCCAAGGATTTGGCGGAGATACCGGACAATGTGAAAAACGGCATGGAGATCATTCCGGTGGCCAGGGTAGGCGAGGTGCTTCGCCACGCGCTGGTGCGGATGCCGGAGCCGATCGAGTGGGTGGAACCGGTCGGTATGCCGGCCGTGGCAGACACCGAGGATGAGGCCGCGAAATCGCTCTCGCACTGAACTTTGCAGAGTGTGCGGTGCACAATGGGAAAGCCGGGCCTCGTGTCCGGCTTTTTCATGTGAAAAACCTATAAAAACATGGGATTTTTCGAAATTTTCCGGGTAAGCCAGCTTGGTTGCGGGAACGCTTCTTTCTAAAGTCCGTTTCCTGCCGGTTGAGTCGCTTGTCCGGTTTTCTCATGGAAGGGAATTTTTATGAACAAGAACGAACTGGTGTCTGCTGTCGCCGACGCCGCGAGTATTTCGAAGGGCGACGCGCAGTCCGCTGTTGATGCGGTATTTGCCACCATCACGGGCGAACTGAAGAAGGGCGGAGACGTCCGGCTTGTCGGATTCGGAAATTTCACCGTGTCAGCCCGTGCGGCATCGACGGGTCGTAACCCGCAGACTGGTGCGGAAGTACAGATTCCGGCCCGCACCGTGCCGAAATTCTCGGCCGGCAAGGGTCTCAAGGATGCGGTCAACTAACGCATCTGACCTTTATCCATAGGGAGGAGCCGGGCATGCCCGGCTTTTTCTTTTGGGGCAGATCGTCGTTCGTCCCTCGCGACGGAATCGGGGCCTGCCGGTTCTAAACCTTGCGGATCGCGTCCACGACGCGGGAGATTTGCGCTTCCGACATATTGGAGCCGGACGGCAGGCACAGGCCGCGTTCGAACAGGTCGTCGGAAACCGACAGGTTGGAATGCGGGTAATAAGACAAGCCTGCAAAGATCGGTTGCAGATGCATGGGCTTCCATACCGGCCTCGCCTCGATGAACTCGCCGAACAACCGCTGGATAATCGCCTTGCTGGTGATGCCGGCAGTTCCTGGCCTGACGGCGCAGGCCGATAGCCAATGGGTCGAGTAACTCCAGTCGGGCTCCGGCATCCATTCAATCCAATCGCAGGCAGCGAGTTCCGATTTGTAGGTTTCAAACACTGCCCGTCGCGCCGCAACCCTGTCATCGAGAACGCGCAACTGCCCGCGGCCGATGCCGGCCAGGATATTGCTCATGCGGTAGTTATAGCCGATGGTCGAGTGCTGGTAATGGGGCGCGGGATCGCGCGCCTGTGTCGACAGGAAGCGGGCTCTGTCGGCAAACGCCGCCTCCTCGGTGATCAGCATGCCACCGCCGGATGTGGTGATGATCTTGTTGCCGTTGAAAGAGTAGATTCCGATGCGCCCGAACGTACCGGACGCCTTTCCCTTGTACTGGGCGCCGAGGGATTCGGCGGCATCCTCGATGACGGGTACACCAAAACTGTCGCATAGCGCCATGATGGGATCCATGTCCGCGCTTTGCCCGTAAAGCGAAACCACGATGACCGCCTTGGGAAGCTTTCCCTCCCGTTTTGCGTTCTCGAGCGCGTGCTCAAGCGCGACAGGCGACATGTTCCAGCTCTGTGGCTCGGAATCGATGAATACGGGCACCGCACCCTGAAACAGGATGGGGCTGACACTGGCAATGAACGTCAAGGTCGAGCAGAAGACCCGATCTCCCGTGCCGACCTCCAGCAGGCGCAACGCCAGATGAATTGCCGCTGTTCCCGAATTCAGGGCGACCGCGTGGCCGACGCCGACATTCTCGGCAAGTTCTCGTTCAAACGCGTCCACATTCGGGCCGATCGGCGCGATCCAGTTTGTGCGAAACGCCTCCTCGACGAATTCGAGTTCCGTCGAACCCATGTGAGGCGTCGACAGCAACACCTGCTCGTCGAGTCTCGCGCGCTCGAAAAGGGCTACCGCGCGGCCGGCACCGTCGATGACCGGCAGATGGTTGATCTTGAAGCGCTGCATCAGGTCGAAGGCGGCCCGGCGCGTATGATCGGGGGACAAGGTGATCGAGGCGACTTTTGGCAAGATTTCCAGCCTGTCGTCCAACTCCGATCCATTCAGCATCAGGCGGCGAAGGTCGCCGTCGGTGATGGTGCGCTCGAAGGAGCCGTCCGGCTCGATGAGCAGGAGTATGCCGGCAGCGGATAGGTCGAGGACTGCCAGGGCTTCGCGCACTGTCGACGAACGGGAAATGCTGATTGTCGAGATATCCAACTTGGCTTTCCTATCGTATTCTCCGGGCCGGGACGCCGACATACACGGCGTCGGCCGGCACATCTTCAAGCACCACAGCACCCGCACCCACGACGGCATTTTCGCCGATCGTCACCCCCGGCAATATGTTTGCGCCGGCACCCAGGAGAACACCGCTGCCAATCCGGGTAGCGCCGCCGATCGTCACCTCCGGACCGATATGGGTGAAATCGCCGACTTCGACCTCATGATCGACAATGGCGCCATGATTGACAATGCAGGATCGCCCGATCCGGCATTTGGGCGCGAGGATAGCCCCGGCGGCAACGAAGGCGCCAGCACCCAGATCGGCGCTTTCAGCTATGACGGATCGAGGGTGGACGATCGTGACGGCCTGCCCGGAAGCTTCACTGATTTCAGTGAACAGCCTCCGGCGCACATCATTGCGCCCGATGCAGACATGAAACCCGCAGCCTGAAAGCCTCGCAACGTCGAGCAGAGTGATGCGGTGGCCCAGGATTTCCCGGCCAATTTGGTGCTGGTCCTCGCTGCAAACGACAATCCGCCCGCTTCGCGCTGTTGAAAGCGACAAGGCGTCGAGCACCACCAGGGCATGGCCGCCCGCTCCCACGAGCGTGATAGGTTCAGTAGGCATTGATTTTCCTGGGTGCTCCGTTTCCAAGCGCCAGTTGCTCCAGCGTCGACACGATGCGGGCACCGCTTTGGCCGTCGCCATAGATGTTGATCGGCGCTTGCCGACCGCGCGCCAGCGCCAGTTTCAGCGCGGCCGTGATCGCGTCCGGTACCAGTTCGGCATCGATGACGTTCCGGTTGCGTTGCCGCAAGTTTTGGCGAGCGCCGATATTGACCACGTTGGTGCCGAAAGATGCGGCTTCGATGATGCCGCTGCTCGAATTCCCGATGAGCATGTCGGCGCTCCCGAGCAGCGACAGATACTCGTTGCGCGGAATATGGGTCACCAGCCGGATAGTGTCGCGCGCGGCGTGTTCTTCCAGTATGGCGAGAATCTCGGCGCTTCCTCCGTCAGAGTTGGGCCGCAATGCAAGTACCTGGACCCCTTCCTTTGCAAGTGCATCGAGAATCGATCCGGTCGCGGCTTTCGCCTGCCTCGATTCCTCCGGAACCGGGTGGAACAAGAACAGCGCGAGGCGTTTTTCTGGATCAAGACCGTATTTCGAGAACAACGGCGCAGGGTCGACATTTGCCACTTCCCGAATGCCGTCCAGCCCCGGCGCGCCGACAACGGTGACAGTGTCCGGTTGCTCGCCCATTCGGATCAGACGGTCGCGGCTTTCTTCGGTCGCAACGAAATGGAAGTTCGAAAGCTTGGAGATGGCGTGGCGGACAGGCTCGTCGACGGTGCCCGAACGCTCGCCGCCATGGATATGGGCGATCGGGATATTGAGGTGAATCGCAGCCAGCGCGCCCGCCAGCATCTCGCCACGGTCGCCCAGCAGCAGCACGATATCGGGTTGCGCCTGCTCGAAAGCGTCCACGAAACCCATGGTCATGCGACCGATATTGCGCGCCGTCCGAGCGCCGCTGGGGTGGCCTTGCTCGACCTCGACACGCACTGCAACCGGAAGCCCCGAACGTTCGATTTCGTCTACGGTAAAGCCATAGGCCGGATCGAGATGCATTCCGGTGACGACGACAACCAACTCCATCTTTTCGCTCGCCTGAAGCAACTTCAGGGTCGATTGCATCAGGCCAAAATCGGCCCTCGTTCCGGTGACATAGGCGACGCGGCGTTTGGCCCTCATTGAAGGTCCGTCCAGTCTAGCGTTTCGCCAGCAGGGATAGTCCGTGCCGCACGTCGCCCATAAACGTCCTGGAGATTGCGTGGCGCGATGCCCGTGCCTGGCCGCAGGAGTGCCACGTCGCACGGCTCAATCACCGATCCGCTTGGGATCTCCCGCAGGCTGGTGACGCTTCGGCGCACCAGGTCGCGAACCGGCAGTTCGGACGGCGAGGGCGCTTTTACGCCGTCGCCAAGCGCGACCTCCACCTCCCGTATGGCGGCGACCAGGGCGGCAAGCTCATGTGGGGCCATCGAGGCTGCATGGTCGGGTCCGGGAAGTGTTTTGTCCAAGGTGAAATGCTTTTCGATGACGACCGCACCCATAGCCACGGCGGCGGTCGCAACCGTGCCGCCCAGAGTATGATCCGAATAGCCAACAGGGACGCCGAGAGCCTTTCCCATCGTCAGCATGGCGTTGAGGTTCACGTCCGCGACGGCTGTCGGATAGTTCGACGTACAATGCAGGACTGTCACGATCTGGTTGAGAGGCTCGACGAACCCGGCAGCGCGCCGCGTTTCCTCGACGACGTGCACCGCCTCGACCACCTCGTCGAGCGTCGCCATGCCCGTCGAAATGATAAGCGGCAGGTTCTTGCTCGCCATATAGCTCAGGAACGGGGTGTTCGTGAGTTCGCCGGACGGGATCTTGATGCGTTTGATCCCGACCGAAATAAGCAGATCGAGCGCCTCTTCGTCGAAGGCCGTGGACATGAACTCGATGCCGAGTTGCTCGCATCGGCGTGCAAGCGCCACATGCAGCTTTTCCGGCATCTCAAGCGCCTTGAGCATGGCATGCTGATCGCCCGAGCCGGTCGACTTCTTTTGATACTCCGCCTTTTGCGCGCCGCGCCGCACCAGTTTGTCGGCTGAAAAGGTCTGGAATTTTACGGCATCCGCGCCGCTGGCGGCGGCCTTCTCGACAAGCCGGTGGGCCTTTTCCGCGTCGCCATTATGATTGACGCCGGCTTCTGCAATGATGAACGTGGACATTATTCACCTACCAGACGCTGAGGCCGCCATCGACGACGATGTTTTGACCGGTGATGAAAGACGAGGCATCCGACAGCAGGAAAACCACCGTACCGGACATCTCGTCCTGTTTTGCCATTCGGCCCATGGGGACGCGGGCGCTATAGGCATTGACGAACGTCTCGTTTTGCCCGCTGAACACGCCGCCGGGAGATATGGCGTTGACCCGAATGTTCTTGTCGCCCCAATAGGCCGCCAGATATTTGGTCAGGCCCCACAAAGCCGTCTTGGAGGCACTGTACACCGCCGGCGTATTGATCGCGCGGCCTTCATACAGCGATCCGTCGTAAATGCGTTGATCCGGTGCGACCACACCATAGATCGACAAGGTGTTCACGATCGCGCCACGCCGGTTCTTGAGCATTTCCTTGCCGAAAACCTGCGCGCAGATCACAGCACCCGTCAAATTGACCGCCATGACGGCGTTCCAGTCCGCGATCGGAAACGATTCAAACGGCTCGAAGAAATTGTCCGACTTGGTGGCCGCGTTATTCACCAGCCCATAGACCGGGCCAAGTTGCGCGCCGATGGCCTCGCATGCCGCCGCGACGGACTCCGGATTGGTCACGTCGGCGGCAAAAGGGTGGGCCGATCCCGGCAGATCCGAAACCGCATCGGTCGCGGCTTTCGCCTTGGCCAGATCGGGCTCAATCACGGCTACTCTCGCTCCCGCCGCAGCCAGGGCCAGCGTCATGCGCCGGCCCAGTATCCCGCCGCCGCCGGTAATGACGACCGTCTTTTCCGACAGCGAAAAATCGGCGGCGCTACCGGGCATCGTTCATTTCCATCAGCTTTTCCACGAAGAAGAAATCCAGTTCGGAATCGATGTCGATCGACCGCTCCCGAGGCATTACATACAGCTTTACCCTGCCATCCCAGAGGCTACCTTTGAGGGCATCCGGACGCCAGACATAGATGGAGGCGTTCATGGAAAACACTTTTGGAGCCGCTTGCCGGCCCGCGATAGCGGATTCCGGCTGCTTGACGAGGCGGATCGTGCCGTCCGGCTTTTCCTCGACCATGTTGAAGTACGGATTCTTGTCGGACTCAAACCCGGTAATCACGACGTCCGTTTTGTCGTCGAACAGCGCCATGCAGTTTTGGATATCGGATACGCTCCGCAAGGGGGAGGTGGGGTCGAGGTCCACGACGCATGAAACCTCTTGCCCCGACTTCCGGACCTCGTTGACGAGATGGTCGATCACCGGGACCTTTGGCGCCGTGCTTGTCGCCAGTTCCGCCGGACGCAAATACGGCACCGATGCGCCGGCTTCCGTAGCGATTCTCGCTATGTCGGGAGAGTCCGTCGAGACGTATACAAGCTCGATGCCCGCACTCCTCGCCTGCTCGATGGAATGCACGATCAACGGCTTGCCAAGCAGCGGGCGGATGTTTTTTCCCGGCACGCCCTGGGAGCCGCCGCGCGCGCAAATGGTTGCGATGGTGCTCAAATCCGCTCCCCCAGTTCACGGGCGCGGATGGCAAGCTCCGTGCTGCGCAGGCCGTCTTCCAGCGTTTGTAGATTTGGTCGGGTGGAGCCTGCCACGGCGTCCACAAAACTGCTCATGGCCGTCAGATATGTGCCAGGCACGTCGAAATCGCCGGCCGCGGAGGTGATGGTCTCCCTGCCGGTGCCTGTGTAAAGCGACAACTGTCCCGCCGGCAAATCCCATATCAACGTACCGAGGTCGCCGACCAGTTCATAACGCCGGATCGGAGAACGTGCGACATAGTCCAGATTGACCGTGACGATGGTCCCCGATCCTGCGCGGCCCATCATGCAAGCCACGCTTTCACTGGAGATTTCCAGGCTTTCGACATGGCCAATTTCGCAGGAACGTAGCTCGACCTCGCCCAGAAGCAGGCGCGCCGCATCGAGTTCGTGGCTCAGGTCGAAGATGACACCCCCGCCCAGCTGTTTGCTGCTGCTGTAATTTTGGCGATAATCCTGTCCCTTCCGCCAATCCGGCAACCATTGGCCTGCGGAAAAGCTGGCGCGGGCGATCGTCCCGATCTTGCCGGAGGCGACGATGGATTTTGCCATGGCCAGCGAACCAAGATGGCGAAGATTGAACCCCGCCATGTGCGGAAGGCCGGGCGCAGCGGCGAGCGCCTTGCGCACGGCAATGGCGTCGGCCGCCTCCGTTACAACGGGCTTTTCAACATAGGTGGGAATTCCTGCCTCGATCAGCAGCGGCAGAGCGTCGATATGACGGGCGGATGGCGTCGCCAAGATCGCCAGCGTCGGCTTCAACGCCAGCGCGGCGGCGAGGTCAGGCACGACGATTTCATCGAAGCCCAGCGCGCCGGAAACCGCGCCGCTACCATGCCTCAGCAAGACGAACTTAGCGCCGGGGACAATTGCCGCGAGGTTGCGCATGTGGCGCTGGCCGATCGAGCCCGATCCGATGATCACCGCCCGCATGTCGTTCAACATGCCGTTCGCTCAACATATGTGTTCACGGAAGGCATTTTGCCAATGTTCCAGCGCAATCAGCGCGCGAATCTGACGCGTGTTATTTTGAGAACCTGGATGTGGTTTTCAACCAGAGACTCGACATACTCCGAAAATACCGATTCTTTTCGGAAATGGGACTCGCGACCGAGATAATCCCGGCAATACTCCCGCAATTCGTTTCGAAACCAGCCCCCGACCGGGACGGTGAACATCTGCTTCTTGCGATAGGCGAGGTCCTCTCCGATCAGAGGCGCTACCGCCTTCTTGAACAGAAATTTCGTCACCCCGTCGCGCAGCTTGAAATGACCGGGCATGCGAAAGGCAAACTCCATCATTCGGTAATCGAGAAACGGAGTGCGCGCCTCGAGGGAGACGGCCATACCCATGCGATCCGGCTTGACCAGATTGTTGCCCGACAGGAGCAACTGCATGTCGATATACAGCGCCCGAAGCGGGCGGATTTGCTGGTGGCGCTTGCCCTGGCGATAATTGTAGGCGCGGGGTTGAGGGTGGCAAGCCAGCTTGTCGTTTCGGCCCGTTTGATTAAATGGCGTAACCTCGGCGCGGTTCGGCCGGAAACCAGAGGCCTGGCCTGCGATTTGCCGCGGCCCTTGGCGCGGCGACGCTCATACTGCTCGTTCCGGTTTTGATGCGGTCGGCTCTTTCCTTCACAGGCGAAGGCGTGATTGCGGCCTTCAACTACGCGACCAAGCTTGTCGAACTGCCCCTCGGCGTTGCGATTACCTCGATCACCACCGTTGCCTTCACGCGCCTGAGCGACCAATTTGCCGCTTCGAAGAGCGAAGAAGCCGAAACGATGTTTGCCACGGCGACGGTGGCAGCAACGCTGGTTGGCATTTCGATCTGCATTCCGGCGATCTGTTTTTCCCATCCGCTGACAGAGCTTGTGTTCGCTCGGGGCCGGATGACCGCAGACGATATAAATCTTGTGTCGGACCTCGCCGCCATTGGCATGCTGACGATCCCGCTCGTGGCAATCAGCGGGATGGCGGCGGCGATGCTGAATGCCCAGAAGAAATCGGGCCTGGGTTTCCGCTGCACCTTGATCAGTCTGCTCGTCCTGCCGTTTGCGATTGGCCCCGGATTTCTACTTTCCGATGCTCGGCTGGCCATGCTTGCGCTGCCGATTTTCCATCTGGTTCTGGCCGCCATTCTTGCCCGGGCCGCACGGTTGCGTGTCTCCAGACCGGCCCTGCAACAGGCCGGCCGGCGGCTGCTTGCCTTGAGACTGGCGTGTGGCGGCGCTATCGCGCTGGATCTGGTGTTCAGTGGCATGCCGGCGATTATCCGGGTGGCTCTGGCGCTGGCAGCCATGGCGATGGCCGTCCTGCTGTCGGGCGCCCGCTCGACGCTGTCCTCGCTGCGTCTATAGGAAGGCAATTTCATCCGTTGGCCGTGCTTCGTGCATCGTCACGACGCTTGACCGGTCGCGGCTTTCATGGGAGGCCGCACTACGGTTACTCGCTGGTCCGCACCTACATGCTGAAAAAATTCAGAGCGCTCATTCTGGCCCTTCCTCGCCGCTGGAAGCGCGCGATCCTGGTGTCGGTCGACATCGTCATCCTGAGTTCCGCGCTCTGGGCCAGTTTTGCGCTGCGTTTCGACCGCTGGACCTTGCCGGACGGAACAGATGCCTGGCTGATCCTGCTCTCGGCACCCGTGACGGCGATCCCGATCTTTATCCGCATGGGATTGTACCGGGCGGTGGTGCGCTATTTGCCCGAGCGCGCCCTGTGGACGATGTTGCGCGCAATCACCCTGGCCGTCCTGTTGTGGGTGCTCGTTGCGTTTTTATCCGCGCTGGCGTGGCATGGCATTCTCCCGCGCTCCGTGCCGATCATTTACTGGGCGCTCGCTTCCGTCGCCGTCATCGGCAGCCGCTTCACCGCAAAATGGCTGTTCTGGCCGACGTCGCGCAAACTTATGTTGCAGCGGCCCGCGGTGGTCATCTACGGCGCGGGCGAGGCGGGGCGGCAACTGGCCCTGTCCCTGCACGCCAGCCATTTCATTGCCGGCTTCATCGATGACGACACGGCCTTGCACCGCCGCGAAGTCGTGGGCATCCGGGTCTATCCGCCGTCTGCGCTCGCAATCCTGGTGCAGGATTTCGGCGTCAAGCAGGTGGTTCTGTCGATGCCGTCCCTTTCGGCCGCGCGCCGAAAAGAAATCATCGGATCGGTCAGCCGGCAGGGCGTCAAGGTACAGTCGCTGCCCGAGATTGCCGACATCGTTACCGGAAAATACCTGGTCAGCCAGATCCGCGAAATCGATATCGACGACCTGCTTGGCCGCTCCTCCGTGCCGCCCGACCTCGATCTCATTCGGGCGATGATCGTGGGGCGCACGGTGATGGTTACCGGCGCCGGCGGCTCGATCGGCTCCGAATTGTGCCGCAAGATCGCGCAGTGGGGTCCGCAGCGGCTGGTCCTGTTCGAGGCCAACGAATTTGCCCTCTACAAGATTGACCAGGAACTGGCTGGGCGCAGCGATTCACCGATCGTCGCCGTTCTGGGCTCGGTGACGGACGCAAGGCGGGTGCGGCATGCCATGGTCGAGCACGGGGTCGAGGTGGTGTTCCACGCCGCCGCGCACAAGCATGTTCCGCTGGTCGAAGCCAATGCCCTCGAAGGCATCCAGAACAATGTATTCGGCACCAAGACCGTGGCCGACATCGCCTTTGAAACCGGTGTGGCGAGCTTCGTGCTGATTTCGACCGACAAGGCAGTCCGCCCCACCAACGTCATGGGCGCGACCAAGCGCTGGGCCGAGCTGATTGTGCGCAAAAAGGCGTGCGCTGCCGCAGAGGCGGGCTCGGGGCAGCGCTTTTGCTGCGTGCGGTTCGGCAATGTGCTGGGTTCAAACGGCTCGGTGGTTCCGCTTTTCAAGGAACAGATCGCCACGGGCGGGCCGCTGACGCTGACCGACCGGGCCATGACGCGCTACTTCATGTCCATCCAGGAGGCCGCCGAACTCATCGTCCAGGCGGGAGCCTTGTCGGATGGCGGCGACGTCTTCCTGCTCGACATGGGCCAGCCGATGCTGATTGCCGATCTGGCCGAAAACATGGTCCGTCTGGCAGGGTTGAGCGTCAAGTCGGTCGCGAACCCGCATGGCGACATTGAAATCATCGCCACCGGCAAACGCCCCGGCGAGAAAATGTACGAGGAACTGTTCTACGACGCGGCAACCGCCGAACGGACAAGGCATGAGAAGATCTTGCGCGCCGCATCCGTCACCGACGATGTCGATCTGGATGCCGCGCTCCACAATCTGGGCATGGCGCTGGAGCAGGAAAACGAGCAGGCGGCTCGTCGTATCCTGTTTGATCTGATTGTCAGGACCGACAATGCCGCGCACGAAACCTGAGCGTCCACACCGCTTCGCGCCATGACCGAGGCGACCGAGATACTTTTTGCTTCTTATGGGGGCGGGCACGTCACCATGCTTGAGTCCGTCTTCAGGGAAGGGACCGCTCTCGAATCCATGGAACAAGGCGGGCACGTCACCATGCTTGAGTCCGTCTTCAGGAGAATGACGGAAGAAGGCTTCAATAGCGCATATCTGGCGTTGACCACCGCGCAAAAATACCTTGCCGCGCGGCAACAACCCTATTTCGGCTATGTGAATTTTCCGGAGGCAAACGATCCCGCCGTTCTGGCAGCAGGCGAAAGATTGCGGGGCTCACAGGAGGTTGCGGGGCCCGTGCCGTGGAACGAATCCATCGCCTATCACGGGCTTAATTTTCTCGACCTGGTTGCAGTTCACGGCTAACACCGGGCACCTGAGATTTACGCGGAGAAGGGCCGGCAGGCCTTCCTGCCCGTGCGCACGATGGTCAGGCTGCTTGAACGCGTAAAGCCGAGGCTTGTGGTCGCAAGCAACGCTCCCCGGACCGAGCATGCCCTTTTTCTCGCGGCTAGAGAGTTAGGTATCCCGTCCATCTGCGTCGTGGACATGTTCAGCCGGCATGCGGTCGAGTGGATAAAGGAACCTGGCTATGCCGCGAGAGGGCGCAATTGGCCAGAAGCAGCCGAGGGTGGAAAACAGCTGTGCAACCGAATCGGTTTGCCACCAGATACGCTCGCTTCTGTCGGCTTAAGCCCTCAGCTTTTGCATCGAGTTGGCGCGTAGCCGACGATCTCGCGAGATAATGAACGTCGATTGGGGCCGTATGGGAGCGGAGTGGTGGGCGATGACGGACTCGAACCGCCGACATCCTCGGTGTAAACGAAGAACCTGCCAATTAAACCATTGAATAAATTGGGTTTTATTGAGGCGTTGATACCCGTTGATACCCCATAATTCCCGTTCATTCGGTAGCAATCGGTAGCGGTTGGTAGCGGTAATCGAGGTGATCATGTGACAATTGACCACTCCCCCGACCGCGCCGCTTTCTTGATGTGGACCCGTAAACCTTCGATCTGCCCGGGCTTCGCGCCGTCGATGAGGGCGAACACTTCGGAGGGCGCTTCCAGCGTCTCGGCGAGGTCGAACAAGCCACGCTTGCGTTCTTCCGTCAGCAGTTTCTCGACGGGGTTTTCCTTGGTTGCCTTCCCGGCGCGGTTGCGGCCGACGTTGCCCGACCTGAAGGCCTCCCTGATCTCGCCTTGGAAATCCGGGCTGTTATGGCCGTAGATGTCGGTCAAGACCTGTACGTCCATGCCCAGGAAGCCCGCGACGACGGAATGGTTGAGTTTCGCGCTCGAGGACAGCAGCCACGTCGCGGCCGTGTGCCGGAAAGTATGGATCGACCGTCCCGGGGCCTCGTCGCCGAGTGCCGTGCGGATCAGTCGATAGAACGCCGAGGACACCTTTACGGGTTTCCCGCGGTATTCGGTCAGGTATCTCAGCCCCATGGCCTTCCAGCGGCGGCAGTGAAGCAACAGGGTCGGGTGCAGTATGCACGGATCGGCGCGTTTATTCGAAGCGACGTCTTCGCCGTCCCATGACCGCCAGAAGATGCCCTTGTCGACGTCGATGAAGGGATGGCCGGGAATGTCGTAAAACGAGGCCATCTCGACGCGTTCCGACCGCGTTCCGGTGCCGACGGCAACGAGGATCATCCGTGCGATGTGGCGCATGGGACGGAGGGATGTCGTCTTGGTGATCCCTGCCTTGGCCTCGCCCGATTTCTTGGCGCTGAATCGATATATGCCCTTCTTGCTGTGTGCCGTCCACACCAACGCCGCAACCTGGTCGCGGGTGTACCATGTCGTGCGGCGGCGTTTGGAGTGCTTCGGGATGTCCCAATGCAAGACGACCGTCTCGCATTTCTGCTCCGACATGGCGAAATGGACGGCGGATTTCAGGTCATCGAGAAACCGTGCCTTAGACGAGACGGTGAGCTTCAGGGGGCCGTCCTTCGTCTCGATGGTGTCGAATTGGCGGCAACGGTCCTTGTTGATTTGCGCGACGGTCTTGTCGCCCCAGTAGTCCAAAAGCTGGCGGAGCCGACGCTTGAGGTCTCCGACCTGTTTGTGGTCGATGTCCTTGCCTGGCTGTTTGCCTTTCGTGGACAGTCGGACGTTCAGCGCCGCTACCCTGTGATGTTGGTAGAGCATCAACGCGGTGGCGATAGGGTAGTCTTTCGCAGGGACGGGGGGATCGTCGCCTTCGGCGTCGACGTCCAAGGCCTTCTCGATGTATTTTTGGACGTTGTGTTCGTGAAGCTTCAGCTTCGCGGCTTCATGCTCGTCCTTGCCGCAGAAAGTGCGAGTTCGACCGTCTCCGTCCTTGATGAGCCAGGTTGCCTTGTGAGTGAGACGGCCTTGCTTGTCTTTCCGCTCGCCGATGAGGATGAGGTGCGGCTCTTTCCGTCTTGGGGACATTTTTCAAGCCACTCCCTGATCTGGCGGCGGGTAACGAAAATGTTTTTGTTCGGGCGGCGGCATTCGAGGTCTTTGCGCCTGATCGCGTCCCGCAACGTCCTGACGGTCATCGTTTCGGATTTGGAACGGAAATTGGGATTGACCGTGAATTTCCCCTGCATTTCCGGGAGGCACACTGCCATTTCCAGCGTCAGCGGCGCGTCGTCGTGCAGGTCGGCGGGAACATTCCCGAGACGAAACTGTTCCCAAAGCTCGTCGAGCCGTTCGCCGCTCTCATTCATGTCGAAGAGAGCGTCGTCGAGGTCCATGAGCATCAGCTCGGTATCGAGGTCGATCTGTGGGGTCCGCTTGCCGTCGATCATATTCTACCCGAATGAAGCAATCTTCCGCCGAGCCATGGAATTGGTGTCGGAACGTGAGAGCCGTGTTCGGTATTTGAGATAGCCGGCAGTCGGCAGCGGCGTCAACCTTGGAAAAGCCCAGAGGCAGGGTGTTCGCCGTGGTCCCCACGATGGACTGGACGGATCGAATCCTGCCGGCCTTGCTGCCAGACCTTCCTATCCACCGGGATCAGGAGACCTCCTTCGAGGTCGGGAATTTGAACCCACCTTCAGGAGGAAGGTGGTCGCTGGCGGGGCGAGCGGCAGCCCAGAACGGAATCGTGGTAGGTTGCATGCGATGCCGAGGGGAGTTGCAATGGAGTACGGAAGCCGAGATGTTCTGGGAAGCATGAGATGTCTCCATGAAAGATGACAGCCCTGAACAAGGTAAAATCCCCGCTGCGGCAGGGCTTCTGGCTGACATCTTCATAACGATTAGAGACCGACCATTCTCACAAAAGGGCATCGTCGCGTCCGTCGCCGAGATGTACGGATTCGCTAGAGGGGAGCTGGACGCGGCTAATCCCCCTGGTACCAGTTGCACGTTCCGATCCAAGGCCGACGCGGCCTTGGATTATATGTATCGGTCTTGCTTCATTGAAAGGCTCGGCAAGAAAGGGCCGATCGTCATCACGGAAGACGGCTACGACTTCCTTCGGGAATTGACTCCCAAAACGATCCGGAAGCTCTCGGCCGAGTTGGAGCCAAAGACAAAGCGGCTAAAGGAGAAGGCCCTGCGAACCGCTCGGAAGCCTGACCGCTCGCAGGAGACTCAGCATCGAGCGCTGCCCTTGGCACTACCAAAAGCACTTGATGAACGCGTCGAAATGGCCAAGCGGCTGGCGCAGGGGCAGCCCACTCCAGAGGAACGAGGGACAGTTAGGGCCGCAAAAATTGCCTCCCAGATTCCAGAGATGCCGCTCGAAAAAATCCACGTCGTTTGGACGAACGCTCAGGACAAGCTATCGCATCCCAAGCGTGAATTCCGAGTGGCGGCCGAGGTGCTCATCGCGGTCATCGAAGACGAAAGAGAGCGAAGGGGGCCAAATGCGTCCTCTCTGCTGCCCGGCGGCGGATACTTCCGGTGGCCAACCACGGTGGCAGAGAGCGGCAACGGCCAATTGAGTTTCGAGGCCGATGCGTTCGGCGTTCTGGCGGGGGCAGGGTACAGGGTAGGACGCACACGGGGAGAGCCAGAGACTACCAGACGCAGGACGCTGGCACGGCTTTTCATGGTGGAGGTTCTCGATGCTCCGACCCGCCTCGAATGGGGCGCCCCAGGCACTGGTGGTCGTTTAAGGAAGATGGCCTACACGATCGCCGCGCTTACCAGAAACGCCAAGAGGCGGGGCATACACATGGAGTACGCCGTGGCCGATTGGGAGAGCGATCTCAATTACCTGCACGGCACCTACTACGTAGGGCGGTTTGACTTTCCTTGGCCAGAGACCGGAGCAGGGTGATCATCCAGCTCCGTCAAGTGGACGCCGATTTCAAGAACCTAATTCTTGATAGCTACAAA
This sequence comes from Mesorhizobium sp. A556, assembly GCF_054489545.1. Lineage (NCBI taxonomy): Bacteria > Pseudomonadati > Pseudomonadota > Alphaproteobacteria > Hyphomicrobiales > Phyllobacteriaceae > Mesorhizobium > Mesorhizobium sp. A556. The sequence continues at coordinate 513,825 of NZ_JBTMXA010000002.1, forward strand.
AGTCTCACATGCCTTTTGCGGCCGCATATGCGTTCGCTGAAGGTTTGGATTCTTGCTCGTGCAAGGTTCCGCGTATCGCCGAGAACCAGGCATCCTCGACTTCTTTGGCGGCGCGGCGTGCCGACGTCTCGTAGCCGGATAGCGCTCCGATGTTTCTGGATATGTCGGAACCGAATGCTTGGAAGCTCCAGAGCCACTGACCTTCCATCGGTCCGCTCTCGTGCAGGTAAATCCTGCCGACCGATCCCGAATACGTCGATGCCTCGCATACGAAGTCATCTGACTTCTCTTCCCAAGTCTGCCGCCATTTTAGTTTGAGAGTGATTTCGTGGTCTTCCATGACCGCAGCCTATCCCGAGTCGAAGGAACGAAGCAAGAACATATTCCTATGCCGCCGATTTGCGCCGGCGGAATCTCTGGGTCACTATCGATGCGATAGGAATGGGGAGCGCAGATATGGAATGGACGGCGGAACGAAGGATTGAACTCGGCGATATGTGGATGGCGGGACAGGCGAGGGGCGAGATCGCCAGCCATTTCGCAACGACACTCGACAGCATTCGAGCGAAAGCTTGGAAGCCCGGTCTTCCTGATCTCAAGGAAATCAGACGGGGGCGACTGGAACGATGCGGACGTGCATGTGCTGCGGCGAAATATTCTTTTCGGAGGGCAAGCACCCTCGGTTGTGCACGCCATGCAAGGAATGCTCGCATTAGATCCTTGCCAGGCATGCCGGGAGAAATACGTGCCAACGGCGTCGACGCCGCGTCGAGATCCCATTAAATGAAGTGCTCCTTGTGAAGGAGTACCGTCATGAACACCCATCGAAGCGTGCCTTGCCCAGCGCAAGGAGTGGCCATCCAGTTTGCGGCGATCGGAGCAATCGGTGCCGCCGTTGCAGTGGGTGCGCATCGTGATGGCATGGCGGCAATGCATCAGGCCCGCGACGATCGCGCTCAGCAACTGTGGAGCCAGCGGGTTTCGGCGGCGCGGGTTTCGGCTGCCAATGCTGTTTCCGTCGCTCGTCAGGCCGTCGCCCGTGTGCATTCGCTGGAGGCAGAGGTCGAGGCGCTCCGCCGTGCCGTCAACAGTCGCGATGTCCTGATCAGGTCTCTTTCCCATGGACGATGATCTCTACGAACGATTCGGTGACATCCTGCACGAGCTTCCCGAAGCCGAGGAAACCTTGCGACAGTGGGACTGCGATCGCCTTCGTATTCGCCACGGACAGCGAAAGCTTCGTCATGGAGCGCCGGAGCACGATCAGCTCTCCAGGATCGTAACGCCGGAATCGTCGCCCACGGCCTGAAATGCGATCTGGAACCAGCGGGAATTCCGAGCGAATATTGCTGTCCGCCGCGAAGCGGAAATCCGCCCGCCGCTACGGTTGCCGTGCCGTCGATCAGCATCGTGACGGTTTCGGTCACGTCGACGAGCAGGAGGGTCGCCTCGCTGTTCGCGACCCATACGGTCGGCGATGCAGCGGTGACGGCTATCTCATGGACGTTGGACTCGCCTTCGCTTCAGTAGTTCGCATCCGGGGCAGGATGGACTTGCAGGGGAACGTAAGAGCCGTAGGCTTGGGTAATCGGAAGCTGCCTGACCATATCCTGATCTCCGCGAAAGGAATGCTCCCGCGATGGTCAGAGCAGGGGATCGATGGAGGCTACGCCAATCGACTGGATCGCCCTTCCATTTACCGTCCGTCAGGTGCTAATCCGGGGACGGGGAATGCTTGGGGTCATACATCGTGCCGATCATAGGTTTTTTAATAATCGTCGTCGGCGGCTCCTGGCTGTTCGGCGCGCACAATTTAATGATCATGGTCACGATCTGCATTGTTTGCTTCGTAGCCTGGCTGCTGTGGTTAGTGATCGCCTGGTTCAGCGAAAGCGCCCGACAGACCGAGATGACGGGCCAGTTGGCCGCAAACCGCCGCGCCGACGAGCAACGGCAGGAAGATACGATCAAACGGTGGCATCGCACTGCCGAAGAGCACAGGGATACTCTGGTGCTGAAGTACCGCCAACTGGTCGTGAAGAACGAATATGGCGCTCCCGAACTCCAGTCATGGACTAAGGAACTCGCCCGCTTCCGTTTATCCACGGGCATCTCCGGACTCGATCATGCGATCTCCCAGTTCGACCGCGACATCACGGGTAGAGTGCAAGGTTGGGTGCTGGTAGCCAACGCCACCAGAAAAGACTCCGAGTTCACGTCGACCGACCCATTCGAATACGAACGGTGGTGCGCCATGACGCTGCGGCAACATGGCTGGCAAGCGTCGACGACGAAGGGCGGAGGCGACCAAGGCGTAGACGTCGTTGCCTCCAAGGACGGGCGCAAGGTTGCCATCCAATGCAAGCTGTACACGAGCGGCCCCGTAGGCAACAAAGCCGTCCAGGAGGTCCATGCGGCGGCGGGTTTCACCGAGGCAGGGCATGCGGTCGTTGTATCGAACGGCGCTTACACCGCGGCGGCACGGCAACTGGCGGCGAAACTCGGCGTCTTGCTGCTCCACCATTCCCAACTGGCGAAGTTGGACGAGATTCTTCCCGGGGCGCGAAAGCCCGAGAGCCGCATCATTCTGCCGACCACGGAAACGAGTTTCGTCATTCGGCCTGCCACGAAATGACAAAAGGCCGCGGTTCATGCCGCGGCCCTCGTGAGAATGTCAGTGAATTATTGCCGTTAGGCGGCTTCGTCGATCTCGTCCTGATCACCATCGCCGATGACCGTGCCATCAACGTCGACAGGATTCCCGCCCTCGACCACGATCTCGTCGACGGGAATGCCGACGTCGACATATTCCCCGTAGCCGGCCGCAACGATTTCGTCAGCGAGTTCCGGGGACAGGTCCGTGAAAATGGTTTCCGCGCGATGGTGTTCGCCGTCAATTGTCAGGGTGCGGTTGATCTCGATGGCGCGGAAGGCGATTTCTTCCGACGCCGAAATCTCGGCCGCTGCGGGCTTCTTCGAATTCTTGCTCATGATGACGGTTCCCTTCGATGAAAAGGACTCCCGACGTGAGCCGGGAGTCCTGACCGTTAGATGTCCGACGCGGCGCCTAAATCAGGGGGGCGGAAACGTCCAGCCAGCAAGGATTCGTCAACATTAGTTGCGCTGGTGTGCGGATCGCGCACCTTCGTAGTAGAGATAGAATGGCGGCATATGGGGAACGGGGTGGACGATGGGAGATAGATTCGACTCGTTGGAGAGCGAGGCCTCATCCTACCAATCAAACTGCATGGGCTCGGCCCTCGACTGCTACGAGGACTATGCCATCCTCTCCGAGATGCGTGACGGAAAACTCCATGCCTTCTATGGGAAGGACTCGATCGACAGGGTGGAGAGCCTGGCCGCAGCCGGATGGATCGTCACTGGTTTGAGCCCTAAGGGATTGACCCGCTACAGGCTGGCCGACGCTTTCATGGCCGAGATGGAGGTCATGCGCGGGCGATTCATCGACATCGTCGTGGATGCGAGCGCCGTCGTCGGCATGCAGCCGGCACCGTTCTGGAAGGAGTATTTCCGGCTCGAAAGAGGAGACGCGCTAGGATCGTGGGGCCACTTTCACAAGGTGTTCGAACGGCTCTCACAGATGCCAGAGTTATATAGAAGCATGGGCCATTCCACACGAGACAGGCCGAAGAACCGCGATCAGAAGCGCCTGATCTCCCGAGGCCTTGTGGCGGTCCACGAGTTCTGCGGCAATCCCTACCTGTCCGTGACAGGCGCGCTGCTTGCCCTGCGGCTACAGGCCATGACCGAGACCGAAGCTATACTCACAGAGCGGAGGCTGAAGGCAGCCGTCACGCGAGAACGAAACCTGGCTAACAGGACTGGCAACTTCGCACGACCTTCCCTATGGTTCAACGTCCTTCCTGAATGGGTGGCCCTCCAACAGGTGGAGTGGGAGAAATACGCATCTGCGGCGCGCATGCAGGAATTGAATGTCGGGAAGCAGGCAATGTCGAAGCGACTTGGGGTGTCTCCCTCAACGGCAGCCACCTGGGCCGAAAAAGGGCGCCTCCTGAGAAGGCACCGTTCGCCCGTGGAAAACTATCTCGCCGTATCTATGGCCGTCCGCCTCGACGACAGGCTCAAGGACGTCCTGTTCACCTTCGAGGACAATCCCGTTTTGCTTCCTTGATAGCCTTCGCCCATTCCGCAACGAGCCTGTTGGCCGTCGCCGCCATGGCTTCCGCGGCCGCTTTCCACGACTCCGCAATCCGCCTGTCGTGCTCGTCGTGGTAAGCACGCACGATGCGCTTCACGAACTCGGCGTCCTTCTCCCCGGGGAGCGTTTTCAAGGTCTCGAGCTGAACGACCCGCACCGCGATAGAGGACTCAGAGCCGTGTCTTATCGCATCCTATCATCGCCGCCCCCCGCTCCCATCCTTGCCATCTCTAGCATCCGCTCATACACCCGCTTGAGCCGCTCGTGTTCGTCGTAAAAGAGTTCGGGGGCGACCATGCGTCGGACATGATCCTCAGCGATGCGACGCATGCGTTGGTCGCGTAGGAAGCGTCTCTCGGAGGTTTCCATCATGCGTTCTCCCATGTGCGTCTTGAGAGGTCAGGATCGCAGCCGGCCATGACAGCAACAACAGGCAACATTGAATCCTTCCGTCTCAGCCAATGCCCGGTTACGGTGCGATCAGGGGGAAGGACTCAATGGTTCATAAGCTGATCGTCGATACGTGCGTATGGCTCGATCTCGCCAAGGATTACCGGCAACAGCCCGTAATCACCGCGCTACAGGACTTGATCGTCATGGGAGAGATCGACCTGTTGGTTCCTGAGATCGTCATCGAGGAATTCGAGCGAAACAAGGCTCGGGTCGCGGCGGATGCGCAACGCAGCCTGCAATCCCATTTCAAGCTGGTGCGAGACGCGGTCGACAGGTTTGGTGACGACGCCTCGAAGGCCGAGACGCTTAAAGCGCTTCACGAGGTCGACCATGCGGCCGTGTTCAAAGGCGAGGCTGTGAACGAGTCCATCGACCGGATAGAGAAACTGATCAAATCGTCGAGGAAACTGCCGACGACAAAGGCCGTCAAGCAGCGCGTGACGGAACGGGCGTTGGCGCAGCTGGCGCCCTATCACCGATCCCGCAACAGCGTTGGCGACGCGATCCTGGTTGAGACGTATGCAAGCCTGGTGAGCGCGGGCAAGGAGGATGACTACGCGTTCGTGACCCACAACACCAAGGACTTCAGCGAAGAGAATGGCGACCAGCGAAATCCACATGCCGATCTTGTCCCATTGTTCGAGTCCCCAAAATCGAACTATTGGGTTTCGATGGTGGACCTCATAAAAAGCATCGATGAATTCTTGCTCGAGGACCACGACTCCGAATTCAATTTCTACTCGGAGCCAAGGCGTTTGTCGGAGATCATGGAAGCAGAGAACCTATTCTTCCGACAGGTTTGGTACAACCGCCACTGGAACCTCCGGATAAGTATCCAGGAGGGGACGCACAAGGTTGTCGTCGAGAAGGATTACTCGCGCAACCCCTACCGCCCGGACGAAACGGTGGATACCATTTGGAAGGCTGCCCTTGCCGCGGCAAAGAAGACTGAGGACGAAGTCGGCATCGAGAACCTGGGGCCGTGGACGGACTTCGAATGGGGCATGGTCAACGGCAAGCTCTCCGCCCTCCGATGGGTCATGGGCGACGACTGGGACATGCTCGATACGTGATCACCCCTCTACCGTGATCTTGATCGCCGATGGGTCTACCCCGAACGTCAGGGCCAGCCGTCTCTTTGCCTCGGCGATCGTGAGGGGACCTTCTTCCTGCTGGTCGTCGGCAATAACCTCGTCCGCCTCGGCCTCGGGTCCACCTGTTTCGATTCTATCCAGGGGAATACGTCCGATTTCGGGGTTGTCCAAACCTGCGCCGGCTCCGACTAGCGAAACCGGATCCTTCGATTCCTTCTCGTAGAGTGAAAGCCAGATGCCCCTGCCGAGGGTGATGGAGTGGTTGGCAGCCTTCCGCGCTGCATAGTGCCTGTCGAACCGCGCCCGCATCTCGTCAGCCTCGATCATATGCACCCGGGCAAACCGCGGCGTTTCCTTGTCGTCCACGGACGAGGCGATCACGACGTCGGCGTCTTCCAGCGTCGACCATGCCGTGTCGTCAAGGTTTCGCGGGAAAGCAATCCATGTGTCCTGGGTCGTGCGGATCGTGGCGACACGGCTTTTGCCGTTCTTTGTGATCCTCCGAACGCTCGACTTCCCGGCACCCCGGATGCGTTCGACGGTCCATCCATTCTTCTCGAGCGTGGTTACGGCAGCCTTGAAAAGGTGGTTGCGGGTTACGGCCTTTGCAGGCGTCTTGAAAATGTCGGTCATTGAAAATCCTCTCTCGTTAGCCAATGACCCCTTATACAAAAGACCTGCGGAAGAGTCAATAAACTTTGCGAGAGAGGTTAAAGAGAAACCAAAGAGAGGTGGCTCTTTCGATGGTTGCGGTTCTCTCTCGTATATAGTCAGTCCTTGGCGAACACCTTCTCGAACGCTTTTGCCGCCTCCTCGGGCAAGATGGCGCCGACGGGAACGCGGGACTCGAAAACAGGATCCATCCTCGCCTGAAACGCATCGTCGACTCTGAACGCGACGGCTTCGATCCCGCCCCCTGCTTTCCTGATGAACAGCGTCCGCACGCCCGACTTGGCCGTTTTCCAGAAGCCTTTGCGGGCAACGATGCCCCGGGTGTAATTCCTCGTCATGTTGCCGAATTTATTCAGCTTCGCCGACTTCGAGGGAATGACGTCGTCCTTGCGGCGGCCGCCCTCGAAGACATAGCGCAGATACTCCTCTTGGATGGGTTTGATGAGGATGGCAGCGTCCGTATGTCGACCGCGGGCGCGCCACATGCCGAAAGCGTTCAAGGTGAATCTGGTCGGCCTGTCGAGAAGTTCTTCCATCCGTGTCCGGAGACCTGCAAGGACTCGAGTTCCCGTGGAATTTACGGCTTCCTGTTGGGCTTTGACGAGCTTGCCGACGAGATCGCCGGCCGTCTTCGCGAACTCGGTGTCGTTAAATTTTGGAACGGGACCGGCCATGTGGGAATCCTTCGTGGGTTGCAGAAGGATCGGCCCGTCGGCGGCTTCGAGGATACGCCAAAACGGATGAAGCCCCCTGCCAGAATGGGAATAATGGCAGAGGGCTTCGGAAGGACAGGGCTGTTTCAGGACCCCGTCATGTCACCAACATGGAGATCAATCCATGATGACAATCTGAGCTTGAGTCCTATCGACGACAGCCACAAGCCCCGTCGACAGATATTTTCACGAGCAGACACACAAAATGACGACGGCTATCGACGATGCCGCTGCGAAGAACGGCATGAATCCTTCAACCGCTTGAAAACGCTCGTCAAACACGGACTTGCGGAAGCTAACGCGCCTTAGCTTCAAAAGTTGGACATGCGATTTCATCCTGTCCATGCGTCAACCCCAGAAATCTGGCTGGTCGGTGTGCCCGAGGGCGAGCCCAAGCTTCGGCGACACCTGCTTGCGGTACTTCCCTGCGAGCGCAATCAGCATGGCAGCGTATGCCGGAGACGACGCGATGATTTCGGCGGACGCGCTGGCGAGCGCATGCCCGAGGGCGACGTCGGATTTGTCGAATCCCTTGCCGTTGGCTTCCCGGGCGTGGTCTGGATCGAGTCCCGCCACCGCTCGAACGGCAGCATGGGCTGCCTCGACGACGGCAAGGGTGGGGCGTGACTGGCGAGCTTGGGTCTCGTAGTCCGTCAGTGTCATGCCGTGACGAGCCTGGGCGGCCTTTGAGACGACGGTGCGGAGGCCGCCGCGGCGCCTGGTGGCTTTCAGGTGATCCTGGCGGATGGCATCCGGCGACGCATTCCATGCTTCGACGAAGGCATCACCGTCGTCCCAAATGCTGACATTTTCTTCCATGACGGCCTCACTAAGGGTTTCTGCCGAATCCGGATTCAGAAGCATGAAGTAATGGGGAGAACGGCAATCAGGAGAGGCTCACCAGGTGAGCGTCATCGCTTTCGTCATCCTGTCCGAGAAGCCTGTCGAAACGGTCGGACTGTCGCACCAGGCGGCGACGCAAGACACGCCGGGAAGCCTTGCGGTCGAACGGAACAGAGCGCTCCTTGCGTTCCCTACCCATTTCGACGACGGCATCCAGTGCGCTTTCCAGAATGAAATCGAGATCGGCTTTGCCGTCCCGGTCACGCTGCTCCTCCTTGATCTTCCGCAGGAGGGCGTACACGGCGACGGCCACCGCCGTATCGACGCGGCCTACCTCGGGACGGTCCTCCTGGACGAGCCTGACACGGTATTCGGCCTGTTCCTCACGATGGGTGTCGTCGTTGATCACCGCTCTTCTCGCCATGCCGTCCTCCGTCCTCACTAAAACTCACCAAAGCCAAGGATGGCCGACGGACACGCAAGCGACAACGCTTACGGCTTCATGAGTTTCGGGCGGAGCTTCCCGTTGCGGACGTCGGCGGACACGGACAGGACAACGCCCGGTCTCGCGGCGAACACCTTCCCGAGGACGTTCCTAATTTCATTCGCACCGGGACCGTCGACGGCGAGGAGCATGAGCGCTGCGTCTGCGAGAGCGTCGCGTATGTTGCCGACGGTCGGCTTGATCGCGCCCTCGGCCTTCGCCTGTTTCTGTTCGGCACGGGACTCGGCCCGTTTCACACGATCGTATTAGCGGCGTTGCTCGACCGTCATGTCCGCGATCGTGGCGGCCGGTGCTTCCTGCTTTGCGCATAGGTCGAACCTGTGGAGGCTCGGGAAACTCACTTGATACGCCTCTTGTCCGGTCAGTTTCATCACATCCTCCACGCTCACTAAAAGAATGTTCGCTCGGGACCTCACAAGAAAAAAGAGATTGGACATGTCCAATTGAAATTATTTTCGGCCGATGTGAGACGAAGGCTTCGCCATGCGGCTGCGTTGACATGAAAACATCTGCGGAGCCAGGACACGGAAGCGGAGCCACCAGCCTACGGTTCGAGGATTCATGTAGGCCCAAGCCTTGGGGTGCGAAACCGAATGCACCCTTGCAGGACTAGCACTGCCTCTTCCATCCAGCGGGATCTAAACCCCTGTCCGAAGGACCATCCCACGGATCTTTCTTTCTTCGCCGTAGGCGTGCGTTGATGATCTCCTCCGGAGCCATGGCTTCCTGTTCAAGGAGCCCATATGCGGAGCACTTTCGAATCCCATACGGCCCGAAGGGCTATTAGTTCTATAGTATACACCCCTGGAATTTCGATGAATTTGGTTGACGGAAACAGGGCCAGTCTCACCGAAACGGCGATTATTAAAACGAGGAAATGTCACTTCGAGGGGATTAAAACGAGTAAATGTCAGTCTCATCGCGGACATTCCGAGTCCTTCCGTGGCACGGCCATCCGAATCCGCAGCCTCCGGGGAGGAGCTATTAGTTCTATAGTATATCCCCCTGAAAATCGGCCGTATTCCGTTGACGGGCATTGGCTACGGCTGGCTGAAACGGCGATTATTAAAACGAGGAAATGTCAGTAGCCGGGTATTAAAACGAGAAATCGTGATCCAGCCCTCGTTTTAATGCTTGTGGCTGTCATGCCCGCCGGTCACCATCATTGTAGGAATGGGGGAACCTACAATGGAAATGCAGACCAAGCCGCTTGTTGGACGACGCATCAAGGCGGCCGATCTCGTGAAAGCGATCACGGATCCGGCGCAGATGAAACTGCAACGGCCCGAGACTCCGAAGCCTTCGGTCGCCATCGAATCCATGTCGGTGATCGGTAAGGACAAGCTTCGTGCCGGCGACCAAGCCATCTACGAAATCTTTTGGGCATGGGCCAGGGAGCAGGATGTCGAAAACGACAAGTATGAGATCCCTGCCGCTTACGTGCGGTCGTATCTGGCGCAAGGCGAGAAGGGCGACGGGCATGCGCACAACGATCGCCTCGTCGATGCCCTCGAGCGACTGTCTACGACGCATGTCAGGTATGCTGTCCGGGACGATGCCTTCCGCGAACGCGGGACGGTGCCTCTCGTGACGGCTAGGTTGTTCGCGACATCGCCGCCTGCATCAGGGCAGGGCAGTTCGACGTCGAAGACGTTGCCCGTGCAATCGCCGCTGCATGCGACGCATCGGGAACGGACATCGAACCCGTTCCCACGTCGGTGACGGATGAATATGCGGTCCGTCATGAAGTCACGTGGCAGTCGTGGCTGGCAAAGTCCGGCACCAAGTACGACCGCGCGCTGTCGGCGGTGGTGGCAGAGATCAAGCCCTATATCCTCTCGGTTGTCAGTAGAGCGGCGTCTGCAGGTGACCGAGCGCGAGTTTCAGGAATTCGTCGCCCTCCCCTGTATGTGATGCTTGCCCGTTATGCGAACGCCTGGCCTCGGGTCGCGGATGGCGTTTCGTCGACGGGGACCAGCACCTGGTCTCCGGCTTCGGCTTCCAACTGCGGCATGGTCGCCCAATCCTTGCGCGGCAGCGGGACACCAACCAAGCCCGTCTTTTCGCCTGCCGCCCATCTTCCGCAGATCACAGGCCCCGCCATCGCCAGCCTCGCCAGTTGATCCGGCGGCATGCAACATAGGGAGATCGCGACATGCTGCGGCATGCCTGCTAAATCGAATGTTCCCCGGGAATGCCAGTCGCCTGCGGCGTATTCGTGAATCCGCTCGCCGAGTTCCGAGTTGACAGGCGTCAACTTTGACGCCTCGCCCTCTAGTGATTCGCGGAGTTCCTCGATCAGATCGTCGACGACGTCTTCGAACTCGGCCGTCGGTGGCAATGGCGCGCCTTGGCGGCCGAGTAGCCATGCAGGAATCGACAAGATGCCCCGAAGGATTCGACGGAGGTGAAAAAGGATTCGCTTGAGCATGGTGATGTCTCCGGGATGTTCGCGGCAACAATCCTTTCTGGGCATGCAAGCGACAACGACAACTCGACGGCTTAACTAGCGCTGTCAACAAACTGTGCAAGAATTTGAATTGATGTAGATTTTTCCACTATGAGCTTGCGGCCGTCGACGCCACCATCATGGGAAACATGGAGGTGAGCATGCTTGAAGTTCATTGCAAAAAATGCGGCTGTTACGAGAACGATGCCTGTTACGGTGACGAGACTGGCCCCTGCTGGTGGGTAGAGAAAGATCTCTGCTCGGCGTGTGCCGGACATCAGCCAGACGCGAAGCGTGAGGTTGAGTTCCTGGTCTTTGATCCAGACGATCTTCTGCCGTCATCGGTTCCAGTCTGCCGTTACGACGTCCTCGACGAAGCGATCGAGCATGCGGCGAACCGCAAAGGTTACGTCGCACTGGAGGAGGATTGCGGATTTCAATCCGTCGCCTGGGTCTCGCCGAAATTCGACACGCATTTGCTGATGGTGACGATCATCAATCGATGGAACGCCGAAACGTCGGAATTCCTGTCCGAGCGCCGGGAAGACATCATGCGCCATGTCCGCGCGCACCGCATGTCGGAGGTCGCATGATGGCCGGGCGCCCCTCGACATCGGCTGCCTTGGCACGGATTCGGCAACAAGCGTGGGATCGCGCCGTTCGGTATTCGGGTCTTTCGCAGGAAGAGATCGCGACCGAGATCGGGATGTCCCTCGCGACCGTTCGTTCTTACAGCGCTACGAAGGGCAACACGCCGTCGGATGAAGCTGTCGCGATCCTGAAGCGGCGGAACCTGTTGACCGCAATGGAAACGCTTGCTGAGCGGTACGGCGACGACGTCGTCCATGTCGCGGGCGGTCGGCCGTGAAGCTCGCCTATGACGAGGCGCGCGCCCTCGACCAGTGGGTCTGCGAATGGACTCCTTCGGCACATATCGGCGACCTGCTGCGTTGCTCGGTCGGGCGGATCGCAGTCAAAGAACTCCGGCGTGTCCGGGCAAAGCTGACCGGTGGCGATACTCCGCTCAGCGGAGTCCTTCCGGATCACGATACGGCGCAGCACATTGTCGACTGGCTGACGGCAGATTTCCTCGACGGTGCCGAATGGATCGAGCGTGTCGACGGGGAGGGGCGGCCGCTCAAACTGATGAAATGCGGAAGCTACGAGCAACTCATTCTCGAAGCCGACAAAGCCATGCGGCGGCGCCTTCAAGGTTCGGCCGCCGCACTCGGTGATAGGGACGAGACCGTCGTCGCAGAACTCGCCAAAGGATTCCGTTTGGTCCGCTTGCTGACCCCTCATGCGCTTGATCATGAAAGCAAACGCATGAAGCATTGCGTCGGCCACGGCGCATATGACCGCGGTATCGAGACCGGGACGACCCAGATTTATTCATTGCGGGATGCCAACGGGAATCCTTGCGTTACCATGGAAACCTATCCCGCTGGCATCAGACAGTACCGCCGCGACGAAGAGGGGGGCTTCCATCCAATCTTGGATAACTCGAGGTGGGCCGTCAACCAGATGCAAGGTCCACGGAACACGACACCGCTGCGCAAGCACATGGACATCCTGCGGGAGTTCTTGAAATCCTCAGGATGGGAAGACTGGAAATCGTGGTTCCCGATCGTCGTTGACGTCGGCGGCGTTGAGCACGATGCCGACAGGCTTCCCGCGGGGACGTCCTTCGAACGGCTCAGCTTCATGACCGTCAACGCTATGCCGGACGTCGAGATCGTGCTGCCCGAAAACCTCACTATTCGCGGCGGCCTCGACCTGCAGGACGCGGTCATTTCGAAGCTGCCCGAAGGACTCCACGTCGGCGGCGATCTCAATATCGGCGACAACACAATCACCGTGTGGCCGACAGATATTATGATCGACGGCTTAGTTCATGGCGGCGAAAACTGTTCGCAGGAACTGATCCCGGTATGGATCAGGGAGAAGATGGAGGCGGGTCGGCAGCGCAAGCGGGAGAATGATCTCGCGATGACGAAGTTTTTCGACGAGAGCCTAGACGAATTTATAGGCAGGATCGCCGAAGATTATGCCGCCGCTGGGCATGATGGCCCCTGATCAAAACGCGCGGCGATGGCAGTTAAGTGCCGTTGGCTACAAAAGTCTCTCGTTTACCCGCCGGATAATCGTTTGATTTAGCCCCCGCCATTTGCCTTACTCCGAATCGGGCAATTCGGGGGTATGAATGCAAGCAGTTACACTGTTTCGGCATGCGTTGAATCAATGGGAAAACGGCAAGCCGTCAGGCAGGCAACAGCTATTTGCGTTAGCGCAAGAGCTTCAACCACGATGCGACGAGAGCACGAACCTTTACATCATTGACCTGTTGCCGGACGATCCGCTGCAATTCGGTTCGGATGCCCTCGTCGAAAACGTCGATATGCGAGGACTTCGATCGACGCTCGGGGGGTATGCCGATCAGCAATACGTGAAGCGGGACGTCGTTCCCCATTTCCTCGATGCCAAAGAATCCGGGGAAATGAGCTGGCTCCGCATGAAGTCACGAATCCAGGATCAGATCGCCGTCTACGACCGACTCTTGTTGCCCGTGGCGGAGCACAAAAGCGTCCGATGGGCGATTTCGATCACAAAGACCCGCCTCCTTCTTCCTGCCATGCCGAAGGCCAGACTGCTCACGGAACGACAGGAGGACATCCTGTTCCTGTTGTCGCAAGGCTCGTCCTCCAAGGAGATTGCCAGGCGGTTCGGTGTTTCGCATCGGACGGTCGAGCATCAGGTCGATGCGATCAAGAAACGTCTCGGCGCCAAAAACGTGGCCCACGCCGTTGCGATTGCCGTAGCCCAGGCAATCATCGAGTAGCCGCATAGGTAGTTCTACCCAGTGGGTAATTCCTGCGGGTTGCGCTAGTCCTGCATCGGGCAGGAGGCCCAGATTTTCGGCGGAAATTCCACCAAACGGAGTCCTTCCTGTTGGCAACAAACTCGAGGTAGGATTCCAATGTCGCGACTAATTCAATTTGCGGGGTTCGGCGTTGCCGTTATCTCCCTGTTTCTTCCGGCCTATTCAATGCCTTTTGTAGGTAATGTGAGCCTTCTTCAGGGCTGGCAAGGCTGGCTTATTCTAATCCTGATCGCGGCGGGGGTCGTCACCGCCGTGTTGAATTACAGCCTCTGGACGAAGGTTGCCGGGGGCCTCGCACTCGGCGCGACGGTCGTGTTCCTCGTTCTTGTCCTGTCGGACCTGAACCAGATGAATTCTCAAATAGGCAGCATGGCTCCGAAAAACCTGTCGTTCGGATTGGCTTGGTCGTGGTATCCGCTAATCGTCGGATTGATCCTGGTTCAGCTCGCGCCGCTTATGTCGCAGTCTCGGTCGGTGAAGGCAGCCTAAACGGTTACTCGATGGGCGACCGCCTACAGTCGTAAGCAATGGCAGCCTGATTGTAATGCAGGCGTTGGCTGTCATACCAACGGCAGGTTCCTTCGATCCTGCCGTTGGCCTTCGCAAGCGCCGCCCTTGTCTCGGCCATCCGAAGCGATCTCGGGGGCCTCGGCAGGAACGACATAGATTTCGGCGGCCTTTTGCTCGATCAGGCGCCTGGCGATATCCTCCGTGACTTTAACGACGTCGTCGGGGGCGTAGAGCGTGCCTGATACCTTGACGGAGCAGTTCAGGGCGACGGTGACGGTCTTCTCTTCGGTTTTCGACATGGGGAATCCTTTCGATGATTGTCGACTAAGGATTCGATGGTCGCCGCCGGCGACGACAGCAACAATAGGCGGTCGGTTCGCAGTGGCGGCTTTAACCTTTTCCTGCCACACTCGCCCCGGGTTCGGGAAATAGGGCACGGGGAGAGGATGGGAGTCGGAAGAAAGCCTGATTTTACGCCTTTGCTTGCTCCCGGGCGGCACTATTTGAAGCTTCGGGAGTTCTACGAACGGTTCGTGCGTGGAAGCAAGAAAGAGGCATGCAGGGAGCAGCTGTATCTGGGACTCGAGGAACTGGTGCAACGGTTCCTTCGCGTCAAGATACCGTGCGAGTTCTGGATCGACGGTAGTTTCCTGACGGAGAAAGAAGAGCCGTCGGACATCGATGTCAGCATTTTCATCGACCTCGACGTTCGGGAGCAGCTTACGCCGGAGCAGGAGGACCTGATCGAGAAGGCCAATGACATAGGATACATCAATGGCGTGGATAGCTTCGTTTTCGTCGTCTACCCGCGTGGCCATGATCTGTTTCATACGGAACTCGACGAAGGGCACGACTGGGGCAGGCAGTATGGCCTTGAGAACAGTGAATTCTGGCTGAAGGGCTTTGTCGTAATGAGGCTATGGGAAACCGATGTCGGACTACGCATTTGTAGCTGATAGGGCGCGCAAGGCGTTCTCCTCGGTGGCGCGCCTTGAACGCGCCCTGGAGAAGACCCCTGGCGACCGCGGCATACAGACCAATCTGCTCGCGATGCGTAAGCTGGCTGACCAAGCCCAGAACGAGCTTCTGCGTCTGGCGGAGATCAACAAGATCGAGGTTTGCAACTACCGTCTCGTTCCGGAGCCATCCGTCAGTCTGGCCCTCCCGTTCATCTCGAGATCGTTCCTGAGTTACCAGAACCTGTTCAGCCAGATTTACGACGCGATCCGCAACGGGGTTCTGAAAGAGCGCGCCGTCATCGGCAAGGAAGCCGAGATCGAAAGCATGCTCGAGTTCGGCTATTCATACAGCGGTTCGCTTGGCGTGGTTTTACTGGCGCAGAGCGAGAGGAATTTCTTCGACGGCAACCTCGACAAGCCGATCGAGGCACTGTTTCAGGTTCTCGACATCAAGGACAATGACACCGTGCGCGACGTAGCCCATACGCTCGGCAATGCAGTCGTCAAACGGGTTTTCGACTGGTCAGAGGCCAACATCCTGGGCGGATTCAGCGCCGACGTGCGTTGGACCCGCTCCGACGGCCGACAGTTAGGGCAAATGGTTGAACGTCGACAGATGGAGAAGATCGTCGACGTCATAAAGAAGACTGCCGACGAATCCTCGACACCGCTTGCGCTGCGCGGAATGTTGGTGGGTGCTGACCTTGCGGGCCGCACCTTCCACTTTGTCGTCCCTGACGGCGAAGCCTACAAGGGGCCGTTCCATAAGGAACTGGAAGTCGGGCCCGAAATCGTCGTCGGGAAAATGTACGACGTGCAAATCGTCGTCATGGAGAAATACTTCTACGCGACAGAGCGGAGCGAGAAGAAAAACCTCCTCCGGAAACTTGCCCTTGTTCGCGAAGACCCCGAGCCACCGTTGCCTATGAAATAAAAAGGCCCGCGCATGGGGACGCGGGCCTTTTCTTTTCGGGAGTCCTTCCGGGAGGTTACAGGACGTTCGCCGAGAAGGTGCTGTTCGGACGGGTCGGAACTGGGTCTCTCCGCGCGTGCGATCAGGTGCTTGTTCATCTCCTCTTCGAGGGCCACGCGCAGTTCGACGGGATCGATGCCGAACTTCGCCGCAAGCTGCGGGGTGATGCGCGACGGCCAGTCCTCGAGAGCCTGGCGTTCGCCGGACCAGCGTTTCGCATGCAGCGCGGAGAGTGCTTCCTTGTCGACAAGGCGGCCGGCTTTCGTTTCGTATTCAAGTTGTCGGAGCAGCGCGAGGTAGTTTTCTTTCACGCGTTTCGCTTCGACGAAAACGAGCGGGGCGTTACCCTTGGCGTAGACTTCGAGTGCCGCAAATTCCGCGTCGGTCAATTCCGGCGACGAATCCTCGGAAGCGGATTCCGTTACCTCGGGTAACACGGGGGTAACGCCGAGGCAGTTGTCGGCGAGCATCTTGTTCGAAGCGGCGACGACGACTTTTCCCGCTTCGTCGATGACGAGCAAGCCTTTGGATTTCCAAGAAGTAACGGTTTTTCTGGAGACGGAATGGAGCCGGGAAAATTCCGCTTGGCTCATGGTGTCGGACATCGGCGGCCTCCCGGTTGTTACCCTGTTCAGAGGTCTGACGCTGGCGGGATCGCGGGAGAAACCTGCCTCCGATAGAATTGGTCTCCAGGAGAACCTACCCCCGGGGGGTGCAACAGTCGGCGCTATTCGACAGGCAAGGATTCGCGGGGCAGACGCTGCCAGCAGGCGCACGCATCGTTGCAGGCACTCGGGCATGCCTGTTAGATAACCACGCGGCGAGGGATGGATGAATGAACGACAGCTCAGGGAAATATCCCCACTGCATTGAACCGTTGTGGGACAGGTATCACAATAATGCATGGGATGCCGTAGGCGCAGGCGGAGAAGAGCTTTACCTATGGGGGCTTGCGTCGGGCGGGTGGCATAGTATCGACGATGATTTGCCTATGGTGCGAGAATTCGTAGCACAAGGCTGGCTTGTGTCCGAAAAGAGATCTACCCGCACCTATAAGTACAAGCTCTCGGACGCGGCCTGGGCCGAGATCGAGACACTCAAGGCGCATCTCAAGAGCACCGTTCAGCAGGCAGCGTGCTTGTCCGACATGACCTTGGAACAGTTCTGCGCGAACTATTATCCAAGCGTACGTAGACGTCCACATCCATGGCAGGTCAGGGAGACATTTCGCAGGCTCTTATATGCCAGTTCCAACATCGCATCGGATTACAAAGGGAACGTTCACTGGCATCTCGCTGACGATTACCAACCCGAGCGCCCGGGAGAGGCTAAACTGATCCAGGGCCAGCTTGCCCATGTCCATTGTTTCTTCGGGCGCCCGTTCCTGTCTGCTTCGGCCAAGCTATTGATCATAAGGATGAAAGCGTGGGGTGTAGCCAAGGAAACGCTGGCCGAGATGGATCGCGCGCTGGCGGAAAGGTTGAGGCGGCTCGATGCGGTGAGAGAAGAACGATTGGCAAGGACTCAAACGAAGGAATTGGCCAAACCTTCCTTCTGGTTCGATCTGGTTCCGGAGGACGTGGCGCGGCGGCAGGAAAGATGGGACAAGTGCATGGCCGCCCTTCGGATGAATCGTCTGGGATTCTCATACAGGAATATCGCGGAAGAGTATGAGATATCGCATAATGCGGTTAGCACCATGGTGCACGAGGCCGAAAGGGATAAAGCGAAAGGTAAACTGACCCCGGTTGAAATTTACCTATCAATTCCGATTGCAACGTTGATTGATGAGAGGCTGGCGGAAGCGGTGTTTACTTTCTATGACTGGGCTTCGTCTTCCGAATTGACGTCTTTAAGGCCCCGCTCCGACAGTCGCTCCTGAACCTGCTTCAACCTTTCCTCGTCGTCGAAGAAAAGATCGGCCGCCGCCAGTCTCTTGGCGGCAATCCTGCGTGCGACGGGGTCGCGGCCAACGATCTCGGGTGGGTTCTTCATTCCTTCACTTCCTTCGTCTCGGTGACCACCCTCGGCCCGTGCTCGAGCAGGAAGTCTCGGGTCCAATCGATCAGGAGGTTTGCGGAAACCATCTGGCGGACGCGGGCCTCTGCCCGTTGGCGCAGGAGATCGTCGGCGATGATGGATTCGGTTTTGCCGATGCCGGCTTGTTTCTTGATCGTCTGCGTCGGTTTCATCACTCGGTCTCCTCCCGGACAGGCAGCGTACGGCCACTGAGGCGGAGGTAGTCCTTGATCCGGTGCGTCGCGAAGTATGCGTCTACGTCGAAGAAGGGCGGCAGACGTCCTTCCTCCTGACCCTTCCGTACATCCTCATGGTCCACGCAGATGCCATCGCGGTTGTCCGCCGGATGGTAGCAAATCGATGCCATGCCCTCGTCGATGCGATCAAGATTGACGGGGGCGTTTTCCCGAGCGCTCTGGACGATGTGCCTGATCTGGTAGAAGTGATCCTCCAAACGGTCTTCGAGCGATCTTGGCGCCTCGTCATCCTCGTCAGGTTCGGACTGGGCTGGCCCGCCCTCCAGTTCCTCCTCAAGGGTCCGAATCTTCAGCTCTAACAGCCGCAGCTCCGCAAGGGCCGTTCGGCGGACGATCTCGTCAAGATCGAGAACGGAGCTCTTATCCGACAAGCCTTCCAATGTGGAAGATACCCGTAGCCTTCGATAATATTCCCGCCCGTTGCCGCCGGCTGAATGGATTCCCATGCTATGTCTCCCCATGCGCACGTTGAGACATCAGGATTGTCGCCGGCGACGACAGCAACAAGGGGGGCCGCATGCTCGACGTTGAGAAAGAAACCGCATCCACGATCATCGATGCCTTGGCCGTTGCCATCGACAACAAGCCTTCTTCGGCGAAAACATTCAGCTCGGTTCCCTACGAGAGCCTTGCTGTCTATGGGAACTGGGGCAAGACCACAATGATTCCAAGAACGACACGAACCGGACGCGCGCGCTGCTGATGGCCTATCTCGTGTTCTCCGGCGGCCGCATCCCGTTGACCGGCATCCAGATGGACGGAACGTGGTTTCGCCCCGACGTTTGGGTTGCGGGAGCCTTGGTGAAGCGGGGATACCTGCTCGTCGACGAGGCGGCAGGCGAATTCCGTGTCACGCCCGAGGGATGGGCGTTCGTCGCCGACACGCTCGAAGGACTCGGCAAGTAGCATGCCTACGGTGAAGACCAGAGTTCCTGACGGATGGGGCAAGGATACGTTGTCGTCGTTCATCGACGAATTTCGACATAATCAGTTCGCGACTTTCAGCAGGAAACGCGAGGCAATGACGGGCCTTGAGCGCATCGATGAATTGCTTAAGCGGTTTCTATATGGTGCGGTCGATCCGAAACCGTTCGTTCCTATGTCGTTCTTGACGCGTGCCCATTCGGCCTTCCGGGCGACGTCGGGCGTGGTCATGGGCGGCCATCTCTACGAGTCCCAAGCGTTAATGCGCCTCTCGCTCGAGCACGCGGCATATGGCCTGTACATCGGAGATGACGGCGAAAGGTGGACACGTTGGATGCAACGGCATGACAGTGATGAGGCAGAGGCTGCCGTCAGGAAGGAATTCTCTCACAATCGGATTAGGAAGCATGTCCAAAGTATCGATTCGAATCTCGGAGAGCGCTTCGACTTGTTTTACGGAAGCACCATAGATTTCGGCGCGCATCCGAACGAACTGGGTTTTTCGGCAAATACGCTGACCAGGAAAGACGACGACGGCGGCGTAGCTATCATGACGGTCTATCTGCAAGGGGACGGCAAGTTGCTCGACCTGGCATTGAAAATGACTGCCCATGTCGGGCTTTGGGTCCTTGATGTCGCTGAACATATCTACGGGGAAAGGTTCGCTACGCGAGGATTCAGCGCCGATCTCGTGGAAGCGAAGAAGGGCTATTAACCGAAAGTGGCTTCGAACGCATCCGCCAGTTTCTTTGGAAGTTCTTCGGCAACGATGGCTTCGACCGGGAAGTCGGCCTTGGCCTCGTAACGGACCCTGTTGACCCGAAGGGCGATGGCCTCGATCCCGCCGTAGGCGTTGCGGACATACAGACCTTCCATGCCGTTGTGGGTCTGCATCCACCAGCCGCCGTTGGCCTCGACCATTTCCAGATCCGTCGGGGAAGTTGCCGTAGCGGTCGAGTTTCGCACCGCTGCCTGGCACCAGGATTCCGCCCGGTTCCGTGCGCACGCCGCCCTCGAACAGGAATTGCAGGTATTCGCGGTCGTCTTTCAGGTAAATCCTTGCCGACGGATCGCGGGAGCGGCGGGCCTTCGTGGCCGGAGAATCTTCCTTTTATTTCATAGAAAGTTTCAACTTTTTGAATCCTGTAACGCGCCCCAAGAGTCCTGAAAGTTGAAACCGCGAATACGACTCCACATCAGTGTGCGACCATCTGCCGTTGGCGCAACATTGTGTTCCCGGCGCGCTTTCGCGAGAGAGGATACAGTTTTGACCCACCGTTGGGAAGTCTGAACTGGTAGCACCATTTGTGCAGCCCGTTTGTGAGATGCGCTGGACCGTCCGTGCCGGCCAGCAGGATTTGGTAATTGGGACAGGAGCAACCGGCACGCCAGACCCGCCCGTCGTGCTGTGTGATCTGTAATATCATTTTACAGATCGGCGGGACGGGAAAGCTGCCCTTCACATGATCAATGACCTTCGGCAGGGGAGCGCCCAATTTCGGACAACTGAGTTCTAACGATCGATTCCCAAAAGCAGACGCTCTCGGCGGTTGATAAAAAGGTGATTTCCGGGTCATCAGTGATTTTTGTCGATTGAATCTGTGATAGTCCGATTCCCATGGACGAACGCAGTACAGCACTAACAAAATGGTTGGCGGGCCGGTTCAACGATTTCGCGGCCTGTCTGGAAAGTATGAGTCGCCCGGCGGCCACCCAGGGAGCCGGCGGCAATGCGACCAGTTCTGGTCATTCATTGAGACGGACCAGCATCGCAAAAAGCGGCCATTATTATGCTCACCTGTGGCTGGTTCGCATTTCCGAGCCTTCATCACTCCTGATAACACGCACGCGATAGCTGAGATGTCCAAGCTGCTCCACCAACACAATCGACCCGGGAACAACCGCGTTCGCCTCAAAGAACGATCGAATCCAACCGCGTTTACGAAAGAATTTCTTCTTTCCATCGAGATCAGTCTGGACCGGAGATGTACCACCCCATTCCACGACTATCTCGCAAGCAGCGGCACTGTCGCGATTTGGTCCACCGATTGCCTCAGCGGGAAACTTATCGAAGAAGCTGCGTAGATAAATGTGGTTGTGGTCGATATTGCCCTGCGTAACCTCTGATGTCCCTAGTTGGCGCACGGTGTCGGTCGTGGGCGGAACACTATGATCAGGTGCCGACTTCGTGGCTGACGCTGCTGAAGGCTCACGCAGAGTCGGAGGTAGCGGCGGCGCGATGCGGACTGCCCGTTGGATGCACGGAGCAGTGTGCATGTGCGCCTCAGCCTGCAGGACCACCTCTGCTGATGCGCGGGCATCCTCGCCAGCATCGTGATGCGCGAAGCTTAAGCCCAAATGGCTCTTCAATGACGCGAGGCCATGGCCGCCGTTGCCTTTAAGCTCGGGCCAGGCACAACGGGCGACTCGGACGCTGTCCTGCCATGTCCAGGTCGGCAGAGTCAGCCCATCACGGGTGCATGCCGCGGCTATGGCACTCTGATCGAAGGGGGAGTGCTGATAGACGGTCTGGTCCGCCAAGGCATTCTTCAGCATCGGAAACACTTGGTCGAACGTTGGGGCGCCCTGGACTGTTCGCGCGGTGATCCCGTGAATCCTGCTACAAGACCAATCGGTGGTCCGTGGGTCGATATATGTCACCCAGGTCTCTATCGTTTTATCTGGTCGAACACAAGCAACGCCGATCTGGCAAATGCTCGCGCGGTCATAGTTCGCGGTTTCGACATCAAGTGCGAAAAACCTGAATGTGCCTGAAGGAAAATCGGGAGGTGAAAGCCGTATCGGCGACAACGCCCCCGAGGAAGGGACGAAGCCCGAAAAGCGCTGGCGCTGACGCTCGATGGCCGCGAGCCTGTCCTGCCCCCAACCCAACCGGGCAATGGTCGCATCCACCAGATCCACAGGTTCGTCGTAGACCGCCATGGCCCGCCCATTCCAAGCTATGGCATTGGCGGGCGCGATCGCCAGGATTTGGCGTTCCAGCGAAGCAATCTCGAGATCGTCCGAAACCGGCACCCAGACCGCAGCGCAGTGCTCTGCGACGAAGGCATTGCGCAGCGCCTTTGCGTGGGCGGCATCGGGACCCGTTGTAGGGTCATGCCTGTCCCGCCACATGCGGCCAACATTATACATGAGCGAAAAGTAGTGGCTCATCCCCTCGGAACCGGTGCGGTGGCGCTGGTGAATGCGCTCATAAAGGGTCTGACTGGTTGAGCTTGTCGAGCCGATATAGCGCAGGTGGCCGAGATGATCGACCAGCCCGTACACGCCCCTTGCATCCTTCGGCGCTTCGGAGGTCTGACGCGGTTGAAGCTCCAACAGAGTGTCGAGGATCTTTTGGGCGGTGTAATTCATGCTATGTCTGTGCCTCAATTTGTCTAATTGTAGAAGCAGTGATTTCTGCAGGTCACGGTGACGGTGCGCCCTTCATCACCGACGATAGGACCTTAACGGTCAAGCTCTGTGGCGTCTTGACCTGGTCCCTTGGCTTTCCGAATATGCTGTCACGGCTCTCCAATGGGCTATCGGAAAAAGCCCAGACGCGACACAGAAACGTCGTGACTCGAGAAATATCCGCGTCCGAAGGCCGATCCCATCCATGATGGGAAAGAGGCCGCAGGGATCACGACGGTCGCCGCGCCTTGGTTCGCGATTCCCCGAAAGGAGTTGCTTTTACCGGGATACGCATTGTCCGCTTTCGGGGTGATCGACTTCGAACTCGTTCGTCTTTCGCGCAAGATCGCTCAATTTGCGTGAGCCAAAAGTGCGCAGGTCGAAAGCATCTATTGGCCTCGCACAAGGCAGAGACGATCTCCGTTGGCGCGATGTCTTTCGCCGCAACGGTTACGGTGCACCTTCTCGATCATCTTCGGTCCATTTGTTGCTAACGCCGTTTGGCCAAATGACGTAGCGTGCGCCGCAGCAACCAGGGACAATAGCCGCTGATGATAAGACCGGCGAGGATCAGCTCGGACGTCTTGATTAATGAAGGCCTCGGTCCCAGCGATCTGGCGGCAAGCCCGATGTGCGCGAACGGCATGAAATTGTTGATCTACGCCCGTGACAATGAGGGGATCACGCTGACGAAGTCCGGCGGGTTCTTTCGCAAATTCGTCACATGGGCCGCCCATGAGTTTGGTTGGCCGGAGCACGAGCCGGAAAAGCTCTTTGCCGTCAACAAGGTGCTGAACGAGCAGGATTTCTTCCCGCTGGCCGTCATGCACAGCCTATTGCTCTCAACCCGGCTAATCCGTCATTACAAAGGCAAAGCTGTGCTGACAAAAGCCGGGCGGGCGATCATCGGCGACTACGGCGGATTGCAGGCCCTGTTATTCGACGTCTATTTCGCTACACTCGATCTATCGGAATATGAGCGGTTCCCGATCGAACACGAAGATGCAGATCTGCGTCACTACCTTGGTGTCGTCCAGAATCGCCTGGGCGATTGGGTTGTGTTGGCCGATTTCGCAGGGTGGTGCCTGCCGCTCGATATCATCACGATGCCGCGCATCGACCCGGTCACCGATGCCTGCTTTCATCTGATTTCCCGTCTGATACGACCGCTCATCTGGATGGGGCTTCTGGAGCGTCAGCCGGAACAAGACAGGACCCGCATCGAGCAACGATACTACCGAAAGACGACCCTGTTCGACCGCTTTGTCCGGATCGCCTCCTGGCAAGACGGTGGACGGTCAGTTCATTGATGAGGGCGATGGCAGCCTTCCAGCTTCCGTTAATCCGAACTGGACAGTCGCTTTCCTGCCCCGGTGCTGACGGACTGCAACGCGCCCAAAGGTGGCAGTTTGGAAGGCCATAGCAGCTCCGGGTTTGTAAAATGATTTTACAAACCCGGAGCAGGCGACGATATTCGTCGGACCGATCACGAGGCCACGGTGGCCGCCTGTTTCTCTTTGCTGATGGCCCATTTGAGAAGCGGAACCACATGGTCGGAGAGCCAGGGGACCATGTCTGGATTCCACTGGGCCTGGCCACCGAGATCGTACAGCAGTTGGGCCAGATCCCACCATTTGCTGCCCTCTGGGAATTTCATGATGTGAGGCGCGGTAGAGTTGAGCTCGTTCGGTTCGATGAACAGGGCGATGTTTTTTAGTTCGGCGCGCGCGAAGCGAGCAGAACCCTCGATTTTCTTGGCAAGCACACCCTTTAGCACCCGCTTTCCCTGTTCGGCCGGCTTCAATGCCTCTTCGATGTCCCGGATCATCACCGTCAGCCGTTCTGCGAACTCGCCAATCCCCATATCCGCTTTGGCCTTGGCTAGATTGCGAAGCCCGGCGATGCCACCCGTGTTGGCAAGCTCTGTGGTGGTTTTCGGCTTGGCGTTGCCCACGCCTGCAATCGCTCTCACATCGTCGCCAGTCAGCCACAGTCCGGTTTCATATTCCCCTAGGACGTTTTCGACACAGTCCATGTTGGCGGCTAGCACGCCCATCGTAGTCGCCGGTATCCCTATATTTATCATGCGCTCCTTATGGTGTTGCAGCCGTGTCGCGATATTGATCCATGTAGTGGCTCGCTGGCGGCTGACCTTGCATTCGGCCGATACCCATTTGCCAAATGTGCGTTCCTCGATCAGGCCAGCCGCAATATGTAGTTGTTCGCCGAGTGTGAATGTCTGCTCGGTGGTTCTGCGGCCAATGCTCACGATCTCTGAAACGATCTTCAGGAGAGCTTTGACCTTATCGGGTTCTACACCGTGGCTTGCGTAATCGGTGTGGGTCCACCGTCTACCTGTCGATGCTTTTTTCTCCTTCAAGGCTTTGGCGGGCTTGGAGCGAAGTTTCGCGTTTGGCTGTGCGGTGGGCTTCGCTTCCTGACGGTTTTGCTTTTCTTCCATTTCCGTGTCTCCTGCTCTCTTAGTGGAGGAAGACACATAGCCGGTGCCCGGAGCGGCGTCCAAAAAGCCGTCAGGCTAACATATTGATGTCTAAAGGATTCGTCCGCTTTTTTGGCCGATAAATCAAAACCCTTGCAGTGCAACGGGTCCACAAGATTCGTTCAGGAGCGGACAAGGAATCCGGTTGGGCGACGAGTCCTTATTTACATAAAATTTCCAGCGACACTATGACGCGGTGTTTTTCCGCTGCGTGCAGCTGCAGGCCGGTGAACGTCTAAAAATGCCACTGCGGTGGCTGAGTGGGCGGTCGTTGGCAAAACCAAATTGCGCTTTCTATCACCGGCTCTGGCGAACCAAAGGACGACCTCGAGGTCCCGCTCCGGGACGTCGCTCTAGCGCCACATGCCGCGCATCCGCGCACCGACATCGACGCGAACCTGGCGAGCGTCCGGCCTTGTGTTATCGCTGTAGACAATCAACGGCCAACTGCGGGATTCAAATAGAGAGAGAAGCGTCTTGGGAATGAAACGCGTGCGCGACGCATAAACATGCCGATCGCCATAAGCGCTCTGCCCATGGGTGAAGAACCGCTGCGGCGTTACGAGATGCAGGCTATCCTTGGCGCGCGTCATCGCGACATAGAGCAACCGTCGCTCCTCCTCGATGTCGTCCGCCGTTCCGACGCCAAGGTCGGAGGGTATGCAGCCGTCGATGGCGTTGAGGACGAAGACCGATTTCCATTCCTGACCCTTGGCTGAATGGATCGTGGACAAGATAAGATAATCCTCATCGAGATGCGGAACGCCGGACTGATCGCTGGTGGCGTCCGGAGGGTCGAGGGTCAGTTCCGTGAGGAAGCGTTCGCGAGAGGGATAGCCGACCGCGATTTGCTCAAGCTGCAAGAGGTCCGCCTTGCGGATCTCGGCATCCTCATGGATGCGATCGAGATGCGGCTCGTACCAGACGCGAGCGTGCTCGATTTCGGCGGGCCATCCGGCCAGTCCTTTGCGCAAATGCTGTAACACTTCGGCAAATGCGGTCCAATCCTCGCCGCATCGGGGAGGTGAGGGTATTTCGGAAAGGGTTGTGATCGGCTCTGGATCAGCCGCCATCGCGTCGAGCACACGGCTTGCCGTTTGCGGTCCGACACCAGGCAAGAGTTGCATCAACCGGAAACCTGCTACCCGATCACGCGGGTTTTGCACAAACCGCAGCACCGCCAGCATGTCCTTTACGTGGGCGCTGTCGAGGAATTTCAGGCCACCGAATTTGACGAAGGGAATATTGCGGCGCGTCAGTTCCACTTCGAGAGGCCCACTGTGGCTGGAGGTACGGAACAGGACTGCCTGCTGCTTCAGCGCCGTTCCGCTCTCCCGGTTTTCCAGGACCTGTTCGACGATATAGCGCGCCTGGTCGGCCTCGTCCCTGACCGTCACCAGCCGCGGGCGATCAGCGGATTCCCGTTCAGTCCAGAGGTTCTTGGTGAACCGCTCGCGCGACAGGTCGATCACGCTGTTGGCGGCGGCAAGGATCGGCTTGCTCGATCGGTAGTTCCGGTCAAGCGTGATGATCTCGGCGGTCGGGCTGAATTCGCCGGGGAAGTCGAGGATATTGCGCACCGTCGCGGCGCGAAAGGAATAGATCGATTGGGCGTCGTCGCCGACGACAGTCAATCCTCTGCCGCCCGGCTTCAGTGCCATCAGGATCGAGGATTGCAGGCGGTTGGTGTCCTGATATTCGTCGACCAGAACATGATCCCAGCGGCTGCCTATGTCGTCGGCAAGCAGCGGATCACTGACGGCTTGCGCCCAATAGAGAAGCAAATCGTCATAGTCGAGAACGTTCTGGACCTGCTTGGCTTCGACATAGGCGGCGAACAATTCGCGCAACTGCGAACTCCATCCCGAGACCCAAGGAAAGAACGTCCGAAGCACCTCGTCGAGCGGCTTCTCCGAATTTACCGTGCGGGAATAGATGGACAGGCAGGTTCCCTTGGTCGGGAATCGACTTTCCATCTTCGAGAAACCAAGTTCGTGCCGGGCAAGATTCATCAGGTCGGCGCTGTCTTCTCGATCGTGGATGGTAAAATCCGGATCGAGGCCTATCTGCTCGGCATAGTCGCGAAGCAACCGTGCGCCGATGCCATGGAACGTCCCGGCCCAGGCTAGCGCGTCGGCCATGATGCCAGCGTTGGCCCCAAGCACCTGGGCGCAAATCCGCTCGACACGCCTTGCCATTTCGCTCGCGGCGCGGCGTGAGAACGTCATCAGGAGGATGCGCCGAGGGTCAGCACCCCTGACGATCAGGTGCGCGACACGATGGGCCAGCGTATTGGTCTTTCCCGATCCGGCACCCGCGATGACAAGAAGCGGACCGCCAATCGTTGACGGCAAGAGACCCGTTCCATGTTCGACCGCCAGGCGTTGCTCGGTATTTAATTTTTCCAGATAAGCAGCGCCCACGAAACCCTCTATCCATCTGCGATTCCTGATCGATTCGACATTCTTCGCTTTCGCGCTGTCGGTCGACTCGTCCGGTCGCGTCATGCTGGCCGTCCGAGGCGGATTGACTCGTTCTCGTCAACGGAACAAATAAGGAACATATCAACCCGAAAACCCGTTGGGAAGCCAACCAGGAAGTCTTTTTCTGAATGACCGACAACGCCGTCAGTCCCGCCATTAATGAGCTTCGAGAGCGTATCGCGCGGCTCGAGGGCGGAAACGTGCGGGGCCGCGCGGTCATACCTTTCGGGGTTGCGGCCATCGATCGGGTTTTACCCGGGGGAGGGTTGGCGCTGGCAAGCCTGCATGAGGTGGCGGGTGGCGGCAATGGTGCGATCGACGGCGCGGCGGCTGCTTTGTTTGCCGCAGGGATTGCAGGGCGGACAATCGGCAAGGTCTTGTGGTGCGTGACCCGCCAGGACCTGTTCGCGCCGGCTATCGCCCAGGCCGGGCTGCCTCCCGGCAGGGTGATCTACGTAGAGGCGGGCGACGAGAAGGCCGTTCTCGCCTGTTTCGAGGAAGGCCTTCGTCACGGGGGGCTGGGAGCGGTCGTCGCCGAAGTCGCAAAGCTTTCCATGACCGCTTCACGCCGATTGCAACTTGCCGCCGAAAGCTCAGGCGCGATCGGCATCGCCATACGCCGATGGCGGCGACAGACCGACACGACGGATTTCGGCCAGCCCACGGCCTCGGTCACCAGGTGGCGGGTGTCGGTGCTTTCCTCGACCCCGTTGCCAGTGCCGGGCGTTGGACGCGCCCGCTGGCAACTTGAACTGATCCGATGCCGCGCCGGTGAAAGCGCTGATTTCGAAGTGGATGCCTGTGATGCCAAGGGTCGTATCGCTCTTTCTTCCGCTGTGGTCGACAGACCGCATCAGAAGGAAATTGGGCGACGCCGCGCCTCCGCCTGAGACGCCGCTTATCCTGACAGGCCATCATGGAAGACGCCGCGTCGTGCTTGCGGCCAATGCGGCGGCACTGGCGCTTGGTCTGCGCGTCGGCATGCCCGCCAGCAAGGCGCAGGCGCTTGTCCAGAACCTCGCCATCATGGATGCCGAGCCTGCAGCGGATGCCGAGGCGCTGGATCGGCTCGCTTTGTGGGCGCTCCGCCGCTATGCGCCGATCGTCGCCGCCGATCCACCCGATGGTCTGGTCATCGATACGACGGGCGCTGATCATCTTCACGGTGGCGAGAGCGCCATGCTCACCGATATGGTGGAACGGCTCGCTGCGTCCGGCATTACCGCCCGTGCCGCCATCGCCGACAGCTGGGGGGCAGCGCATGCGCTTGCCCGCTTTGGCGCGCTGCCGATCCATGTCGTGCCGCCAGGGGAGAGTACAGCTGCGATCCAGAAATTGCCGATCGCAGCCTTGCGCTTGCCGACAGAGATGGTTGCCAGTCTTCGTCGGCTCGGCCTTGACCACGTTGCCGAGCTCTCCCAAAAACCTCGAGCGCCGCTGACCCTGCGTTTCGGGCCGGAACTTGGCCGTCGGCTCGACCAGGCGATGAGCCGCCTCGGCGAACCGATCGAACCGATCCGGCCGCCTGAAATTATCGAAGTCCGCCGCGCCTTCGGCGAGCCGATCGGGGCCGCCGAGACCATCGCCAAATACACGGCAAGGCTCGTCGCGGAACTTTGTTCATTGCTCGAGGTCAGGGGACATGGCGCGCGGCGTCTCGATCTGCTGCTCTATCGCATCGACAACCGTGTCGAGGCGATCCGTGTCGGTACGGCGCAGCCTGTTCGTGACGTGAAACGGCTGACACGACTTCTCACTGACAAGATCGAGATGATCGATCCAGGCTTCGGAATCGAGCTTATGCGGTTGGCGGCTACCGAAGCCGAACCACTGAAACACAAGCAGACTATTTCTTCATTGATCGAAGCGCCCGAGGCCGATGTCTCCGGTCTGATCGACACGCTCTCGAACCGCATAGGCGAAGAGCGCCTCTATCGCCTTGCACCGATGGCCAGCGACGTTCCGGAACGTTCCGTCAAGCGGATTGCTCCTACCGCACCCGATTGCGACGAAGCCTGGCCGAGCCGCTGGCCGCGGCCGGCACGATTGCTGCCGACGCCGGAATTGATCGAGACCGTGGCACTTCTGCCCGATCATCCACCAGTCACGTTCACATGGCGCGGTATCCGCCGCCGTGTCCGCCGCGCCGACGGTCCCGAACGCATTTTCGGCGAATGGTGGAAACGAGACGCCGAATTGACCGCTGTCCGCGACTATTTCCAGGTCGAGGATGATTCCGGCGAGCGCTTCTGGATCTACCGCGCAGGCGATGGCGAGGATACGGCAACGGGCTCGCACAAATGGTTCCTGCATGGAATCTTCGGATGAGTAGCGTCGTGCGCTATGCGGAATTGCAGGTGACCTCGCATTTTTCCTTCCTGCGAGGCGCAAGCAGTTGCGAGGAATTGTTTTCGCAGGCAGCCGCACTCGGCATCGAGGCGCTGGCCATCGTGGACCGCAACAGTGTCGCTGGTATTGTCCGCGCTCATCAGGCGGCCAAGGAAACCGGGGTGCGCCTGATTGTCGGTTGCCGTCTCGATCTCACCGACGGGCTTTCTGTCCTGGTCTATCCCACCGACCGTCCGGCCTATGCACGGCTTTGCCGATTGCTGTCGCTCGGCAAGGGACGGGGCGGCAAGGGCAAATGCATTCTCGGATGGGATGATGTCGTCGCCTATGGCGAAGGATTGATCGCGGTCCTTGTACCTGACGAAGCCGACGATACCTGCGGCCTGCGACTGAGGCGATTGCGCGAATCCTTCGGCGATCGCGCCTATCTGGCGCTGACGCTTCGGCGGCGGCCGAACGATCAGTTGCGTCTGCATGAGTTGTCGAACCTCGCGACCGCAATGCGCGTGCCGACTGTCGTCACCAACGACGTCCTGTTCCACGCCCCAGTGCGGCGCATGATGCAGGACGTGGTCACCTGCATCCGGCACAATTGCACGATCGACGATGCCGGCTTCCGGCGCGAGCGGCATGCCGATCGATACCTGAAGCCCGGAGAGGAAATGGCGCGCCTGTTTGGCCGCTACCCGGAGGCGCTAGCCCGCACCGTCGAGATCGCGGAACGTTGCCGTTTCTCGCTGGATGAACTCGCCTACCAATACCCCGAAGAAAAGACGATGCCGGGCCTGACGGCGCAACAGGCGCTCGAACACCTGACATGGGAGGGTGCGGCGGAGCGCTATCCCGAGGGCCTTCCCGACAAGGTGAGGGCCTCGCTCATGCACGAATTGCGGCTGATCGAGAAACTTGAATATGCGCCCTACTTCCTGACGGTGAATTCCATCGTCCGCTTTGCCCGATCTCAAGGAATCCTTTGCCAGGGCAGAGGGTCTGCAGCCAACAGCGCCATCTGTTTCGTACTCGGCGTCACCTCGATCGATCCCGACCTCAACGACCTTCTGTTCGAACGGTTTGTCTCCGAAGAGCGGCGCGAGCCGCCCGATATCGACGTCGATTTCGAACACGAGCGGCGCGAAATCGTCATGCAGTGGGTGTTCGAGACCTATGGCCGCGACCATGCCGCACTTTGCTCGACCGTCATCCGCTATCGCTCGAAAGGCGCTCTGCGGGATGTTGGCAAGGCGCTCGGCCTTACCGAGGACCTGATCAAGATGCTGTCCGGCCAGATCTCGTTCTGGTCGAAGGAGGGCGTCGATCCAAAACATGCCGAGGAACTCAATCTCAATCTTGGCGACCGCCGCTTGCGGTTGACGCTTGAACTTGCCCGCGAACTGATCGGCACGCCGCGCCATCTTTCGCAGCATCCGGGAGGATTCGTACTCACCAACGACCGTCTCGATGATCTCGTGCCAATCGAACCGGCGGCGATGAAGGACCGGCAGGTAATCGAGTGGGACAAGGACGATATCGACATCCTGAAATTCATGAAGGTCGATTGTCTGGCGCTCGGCATGCTTTCCTGCATGAAGCGAGGATTCGATCTGCTCTCCGAGCATAAGGGGATCAATCTGGATCTCGCGACTATCCCACCGGAAGATCCGCGCACCTATGCGATGATCCGCAAGGCCGACACGCTCGGGACATTCCAAATCGAATCCCGCGCGCAGATGTCGATGTTGCCGCGGATAAAACCACGCACCTTTTATGATCTGGTCATCGAGGTAGCGATCGTCCGACCCGGCCCGATCCAGGGCGACATGGTACATCCCTATTTGCGCCGTCGCGAAGGAAAGGAAGACATCGTCTATCCCAAGCCAGAACTGGAAAAGGTACTGGGCAAGACGCTCGGCGTGCCACTGTTCCAGGAACAGGCGATGCGGGTCGCCATCGAGTGCGCGGGCTTCACACCGGGGGAGGCCGACCAGTTGCGCCGGGCTATGGCGACGTTCAAGCATACAGGCGGTGTGAGCAAGTTTGGGGAGAAGCTGATCGCCGGGATGATGAAGAATGGCTACGAGCGTGCATTCGCGGAAAAGACTTTCAGCCAGTTGGAAGGATTCGGCTCCTACGGGTTTCCGGAAAGCCATGCTGCGAGCTTCGCGTTGATCGCCTACGCCTCGTCCTGGCTGAAGTGCCACCATCCCGACGTCTTTTGCGCGGCACTCCTCAACGCCCAACCGATGGGATTTTATGCGCCAGCGCAGATCGTCCGCGATGCGATTGCCCACGGTGTCGAGGTCCGTCCTGTCTGCATCAATGTTTCGCGTTGGGATTGCACGCTGGAGCCGACCGAACGGGACGACCGTTTCGCCGTCCGTCTGGGCTTGCGGATGGTCAAGGGCCTGGCCAATGCCGATGCCGCCCGGATTGTTGCCGTTCGCGCAGACCGATCTTTTGCCTCGGTCGACGATCTCTGGCGACGTGCCGGCGTTCCAGCCGCTTTCCTGGTTGAGCTGGCCGAGGCCGATGCCTTTCAGCCATCCTTGAGGCTCGCGCGCCGGGAAGCATTGTGGGCGATCAAAGCACTACGGGACGAGCCGCTGCCCCTGTTTGCCGCCGCATCGATTCGGGACGCCGAAACCGTTGCGGAGATCCACGAACCTGCCGTGGCGTTGCGGCCGATGACAGCCGGCGGCGAGGTGGTCGAGGACTATGGTCATGTCGGGCTGACGCTACGTGACCATCCCGTCAGTTTTCTTCGGGAGGATCTTCGGCGAAGGCGCATTGTTTCGTGCGCAGACGCCATGGCCGCGCGCGACGGCCGTTGGCTGGAGGCTGCAGGCATCGTCCTCGTCCGCCAGCGCCCGGGCTCAGCAAAGGGCGTGATGTTTATCACGGTCGAGGACGAGACCGGGATCGCCAATCTGGTTGTGTGGGAGAAGGTCTTCGAGAAATATCGGCGCGTCGTTTTGTCTTCCGGCATGATTGGCGTCTACGGCCGCATCCAGCGGGAAGGGGACGTCGTGCATCTCGTAGCGCATAAACTGACCGACCTATCGGCAGATCTCGCCAGTGTCGGAGATCGGGATGCCGCGTTTCCGTTGCCGCATGGCCGGGGCGATGAATTCCACCACGGCAGCCTCAGTCTTGATTCACGCTGCGTGCCGAAGCTTGGAAGCATCGGCGATCTCAACGGCGGTATCGAGCAAATCAGGGTGAAGACGCGGGATTTCCGATAATCGGCGGGACGGCGCACATCGCGCGGCATGAGGATGCGTCTTTATTCGATCACGCCGCAGACATTGCCCACGATGAAAGCCTGGCCGAACCCAATGCTCGGCTTATGTAGAAGACGAAAGGGACACTCCATGAAATCCGGTTTGCCCAGTTGAAGATCGCCAGTTTCAACGTCAATGGCGTGAACGGCCGTTTGCCCGTTCTCGTGCGATGGCTTCAGGAAGCGCACCCCGATGTCGTTTGTCTTCAGGAACTGAAATCGCCGGACGATCGCTTTCCGGTCCAAGAAATCGAGAAGGCGGGATACGGTGCAATATGGCACGGACAGAAAAGCTGGAACGGCGTTGCCATCCTTTCGCGGGGGAAGGAACCGATCGAAACGCGCCGGGGCTTGCCAGGGGACTTCGATGACAGTCACAGCCGCTATCTCGAAGCGGCCATCGACGGAATGATCGTTGCCTGCCTTTACCTTCCGAACGGCAATCCTGCACCGGGCCCGAAATTCGATTACAAGCTCCGCTGGTTCCAGCGGCTGTCGGAACACGCAGCCTCGCTCCTCGCACTGGACATACCCGTCATCCTCGCCGGCGATTACAATGTCATGCCGACGGATCTGGATGTCTACGCGCCCGATCGCTGGCGTGACGACGCGCTGTTTCGGCCGGAGGTGCGTGCCGCATATCACGATCTTGTTGCGCAAGGCTGGACAGATGCGCTTCGCCACCTTCACCCGGACCAGCGCATCTATACCTTCTGGAAATATTTGAGGAACGCGTTTGCGCGCGACGCGGGCCTGCGGATCGACCATTTTCTTCTTAGTCCAGTGGTCACTCGTCGGCTGAAGGCAGCAGGAGTAGACAAGGAGGTGCGCGGATGGGAGCACGCCAGCGATCACGCCCCTGTATGGATCGAATTATCGAAATAGCCGAGCATCAACGCCCCACCCGTCGGAGCGCGAAGTCCGACAAAATGGGCTTTTGACCTTCCAGGATTTTGCCGTCTGCATCGCCTCGGCCGAACCAGCCAGCGCGATCCACTTCGGGAAACTCTTTCATCTGGCCGGACCGGGGCGGCCATTCCAGTAAGAACGTATTGCTGGTGATCGCTGTCGGATCGATGTCGATGTCAGCCTCGACCGACCAGGCGATGACGACTTTTCCACCGCGCTGCTTGTATTCGCCAAGCCGCTCGAAGCGACCATGAATCCGTGTTCCAATTTCTTCTTCGACCTCGCGCTGCGCGGCCGCCAATTCGTCTTCGCCGTCGTCGACGAGTCCTTTCGGTACGGACCACACCCCCGCATCCTTCTTCGCCCAGAACGGTCCCCCGGGATGGACGAGCAGCACCTGGAGTTCCGCCCCTGTTCGCCGAAAGATCAACAGTCCCGCACTGCGCTTTGCCATGTCGAATCCCAGAGCCCGCCGGTGGTCGCTAGTCAGAGCCCGGTCGCACAGTCTGAACCTCAAGCGATCCCGCGGGAAGCGGCCTGAGAAGTTCAGCTTCAGGTTTCGTAAGATAAACCCAGGATGCCCAATCCCCGGGCCGCAATACGACGACCTGCCGATTGTGATACGGATCCACATCCGGCCCAGGTTCCGTCGTCAGCATTGCGAAGGATGGAGGCTGGTTACCCTGGCCGTCACGCCAAAGGCCAGCGATCGCCATGAAGGGAGCATTTTTAAGCGTGAATCTGTGCTTGGCCTTCGGATATTTCTTTCCCGTGAATTCAAAGAAAGCGCTTGCAGGAATGAGGCAGCGATTGCTTTCTCCGAACCTTCGCCCTTCAGAGCGGAAATTGAAAATCAGACCGCCTTTTGGATTTGCCGGGGGGAAGCCGAAACGCATTGATGCGAGTTCGATCATGCTATCCACGCCTCGCATAATGGGGCCGAAGTCACCGATCTTGATGTCGTCGGCCGTAGGCAAGTTCAGTTCGCTTTGTTGCGCCGGAATCTGGAGTTCCAACTGCCGCATAAGCTCGCGATATTCGCCCCAAGCGATGTGTTGTTCGTAGTCGTTGCACATTCTGGCAAGATAGGGTGGACAACCACGGCTGACGAGAGGTCACGCGAGGTCTACCGAATCTGGGGCCCAGGGTCGTCATCGAGTGGCTGCTTATCGGTAACTTCGTCCCGAAAGTGGATAGGCAATTCTCGACCCCGAAGCCGCCTGTCAGTAACGCGCCTCATGTCGGTCATTCACTGAGCTTGCGCGGGATTCCAGAAGCGGTCGTTCGTCCAGGCAAAGCGCGCCGACGGAGTCCGCCGTGCCGATCCCGCGATCGCCTAACGTGGTGGATGTCATTCCTGACCATGGCAATCGCCCGATCGGTTTCCTGCCGGCAAGACACAGCACAGAGTCGGCGGACGGCATCCCTTCCGTTCATGAGGACGGTTGCGGCTCACAGAGGTCGGGTATCTTTGACGTATTGCTCGAAGAAGTCCGAGAACGTAGCGACCCGCAGCGGCAGCTGCGCATAAGGCGGATAGTAGAGCGTCAGCCAGATCTCTGGAGCAGACCAGTCCGGCAGAACCTCCACGAGACGGTCCGACTGCATGTCCTCTTCGACGATGAAACGCGGCAGGAGGGCGATTCCCTCACTGTTCATGACAAGGCGTACAAGGAAGTCGCCATTGTTGGCGCTGAAGCTGCCTTCCGCCCTGTGGCTGCGGCGGCTTGCGCCCCTCGAGAGCTCCCACGTCTCGATGGCTGCGTCCTGGCTGTAGCTGAGGCACTTGTATCCAGAGAGGTCCTCGGGCTTCTCAGGCGCTCCGCGCTGCGCGAGGTAAGCGGGCGAAGCAACGAGCGAGCGCGGCACCATGCACACCTTTCTCCAGATCGTTGACTTGTCGGAGGGCGGACCGGATATGCGGATCGCGAGGTCGTAGTCGTCTTCCACGATATCGACGAAACTGTCGGAGAGCGTCAGCGCGACGTGCGTTTGGGGGTAGAGCGTCGCAAATTGCGACAGGACTGCGGGAAGCACCTTCAACCCCAAGGACATCGGCGCGCTGACGCGGATCAGGCCCGACGTGATCCCCTGCGCCTCCATCGTCTCGGAAGCGGCTTCGGCAATTCCCTCCACCAACGGAGAGACGCGCGCGGCATAGACTGCGCCCGCGGAGGTGAGCGACACCTGGCGTGTCGTCCGCAGGAGAAGCTGCACCCCCAGCCTCTGCTCCAGCGCCGCCACCGACCGCGTCACGGAAGCCGGCGTCATGCCTAGCTGACGCGCCGCCCCGGCGAAGCTGCGCTGTTCTGCGACCGCCAGGAAGACCCGAAGGGATTCAAGCTCGCCCATTCTTCACCATTGTCAGGTTTGCAATAATGTATGGCGGATTATGTCTATTCTGTCGCGGGGTGGCAAACCCTATCTTCTGGGTAACGAAACCCCGAATGCGAGGAGAGACAGAAATGCTCAGCCAGATTCAAGGACTGCACCACGTCACGTCGATGGCCGCAGATGCCCAGCAGAACAACGACTTCTTTACCAAGCTGCTCGGCCTGCGTCGGGTCAAGAAGACCGTCAATTTCGACTCTCCCGACGTCTATCATCTCTACTATGGCGACGAGATTGGGTCCGCAGGCACGATCATGACCTACTTTCCATTCCCCAACATCGTGAAGGGGCACAGGGGAGCTGGCGAGGCTTCCGAGACCGTCTTTGCCGTGCCGCGCGGCACACTCGGCTACTGGAAGGAGCGTTTCGCCGCGCAGGGCGTTTCCGGGTTGGAAGAGCAAGAACGCTTCGGCGAGAAGCGGCTGCGTTTCTTCGGGCCTGACGGCGATGGCTTCGCGCTTGCCGAGGTTGATGGCGACGATCGGAAGCCCTTCGATGGCGGGCTGGTGCCGGAGAGCGTTGGCGTGCACGGTTTTCACGGCGTCACCATGCGGCTTCGTGACGGCGGCGCTACGGGAGAGTTGCTGAAGTACATGGGCTATGAGGAAGTCGACCACCAGGGAGCACTGACCCGGCTGGCCATGCCTGGCGGCAATGGTGCCGACTTCATCGACCTCGAGGTGCTGTCTGGGGCGGCCCCTGCCCGTCAGGGCGCAGGCTCCGTCCATCACGTCGCCTTCGCTGTGAAGGACCGCGCGGCCCAGCTCGAAGTTCGGAAGGCGCTGATCGACACGGGCTACAATGTCACCCCGGTGATAGACCGCGACTACTTCTGGGCGATCTACTTCCGCACGCCGGGCGGCGTGCTCTTCGAGGTGGCGACTAACGAGCCGGGCTTCGACGTTGACGAGGACACCGCGCATCTCGGCGAGGCGCTAAAGATTCCCGCCAAGCACGAGCATTTGCGTCCCCGGATCGAAGAGGTCCTGACACCGATCGCAAGCTAAAGCTTAAATGAAACCGCCGCGTTGATGCGGCGGTTTCACGTCTCAAAGGATTCTAACAATGCCGAAATCAGCCTATCAGCACATCGCAAAGCCGCCTGCCCAAGGTGCCCCGTTGGTATTCACCTTCCATGGCACGGGAGGCGACGAGCAACAGTTCCCCGGCCTGGTCGGACAGTTCCTCCCCGAAGCGGGCATCGTCTCGCCACGCGGGGACGTGTCGGAATACGGCGCTGCCCGTTTCTTCCGACGGACGGGCGAAGGCGTCTACGACATGGATGACCTGGCAGCACGAACGCAGAAGATGAAGGGGTTCATTCAGGCCCACAAGGATTCGCATCCTGGTGCACGCGTCTATGGGCTGGGTTACTCCAACGGAGGCAACATCCTCGCCTCCGTCGTCTTCGAAGCGCCGGAACTCTTCGAGCGGGTGGTGCTGATGCACCCGCTGATTCCGTGGACGCCGAAGCCCAATCCTGCCCTGAAATCATTGTCGGTGCTGGTCACGGCCGGGCAGCGCGATCCGATCTGTCCCTTGCCGATGACGCAGTCGCTGGTTGCCTGGCTGGAAGCGCAGGGCGCAGCCGTGGAACTCGCGCTGCATGGCGGCGGCCACGAACTACGGCAAGAAGAATTCGCCGCGATTACGAAGTTCTTGAACTAAATACCTGGAGCACTGGTCACGTGATCAGGGCAGAGCATCGGCGATGCACTTCGCTCTGAGATGCAGCGTCGTGTTTACCAGCTCCTGGTTGAAGTAACCCATCAGCCCAGCGACACCGCCTGCGCCGCCTGGGGCTATGGCGGTCCGGTGGGACTCCAACGGACGGCGCGCTATGTTGGTGCAATGAGGTGCGCTCCCGTAGAACGTTCTATCCTTATGCCGCTGTCCCGGAATGGTCGGAAAGGAGCTCCCATGCAAGTGTTCATCTACGAGCCGCTCCCTGCCCGCGTCGTGTTCAGAGCGGGAGCCAGGCATCAGCTCAGGGAAGAGGTCGAGCGGCTTGGGGGCCGCCGAGCCATCGTACTCAGCACGCCAGGACGTGGGGAACGCCTCGCCGCAGACATCGCCGGGCATCTCGGCTCACTCAGCGCTGGCATATGCCCCGAAGCCGTCATGCACACGCCCGTCGAAGCGACCGAGCGCGCGCTCGCCGCCGTTCGGGAAAACGGGGCGGATATCCTCGTCGCGGTTGGAGGGGGTTCCGCTATCGGCCTGTCCAAGTCGCTCGCCCTCCGCACAGACCTGCCGCAGATCGTGTTGCCGACGACCTATGCCGGGTCCGAGATGACTCCGGTGCTTGGAGAAACGCTCGAAGGACGCAAGACCACCCAGCGTACTCCGAAGGTCCTGCCTGAGACGGTGATCTACGACATCGACCTCACACTGACGCTCCCGGCGAAGATCTCTGCCACGTCAGGGATGAACGCCATCGCGCACGCGGTCGAGGCGCTCTACGCGACAGATGGCAACCCCGTCCTGTCGCTCATGGCTGAAGAGGGCATTGCCAGGATGGCGAGCGCGCTCCCGAGGATTACTGCTGACCTCGCCGACGCGGAAGCCAGAGCGGATGCCCTGTACGGCGCATTTCTTTGCGGCAGCGTGCTCGGGGCGACCACGATGGCGCTGCACCACAAGCTCGCCCATATCCTGGGCGGCATGTTCGATTTGCCCCATGCGGAAACGCATGCGGCCCTTCTGCCGCATACAGCCGCTTACAACGCGCCCGCGGCACTGGATGCCATGGAGCGCGTCGCACGAGCGCTTCGCGTATCGGATGCCCCGCATGGCCTTTTCAATCTGACCCGGTCCCTTGGCGGGGTGATGACGCTCCGCGATCTCGGCATGCCCGAGGACGGGATCGGACCCGCCGTCGAGGAAGCGCTGGCTGATCCTTACTGGAACCCGCGCCCCCTCGATGCACATGGTCTCAAGCACTTGCTGGAACGAGCGTGGAGCGGCGAGGCCCCACTCCTGTCATGACTGCCGCTTGCTGTGCCCCTGCTCGCAATGAGCCGCGAAACCTTCCAGGAACCGCTGCAGCCTTGTCCGGGTCTGCTCGTCCGTCAGCTCGCCATCGTCGCTGAAGAGGCCGCCTGCCTGTGCGACCATCAAACGGCCTCCGGTCCACAAATCCGCTCCGAGCGTACGCATCACGGGCAACCATGCGTTCTGGCTCAGGATCGTTCCGAACCTCCCGGGCGACGCGCCGATAATCGCCACGGGTTTCCCGCCCCAGACCCGCTTGATGTCCGAGCCTGGACGGGTGAGCCAGTCCACCGTGTTCTTGAGCACTCCCGGCATGGAGTTGTTGTATTCGGGCGTTACGATGAGCAGCCCGTCGGCCACCGCGATCGCGTCCTTGAGTTCAGCTACGGCAGGCGGGATACCTTCGGCAGCCTCGACGTCGCCGT
The DNA here is from genome assembly GCF_054489545.1 of Mesorhizobium sp. A556. Taxonomy (NCBI): domain Bacteria; kingdom Pseudomonadati; phylum Pseudomonadota; class Alphaproteobacteria; order Hyphomicrobiales; family Phyllobacteriaceae; genus Mesorhizobium; species Mesorhizobium sp. A556. The sequence continues at coordinate 553,999 of NZ_JBTMXA010000002.1, forward strand.
TGTAGAGCGGAATTCCGGCGATCGACCGGATGTCTAGCTTTGTGCCGTCTGGCATAAAGCCAGCTGCTGCCCTCAGCAGCGCTGAGTTGTAGGAGCCTTGCCTCAGGCTTCCGGATATTCCGATCAGTTGCATGGCCATCCTTCCGCTTTCTATGCGTCCCTCCAATTAGAGAGCGGAAAGGGCTGTGTCACCAAGGACTCTTCCAACGGGACGCTAAAGGTGGGTGCCCGGAACTTCTACGGAGGTTACGAGTTTCGCTCGATTGCTGTCCGGGCAACCTGGCAGCGTGTTTGGGAGGAATAAACAATGCGCAGATTGCCGATACTGCTTGCTCTCCCGCTGGCCATCGTGGCCTGGACACCCCTGCAGGCGCAGGAGGTGCTGACGGGCAAGGCCGCCTTCGGAACCTGGGAACCTGACTCTCCCGGTGTGCGTCGCCACATCACGGCCGCCGACTTGCCGCCGCCCAGCCTTGCGGACAATGACCCCGAGGCGCCGGATTTCGAAAACATGGCCACCGTGGTCCCCGCGCCTGACGGAGTGATGCCAAAAGTTCCCGAGGGGTTCAAAGTCGAGGTGTTCGCCAGCGGCCTGAACCAGCCCCGCGTCCTCCGGACCGCTCCCAACGGCGACATCTTCGTGGCTGAAACGGGAAGCGGACGGGTGCTGGTCTTTGCCGCCGACGCATCGGGCAAAACCAAACCCGAGACATTCTCCGAGGGGCTCGACCGACCGTTCGGCATGGCCTTTTTCCCGCCCGCCGAGCCGACGTACGTCTATGTGGCATCGGCTGACAAGGTCGTGCGCTATCCATACAAGCCTGGTGATCGCAAGGCTGGCGGCGCGGCCGAAACCATCATCGCGGACATCCCGACCGTTCGGCACTGGACCCGCGACCTTGCGGTTTCACCCGACGGGCAGCGTCTTTATGTGTCGATTGGATCCGCTTCGAACGTCGCTGGCGCGATGCCGAAGATGAGCGAGGAGCAAATCAAGGCAAATGAAGAGACGCATGGCCTTGGCGCTGCCTGGGGCGATGAAGAGAACCGGGCGGTGGTTCGCGTCTTCGATCCGGAAGGCCAGAGCATCCGCAATTTCGCAACAGGGCTGCGGAACTGCTCGGGCATGACCATCCAGCCTGGTACCGACACGCTGTGGTGTACTGGTAACGAGCGCGACCACATCGGCCCCAATCTGGTGCCAGACTACCTGACCAGCGTTCAGGAGGGTGGGTTCTACGGCTGGCCATGGTACTATACTGGCGGCAACGAGGACCCGGCGCATTCCGGCGAGCGCCCCGATCTCAAGGACAAGGTTCTCGTTCCTGACGTGCTGCTGCAGCCGCATTCGTCCACCATGCAGATTGCCTTCTACGAGGAAAATCAATTTCCCGAGGAGTATCGCGGCGATGCCTTTGCGACGATGCGCGGGTCCTGGAACCGTGAACTGCGCACTGGGTACAAGGTCGTCCGCGCCCTGTTCGAAAACGGAAAGCCGACTGGTGTCTACGAAGACTTCATGACTGGCTTTGTGCTCGACAACGCCAAGGTCTGGGGTCGCCCGACCGGGATTGCCGTCGCACAGGACGGTTCCCTGCTCGTGAGCGACGACACCAACGGCACGATCTTCCGTGTCACGGCAGGAAAGCCATAATCCGCTCCTGACGAATCGAGTCCCTGACCGGGGCTGGACTGAGAAGCCCTGCTCTGGTCAGATGGGGTGCAAGTAGGAGCCCTCGACAATCGAGGCTGTCGGCAAGGTAGCCGGGAGACGTGGCCCAATAGAGATGCTCCGGGCACCACGAACAAGGAGATCGGTTTGGCAGGAAGCCTTCCCGCGGTGCCATGGCCCTCGATCCCTTATGCCGAATGGCGCGAGACCTGCACGGCGCTGCACCTGTGGTCCCAGATCCTCGGCAAATACCGTCTCGCCCACACACCCTGGGTCAACCACTCGTGGCACGCGACGCTCTATGTCACGCCACGCGGGCTGACTACTGGTCCGGTTCCCGACGTGGGAGGCCTCATCACCATCAGCCTGGATTTCTGCGACCAACTCCTGGTGGCCGAGGCGGAGGGAGGCGCAAGGGCGACCTTCCCGCTGGGGCCGATGAGCGTTGCGGAATTCTTCGACCGGACCGCCCATGCGATCAGGTCCGTCGGTGGACAGGCATTGATGCACGGCGCTCCCAACGAGATCGTCGACCCGGTTCCGTTCGCGCAGGACGAAGTGGGGAGGCCCTACGACATGGAAGCGGTGCAGCGCTTCCATCAGGCCCTTGTACGTATCGCGCGCGTGTTCCAGGGGTTCAGGACGAGCTTCCTCGGCAAGGTCTCGCCCGTGCATCTCTTCTGGGGATCGTTCGACCTGGCGGTCACGCGCTTTTCCGGGCGAGACGCACCCTTGCATCCCGGAGGCGTGCCGGGTCTTCCTGACACCGTCTCGCGGGAAGCTTACAGCCACGAAGTGTCGTCGGCAGGGTTCTGGCCGGGCGGCTCCGGAGTCGACGAGGCGATGTTCTATTCCTACGCCTATCCTGCGCCAGTCGGCTTCAGCGAGCGGAACGTGGAGCCCCAGGAGGCTCGGTTCGACAAGACGCTCGGCGAGTTCCTCCTCCCCTACGAGGCCGTGCGGCGGAGCGCTGATCCGGAGCGTACGCTGATGCGCTTCCTTGAATCGACATATAGCGCTGCCGCGGACGCAGGCAGCTGGCCCCGGAGTTCGCTGGAATGCGAGCCGGGCAGGCCGGGGATTCCAAGACAGGTGAAGGCAGCACCGCCCGCCGTCGGGAGGACGGGAGAACTGGCGTGACAACACCATGCATCATCTGCGTTGCCATCACCGGGTCTCTTCCGCAGAAGTCAGATAGCCCAGCCGTTCCCATTTCCGTGGCGGAACAGGTCGAGAGCACGCAGGAGGCCTTCGAGATCGGCGCTTCGATTGTGCACTGCCACGTCCGCGATGATGAAGGCCAGCCCAGTTCGGACCCGGCAAGGTTCGGGCGCCTGCAGGAAGGCATCCGGAAGCATTGTCCCGGCATGATCATCCAGTTTTCCACGGGCGGCCGATCCGGTACGGGAAGCGAACGTGGGGGCATGCTGCCCCTGCGGCCGGACATGGCCTCGCTCGCCGTAGGATCGAACAACTTTCCCATGCGGGTTTACGAAAATCCTCCCGAACTCGTCGACTGGCTGACCGGACAGATGATGGTCCATGACGTCAAGCCGGAGATCGAGGTGTTCGATCTCAGCCACCTGTTCAAGGCAGCCGAGATGGTCCGGGACGGCAAGATAAAGGGTGCGCCCTACGTCCAGTTCGTCATGGGCGTGAGGAATGCGATGCCTGCCGATCGTGAGGTCTTCGATTTCTATGTCAGAACGACACGGCGCCTCCTGCCCAGCGCGCTATGGTGCGGCGCCGGAATAGGGCGGCACCAGGTCGAACTCAACGAGTGGTGCATTGCTGCAGGCGGACACGTGCGCACCGGACTCGAGGACAACGTGAGGCTCGACCGAAATACGCTTGCTCCCTCCAACGCCGCCCTTGTGCGCCGCGCAACGGAGCTGTGCGAGCGCCATGCACGCCCGGTGGCGACTTGGGAGGAAGCGCGGATGATGCTTGGACTGAGGCGGACTGCCTGACCCCGCTGGGTTCAGGTTACTCTCACGGCCGAGGACCGCTTCCGGCATGTATGCGGGTCGCCCACGATGCCGTCGACGTGCCCCTGCCGCCAAGGGCACGCATCTGCACGGCTTACTTCTTGGGAGTGATCTCAGCAGGTATATACCGCGAAATTTCAAAGCCCGCGGTGACCTGACACATTGTCGGCTTGGTCCAGCTCTTCTTCATGGTCTTTCTCCTTCTGCCAGCCCACAGGGGCCGATCTCTATGCCCAGCGACGGGTCATCTCGCAACTCGGGGTCACTCAAGCGTCCTTCGGCAGCACCGAGCGAACTCTTGCGATGAAGACATGAAAGTCCTCCATGAAAGTGCGCAGGAACTCGGCGGTGCTGTCGTTCGTGACTTCACCGTCATCAGTAATCAGCCCCGGCGTGAACTGGATATAGGCTTCCGGGGCGTTCATCTGGGGTGAGTTGCAGAAACTGAGGACGCTGCGCAAATTCTGCTGTGCGACGGCGGTGCCGATCGCGCCCGGCGACGTGCCTATTACCGCTGACGGCTTACGCGTGAACGAGTTGGTGCCGTAGGGCCGGCTTGCCCAGTCGATCGCATTCTTCAGCCCGCCGGGTATCGAGCGGTTGTATTCGGGCATGACGAACAGCACGGCATCGACGGCAGCGATGGCTGCCTTGAATGCCTTGCCAGTTGGAGGATAGTCCGCGTCATAGTCGTAGCTGTAAAGCGGCAAATCTTTGAAGGAAATTTCCGACATTTCAAGTTCGGGTGGGGCCAGCCGCACCAGCGCCTGGGCGAGTTTGCGGTTGATCGAGCCCTTGGCGAGGCTGCCAATGAAATAGCCAACTTTGTGGGTGGTCATTGCGGTATGCTCCTGTTGTCGCAACGGTTGCTCAGCTATTGGAGATGCGACGAGCGCCAACGTTACTCTTTGCCAGTCCAACTCGATTGTCACCCTATTGTTTTCGCCAACTTCTGCTAATCGCCAGTATTCCCGCCCTCCGCCTGAAGGGGTCACCGCATGGCCGTTCCGCGCCACACTGGTTTTCAGCCTGGGCAAGCCAGCGTTGGACTATGCCACCAAGGACTCACCGGAACGTCAGTGTCTTGTGGTCGTCCAGCTGCCAAACTTTCCCCAAGATCAAGTCATTTGTAGGCTTCACGGTCGCCCAGCTTGAGGCCGCCTGGATGGGAATGTGGGGGACAGGGTTACGACCCTGCTCCCATCCGTCCCGGGATCTGGCTGAACAGCGGAAGCCATAGAGTTGAAAGCCAACGTGAGGAGAGATTTTGTACCAGACCGTCGTAAGAGTGATCTGCGCTATCGGACGGTCGGGACCCTCGAAGGGCGCTTGCCGTGGGAGGGAAACGGGTTACCTGAATATAAGGCTGACGTTGCCCGATTCTTCGAAGTAACAAAAGGTCATGTCTTGGCAGCAGGACCCAACACAGTCGCTAGCGTTCCAGAATTTGCCCGCCGAGATCGCGAGCTATTCGTCCTGCGCTCCGGCATGGATCCACAGGAGACGCTGAAGCGATTTTCGGGTCGCGTCGTTTTTATCGGCGGCGGTCCCCGATCTGGGATGCCTATGCACGCTTTGTCAGCCATTGGGATATCACCAGGTTATGACGGACCAGCCGACCGTTGGTTCGATCCGCAATGGCTAACACAGGCCGTTGGGTCACCTTCTCATGAGCTTGATCGCGGCCCTCGGCAATGAAAGGCGGAATAGCGGCGTCTAGCGGCATAGGGTGATAGAAGTACGCTTACGCCCTGATGCCGGAGTCATCCAATGGTGCGCTGCAATCGGCCGATATTTGACGCGGAATGAGATCGTCATCGATTCAACTTGTATCGGAGCCTGTTTTCTTGCTCTCGGGCATCCGATGCCGGGTACCCTGCCATGCCTGACAGCGCGTATTTGCGTAAGCGAATGGTCGAGGTCCAAATCGCCGTCCGTGGCGTGAGTGACCGAAATGTCCTCGATGCCATGCGCAAGGTACCTCGCGAAAAGTTCGTCCCGCCCCGTTACGAAGAATTCGCGTATGACGATCTTTCTCTCCCAATTGGACTGGGACAGACGATCTCACAACCTTACGTCGTGGCGCTGATGGTCGAGGCAGCTGCAATAAAGCCAAGCGATCGCGTACTGGAAGTGGGTGCTGGCTCCGGATATGCAGCGGCCGTGATCAGCCGGATCGCCGGGATGGTCTTCGCCATTGAACGCCATGCCGTTTTGGGAACGGCTGCTCTGCAGCGCTTCAACGTCCTCGGATATGGAAACATCGACCTGCGGATTGGCGACGGCACAAAGGGCTGGCCCGAGGCCGCGCCATTCGACGCAATCCTGGTAGCCGCCGGAGGACCTGCAATCCCACCGGCCCTCAAAGACCAGCTCGGCATTGGTGGCCGGCTGATCCTGCCGGTTGGAAGCAGGCGTGGCCCGCAACACCTGCTCAAGATCACCCGAATACGTGAAACGCAATTCGACGAAGAGGATTTGGGAATCGTCAGGTTTGTGCCACTCGTCGGGAAACAAGGCTGGGCTTAAGATGCCGGATGTTGATCTGTATCATGGTGCAGTTCTTCGGCAACGCTCGTAGCGACCGCTGAAAGATTGCAAAACTCCAACGGTCGGGAAGCACAGCATTGTTGCCCTGTTTGATCTGGGAATTGCTGTTGTATCCGTCAAGAACCGGCGCGGGCTTGGACGATCAGAAGGAAACTTCCTCAAGGCCACGAAAGGCGGTGACGAATACGGACCTTCGTATTATATTGCGATGCTGGGCACATGGGGGCCAAGCCACCGTTACAGGAGGTTGCCATGAAGCACCAAACACTGGACCAAATGCAGGCGATTGCCGAAGTCCACAAGGACCCGACACAGCTCGGAATGACCCGAACCCAGCGCCTCGAACGCTGGGCAGAATTGCTGAAAATGCATCCGTGTCGGACGCTTGCAGCGCTAGAAGGAACAGAGCATCGCCCAGTCGCCGAGCGGGACACGATGCGCGCAGACGGTTCACCGATATCAGTCGCGTTCGAGGATACGGCCTTACGCGAGGAAGGCTTGGCCGACGACAGTTACGGGGAGGCAAAACGGTTCTTCGAATTGACGGACAAGCAACTGCACGAAATCGTCTGCTACTGCCATATCGGCGCCTCAATGCAGGCTTCCAGGGCCGCGAATTGCGTACGTGCGGCAATTGAAGGTCGCAGCTTTCTCGCTGGGTTGCGACAAACTTTTGGGATGCAGTTTTGGTTTCCGGTGTAAAACCAGAAGCCCGTCACCCATCGGATGAGTAACGGGCTCGACGAGGAGGGCCCATTCTCAAGATAAGCAACGACGCCTTCTAGCATCGGACATCGCGGCTTGTTCTCCCTGAAGTTTTTCGATCTTGTGTCTGTTCTTGATGACCGAAACCGCCTTGCTCCCACCCGGCACCCAAAATGGAATACTGAGCTTGTCGACATTGCCACGGCTGATCGCGACGCCGCTGATCGCCTTTGCCTTGTCACCAATGGCATTGTTGAGGTCAGTGCAGCCGGCTGTTTCGAAATTCGACGGACTGATCCTGTTGGATGCGCAGCCGGTTAACACGAACACGGCGACGAGAATTCCATTCTGAAGCGACTTCATCCGCGAAAGGCGCGCCTCGCGCATCGTGGTGCGAATGGCTATCAAAGTGCGTAGTAATGATTGTCGAGGACAGTGATCTCTATGGCGGCGGGCGTGGCTAGAGCATGAGGACGCGGCGATGGAAGATCAAAACAGTCGTTTGAGGAGCGGCTAGATTAATCCCCATTGCGCGGTCCAGAGAAAATATCGCAGGCGGCCAAGTCTACAGCGGCAAACCCGCCTTGATATAACCGTCGAGGAAATGCTGCCGGTCCTCATTGCGTCTAAAAGGCTGCGTAGCTGCCCAACGAGATGCGAGGAAACCGGGATTTATCTCAAGGAACCGACATGCTTCCTCGTGAGCTTCGGTGAATTGACCTAGCTGCGCCAAGCTCGCAGCAAGGATGCGCTTTGCCGGTAGCCGACCAACCTCCTCCTTGCGGAGAACGCTGACCGCCTGGGTGTAGTGGCCGGCAGCATAGTATGCGAACCCGAGGTCCCAGTAGTACCAACCGGGTGGGTAGGGGTTGAGGCGGAGAGCGCTCTCGCCCCATTCCACGGCATCGTGGGGCAGGCCTTGCAGGACCCTCAAGTTCGCCATGTTCACCATCGTGTCGGCATGGTTCGGATTGATGCGCAGCGCCGTTTCGAACGCGGACTCCGCCTCTTCGAGCACGCCCTCGCAGAGCCGACCAAACCCAAGAACGCTATGCCCCATAGGATCGCTCATATCGAGCGACATAGCCGTTTGAGCGTAAGCGAGCCCGAGAGCCTGGTTCGCGTTAAAGTCCTCCCCGTACTGGTTCGCCGCGCCGTAGTGCGAAACGGCGAGCCATGCGTGGGCCTCCGCGAGGTTCGGATCGAGCTCGGCGGCCTTGGCGAGGAGGGCACGAGCAAGATTGTTTCCGGCGGGCGAGTGCATGACAAGAACGCGCCCGCGAACGAGGAAATCATATGCTTCGATCGTCGTGCGGCGCCGGGGCGCATCATCGAGCACTGGTCCAAGCGGCAGTACATTAGCCAAAGCCGCGACGACTTTGCGCACTACTTGGTCCTGCAGACGAAAGACGTCGGCCAGATCGCCATCAAAGCGCTCGGCCCAAAGGCATCTGTTCATCGTCGCCTCAGTGAGTCGGGCCCCAATTCTTACCTGGCCTGCGGCGCGGCGAACGCTGCCCTCGACGACATAGCGGACGCCGAGTTCCTTCGCGATCGATTGCGTATCGGCGGACCTTGCCTTGAACGCAAACGATGAATGGCTTGCGATCACCACGAGACCCGGCACCGTCGACAGGTCGGTGATCAAATCGTCCACCAAACCGTCGGCGAAATGCGCCTGCTCCGGATCGAGGCTCATGTACGCAAAGGGCAAGACAGCGATTGAGGGATCCGGTTCGCGCGCCGGGCGGGGGTCGACGATTGGAGCCTCGCGCTCCTGGACGGTGAGCGGACCTGCGAACCGATAGCCCACCCGAGGGAAAGTCGCGATCCACTCTTCCCCGTCAGGCGAGACCCGCAGCCGCCTGCGAAGGGCGGCGATCTGGACCGTCAGATTGCTCTCTTCCACGTTGGTATTCGGCCAGGCAGCGTCCATCAGAGCCATCTTGGGCACTACTTGACCGGCCGCCTCCACCAAGGCCTGCAGCAGCGCAAAGGGTTTGCCTCCAATCGCGACAGGCAGGCCGTGCTCGAATAGTGCGCCGTTGCCGGCGTCAAGCACAAAGGGACCAAATGCGAAGCGCTGAGCTTCCATAGCCGATCATACGACCTTCGGAAAAATTTTGCGATCAATTCGGAGCTTCTTCAGGACTAGCACCGCGAAAATCGCCGATGCTCTCCACGTCGAGCCAGCCTGGACGGGAAACTGCCCAAAGCTTGCCCCAGCACCAAGGGAGTAAATGACATGCCTAAATTAGCATTTGCGACGGGTGTGCTTGCCAGCCTGACCGCGCTTTGTGGCTCTTCCGTAGCCGATTCCTCAATGGTCGGTCCCACATACGTCGGGGATCGTGCGGCGGACCCCGAGGACGAGACGTTCGCCTATTTGGTGAAGACTGAAAGCGATCGCCCGTTCGCCTTCATCGGGCCAGCCCGCAATGTGGGTCCCGTCACGGGCAACGCGGAGAGGGACACGATCGGCTACCGGCCGCTGCCCGGAGTGCAGAGAGACGGTATTTGCTCATTCGTGTTCGTGAGTGAGTAGTGAGTTTCAGACGCGGCGAGGGCTACGGATCGCCGCCTGCCGCCGTCCACACGACGGCTTTTGCGGCAGCGAGGCGTTGGTCGGTGCGAATGATCGAATGTCCATCATCATCTTGAAATCTGATCGATGCGATATCGCAGCATCTCTCGTAGAAGGAGCACGGATCGATCCAGGTGACGCGCCCGTTTTCGGCGAGCTCGCGGCCAAGCCGTGGCCTCGTAACTTCTAAGTTCGGGTAAAACAGGGTATCCGCTCGGCTGCCAGTTTGGCTTGGAGCCCCCATTCGAAAAGCCCGAGCGTACCTCCTGCAACGACGTGATTGGGTCAGATCGCGTCGATGCTCCCTATGGAGGCTTAATGTCCGGTTCCGCCCTTCAGCGGCTGAAAGCTGCTGGACGGCAAACGGCCCCGAACCCACCTCGGGAAATCATTTCCCAACACTATCAATTGTTCTGACGTCAACGGCCAGACTGGGGTAGCGGACTGTCAGTTTTTGGAGGCAGAGAGGGGTAAGCGGACCTCCGTCGGTCACTCCGCTTGGCAGCTCTGCGCTTACTTCTCAATCTTCTCTAGCCCAGAATGCTATCCTCGATGTCGTTTGCTCTCGACGTGACGGCTACCCCAGGTACCTCGGACAGTGTATCAAGGATCAACCTTCAGCGTCGTTAGAGAGCATACATGCCTGCGGTGGTCGTCTTCGATACATGCACACGAGCGCAATACTATGCGGACGTGCATCAACTCCTGGCGCTGCCCTCGGGCACGATCCTTCCATATACCTATGAGGAGAAATACTTCAGCCCAGAGGCGTTTGCTTTTTTGCGCGAGCTGAAGGAGACGGACTGCCCCGTCGATATCATCCTGTTCTATGGGCAGTTCAACGACTATGCGAAAGGCTCAGGCGATCCCGAACCCAAGAACCGGATGCTTGATCCGACGGCTTCCGTCCTTATCCCGACGCGCTATGCCAGGCTCCGCAACGTCGCCGTTGAAGAGCGGGTGGGCGGCGATGGTGGCTCACGCACCGTCGTCTACTTCCATATGGAGCTTTCCGGATTTCCGGATCCCGATTCGCAGGCCATTCGACCCCTGCTGGATATGCTGGCAGAAAAAAAGGAGTTGCCCTTCGAAAAGTGGGTTGCCTTGGCGCCGCCGGGGGCCGATCTGTCCGCTTTTCGGCAGGACGGCGTACAACTTTGGGGGAAGGTCGTTGACCGGCTCGCGGCACCGCCGTCGCAGTTTCATGGCGATGTGTTCTGGCGCATAGACCATCTGGAAAAGGAAACCTGGTCGGGCCGGAAAACCATCCTGCCACAGCCCCGTGCCAGCAATAGGTTCGGGCAGAAGGACTACGTCACCGACTATCGCCTCGATCCCTTGTCCACCTACCGGGTGACGCTGTCGAGCTTGGTGCCGGCCGCCGAGGGCAAAGACCTTCCGGATGGCACAGTGGTGACGATCAAGGCAGATGACGCCGAGCATCTCTCGATCCCCGAGCCCAAACAGGCGTTCCGGCGCAACGCATCCAGCCAGTTCAAGATTGACGTGAAGTCGGTCGCGGACATCAAACCACGCTACATCGATCTTTCGCTCACGACGGAAGTTCCTCTGCATGGGTCGCCCTACACACCGGGCTCGCTCGCTAACATCAGCTTGATGACGTCCATTGGGGGCTATCGCGTGGCAGGCCTGCTGATCCTAGCGGTTCTTGGGGTCGTCCTGGCAGTGTGGGGGGGAGTGATGCTCGGGGACGGCAACGTTGCGTTTGGATTGCTGACGATGGCAATTGGCGCGATTCTGACCGTGTTCAGTCTTGCTTTCTTCACGGGCCGGATCAAGCTGCCCGGTGGGTAACTTGGACTAGGTTGCCATCCGTGACAGCGGGATCGGCGATACGCCGCGCAGGTCGGGAATGGCGATACGCTGACGTCTGCGCCATTCCGCGAGAGCGTCGCCAACCGGGATGGTGCGGACGGGAGGCGGCGTGTCGATGCCTGCAATTGTCCGTAGGGCGTCGGTGCAGGCGTCTGAGACCGAGCCGAAATAGTGAGCTACGCAATTTGCAGCCGTGGCGCGGAACGGGATTCCGGCGAGCTTGCAGGCTTGGCGGAAGGCCCGAACCGCAACTGCCGGATCCGTTTCATGGCCGGCAAAGTCTCGGACGCTGACCGTGTTGTCCGCGCGGATCACGTCGATGGCGCGCTGGAACACTGCGTCGGAGAAGAGGTGAGTTGGAAAGTGGAGGGACGGCCGTGCGCCGTGGACCCGTGTGAACAAGGCTCTCTCGCCTCCCGCGGCCCGGTCGGCGAGGTTGAGCCTGTCGTATTGGGCCGCGTTACCGCCCCATCCGCCGGTCGTGGTCAAGCCGAGTACCGGCTGGCCGAATGTCCTTTCGAGATAGTCAATGATCTGGGGAGAGAAACACAGCGAGGCGATCAGTTTGCCCATCCCATGAGCCGTGTAGGGCGTGACGAGCATGCACACGCTGATGTTGTAGATAGACTTGAGCGCCTTGTTGCGCAGATCGATAGCTGCTTGGTTCTTGCGACGTTCGCCGTCCACGGTTTCGAAGAGTTCAGGCCAACCGAGGTGTGCATCGCGAGCGCCCCCGAAATACATCGGCGACTTGAAAAGGATTGCTCCCATTAGGCGCTTGGGTTGAGGCGTGGTGTCAAAGACGAGGACTTTCGTATTACGGAAGTTTCTCGTGTCGGCGGACATCGACTGCCCCCACACAACGTAGTCGAAGAGCCATGTGTCCGCGGTGCTCGTGCACACGAGGAGTTCTGGCTGGACCTGGACGAGATTCACGTCGAATGGGTCGAAGAAGCCCTGGGGTAGGCCGGCCTCGAGCTGAGTCAGGTGTGCTTTTTGCCCGCGCAAACGGTGAGCCATCGCGGTTTCGCGCAGTTCGATAGAACCAGTTGACGCAACTGCTGGATCCCAGACGAATACCTTGAGACCACCGACCGAAATCAGGGCGATGTCGTCCCGACCGAAGGTTTTGAGGTCGGATGCGAGAGCCTCTACAAAAGCTGCAACTGCAGATGTGACGCCCTTGTTGCCTTGCTCGCTGACGACGATGCTTCGGTACATTGCACAACCCCCGGCTTTGTCAGATCAACGAAAGTGATCGCTCCCGACGGATGGTTGTAAGCGACTGGTCGTGAATAAAGAATGGGCCGCGAAACAATCCAGGCAAATGTCTTTGAGGTCACGCCGTCCTTCGCAGTGTATGGCGCGCGCCCTTCGCGTTCGATCTCGTCCCGTTCCTCACGGGACAGCGCGCCGGTTTCGATCAACGTGTCGAAATCCACGGGACCGACACAGTCGTCGAGGTGGCATTCGCCATAGATCAAGCCCGAGCCGGAACGGATCAATGCCAGTCGGCCGCGAATCTTGGTGGAAGTGCCACGGAGTTCCCAGGTCTTTCGTCCCATAAGAATCTGCGAGATCCACGGCTCGCGGATCATCAGGCCCCGATCAGGAACGGCGGGGTCAGCCTGACGTCTGTGTGGTCCATCTGATTGGTGTGAGTTGGCGGTCCGTTTCATCGCTCCAATATGGCATTGTTTCTTAGCGAGACCAATCGTCCACGATGGTTTCCTGCACTGCGATCTGACTGTTAGCTTTGCATGATCGAAGGTCTGAAGGTTCCAGTCTCCGTTCGACCTCGATGCAACCAGTAGTCCTTTGCTCAACGAATGGTAGCTTCTGGGGCGCGCGTCTAAAGCTGGAATGTCCGAGTTGGGGTCGGCATCCGAATGTCGGCTCTCTCCGTTTCCTGGTCAGAACGGTACAGTCCGCATTCGGCCCCAATCTGCCTCGGGAAATCATTTCCCAGTTTCGATTGGTGGGACGACGTCAACGTTCAAAGCGGGATGAATTTTTTGCCAGTCCGGTTCTAGTCGGCGGATTCGAGAAAGCCGCCATTCATGTAACCATCGTGCTGCGACGGAAACGCGCCTCCATGTTGAACATTCGCGAGAAGCTTTCTTTCGGCAAAAAGCGACGGCCCGGCGGTTCCGCAATAACGCGACCAAAGAGATTTATGGGTCGGTTTCGTCTGCCTTTGGTGCTGCCCGCTGATGATGCGTTTCGGTCATGAAGTCGATAAATGCAACCGCCGCACCGACTGCCAATCTGGCATGTCGGGGTTCGAGACCACGATGCTTGCCGTCGCGGCCATGTCCGGAGCCGTAAAGGCCGCGCAGCTCAGCAAGGTACTGCGTGAGTGCCGTGAGATTACGCAGGATCAGACGAACCGTCTCGGCACCCCTCGCCATGTCCGGAATGCCTTCCGGAACCAGCTTCAGTTCTTTCGCCAGAAGTTTGGTCAGCTCCGGCAGATCGGCCTTGCGTGAGACCTCGATGCCGCGCTTAGTCAAGATCGTCTTGCAGCAGGTTTCGACAAGGTCTTTCGCCGTGCCGATCGCAAGCGCAGGATCACGTTCCACCGCGTTTTCGAGCCGCTGGATTTCTTTTTGCATCCAGCCGGCATCCAGCGCATCCGCCACTGTCCGCGCACGCGACGCGGAACGGCCACCGCCCGTCAGGGCACGCTGTGGGACGAAGCGCGACCGACCGGCGATCTTTTCTTCTTCGATGAGCTGCCAACCTTCTATGCGCAGTTGGTCGTTGAACTCCAAGACAAGCTTGAGGGCCGCGTTACGGTCGGGCCTCACAACGGGGTGTACCATCTCACATAGGAACCGTAGGAAGCCGTCTGTAGGTCCCTGCAAGAGGTTGAACCGTTGATCGCTGAACACCCAATCGTCATCCCAATCCTCCGGATTGTTGATGCGATGCTGCCAGATATCGCCTGCTGCGTCCTTGAAACGTGAGTCGTTTGAGGGAAGCGCCTGGAGGTCGTAGAGGCGCTGGAGGAATTCAACCTCGCCGAGCCTTCCGCTCCAAGGAACATTGTCGAGCGTCAAACCGTCAATAATGTTCTGGCGAACCTCGCGCGACAGGTCCTCGCCGCTATGGCGCCATTCAGGGCGCGGCTGCACTTTTGGGGCGATCGTGACGCCGAACCAATCGGTGCTGAACTGTTCGATCACGGGTTTAAGCCGCGATGCGATCTGCTCTTCGAGCAATTCGCGCTTAGCGCCAAGTGCGGCGTAGGCGGTAGGGTCTACCTGGAGGGTGAAAGTCCAGATCCGCGTGCCTCCGTTCCAGTTGTCGTAGCCCGTTTCTTCTATACTGGGGGTCGCGATCCGCAGGATATGGAAAGCGTCCGTCAGCCCTTCGGCGGACAGCATCGCCGCCGCCGTCGCGAGGTAGCTTTCAGGGTCTTCGGCGATTTCCTTCATACGCCCTCCGGCAGTTGCCGACCGAATGCTCGGGGTCAGCGGTCACATACTAAACTGCAGCTTCTAGCGACTTACTAACCAAAACCGGACGGTCAGCAAACGGCCCCGAAGCAGCAGTTGCGGGCGGAGCGCTACACCGCAGCAGGGGATCCGAACCAGGTCGCGAGCGCGTCGGTGAGGCCCGTCTGGGTTTTGTCCCCAACCCAGGCGACATGACCGTCAGGTCGGATCAACACGGCAGTGGGAGCGCTCACCGTTCCAAGATCGGGAAGCTCCCACGGGCCCTCATACTTGGCGTCGGTCAACTGTACTCGATCTGCCCAAGGCGTGATGTCGAGGCTGCCGGGCTCACCGAGGTTGAGAAGAGCCGGCCGGGCATCGTGGAGAAGGGTGAAGACCCGCACTGTGCCATTGGCGGTGACCAGGTCAAGGTCGGGCATGCGGCGGCCGAGCAGTGGGTGTCCCGTTCCAAGGTCGTAGTGAATGTCGAGCCCAGACATCATTGCGGCAAATCTCCGGCGAGGTTCGTGCATGCCGAGCAATTCGGCCATGATGTCGCGGAGAGCCTTCGTGCGTACGTCCTCGCGGCGAAGCACGACGGAGGCTCGCGTGTTGCGCAGCACCCGTGCACCCACCGGATGCCGCTCAGCATGGTAGGTGTCGAGCAGGCTCTCCGCCGAAATTCCCTTCACCACCTGTGCCAGCTTCCATCCCAGGTTCACCGCATCCTGGACCCCGGTCTGGAGGCCCTGCCCACCGTCCGGGGGATGTATGTGGGCGGCGTCGCCAGCCACCAGCACCCGCCCCTTGCGGTAGGTCGCGGCCTGCCGGGTCGCGTCGGTAAATCGGGAGACCGAAATGGGCGAGTGGATTCCGTAGTCGGTCCCGTAGACGGCGATGAGTGCCTCGCTGAGATCGCGCAAGGTGGGTTCGGTCGTCCGGCCGACCTCTCGTTCGGTGACCAGTACCCCGACCGGCCCCTCATTCGCGTAGATGATCTGGCCGTCGCGGATTTCGTACTTCACCCGACCGATGGAATGGATGCCAAGGGCGTCGCGGCGGGTGCCCCATTCTGGCGGCTCCTCCGCTAGCTCAGCTTGAGCGATCAGATTGCTGGTAGTGGGATCGGTACCAGGGAATTCGATACCAGCCGCCTTGCGGATGAGGCTACGTCCTCCGTCGCACCCGACGAGATAGTGTGCCCGCAACGACCGGCCGTCGCTGAGTTCAACGTCGACACCGGTGTCGTCCTGGGCAAAGCCCTTCACCTCGATGCCACGATAGATCGGTACCCCGAGTTCAGCGACCCAGCCGGCGAGGATGCGCTCGATATGGGCCTGCCACAGCCCGAGACTGTAAGGGTGGCGGGTAGCGAAGTTGCTGATGTCGAAATGGACCCCGGCAAACCCGGTGACCTGTGCCTTCTGTCCCACGGCGAGGAACCGCTCGGCAATGCCGCGCTGATCCAGTATCTCGATGGTGCGAGCGTGAAGACCGCCCGCACGGGAGCCGGGGAGCTCCGGAGTCGGGCGCCGCTCGACAATGGCGACGTCGACGCCCGCCAGCGTCAATTCGCCCGCCAGCATCATCCCTGTCGGGCCGGCCCCGGCGATCACCACCGCATGTTGGGTCATCTGTCGCTCCCCTGCTTGGCCAAGGCTTCAGAGCTTACGCACAAGTCGAAGATTGCCAATTCTTGAACTGAACTATTTTCACCCAAGATAATGGGTAGGCCAACATCCCGTGGATACGCCCGGAGGTCTGTAAAATAATTTTACCAACGATCGGCCCTCAAGGTTGCGGATTCTCTTTAACGCCTTTCCCGTTGTCGATCGACCAGGCAAGGAGTGGGAGAACTCCCGCTGACAGCCAGGTGACCAGTTCGTCCCGTGGCCAGCTATCGCGCCCGCCGAGGACCCACAGTAGTTCCGTCACACTCCGCCACTTGCTGTCTTCGGGAAATTGAATCACCTGTGACGCGGCTGAATTGCCCGGATTGAGCTCGACGAAGAGGGTCAGGTTTTGGAGTTGGAAACGGGTTAGCCTGGCCAAGTGTTCGATCTTGTCAGCCAACTGGCCCTTCAGCACCCGCTTGCCCTCCTTTGCCGGGAGAATAGCTGTTTCAACATGACCGATGATCTCGGCGACGTTCCGGGCAAACTCGGCTACGCCGAATTTCAGCTTTGCCTGCGCATTCGCCCGGAGCCCCGCGATTCCGCCAGCGTCGGGCAGGTCGGAAGCCGTAGTGTCTTTCTCTCCGCCGATAATGGCGGCAACCTGTTTGCCGGTCAGTCTCAGTCCGGCTTCGAATTCGGCAAGGACCTGGGGTAGGTGTTCCGGCGAAGCGGCAAGCTTGCCCATGATAGTTGCGGGCACCCTTGCCTGGACTAACCGCGCTTTGTGATCTTTGAGGACGGTCGCTATCATGATGAAGCTGTGGACATGCTGGCGGGTATAGTCGGACACGGTAGCCAACCATTTGCCGAACGAGCCTTTTGGAATAAGCTCCATCGCAATGGCAAAATCCTCGCCATTTTCAAAGGTTTCCTCGGTCGTTCGCCGCCCCGATTTCCCAAGCCTGTCCTCGACCTTCATTACGAGCGTCAGTTCGTCGGGTTGCAAGTTGAGTTCGGAATAGTCGAATGCCTCCGGTCTTCTTCCGTGGCGTTTTGGTCATCCTTCATCCCCGTCAAGTGGTTTCAAGGTAGGGCCGAGATGTCGGTCGCCGACGTGGGTTACGGCTCGCGGTCTACGGCCCCGGGGTGGATGATTGGCCTATGGCGTCGCGGCGGCGGCGTCAACCCGGATGTTCCGCTAAGCCATTGTCAACAATATGCTTTATGTCTGCCCGGAGTCCTTTCAAGAATCAAAATTCAAGTAGGGCCCATCCTGGCATCTCCAAGGAATCGAGGCGATCGTGTCGGCGGCAGGCACTCAGAAGTCTGCCGATCAAGGAGGCTTGCACAAAGGCCCGTCCAGACGCGGGAAAAGTCCGAGAAATCCGGCGTGTACAGTGATCACTGAGGGGAAGTAGCCACGAAGGTATCGACTGTCTAGAAATGCCGCGAAGGATTCACCGACCGCCCGATAGGACGAGTCTAAGTCGGAGTGAGCCCGTCTTGAACCGTGCGTCTGGCCAACTCCGATGCCGCCCGGATCGTTGCCGTTCGTACCGACCGATCTTTTGCCTCGGTCGACGATCTCTGGCGACGTGCGGGCGTTCCAGCCGCTTCGCTGGTTGAGCTTGCCGAGGCTGATGTCTTTCAGCCATCCTCGGGACTCGCACGTCGAGAAGTACTTTGGGCAATCAAGGCGTTGCGCGACCAGCCATTGCCCTTGTTTGCCGCCGCCTCGGTCCGCGAAGCCGAAACCGTTCTTGAAATCCATGAACCTGCCGTCACGCTGCGGCCGATGACGGCCGGCAGTGAGGTGGTCGAGGACTACAGTCATGTCGGGTTGACGCTGCGCGACCATCCCGTCAGCTTTCTCAGGAACGATCTTCGGCGGAGGCGTATGGTTTCCTGCGCAGACGCCATGGCCGCGCGCGACGGCCGCTAGCTGGAAGCGGCAGGCATTGTGCTTGTCCGCCAGCGCCCTGGATCGGCAAAGGGCGTGATGTTCATCACGATCGAGGACGAAACAGGGATCGCCAATCTGGTGGTGTGGGAGAAGATATTCGAGAAACATCGGCGCATTGTGCTGTCGGCTGGAATGATCGGCGTCTAGCCGATTGGACGGTCGACGAACGAATTACGCAGGATCTTTACAACGGGGTGTTCCAAAGAAAGACCCCGCCGGAATGGGATCTCGGCAGGACGCGGCTGTTTCATGACCGCGTCTGAGGATGATGATGAATCCTGCAGACGACAGCGACAAGCCCATCTACAAAAAAAGAACGCTCAGTGGAGCACGAGCAAGATGACGACTGCGATCGCCAAGGCGCTCGCGAAAAACGGAGCGAAATGCATCGCCTCGTGTTCTATAGATTTTACCCGAGACGACGATCGCTGATCGTGGATTTGATTGGCTCGCCCTCGCATAGACATGTTGTTGCCTCCATGTTGCCTCATTAAAACATGGCCCTTCCTGCCGACGACGGCAAGGGCGCGTCACGGTATTTCCTGGCGAGTTCGACGACGAGCGAACCGTATGCAGGGCACGATGCGACGCGTTCCGCCGATGCACTCGCGAGCGCGTGGCCAAGGGCGACGTCGGCCTTGTCGAATCTTCGACCATTGGCTTCGTGGTCTGGATCGAGGCAGGCGACGGCTCGGATAGCATCGTGCGCAGCGTGGGCGATCTCCCGGGCAGGGGGCGACTGGCGAGACTGGGTCTCGTATTCCGACAGGGTCATACCGTGGCGGGATCCTACGGCTTTGGCGACGACCTGCCTGAGGCCCCCGCGGCGCCTGGTGGCTTTCAGATGATCTTGGCGAATGCCATCCGGCGAAGAATTGAAAGCTTCGACGAAGACGTCGGGATCATCCCAGATGCTGATTTCTTCCGCGCCGCCCTCACTACGTGAAACTCGCTCATTTTGATTCAGGATCAGTGAGTAATGGGGGGAGGAGCCGCTCATGGTTTCGTCTCCCCGATCCGTGATCCGGCAACCAAGCGTTCGAAACGAGAGTTCTTTCCGACAAGCCGACGGCGTAAAACTCGTTCGACTTTCAAACTGTCGTAACCCATGCGGGCTAGCGCGACGACAGCGCCCTGTAAAACCTCGTCGAGAGCTTTCGATCGCCGACGTTCTGTCGAAAGCTTTCGCAAAAAGGCATACACGCCGACGGCGACGGCGGTGTCGATCATGCCGACTTCAGGAACCCGCTCGATGCGGAGCCGTTCTCGATATCTCCGCTGCTCTTCCCGATGCGTGTCGTCCGGGACAATCGCTTCCCTCGGCATGTCGTCCTCCCTCACTACGTGACCTCACTACGAGAGTGTTCGGGAGCGCGATGAAAGCGACAACTACCGTTTGCGAAGCAACTTGGGTTTGAGCTTCCCGGAACGGGCATGCGCCGAGACCGTCATCGGCAAACCCGGCTTCGACGGAAACACGGCCATCAGGACTCGCCTGATCTCGTCGGCCCCCGGTGCACCAGTCGCCAGGATCGCCAGCGCCGCATCGGCAAGCGTGTCACGGACATTGGGCGAAGTCGGCTCCGGTTCGACCGTTGCGGCTTCGCGTTGCCGTGCCCGATGTTCGGCAACCCTGGCACGGTTGTATGCACGGCGGTCTTCGACACTCATATCACGGACGGTAGGTGGAGGCTTCGGAAGCAGCGTGTAGCGGAGCCATAGGTCGTCGATGGTGGTCTCGGTCATGTCGTCCTCCCAGTGCTTTCTAAACATGATTGTTCAGGAGTCTGCATGAATCAATGCATTACATGTAATACAAGAAAATAATCCAACTCACTCGAGGCTTCGGAAGGTACCTTCGGCATGCGTTGACATGAAACCCGTCTGCGGAGCCAGGACACAGACGCGGAGCCACAAGCCTACGGCCTCAGGATTCACGCAGCCCCAAGGCCTTGGGTTTCGAATCCGAAGTGCAGCCTGGCAGGACTGGCACTGACCTTCATCAAAGAGCGGGATCTAAACCCCTGTCCGAAGGACCATACCACGGATCTTTCTTTCTTCGCCGTAGGCGTGCGTTGACGATCTCCTCCGGAGCCGTGGCTTCCTGTTCAAGGAGCCCATATGCGTAAGCACTTCCGAATCCCCATACAGCCCGCAGGGCTATTAATTCTATAGTATATCCCCCTAGGATTCCGATGAATTTGGTTGACGGAGACAGGGCCAGCCTGACCGAAACGGCGATTATTAAAACGAGGAAATGTCACTTCCAGGGGATTAAAACGAGGAAATGTCAGTCTTTCCGCGCCATATTCCGAGTCCTTCCTCGGCACGGCCGTCCGAATCCGCAACCTCCTGGGAGGAGCTATTAGTTCTATAGTATATCCCCCTGAAAATCGGCCGTATTCCGTTGACGAGCACAGGCTACGGCTGGCTGAAACGGCAATTATTAAAACGAGGAAATGTCAGTAGCCGGGTATAAAACGAAGAATCGTCATCCAGCCCTCGTTTTAATGCTTGTGGCTGTTATGCCTGCCGGTCACCCTCAATGCAGGAATGGGGAAACCTACAATGGAAATGCAGACCAAGCCGCTTATTGGACGACGCATCAAAGCAGCCGATCTCGTGAAAGCGATCACCGATCCGGCGGAGATGAAGCTGCAGCGGCCCGAGGCTCCGAAGCCTTCGGTCGCCATCGAATCCATGTCGGTGATCGGCAAGGACAAGCTTCGTGCCGGCGACCAAGCCATCTACGAAATCCTTTGGGCCTGGGCTAGGGAGCAGGACGTCGAAGCCGACAAGTATGTCATCCCTGCCGCTTACGTGCGGTCGTATCTCGCGCAAGGCGAGAAGGGTGACGGGCATGCGCACAACGATCGCCTCGTCGATGCCCTAGAACGCCTTTCGACGACGCATGTAAGGTACGCCGTCCGCGACGACGCTTTCCGCGAACGCGGCACGGTGCCTTTGGTGACGGCCAAGTTGCGCGAACGCCTGTCCGACGGCGTATCGACGGTGCACTACAGCTTCGATCCCGCCGTTCGGCAACTGATGTTCTCGGACCGCTCCATGGGCTGGCTCGAACTCAGCGTCTACCCTCACTTCCGCAACAAGTATTCGCCGCGGCTGTATCAGCGCATGGCCCTGAGGGCAGGGTATACCGAGGAATATCAGAAGGACTGGGTCCTCTCACCCGAGGAACTGGCACGGGAACTTGGCTACGGATGGCAAGGTGACTTCCGTTATCACGACTTCCGCAAGAACGCCCTCGATCCGGCGCTTGCCGAAATCAAGAAGCACTCGAAGAAGGTTCACTTCCTCGTCCACGATCCTGTCACCGAATCCTTGGGGCGCGGTCGGCCAAAAGTAGTTGAGCTAAGGTTCACGATCACCCGGGGTATAGACCCGCATGTCATGTCGACGAAGGCCGGGTTATTGACGATGGAAGAAGCGGTGCTGCTGAAGCGCGCCGACCATGTCCATGACGCCAAGTTTTTGCCGTCGGTCGGCGCCTTCGCCCGTGTCTACAAGCGCGACACGCTGTCGGCCAACCATCTCACAGGAGACCTGCCGAAACCCGTCGATCTGCTGCAGGCATGGTGGTCTGCCTTGGACGAAGCCGTCGACGGATATGACTACAAGTCAGGGCACCAGGGACCCGCCCGCGGCATCGACATATTCGGCGAGAAGCTGTGGACGCTCATCGAAGGATTCGGTACGGACGACGCATTCGCCAAATGGGCGGAAGCGTCGCGTGAGACAGGCCGTTTCCTCTCTCGGCTAGAAGACTACGCTCCTGCCGAAGCGGAACCCGAGCAGCGGCCTTCTGACCCGGTTGCCCGTCGCCAGTGGCACATCGACCGTTCCGTCAAGGAAGCCCTGTGCCGCGTGAACAACCTGATCGAAATCGAGAAGGGAGTTTTCCTGCCCCGGCGCTGGGACGAGGCCATGGTTTGGCTCTATTGCGACCATGAGATCGAGCCTTGGTACATGGTCGCCGACGACATGGGAGCCGACTTCGGCATCCTGTCGAAGGCCTTAGAACTGATGCAAGTCCACGCCGACAAACTCGGTGTCATGAAATCCCGTGTCATGAACAAGCAGCGCAGGATCACGCTCCGGAACCTGCTTCGTGCGCTCGAAGCACGGAACTTCGCGCGCATGGCGAAGATCGCCGTTGCCGTCATCGCCAGATACAAGGATGCCGAGCCGAAGGAAGTCCGATAGTCCGGGTTGACGTCGCACCCGCGAGCCCGGTATCGGAGAAGGGCGATCGCACTTCCTTAGATCTTTTGGTCTACGGTGATCGTCGAACAGGAACCCGAATGATGACGCTCTCCATACGCATAGCTGCCTGATTTTGACCGCGCCCCCCGGCGCGACCGCAGCTACGTATTCAGGAGAGTGTTACGGGTTACGTCCGCAAGTTTTACACCGCAGATTCGCATTTCGGCCATGAGGCCATCATCGGCCATTGCAACAGGCCGTTCTCATCCGCGCCCGAAATGGATCGCTACCTCATCGACCGCTGGAACGATGTCGTCGGCAAGGAAGACCTCATCTATTATTTGGGGGACTTCGCCATTGCCGATGCCGAGTATGCCCGTTGGGCTTTCCACCAGTTGAACGGTCGCAAGGTTCTGATCCTTGGCAACCACGACACGCGCCGTGGCCCGCAGGACATTCTGCAGCACATCGTCGATCTGCCGTGGGATAGGCCGCCTGTCGAATCCTTGGAGGTCAATGACGAGGGCTGCCGCGTGTTCCTGTCTCACTACGCGCACCGCACGTGGCAGGGCGCGCACCGTGAGAACTCTTATCATTTTTACGGCCACAGCCACGCGAAGATCCCGCACCTTGGCAGGTCTCGGGATGTCGGCGTCGACTGTGAAGACGTTGCCTTCACGCCGCGGACTTTCAAAGAACTCGTAGCCGCGCTGCCCGGCCTCGAGACGGCCATCGTCCACTAGGCCGCCGCCTACACATTTCAAATTCGCTCCGTGGTCCAGCATCCCGCTGGGTGGCGGAGCTTGGAAAGAAATCGCAATGGAACAGAAACGCAAACAACGGAAAGGTATCCCCGTCGGCCTCAAAACCCTGCCGCAGATGATCGCATATTTCGGAATCGCGAGGGCCTGCCGTCGGGTCCCCGCACTCGTCGCACGCAAGCCCATCGTCGTTGGCTTGGTGATCCCTAAAGATCAAGCAGACCTTTACAAACGGGTCGCGAGCATCATCGTTGAGAGCCGGAAGTTTCGGCTCGACGGCGAGGCATCGGTCATCTCCGTCGACACTGATCCGCGGCGACGTGCGAAAAATGAAGGCGACATTTGGGAGAGCGTACGCGACTACGATCGTGTCGTCGCGCTCGCCGAAAGTCGGGATCACCTGCCCCAGCGGTTCGCATTGCTTGCCGACGCGATCGTCGAAGCGCCGCCCATTTCCGCGCGCGACGTCGCGGGTGCCGCTCGAGTCCTGTTCGATATCGACATGACGGCGGCGGACGCGGAAATCGCCGCAGCGGCATCGTTCGACATCCTGGCAGGAGCATTCCGCAAAGGACGGCCTCTCGCCGCGACGATGCGAGTACTGCGCGATGCAATGGCCGTTGCGGATAAACCCGTGGACTCGGGACCGACGCTCGACGATCTGCACGGGATGGGTGAAGCCGGTGAATGGGGCAGGGAACTCGCCGTCGACCTCGCCGACTGGCGAGCCGGAAAGATTCCGTGGTCCGACGTCGAACGCGGGATTCTTTTGAGCGGTGCTCCCGGCACGGGAAAGACGACTTTCGCGGGCGCGCTCGCACGGACATGCGACGTCACTCTTATCGTCGGCTCGTTTGCAAAATGGCAGGCATCCGGAACGGGCCATCTGGGTGACATGCTTGGAGCCATGCGCAAAGCGTTCGACGAAGCGAAGACAAAAGCACCGAGCATTCTGTTCGTCGACGAACTCGATAGCGTCGGCGACCGTGAAAAATTCAGGGGGGACAACGCCTCCTACGGCGTTCAAGTCGTCAACGCATTTCTCGAGTGTGTTGACGGTATCGACGGGAGAGAAGGCGTGGTCATCGTCGGCGCTTGCAACAATCCCGCCGCGATCGATGCCGCAGTCCTCCGCCCGGGGCGACTGGATAGGCACGTCGTCATCCCGCTTCCCGATGCCTCGGGCCGCGAAGGAATCCTTCGGTGGCATCTGCAAACCGCGCTGGCAGACGAGGACCTGTCGCATGTCATCGAAAGAACGGAGGGAGCTTCCGGAGCGGCTCTCGAGCAGCTGATCCGTCAAGCTCGTCGGACGGCTCGGCGTGCCCGTCGGGACATGCGTCTAAGAGACCTCGCCGAAGAGTTGCCCGCGCTCGTTCCGGTGCCCGCTGCCACCCTTTGGCGCACCGCAGTACATGAGGCAGGGCATGCCGTCGTCGGGCTTGCCGCTGGCAGCCGTTGGAAAATTGTCAGGGCAGCGGTCGCGCAAGCGATCCCCGACACCGGGGTACCGCATCAGGCGGGCGGTGTTCTGTGGGAAGATGACAGCCGCTACACCATGTCGGCAGACGACTATCGCGCTCGTATTATTCGGGGCCTCGGCGGCTTGGCGGCTGAGGAAATCTTGTTTGGATCGCGGACTGATGGCGGCGGCGGCATCCCGGGAAGCGATCTGTATAACGCCACCATCGCCGCCGCCGCTATGGAGACGTCGATGGGGCTCGGAGGCAGCCTTGCGTACCTTTCCTCGTACGCGCCGGAGGAACTCCTGCATCTCGTTCAGTACGACCACGTGTCGCGCATGCGCGTCGAGAGAACGCTCGACGAGTGCTACGAGGAAGCGAAGAAAATCGCGCGGGAACGTCGCCCCGACGTCGAGCGACTGGCGCGTGCGCTCGTCAAAAAAGGGAGGCTGTCGGGTGCGGAGGTTGCCGAAATCCTGGACGAGCAACCACGGCTGATGTTGGTGTCGCCGAACTGATCGATCCTTACCGCTCGGGAAGTATCCGCGTGAAGGCGCGAAACTTCCCGAGCGGTAAGAACGCTGATCTGACACTTATAAGTTACAAACTCAAATTGAGATGACGTGGAATGACGTGCAGGAAACTCGCCACACTCCTTATAAAAGTCTCGTAGCGAGCCGAGGCCTTGCTTTTCAAGGGTTTGCGGCCATCCAAACGGTAGCGGTATCGGTAGCGGTAAAAATAAAGGCCACCGAAGCGACCTTATAAGTTATTGAAATCGTTGGATAAAGTGGTGGGCGATGACGGACTCGAACCGCCGACATCCTCGGTGTAAACGAGGCGCTCTACCAACTGAGCTAATCGCCCGCTCCGGCGGCAGCTTTAAGCAGGCCGGGCGGCGTTTCGCAAGGCCTAATCCATGACGCCCGAATGTGAGTACCGATTTCGGGGCAACGACATGCATGGAAACACGGGTTTGCGGCTCAGACCACAAATATGCTGCCGATACGCTTTACTGAGCGAATTGCGTCATCTGCGGCGCCGATCTTGCCGGCTTTCGCGGCGCGGTGGAAAAACCTTCGGCTCTTTTCATTTATGCCGCTTCGGCATGCTTGACACCCTGCGACGAAACCCCTATCCACCCGCTCGACGCACACGGCTTGCCGGGTTCGTCTGAAGCGCGGGTGTAGCTCAGTCGGTTAGAGTGCCGGCCTGTCACGCCGGAGGTCGCGGGTTCGAGTCCCGTCACTCGCGCCAGTAATCCCAAGGGGTTACTGGCCTCCATAACGAAAGTTTTAACTTTCATTTTTGGCCTAGTTTCAACTTTTTGTATTTGTTGTGTTCGCGTCCGAGCAATCTCCTGCCTTTCAGGCGGGAATCGTCGCCGACCGAACCGCCGCAAGATTGACCCGCCTGTAACCGTCCAGAATCAAAGGTATTTGGCGACCTGCTTGCCGACCTTCAGGAAGCGCAGTGGGTTGATCGCCTGGCCCTTGAGGCGGATTTCGTAATGCAAATGAGGGCCGGTCGAGCGGCCGCTGCTGCCTGTCTTGCCGACGACATCGCCGGCATTGAGCTTGTCGCCGACCTTCACCAGAACCTCGCTGAGATGGGCGTAGCGCGTCGCATAGCCCTGGCCGTGGTCGACCTCGACCATGCGTCCATAGCCGCCGTTCCAGCCGGCCTTGGTGACGACGCCGGGAGCCGTGACGGTCGCCGACATGCCGACTGGCGCGCGAAAATCCATTCCCGAATGCAGGGCGGCCGCGCCGATGATGGGATCGGTGCGAACACCGAACGGGCTGGTCACGGCATGGCCCGGCGCGGGATTGGCCAGCGGCAGCCGGCGCGCTTCCGTCTTCAGCTTGTCCAGCGTGTCGAGCGCTTCGTCCAGATCCTTGACCTTGCTGTCGAACATCGTCGAGCTGTCGACCGGGATCAGCGGGCCGCCGACATCGCTCTTGCCAAAGGCGTCCGGGCTCAAATCGCTGTCGACTGGCAGCCCGGCTGCCTCCAGCGCGTCGGAAATGGCGTCGGCCTTGTCGTAGGCGTTTTCAGCCAACTCGGTAATGTGCGTCAGTTGCTTCGCCTCGATGCTGCGAAGCGACTGGTTGATCGAGACGAACAGCTTGTCGGCCATGTCGGCTGAGGTTTCGCTCGGCGCTTTGGTCGATCGGGTAGACCACAGCGAGAACGGCCGCGTGCCGGTGGCGTCGAGGCTGGCAAGCCGCACGCTCTGGGTGGTGATGCTGTCGGTCAGTTCCGCGCGGTCGGGCTTGCTGCCGGGCAGGGGGGCGGCAGCGGGCAAGGGGGTGCCGACGGCATTCTCCGCCCTTTCCAGTATGGGGCCAAGCCGGCCATGACGTTCGCTCAACTCGGTCTGGCGTTCGATAAGTTCGCTGACCTTGGTTTCCATCAATTGCTGGTCGAGAAGCTGGCGGCTGGTGATGCGGTCGACCTGCGCGCGCAGCGCCGAAATGCGATCTTCATAGGCCTGCTGCATGCGCGCCTGCCGCGCCGTGGTCGCGCCGATGAGATCGTCGCGCAGGACCAGATAGGACGTTGCCAGAAGATAGCCGACCGCCATCGCCGCCAGCGCCGAGCCCAGGAAAGCGACAACCCATGGGCGCAGCGTAAAGTGCCGTATCTCATCGCCATGCGCGATGATGATCGTGTGGGGTTCCTTTCGCCTGCCGAAGACCGTGGATTGTCCGATTGCACTCACGAGCTCAAAGCTTTCATCCACCGCACCAAAGATGCAGCCGATTACACATCGTTAAGGTTAACAAAGCTTTGCGTGAAGGGTCCTGGATTATGGGGCCGGGACCCTACGCAGGGGCGTTCTGGCCCGGCTAAAGCGCCTGCGCCGCCTCCAGTACGGCTTGCGCATGGCCTTTCACCTTCACCTTACGCCAGATGCCGGCGATCCGGCCATCACGCCCGACCAGGAAGGTGGCGCGCTCGACGCCCATGTAGCGGCGTCCATACATCGACTTTTCCACCCACACGCCATAGGCTTCGATGATCTTGCGTTCCTCGTCGGCGACGAGTTCGACCGTCAGTTCGTGCTTGGCGCTGAATTTCCGATGCTTGGCGGCGCTGTCTGGCGAGATGCCGATCACCGTGACGCCGGCCTTTTCGAAGGCCGGTTTCAGCCGCGAAAAGTCGATCGCCTCGCTCGTGCAGCCGCTGGTATCGTCGCGGGGGTAAAAGTAGAGGACGAAGGGCTTGCCGGAAAAATCGGAAAGCATGCTTGTCTGGCCATCCTCTCGCACCAGTTCAAACGCAGGGGCCGGGTCACCAATTTTCATTTCTGTCATATACTTGCCCTTGTTTGACGTTACGCGCGCAAGAATTGTTATAATGCCGAACGGGGATTCGTCCACGATCTGAGTTCGCGAAACAAAAGCTGGAGCGGTTCCTGTCTTGGCTGAAGCAGTTCTGTTTCCTCGATGGCGAGGCGGTCCGCCGGCATTACCTGGTAGTGTCGGGTTCGCCCATCGGGAAAGCCGGCTGATGGTCACCGGCACAGCGGCTCCGGCCGATCCGGGGCCGACGTAGTGGATCAGGACCATCCCCGGCACGAGAAGATAAAGTTCAGGCGCGACGAAATCGCCGATCTGGGCGCATTGCCGTCCGCATGCGATCTGCCGGCCATGGAGAGAAGTTCGGTCAGGCGGCTGGCCCGCGGCCTTGGGCAGCTGCTTGTCGGTCTGGCGGCGCTGGTGCTGTTGCTGGCGGTCGCGGTCTCCGCGATCAACTGGCTGGGTCTTGGCTCCGAGCGCCTGCGCGCCGAGGCGGAGCGCGCGGTGGAGGAACTGGCCGGCGTCGATGTCGACGTGGCCGTCGGCCCGGCCCGGATAACGCTCGACGGGGCGAGCTTTCTGGCGCTGCAGGTCGATGGCGTCAGCCTCAAGACGGCGGATGGCCAGCCCATGCTGGATGCCGGCCGGATTCGCTTCGGCGTCAGGCTTTTCCCGTTGCTCGGCGGCAAGCTCAGCCTGAGCAGCGCCAGGATTTCCGACGCCCGCCTTGTGCTCGCCTCGCTTCCTTCCACCGGTGGGAGCGGTTGGGCAGAAGGCTTGCACAATG
Organism: Mesorhizobium sp. A556; assembly: GCF_054489545.1. Taxonomy (NCBI): domain Bacteria; kingdom Pseudomonadati; phylum Pseudomonadota; class Alphaproteobacteria; order Hyphomicrobiales; family Phyllobacteriaceae; genus Mesorhizobium; species Mesorhizobium sp. A556. The sequence goes on from NZ_JBTMXA010000002.1 coordinate 582,893, forward strand.
GCGACGGCCTGATCGACCCCGACAAGGTGATCGGCGCGGCCTTCGCGGCGGTTCATCAGGCGCTGGACGCGGTGCGCCTGGATTCGTTGCGCGAAATAAGGCTCGCCAATGTCGAACTGGTGCTGCCGAAGACGGGGCTGGTCAAGCTGGTCAGCATCGCCAAGGCAAGGGCCGTTCAGGCCGGGCGAGGGCAGATGCGGCTCACCGCACAGGCCGACATCGACGGAAGGGCACTGGCCGTTGACGCTTCGGCCACGCGCGACCCCGAAACGCACCTTGTTACGGCGCTGGATGTGCAGGCCGACCTGGGGACGACGGCAAGCGCCGCTGTATCGGCCGGCGGATCGAAGCTTGGCACGCTGGCGCTGCATTTTACCGGCAATGAGGGCAGCGATGGAAAGCCGCGTCAACTGGTGGCGGCACTGTCGCTGAAGGGCTCGGTGCTCGATTCCGGCCGCCACGGCCTGCTGCCTGCCGACATCGATCTCGACGCCACGCTGGCTGCCGGAACGAACAAGCTGTCGATCGGCCGGCTGCAGATGAAGACGGGCCGCTCCACCTTTCTATTCGCGGGTTCGGTCGGGCCGAAGCCTGCCAGGGGCGTTGCCGGCGAGGAGCCATCCTACCGCTACGATCTGGTCAGCGACGGTTCGGTGCTGGCGCCCCTCGAATCGCCGGAAGCCGCAATGCCGTTCGTCGCCCGGATAGCGGGCACCTATTCGACGACGACGCGAAAACTGGCGGCGGACACCATCGCCGTCAGGTCGGCCGGCAATGGCGAAGTGCGTGGCTCGGCCCTGGTGGACTTTGTCGAGGGCAAGGAGCCGGGGCTGATGCTGGCGCTCAATGTTCACGACATGCCAGTCTCGCACGTCAAGCAATTGTGGCCATGGCTTTCGGCAGCCAATGCGCGCCGCTGGGTCCTGAACAACCTTTTCGGCGGGCGCGTAACCGATGCGACGCTTCAGTTCCAGGTGGCGCCGGGCCGGTTGGGCGACGGCAGGAAGCTTACCGCCGAGGAAGTATCAGGCCGGTTTCAGGTAGAGGGCTCGCGCTTCGATACGGCCGGGCGCATTCCCCCGGTGCGCGACGCGAACGGTGTCGTCGAGTTCCACGGCGACGATGTCGCCATTTCGCTGTCTTCCGGCACGGTCTACATGCCGAGCGGCCGCACCGTGGCGGCCAGCAACGGCAGGCTCGACATAAAGCGGGCCGATAATCCGCCCGTCATCGGCGTGCTCGACATCGATGTCGCGGGCGAAGCGCCGGCCATCGTCGAGCTTTCCTCCTATGAACCGATCAACGCGATGCGCCATGTCGGCCTGCTGCCTGCCGACATATCGGGAACGGTGACGGGCAACGTCAAGGCGGATATTCCGCTTCAGTCCGGAGCCGACACGAAGGATCTCGGCTGGCTGGTGGCGCTGGACTACAAGGGGTTGGCGCTGGCAAAGCCGTTCGACGGGCAGATGGTGAGCAGCGCCGACGGTTCGATCACGGTCGATCCGAAAAAGGCCGTGATCGACGCGCATGCGCTGCTGAACGGCATACCGGCGGACATCGACATGATCGAGCCGCTGGAGCCGGAAGGGCCGCCGCGCAGCCGCAAGGTGGTGCTGGCGCTGGACGACAAGACCCGCGAGACGTTCATGCCGGGATTGTCGGTGCTGCTGGACGGAACCGTAAAAGTCGCGCTCGACAGGAACGATGACGGCAGCCAGACCGTCGAGGCCGACCTGACCAACGCCCGGCTGAACATTCCGTGGGCCGGGTGGAGCAAGGGGCCGGGCATTCCCGCCAATGTCGCCTTCACCATGGCCAGCACCGACAAGACCACGACGCTGTCCGACTTCGCCCTCGACGGCAAGACGTTCGCCATCGACGGCAGCGTCGCCCTGTCGGGCGGAAGCCTGTCCTCGGCGCGCTTCACCAGGGTGGCGCTGAACAGGGGTGACGATGTCGCGGTTTCGGTGAAGCGCTCCGCCAAGGGCTACGCCGTCAGCATCAGCGGCAAGGCGCTGGATGCGCGCTCCCTTATCAAGCAGTTCATGTCCGATGCCGACACCGCCACCAAATCGGTCGGCTCGGATTCGGTTTCGGTCAGTGCCGATGTCGGTTCGCTGACCGGCTTTCACGATGAAAAACTGTCGAACCTGAAGCTCGACTACAGCGCTTCCGGGTCGCGGATAACCGGGCTAAAGGTCAGTGCGGTGGCAGGGTCGGGCGGCGCGATCACCGTCAGCAGGACGGCCAGCGGCGGGCAGCGCACGCTCGACATGAAATCGGCCGATGCCGGCGCCATCCTTCGCTTTCTGGACATCTACGATCATATGCGGGGCGGCGCGATCTCGCTGACGCTTGCCAGCGATGCGGCCGGGTCTATGCGGGGCAAGGTGGTCGCCCGCGATTTCCTCGTGGTCAACGAGCCGAAGCTGGCTTCGATCGTTTCGACAACGCCGGCCGGCGACGACCGCAGCCTCAACCAGGCGGTCAGGGGCAAGATCGACACGTCTCAAGTCAAGTTCGAGCGCGGCTATGCCGAAATCGACAAGGGCAAGGGCTATCTGAAACTGTCGAACGGCGTGCTGCGCGGCCCCTTGATCGGCACGACTTTCCAGGGAACGCTCTACGACCAGAACGACCATATGGACATGACCGGCACGTTCATGCCGGCCTATGGCCTAAACCGCATATTCGGGGAACTTCCCATCATCGGCGCGCTGCTCGGCAATGGCCGTGACCGCGGCCTGATCGGCGTGACCTACCGGCTGCGGGGAGCCGCCAGCAAGCCGGTTCTGACCATCAACCCGCTATCGGTCATCGCGCCGGGCATCTTCCGCTCGATTTTCGAGTTTCGCTGACGCGCGTTCCTTCTCCCCTTGTGGGAGAAGGTGGCCGACCCCGGACCTGTTCCGGGGGAGGTCGGATGAGGGGTGTTCCAGCTTGGCACCGCCGCTATCCGTCCAACACCCCTCATCCCTTTCGGCGCTGCGCGCCAATCCACCTTCTCCCACAAGGGGAGAAGGCGAGGCTTCACACCGGGCGCACCAATATGTGTTTTTTCTTGCCGAGAGAAAGCTTTATGGCGTTTTCCGGACTCAGATCCTGAAGTGTCACCGATCGCTTGTCGTCGGTGACCAACTGGTCGTTGAGGCGAAGCGCGCCGCCCTGGATGTGGCGCCGCGCTTCGCCGTTGGAGGCGGCAAGGCCCGCCGTAACGAACAGCGACAGGATGCCGACACCGGCCTCGAGCGTCGCGCGCGCCACCTCGACTGTCGGCAAGGTATCGGCAGTAACGCCTTCCTCGAACGTTTTGCGGGCGGTCTCGCCGGCGGCGTCCGCGGCTTCGCGCCCATGCAGCAGCGTGGTGATCGCGGTCGCGAGGATCTTCTTGGCCTCGTTGATTTCCAACCCGCCCAGTGCCTCCAGCCGTGCGATCTCGGAAAGCGGCATGGTGGTGTAGAGCTTCAGGAAGCGGCCGACATCGGCGTCTTCGGTGTTGCGCCAGTATTGCCAGAAATCATAGGCCGAAAGCATGTCGGGGTTCAGCCACACCGCACCGTTCATCGACTTGCCCATCTTGGCGCCCGACGAGGTGGTCAGCAGCGGCGTGGTCAGCGCGTAAAGCTGCGGCGTGTCGAGCCGACGGCCAAGGTCGATGCCGTTGACGATGTTGCCCCACTGGTCCGACCCGCCCATCTGCAGCCGCACGCCGTGGCGGCGGTTCAGTTCAACGAAGTCGTAGGCCTGCAGGATCATGTAGTTGAATTCGAGGAAGGACAGCGATTGCTCGCGGTCGAGCCGCTGCTTGACCGAATCGAACGACAGCATCCGGTTGACGGAAAAATGCTGGCCGACATCGCGCAGGAACTCGAGATAGTTGAGCGGCAAAAGCCATTCCGCATTGTTGGCCATCAACGCATCGTTGGGGCCGTCACCGAAGGTCAGATAGTTCGAAAAAACCTGTTTGATGCCGTCGATGTTGGACTGGATAGTCTCTGGCGTCATCAGCTTGCGCGCCTCGTCCTTGAAGGACGGGTCGCCGACCATACCGGTGCCGCCGCCCATCAGCGCCACCGGGCGGTGCCCGGTCTGCTGCATCCAGTACAGCATCATGATCTGGATCAGCCCGCCCGCATGCAGGCTCGATGCGGTCGGATCGAACCCGATATAGGCGCTCACCGTTTCCGTGGCGAAAAGCTTGTCCAGCCCGGCATCGTCCGAAGTCTGGTGGATGAAGCCGCGCTCGCTCATGATGCGCAGGAAGTCGGACTTGAAAGCGGCCATATTTCTTTCCCGGAAAGCTTTTGGCCTGTTTTTCAGCGGGCCGTGGCATGTGTGATCGCGCGCGTTTAGCATCTTGCAGCACGGAATCACAAGAACGGCGGCACCATGACGGCATTTTGCGCGATAGGGTTGATGAGCGGCACCTCGATGGACGGCATCGACCTTGCCATGCTCAGGACCGACGGCGAGCATTTCGTCGAACGCGGCCCGTCGTTCTTTGTCGCCTATGATGCCGATTTCCGCCGCCGCATCGAGGCGGTGCTTGAGGAGGCAAAGCAGATCGTGCGCCGCGCCGAACGGCCGGGCGACCTGGCGGCGCTGGAGCGCGAAATCACCCGCCGCCATGCCAGGGCGGTCGAAGCGTTTCTGCAAACCGAGGCGAAGGAATGGGGCCGGCCGGAAGTCATCGGCTTTCACGGCCAGACGGTGCTGCACCGCCCGCATCTCGGCCTTACCGTCCAACTTGGCGACGGCGGACTGCTTTCCTCGCTGACTGGTCTGCCTGTCGTCTACGACATGCGCGCCAACGACATGGCCCATGGCGGGCAGGGCGCGCCGCTGGTGCCGGCCTACCATGCCGCGCTCGCCCGCACGTTGCCGGAACCTTTCGCCCAAAAATACCCGGTGGTGTTCGTCAATGTCGGCGGCATCTCCAACATCACCTATGTGCCCGAAATCGGTGATCCCGTCGCCTTCGATAGCGGTCCCGGCAATACGTTGATCGATCAGTGGGTTTTTCGCGAAGGCGGCATACCCTTCGACGCGGATGGTGCGATTGCCAGCGAAGGCGGTGTGGTGGACGCGGTGGTCGAGTGCTATCTGAAAAAGCCGTTCTTCGAAAAACCCGGCCCCAAATCGCTCGACCGCAACGATTTTACGCTTGCCGATGCGGAAGGGCTTGAACTGGCCGATGGTGCGAGGACGCTCGCCGCCGTTTCGGCCCGCGCGATCCTGAAATCAGCGGAGCATCTGCCGGAGGCCCCAAAACTGTGGATCGTCTGCGGCGGCGGGCGGAAAAACCCTCATATCATCGGCGACCTGCGTGCAGGCGCGGAGAAAGCCGGCGCGGAAGTCATTTTGGCGGAAGATGCCGGTCTGGACGGCGACGCAACCGAGGCCGAGGCCTGGGCCTATCTGGCGGTGCGCGCACAAAAAGGCCTTCCGCTGACTTTCCCGACGACTACGGGGTGCCGCGAGCCGGTGTCGGGCGGCGTGATCGTGCGCCCGGACGAAGCCAAGGGCGGAAAAAGCTAAGCCTTGTCCAGTCCGCCATAGTTGCGCACCAGCCCGGCCATTTCCCGCGCATCGGCCGCTTTGGTCTCGGCATCGAGGCCTGCGGCAACGCCCGCGCGGTCGGCCACCGGGCGATTCTGGCTGACCTTCCACTTGCCGCTGATCTCGACAATATCGATCTCGATGCCGACGATTCCCTTGATCTGCGACTGAATGTAGGCGTCGGGCGCGTCCGATACCGCCCACGGCTCCTGCCGCTTGTTCTCGTGAAGCGCCGTCAGGTCGGCGATCTGCTGCGCCAGCCATGCCGCGTCGTCGACCACGCGCGCCGTGCCGCGCACCTGCACCATGGCGTAGTTCCAGGTCGGCACCACCTTGCCGGTTTCGCGTTTGGTTTCGTACCAGGAAGGCGTGATGTAGCTGTCGACACCCTGGAAGACGACCAGCACCGTCGTGCCCGGATTGTCGGCCAGCACGCGCCATTGCGGATTGGCCCTCGCAAGATGGACGCGTAGCCTGCCATGCGGCTCGACAGTGCTGTCGAGCACGAAAGGCAAGGGATTGGCGGTCGGGCCGTCTTGCCCGCCCGAAATCAGCAGGCCGAACGGATGCGCCCGGATCAGCGCATGCAGAACGTCCGGGCGCGTCTCGCGGAAAAGGGGCGGTTGATACATGAGGGTCTCCAGCGGAAGGCCTGCACCCTATTCAGCCCTGTGCCAATTTCTTGAGCCAGATCGGCCCGGTCGACTGGCAATCAGCGCAGCCGCTTGGGGCGCGGGTCGGACAATTCGCCGTTTAGCCGCCGGTCGAGATAATCCGCGCACTCTTCCAGCAGCAGCGGCGCGTCGTTCGAATAGAAATGGTTGGCGCCCGGCAGCGTCTTTTGCGTGATGGTGATGCCCTTTTGCGTGTGCAGCTTGTCGACCAGGCCCTGCACGTCCTTCGGCGGCGCGACCTTGTCGGCATCGCCATGGATGATCAGGCCGGATGACGGGCAAGGCGCCAAGAACGAGAAGTCGTAGGTATTGGGCTGCGGCGAAATCGAGATGAAGCCTTCGATTTCGGGGCGGCGCATCAAAAGCTGCATGCCGATCCACGAGCCGAACGAATAGCCGGCGACCCAGCAGCTCTTGGAATCCGGATGCAGCGACTGCACCCAGTCGAGTGCTGCCGCCGCGTCAGAAAGCTCGCCCGTGCCGTGGTCGAACTCGCCCTGGCTGCGGCCGATGCCGCGAAAATTGAAGCGCAGCGTCGTGAAATCGCGCTTCTGGAACATATAGAAGAGGTCGTACACGATCTTGTTGTTCATCGTGCCGCCGAACTGCGGGTGCGGGTGCAGGATGATGGCGATCGGGGCGCTCTTTTCCTTGGAAGGCTGATAACGGCCTTCCAAGCGACCGGCCGGACCTGTAAAAATGACCTCAGGCATAAAATACTCCAACTGCAACCGAAGGGTGCGGCTCCCGGTACAACTCCGTCAGATTCGACTCTGGCCTTGACGGAGAGCCAGCGTGTTTCTAAAAGCTAGTTTAGAATTGTTCAAAACTGGATAGCCAGCTTGAATTGCCAGCCATCCGCGCCGCGATGCGTAAATAGGACGGCTTGCCTTGGAATTTCAAGGAAATAACGCGCCGTCCTCGCGGAACGGCTTCTAACGGGATCGATTGGACGAAAATGGCGGCTAGACGCGCCTATCTCGACTATAATGCCAGCGCGCCGCTGCTGCCTGCCGCGCGCGATGCGATGTTGCGCGCGCTCGATGCCTCCGCGAACCCGTCGTCCGTCCACACCGAGGGCCGCGCGGCACGCGGCCTTATCGAGAATGCACGGCGCGACGTGGCTGCACTGGTCAATGGCAAGCCCGCGCATGTCGTGTTCACTTCCGGTGCGACGGAAGCGGCCGCGACCCTTTTGACGCCGGACTGGCAGATGGGCCGCGCGGCCTTGCGCATGGGCCGGCTCTATGTCTGCGAGGCCGACCATCCCTGCATCCTGAACGGCGGGCGCTTCCCGGCGGCGCAGGTGACGCGGATCGGTGTTGACGGCAATGGCGTCGCCCGGCTGGACAAGCTGGCAGAAGCGCTTGGCGCGCATGACAAGGCCGAAGGCCTGCCGCTGGTGGCAATCCACGCCGCCAACAACGAGACGGGCGTCATCCAGCCGCTTCAGCAAATTTCCACGGTGGTGAAGGCCGCAGGCGGCGTTCTGGTGCTGGATGCCGTGCAGGCGGCGGGGCGAATTCCACTCGATATCGCAGCGGGTTACGCGGATTATCTGATTCTGTCCTCGCACAAGATCGGCGGCCCGCAAGGAGCGGGCGCCATCGTTGCCGCGGCCGACCTGATGATGCCGAAGCCGCTTATTCCCGGCGGCGGCCAGGAGAAGGGCCATCGCGGCGGCACCGAAAACCTTGCCGCCATCGCCGGCTTCGGCGCGGCGGCGCAGGCAGCACTTGCCGGCCTGAACGCCGTCGAGGCCGTCCGCCGCCTTCGCGATGCGTTGGAAGCAACGGTGACGGCGCTGGTGCCCGACGCCCAAATCTTTGGAGCGGGCACGCAGCGTCTTGCCAACACGACATTCTTTGCTATCCCGACCATGAAGGCCGAGACGGCGCAGATCGCCTTCGATCTTGCCGGTGTGTCCTTGTCGGCGGGGTCCGCCTGCTCGTCCGGCAAGATCGGGCCGAGCCATGTATTGAAGGCGATGGGGCACGAAAACCTGGGCGCATTGCGCGTCTCGATCGGACCGGCAACGAGCGCCGACGAGATCGAACTGTTTCGCGCCGCGTTGGCGAAATTCGCCGCCCGCAGCGCCAATCGCGACCGGGCCGCGTGAGCGCGATGTAGAAATCGGGCCGTAAGGCCTGAACAAGCCGTGCGTCCCGCATTGGCCGGATGAATTTCCGGTCGGGAAGCACTATATGGAACTTACGCCGCCCCGGGGGATCGCTCCATGGGTTCTCCAAGGAGACGCCAATAGGCGGTGCCATAGTTTGAAAACTGCCGGGCCTTGAACCCGGCAAGGATGGAGAACACTGATGGCTGCTGTGCAGGAAACCATCGACCAAGTCCGTTTGATCGACGTCGATCAGTACAAATACGGCTTCGAGACGATCATTGAGATGGATAAGGCCCCCAAGGGCCTGAGCGAAGACACCATTCGCTTCATTTCGGCCAAGAAGGAAGAGCCGGAGTGGATGCTTGAGTGGCGTCTGGAGGCTTATCGCCGCTGGCTGACCATGGAAGAGCCGAATTGGGCGCGCGTCGAATATCCGAAAATCGACTTTCAGGACATCCACTACTACGCGGCGCCTAAGTCCACGCCCGGGCCGACGTCGCTCGACGAGGTCGATCCCGAGTTGCTCAAGACGTATGCCAAGCTTGGCATTCCGCTGAGGGAGCAGGAAATCCTTGCCGGCGTGCAAAAGCCTGTTGCGGACGATAACAGCCTCGATGGCGAGAACGACAATGTCTACAAGTCGGGCCGCGTCGCGGTCGACGCCGTGTTCGACAGCGTGTCCGTCGTCACCACCTTCAAGAAGGAACTGGCGGCCGTCGGTGTCATCTTCTGCTCGATCACGGAAGCCATCCGCGAGCATCCCGAGCTGGTGAAGAAATATCTGGCCTCCGTGGTGCCGGTTTCCGACAACTATTACGCGACGTTGAACTCCGCCGTGTTCACCGACGGCTCGTTCGTCTATGTGCCGAAGGGCGTTCGCTGCCCGATGGAACTGTCGACCTATTTCCGTATCAACGCGACCGACACCGGCCAGTTCGAGCGCACGCTGATCATCGCCGAAGAGGGGTCTTACGTCTCCTATCTCGAAGGCTGCACCGCTCCGCAGCGCGACGAAAACCAGCTTCACGCTGCCGTGGTCGAACTGATCGCGCTGGACGACGCCGAGATCAAGTATTCGACGGTGCAGAACTGGTATCCGGGCGACGCCAACGGCAAGGGCGGCATCTACAACTTCGTTACCAAGCGCGGCGATTGTCGTGGCGATCGCTCGAAGATTTCGTGGACGCAGGTGGAAACCGGCTCGGCCATCACCTGGAAATACCCGTCCTGCATCCTGCGCGGCGACGACAGCCAGGGCGAGTTCTATTCGATCGCCGTGTCGAACGGCTACCAGCAGATCGACAGCGGCACCAAGATGATCCATCTCGGCAAGAACACGCGCAGCCGCATCATCTCCAAGGGCATCGCCGCCGGGTTCAGCCAGAACACCTATCGCGGCCAGGTTTCGGCGCACCGCAAGGCGACCAACGCGCGCAATTTCACCAATTGTGACTCACTGCTGATCGGCGACCAGTGCGGCGCGCACACCGTGCCCTACATGGAAGCCAAGAACTCGACGGCCAAATTCGAGCACGAGGCGACCACCTCGAAAATTTCGGACGACCAGAAGTTCTACGTCATGCAGCGCGGCATCCCCGAGGAAGAGGCGATCGCGCTGATCGTCAACGGCTTCGTCAAGGACGTCATCCAGCAACTGCCGATGGAATTCGCGGTCGAAGCGCAGAAGCTGATTGGCATCAGCCTCGAAGGCTCGGTCGGCTGACCGCCCGACACTGACGCGACAGACAAAAATATTCAGGAAGAAAAAATGCTAGAAATCAAGAACCTGCATGCCCGCATCGCCGATGACGGCACCGAGATCATCCGTGGCTTGAACCTGACGGTCAAGGCCGGTGAGGTCGCGGCCATCATGGGGCCGAACGGCTCGGGAAAATCGACGCTGTCCTATGTGCTCGCCGGTCGGAGCGACTATGAAGTGACCGAGGGCGACATCCTCTACAACGGCGAGAGCATCCTCGAACTGGACCCGGCCGAGCGTGCCGCCAAGGGCATTTTCCTCGCCTTCCAGTATCCGATGGAGATACCGGGCGTCGCCACCATGGAATTCTTGAAGGTGGCGATGAATGAGCAGCGCAAGGCGCGCGGCGAGGAACCGCTGAAAATTCCGGAATTCATCAAGCGGGTGAAGGAAGCGGCCGGTTTGCTCGACATGGACATGGCGATGCTGAAGCGCCCGCTCAATGTCGGCTTTTCCGGCGGCGAGAAGAAGCGCGCCGAGATTCTGCAGATGAAGCTGCTGGAGCCGAAACTGTGCGTGCTTGACGAAACCGACAGCGGCCTCGACATCGATGCGTTGAAGATCGTATCCGAGGGCGTCAACGCGCTGCGTTCGCCCGACCGCGCCGTCGTCGTCATCACCCACTACCAGCGCCTGCTGGAACACATCGTGCCGGATTCGGTGCATGTGCTCTACAAGGGCCAGGTCATCAAGTCCGGCGACAAGTCGCTGGCGCTCGACCTTGAAGCCAATGGCTATGCCGGCGTGATCGGCGAGGCCGCCTGAGGGGAACGTCATGAACATGCATTTACAACCTCAGCGTACCCAGGCAGAAACCGCGCTCATCGACGCTTTCGGCGACCGCCAGTCGCTGTTGCCGGGCGACGGCGCGGTGATGGTGAAGCGCGACGAGGCTATCGAAGCGATCAAGCACGGCCTGCCGACGCGGCGCGTCGAATCCTGGCATTATACGGATCTGCGCCGCCTGCTGACCGCGGTGCCGGATTTTTCGACCTCTGCCGCCGCGAAGCCGGTTGCGCCCATCGTTGACGGCTCGCTGGTGCTGCCGGTGCTCAACGGCGTGTCGAGCGCGAAAGCCTCGAACGTCGAAGGCGTCACGGTCGAGCGCCTAGCCGACAAATTGACGGACGGAAGCTTCGCGCCCGCCCTTGACCTCTACGGAACCGACGACGCCATCGGCGCGCTGAACGTGGCCTTTGTCGCTGACGGCTATTTCGTCGACATCGCCGCTGGTGCTGCAATCGAAAAGCCGGTCGAACTGCAAAACATGCTGACCGGTGGCCAGAGCCATGTGCGGCTGCCGGTGCGGGTTGGCGCCGGCGCGAAAGCAACCATCGTCGAGCGCCAGATTGGTGCTGGCGACGGCATGGCCAGTTCGGTCAGCCAGTTGACGCTTGGCGACGATGCCGAGGTGACCTGGATCATCGTGCAGGAGCAGCCGGATACGGCGACGCATCTGGCGCAGTTCAAGGCCGAGCTTGGCAAGAACTCGAAGCTGACGCTGTTCTTTATGAACATCGGCGGCAGGCTGGTGCGTCAGGAAATCAACGTCCTGACCAAGGGCGAGGGCTGCGACTTCCAGTTGCGCGGCATCAACCTTCTGGCTGGCGACACCCATACCGACGTGACCATGGTGCTCGACCATTCCGTGCCCAACACCACCTCGACGGAAGTCGTGCGCAATGTGGTGACCGGCCAGGCCCACGGTGTCTTCCAGGGCCGCATCAACGTGCACCAATACGCCCAGAAGACCAACGCCAACATGGCCTGCAACACGCTGCTTCTGTCAGATGATGGCGAGTTCTCGACCAAGCCCGAGCTGGAAATCTTCGCCGACGACGTGGTCTGCGGCCATGGCGCGACGGTTACCGAGATCGACCACAACCATCTGTTCTATCTGATGGCGCGCGGCATCGACGAGAAGACGGCGCGCGGCTTGTTGGTCAAGGCCTTCGTTGCCGCGGTTATCGAGGAACTGGACGACGAACAGATGGTCGAAGCGCTCGAACTGAAGTTGGACGACTGGTTCGTCGCGCATGGGTGAGTGAGGTGCGTCCTTCGAGGCTCGCCCTTGAAGGACACAGTGAACCGCAAACGATCTCGCGGGCTCGCACCTCAGGATGGGAAGAACAACGCTTCCGTATCCGCTTCGAAGTGGGGGATGTTACAACGCTCCTCATCCTGAGGTGCGAGCGGAGCGAGCCTCGAAGGACGCACGACAAAGGTACGTTGAAGTGGACCAGAAAATCGAAACCGTTCCCTATGATGTCGAGGCGATCCGCCGCGACTTCCCGATCCTGTCGCGCGAAGTCTACGGCAAACCTCTCGTCTATCTCGACAACGGCGCGTCGGCGCAGAAGCCGCAAGTGGTGCTGGACGCCATCCAGCACGCTTATGCCCATGACTACGCCAACGTCCATCGCGGCCTGCATTTCCTGTCGAACGCGGCGACCGATGCCTATGAAAAATCACGCGAATCGGTGCGTCGCTTCCTCAACGCGCCCAGCACCGACAATATCGTCTTCACCTCCAACTCGACCGCCGCCATCAACACAGTCGCCTACGGTTTCGGCATGCCGAACATTGGCGCGGGCGACGAGATCGTGCTGTCGATCCTGGAGCACCATTCCAACATCGTACCGTGGCATTTCATCCGCGAGCGGCAGGGCGCGAAGCTGGTCTGGGTGCCGGTGGACGACCTTGGCGGCTTCCACATCGAGGATTTCGAAAAGAGCCTGACCGACAAAACCAGGCTTGTCGCCATCACCCATATGTCGAATGCGCTCGGCACGGTGACGCCGATCAAGGAAATCTGCCGCATCGCGCATGCGAGAAATATCCCGGTGCTGGTCGATGGTAGCCAGAGCGCCGTGCATATGCCGATCGACGTGCAGGACCTCGATTGCGATTTCTTCGTCTTCACCGGCCACAAGGTCTACGGGCCCTCCGGCATCGGCGTGCTCTACGGCAAGAAGGAAATGCTGGAACGCATGCGGCCCTTCATGGGCGGCGGCGAGATGATCGAGGAGGTGACCGAGGACGTCGTTACCTACAACGAGCCGCCGCATCGTTTCGAGGCCGGCACGCCGCCGATCGTACAGGCCATCGGGCTGGGTGCCGCGCTCGACTATATGGAAAGCATCGGCCGCGAGCGTATCGCCGCGCACGAAGCCGATTTGAAAAACTACGCGCATGAGCGGCTTAGCGCCATCAACTCGCTGCGCATTTTCGGCGACGCGCCGGGCAAGGGCGCGATCGTCTCGTTCGAATTGCAGGGCATTCACGCGCATGACGTGTCGATGGTGATCGATCGGCAGGGCGTGGCGGTCCGCGCGGGCACGCATTGCGCCCAGCCGCTGTTGAAACGCTTTGGCGTAACCTCCACATGCAGGGCATCGTTCGGCATGTACAATACACGGGGCGAAGTGGACGCCCTTGCCGACGCGCTTGAAAAAGCGAGAAAGTTCTTCGGGTGACTATCATGGAACAAGCTGACCACCACGCCACATCGGGAATGGTTGCCGAAGGCGTAGCCGCTCCCTCCGCCATTCCAGCCGACGAATTGGCGCGGCTTACCGACGACATCGTCTCGGCGCTGAAAACCGTCTACGATCCTGAAATTCCGGCCGACATCTACGAACTCGGCCTGATCTACAAGATCGACATCGAAGACGACCGCCAGGTCAAGATCGAGATGACGCTGACCGCGCCCGGCTGCCCGGTAGCTGGCGAAATGCCCGGCTGGGTGGAAAACGCCGTGGGCGCGGTGGAAGGCGTTTCCGGCATCGAAGTCACCATGACTTTCGATCCGCCGTGGTCGCCCGACCGCATGTCGGAAGAGGCGCAGGTGGCGGTCGGCTGGTACTGATCGCCCTTGCGTCAAGCGCGAATCTTCACCATCTTACAGGCAGTTGCGTTCCGCAGGCCTTGAACCTAGCGTGGAAGCGGAGAATGAGATGAGAAGTTTTTCCGTCATCAGCATGACCGAAAAGGCAGCGACCCGCGTGCTCGAGATCGTTTCGTCGCGAGAAAACGCGCATGGCATCCGCCTCGGCATCAAGAAGGGCGGCTGCGCCGGCATGGAATATACGGTCGATCTGGTGACCGAGCCGAGCCCCAAGGACGACCATATCGAGCGCGACGGCGCGCATGTCTATGTCGCCCCGGAAGCGGCCCTTTTCCTGTTCGGCACGCAGATGGATTTCGAGCAGACGCCTTTGCGCACCGGCTTCACCTTCTCCAACCCGAACCAGAGCTCGGCCTGCGGCTGCGGCGAATCCGTCGAACTGAAGCCCGCCGATCTCAAGGCGCTGGCCGAAGCGAGAGCACAAAGCGCGGCTTAGGCGGCTCTCCGGCCAACACCCCTCATCCGTCTCGCCGCTCCGCGTCGATCCACCGCCCTGGGCGAGTCACGGGCCTCGCCCGCCCTTCGGGCCCCACAAGGGGAGAAGGTAAGAGCGTGGCGTCGTCGCCTCCGCCAATCACCAATGTTGACGATTGGCAGTATGGATAATGCAGACGTTACCTTCTCCCCTTGTGGGAGAAGGTGGATCGGCGAAGCCGAGACGGATGAGGGGTGTTAGCGCAAGAAGAATCCGGACCTGACACGCACAACCGCCCATGCCATCATACCCCCATGGACAACGAACGCCTCGCCGAACTTTTCGAAAGCCTCGGACCCATTTCGATCCGACGCCTGTTCGGCGGCAAGGGCATCTATTTCGACGGTGTCATCATCGCCATCGAAATGCGCGGCGAATTGCTGCTGAAGGGCGATGGCGAAAGCGCGACGGATTTTCTCGCCGCCGGCTGCCGGCAATGGACCTATACCGGCTCCCGCCACGGCAAGGAGGTCGCCATGCCCTATTGGAGCGTGCCGGACAGCGCCCTCGACGATCCCGACGAGATGGTTGTCTGGGCGCGCCGAGCCTACGAGGCGGGATTGAGAAGCGGCAAGTGACGCGTTTGCATTCTTGATCGCGATGGCTCGCCGGAATCCATGCCTCAGCCTCGGAGTCGCTGAGCCGGTTCAGAAGAATCGCAATTGTACAATGAGACCGTCGTAACGCTCATGGAGGCACGGCCGCAGATGGCGCCGGACAAAGGCGCTACAGCGCCTTGGCAATCCTCGCCGCCAGCCGTGCATTGTTCTCAACCAGTGCGATGTTGGTTTTCAGGCTGCGTCCATTGGTCAGTTCGAGGATTTTCCCCAGCAGGAACGGCGTCACCGCCTTGCCGCTGACATGCAGCGCTTCGGCGGCCTTCTGCGCCGCCTCGATATAGGAGGCCATCTCGGCCGCCGGGATCTCATCGCCTTCCGGCACCGGATTGGCGATCAGCATGCCGCCGCCGAGCCCCAGCGCCTGCCGTGTTTTGAAAAGTTGCGCCATCTCGCCCGGTGAATGCAGCGTCAGCGGCGCGCGAAAGGGCGAATGCCGCGACCAGAACGCCGGCATGACCTCACAGCCATGGCCGATCACCGGCACGCCGCGCGTTTCCAGTACTTCCAGGGTCTTTTCGATGTCCAAAATGGCCTTCGCGCCGGCCGATACAACGATGACGGGCGTGCGCGCCAATTCGTCCAGGTCGGCCGAAATATCGAAGCTTTTTTCCGCGCCCTTGTGCACGCCGCCGATGCCGCCGGTGGCGAACACTTTTATTCCGACGATATGCGCGCAGATCATGGTGGCGGCGACCGTGGTTCCGCCGGTGCGCCCCTGCGACACGGCAAAACCGAGATCGGCGCGAGACAGTTTCATGGCGTCGCCGGTCATCGCCAGCGATTCGCGCTCGCCGTCGGAAAGGCCGATCTTGATGCGCCCGTTCACCACCGCGATGGTTGCCGGCAGGGCGCCTTCGTCGATGATGATCTTTTCGACATCGGCCGCCATGGCGCCATTGTCGGGGTAGGGCATGCCGTGGGTGATGATGGTCGATTCCAGCGCCACGACGGGCCGGCCGGTGGCTAGCGCCTCGGCCACGGGCGGATGAAGATCGATAAAGGGACGGGCGGTTTCCGGGATCATGGTTGGCTCCATTTCGTCGCTTTCATGCCAAAACCCTGGCTTCCGGCACAAGAGCGAGCGCCTCGTCAAAGGCAATCGCCGTTAAATCCGGCACCGTGTCGCGGCTTTCGATGGCAAGGATCGCCGCCGCCACGCCTTCGCGCAGGGCGGAGTGCAACATCTGTCCCCGCAGCAACGCCGCCACAGTCGCGCCCGCCAGCGCATCGCCGGCCCCGGTGACGTCGGCGACATAGCGCGGCGCGGGTGGCGCGATGGTGAAGATATCCTCTTCGTCAAAAGCCAGCACCGGTGCGTTTCCAGACGTGATCACGCCGGCCTTGAGTCCAGTCCTGCGCAAGCCCGCAACGACGGCTTCTTCATCCGCATGGCGATCCAAGCCTGTGAGAGCGGCGGTCTCGCGGCGGTTCATGAACAAGAGCGACAGCCGGTCCATCACCGGCTTCAGCCGCATCACCTTGGCCGGCGAAATGGCGATTGCGAACAGGGGCTTGCCCTGCACAAGGTCCACCAGCCGTTCCAAAGCCGCCGCCGGCAGATTGGCGTCGCACAGCACGGCGTCGGTGGCGTCGATCGCTTCGCGCACCTTGGCCCGCTTCATCTGTTTCGGAAACGCCAGTTCATAAAGCTCCATGTCGGCAAATCCGGCGATCAACTCGCCGTCGCGGTCGATCAGGGCGGTGTAACTTGGCGTCGAGCGGTCGAGAAACACCGCCGAAATGTCCGTGATGCCGGCCTCGGCAATCGCCTGCGCCACGCTGTCGGCCCCGGAATCGCCCCCGCGCACGGACAGCAGCGAGGCTGAAACGCCGCGCTGCACTGCATTGCGCAACGCGTTGAAGACGCCGCCGCCGACATCGTCACGCATCCTACCCGGGTTGGAGGCGGCCGGCACGTACGGGCCGGAGACCTGGCCGCGCCGGTCGATATGCGCACCGCCTATCGCCAGGATGTGAAAGGATTTAGAGGAACCGGCCACGCAATTTCCATTTTCAAATTCGCATCCAAGGCTAGACTGCCTGGGCTGGCCGGGCAATCCGCCAAGGCGATTCGCAACGTCACGCTACCGCCCGGCAACCGCCCGTTGGGATGCATTCTATATGATCATTGAGAAACAAAAATAGAACAAACTGGAATAATGCAATGTTTACAGTTGGTTGACCTCTCTTGTCAAAAGAGAACAAAGAGAGTACATACATGGCAGGTTCACGGCGTTGTCGGGCCTTCATTGACGACCAAGGGGTGATGTATCATGGCTCAGAATTCTTTGCGGCTGGTAGAGGACAAAGCGGTGGATAAATCTAAGGCTCTGGACGCGGCGCTGTCGCAGATCGAACGCGCGTTCGGCAAGGGCTCGATCATGCGGCTGGGCGCAAACGAGCAGGTAGTCGAGATCGAAACGGTGCCGACAGGCTCGCTCGGCCTCGACATCGCGCTAGGCGTCGGCGGTCTGCCGCGCGGCCGCATTGTTGAAATTTACGGCCCGGAAAGCTCGGGCAAGACCACGCTGGCGCTGCACACGGTGGCCGAAGCCCAGAAAAAGGGCGGTATCTGCGCCTTTGTCGACGCCGAACATGCGCTTGATCCGGTCTATGCCCGCAAGCTTGGCGTCGATCTTGAAAATCTGCTGATTTCGCAGCCCGATACGGGCGAGCAGGCGCTGGAAATCTGCGACACGCTGGTGCGTTCGGGCGCCATCGACGTGCTGGTGATCGATTCGGTGGCGGCGCTGACGCCACGCGCCGAGATCGAGGGCGAGATGGGCGATTCGCTGCCCGGCCTCCAGGCCCGCCTGATGAGCCAGGCCCTGCGCAAGCTGACGGCCTCCATCTCGCGCTCCAACACCATGGTCATCTTCATCAACCAGATCCGCATGAAGATCGGTGTCATGTTCGGCTCGCCGGAAACCACCACCGGCGGCAACGCGCTGAAATTCTATGCCTCGGTGCGCCTCGATATCCGCCGCATCGGCTCGGTCAAGGACCGCGACGAGGTCGTCGGCAACCAGACCCGCGTCAAGGTGGTCAAGAACAAGCTGGCACCGCCCTTCAAGGTGGTCGAATTCGACATCATGTATGGCGAGGGCGTCTCCAAGACCGGCGAGCTTGTCGATCTGGGCGTCAAGGCGGGCATCGTCGAAAAGTCCGGCGCGTGGTTCTCCTACAATTCGCAGCGGCTTGGCCAGGGCCGGGAGAACGCAAAGATTTTCCTGCGCGACAATCCCGATACCGCGCGCGAGGTCGAGTTGGCGATCCGCCAGAATGCCGGCCTGATTGCGGAAAAATTCCTCGAAGACGGTGGTCCCGAAAAGGACGATGGCGAGGATTTCGAGGGCGAAGCCGGCGCGATGTAGCATCCTGCCCGGCGTGCCGCAGGAACGGCGCTTCAGCGTACCACGTTGTGTAAAATAGTTGAGTGTTTCAAGCCGCCGGCGCCGGGTTCTGACCCCGACCGGCGGTTTTGGCTTTTCGGCCCCGGGATCGTTGGTTGCGCCGGCGCATCACGGGCTTCGGTTCGCTTCTTGTGTTTCTGGACAGGGTGCGGCGCGCCCGTTAAAAGGCCGGTGTCCATTTCCGCCGGCTTGCGGCGATTTTTCGAAAAAGGCGGCATTGATGAGCGGCGTGAACGAAATCCGGTCGGCATTCCTCGACTATTTCCGCGGGCAGGGCCATGAGGTCGTGGCCTCGAGCCCGCTTGTCCCGCGCAACGATCCGACCCTGATGTTCACCAATGCCGGCATGGTGCAGTTCAAGAACGTCTTCACCGGCCTGGAGACGCGGCCGTATTCGCGCGCCACCACCTCGCAGAAATGCGTTCGTGCCGGCGGCAAGCACAACGACCTCGACAATGTCGGCTACACCGCGCGCCACCACACGTTTTTCGAGATGCTCGGCAATTTCTCCTTTGGCGACTATTTCAAGGAACGCGCCATCGAGCTTGCCTGGAACCTGATCACCAAGGAATTCGGCCTCGACCGTAACCGCCTGCTGGTGACGGTCTATCATACCGACGATGCGGCCGCCGGGTTCTGGAAGAAGATCGCCGGGCTGCCCGAGGAGAAAATAATCCGCATCGCCACCAGCGACAATTTCTGGGCGATGGGCGATACCGGCCCTTGCGGTCCCTGCTCGGAGATTTTTTTCGACCATGGTGATCACATTCCAGGTGGCCCTCCCGGCAGTCCCGATGAGGACGGCGACCGCTTTATCGAGATATGGAACCTCGTCTTCATGCAGTTCGAGCAGTTGACGAAGGCCGAGCGCGTCGAGCTTCCCCGCCCGTCGATCGACACCGGCATGGGGCTGGAGCGCGTCGCCGCCGTCATGCAGGGCGTTCACGACAACTACGACATCGACCTGTTCAAGGCGCTGATCCGTGCCTCGGAAGAGGCGACCGGCGTGAAGGCCGAAGGCGCCAACCGCGCCAGCCACCGCGTCATTGCCGATCATCTGCGCGCGTCCAGCTTTCTCATCGCCGATGGCGTCCTGCCGTCGAACGAAGGGCGCGGTTATGTGCTTCGCCGCATCATGCGCCGCGCCATGCGCCATGCGCAATTGCTGGGGGCTGCCGATCCGCTGATGTGGCGGCTGGTGCCGGCGCTGGTGCGCGAAATGGGCCAGGCCTATCCCGAACTGGTGCGCGGCGAGGCGCTGATTACCGAGACGCTGAAGCTTGAAGAAAGGCGCTTTCGCAAGACGCTGGCGCGCGGCCTTGGCCTGCTCAACGAGGCGACCGAGGGCATGTCCAGCGGCGGCCGTCTCAACGGCGAGACGGCGTTCAAGCTCTACGACACCTATGGCTTCCCGCTTGATCTCACCCAGGATGCGTTGCGCCAGCGCGGCGTTTCCGTCGACATGGAGGGCTTTGACGCCGCTATGGCGCGCCAGAAGGCCGAAGCGCGGGCGCACTGGTCCGGCTCCGGCGAGGCGGCGACGGAGGCCGTCTGGTTCGGCGTGCGTGAAAAGGCCGGCGCGACCGAATTCCTGGGCTACGCCACCGAGCAGGCCGAAGGCATCGTCGAGGCGCTGGTCAAGGACGGCGCTGTCGTCGATAGCGCGGTCACGGGCGACGCGATCGCCGTCGTCGTCAACCAGACACCGTTCTACGGTGAGTCCGGCGGGCAGATGGGCGATGCCGGCACTATCTCCGGCGAGGGTTTCGTCATCGAGATCACCGACACGCAGAAGAAGGGCGACGGCCTGTTCGTGCATTTCGGCAAGGTCGCCAAGGGCACGGTCAAGACCGGCGCTGCGGTCGAATTCAAGGTCGATCATGCCCGCCGTACACTGCTGCGCGCCAACCATTCAGCCACGCATCTGGTCCACGAGGCGTTGCGCGAGGTGCTCGGCACCCATGTCGCGCAAAAGGGCTCGCTGGTGGCGCCGGAACGGCTGCGCTTCGATTTTTCCCATCCAAAGCCGATTTCCGCTGAAGAACTGGAGCGGGTCGAGGCCATGGCCAACGCCATCGTTGTCCAAAACAGTCCTGTCACCACCCGTTTGATGAGCGTGGACGACGCCATTGCCGAGGGTGCGATGGCGCTGTTCGGCGAAAAATATGGCGATGAGGTCCGTGCCGTCTCGATGGGCACGGCGATTCTCGGCGAAAAGGCGGGAAAGCCCTATTCAGTGGAACTGTGCGGCGGCACCCATGTCGGCGCGACCGGGGATATCGGCCTGATCCGGCTGGTGTCGGAGGGGGCGGTGGCGGCCGGCGTGCGGCGCATAGAAGCGATGACGGGTGACGCCGCGCGAAAGCACCTGGACGAGCAGGACAAGCGGCTCAAGTCGGCGGCCTCGGTGCTGAAGGTCGCGCCTTCCGATGTTCCGGCCCGCGTCGAAGCATTGCTCGACGAGCGCAAGAAGCTTGAAAAGGAACTGACGGAAGCGCGCAAGAAACTCGCGCTTGGCGGCGGCTCGACCGCCGACGGCGCGAGCGAGAACGAAATCGTTGCCGGCGTCGGCTTTCTGGGCAAGGCGGTCAGCGGCGTCTCGCCCAAAGATCTGAAGCCGCTGGCCGATGCCGGCAAGCAGGCGCTCGGCTCCGGCGTGGTCGTGTTCGTCGGTGCCGGCGAAGACAACAAGGCGAGCGTCGTCGTGGCCGTCACGGACGATTTGACCGACCGCTTCAGCGCGGTCGATCTGGTGCGCGCCGCTTCCGCAGCGCTTGGCGGGCAGGGCGGCGGTGGCCGGCCGGACATGGCGCAGGCAGGCGGCCCGGACGCCTCCAAGGCCGGTGCGGCGATCGCGGCGGTCAAGGCAGCGCTTCAGGCGGCCTGAGTCAAACGGGTCAGGTTTTGGTGGATCAGGTTTTGGGTTCGGTGGCAGCGTAGGCCGGCAGTTCGCTCAGGCTCTGCCACCAGTCGCCAATCGCCGGGTGCTCGGCGACGAGCGCCCGGCCTTCTGGCGCTTTTAGAAAATAGCCGATGATCGGGCCGGCGTGCAGGTCGGCCAAGGTGACATGGTCGCCGAGGAGCCACGACCCCGGACGTTTCAACTGCGATAGAACCTTCAGGACCGTAGCGGCAGTGCGCAGCCCGGCGGCGATCAGAGCTTCATCGGGTTTCGGCTTTTCCAGTCTTTCGACGGCTACGTCCCAGACCATCACGCGGTAGGCATAGGCGTCGAGCAGGCCGATGATCTGGTTCATGACCGCGCGGTCGCGCGCGCTCGACGGCTGCAAGGCAGGCCCGGCAAAAGCTTCGTCGACATAGTGGCTGACGGCGCTGGTTTCGAAAAATTTCAGGCCGTCATGCTCGAAAGCTGGAATGCGGCCGAAAGGATGGATCTCGAGATACCATCCAGGCAGCCCATCGGCTGCAAAGACGTCGACCGGAACGAGGTCGTAGCCGACGCCCTTCTGTTCAAGGGCAAGCCTGACGATCCGTACGTAAACGCTGTAGTCCGCGCCGTATACGACAGGCTTGCTCATTGGAGTTCTGGGGAGTTCTGGCTTACGCCATCGCCTTCTGCAGGTTCTCGTCGATCTTGTCGAGGAAGCCGGTGGTCGAGAGCCAGGGCTGGTCGGGGCCGATCAGCAGCGACAGATCCTTGGTCATGAAACCTGATTCCACCGTCTGGATGCAGACCCTTTCCAGCGTTTCGGAAAAGCGCTTCAGATCGGCGTTACCGTCCAGCTTGGCGCGGTGCGCCAGGCCACGCGTCCACGCGAAGATCGAGGCGATGGAGTTGGTCGAGGTTTCCTGGCCCTTCTGGTGCTGTCGGTAGTGGCGGGTAACGGTGCCGTGCGCGGCCTCGGCCTCCACCGTCTTGCCGTCCGGCGTCATCAGCACGGAGGTCATCAGGCCGAGCGAGCCAAACCCTTGCGCCACCGTGTCGGACTGCACGTCGCCGTCATAGTTCTTGCAGGCCCAGACATAGCCGCCCGACCATTTCAGCGCGGATGCCACCATGTCGTCGATCAGGCGGTGTTCGTAGGTAATCTTCTTTTCCTTGAACGCATCCGCGAATTCCTGATCGAAAACCTCCTGGAAAATGTCCTTGAAGCGGCCGTCATAGACTTTCAGGATCGTGTTCTTGGTCGAGAGATAGACCGGATAGCCGCGCAGCAGGCCGTAGTTCAGCGAGGCGCGGGCGAATTCGCGGATCGATTCGTCCTGGTTGTACATGGCCATGGCGACGCCTGAACCCGGCGCGTCGTACACTTCGTGCTCGATGGTCTGGCCGTCTTCGCCGACGAACTTGATCGACAGCTTGCCCTTGCCAGGAAAGCGGAAATCGGTGGCCTTGTACTGGTCGCCGAAGGCATGGCGGCCGACGATGATCGGCTTGGTCCAGCCGGGAACCAGGCGGGGCACGTTCTTCATGATGATCGGCTCGCGGAAAATGGTGCCGCCCAGAATGTTGCGGATGGTGCCGTTCGGCGACTTCCACATCTTCTTGAGCTTGAATTCCTCGACGCGCTGCTCGTCGGGCGTGATCGTGGCGCATTTCACGCCGACGCCGTGCTTCTGGATGGCGTGGGCGGCGTCGATGGTGACCTGGTCGTTGGTGGCGTCGCGATGCTCGACACCGAGATCGTAGTAGTCGATGGTCAGGTCGAGATAGGGGTGGATCAACTTGTCCTTGATGAACTGCCAGATGATGCGGGTCATCTCGTCGCCGTCGAGTTCGACGACCGGGTTCGCCACCTTAATCTTCGCCATGGAATAATTGCCTCGCTGCAGGAATGAAACGGCGTCGTCCAGATTGGCTTCGGCCGGGATGCGGTTCGTATAGCAAAGGGTTCCAGCAGGCGCAAACGCTGGAAACGCAGCTTCTGGGCCATCTCGGTCGAGGCCGGCCGGTGCCGCCTTTCTGGTTGTTCGACGGCATCGGGAGACATGGCTGGCGGCGCCTTTTGCGCGCCGGTGCTAGCGAAAGCTTCATTTTCGCGGCGAAATATGGCAGGGACGCTGAAATGCCGCAAATTGCAGTTCATTGACCATCATGGCCCCCATCGCAAATCCTGCCCCAACGCCGCACCCCGGTTCGGCCATCACCCCGGCGATTGTCCTTGTCGAGCCGCAGCTTGGCGAAAATATCGGCATGGTGGCGCGCGCCATGGCCAATTTCGGCCTGTCCGAGCTTCGCCTCGTCAATCCGCGCGACGGCTGGCCTAGCGACAAGGCGCTTGCCGCCGCCAGCAACGCCAACCATGTCATCGAAGCCACGCGGGTGTTCGACAGCCTGGAAACCGCGATTGCCGACCTGCAATTCATCTTTGCAACGACCGCCCGCCAGCGCGACGGCTTCAAGGAAGTGCGCGGGCCGGTCGAGGCGGGCCGGATGCTGCGGACGCGCAGCGTGTCGGGCCAGCGCATCGGCATCCTGTTCGGGCGCGAGCGCTTCGGCCTGTACAACGAGGAAGTGGCGCTGGCCGACGAGATCGTCACCTTTCCCGTCGATCCGAATTTTGCCTCGCTCAACATCGCCCAGGCGGTGCTGCTGATGTCTTATGAATGGATGAAATCCGGTCTGGAGCGGGAAACGGCGACCAATTTCGCCGCGCCTGAAATGGCGCCTGCCAGCAAGGAGCAGTTGCACGGCCTGTTCCGCCACCTGGAGGCGGCGCTCGATGCACGCGGCTACTTCCGGCCACTGCCCAAGAAGCCGAAGATGGTCGACAATCTGCGCTCGGTGCTGACGCGTCCCGGCTTTGCCGAGCCGGAATTGAAGGTGCTGCGCGGCGTCGTTGCCTCGCTCGACTATTTCTCGCCGAAGGAACCGCGCGGCGCCGGCTATCCGAAGCGCAAGGAAGAGGTCGACCGGCGCATGCGCAAGGGCGGTGGCGGCAGAAGCGACGCAGCCGGGAAGACTGGCGACGCAGCCGGGAACAATGGTGAGGCGGGCGATGACTGAGCGGCCGGTGCTGCTCTTCGATTCGGGCGTTGGCGGCCTTACCGTGCTGCGCGAGGCACGCGTGCTGATGCCCGAGCGCCGCTTCGTCTATGTCGCCGACGATGCCGCTTTTCCCTATGGCGATTGGGAGGAGGGCGCGCTGCGGCAGCGGATCGTCAAGCTGGTGGGCGAGTTGATCGCCGCTCACGACCCCGAACTGTTCGTCATCCCCTGCAATACGGCTTCCACGCTGGTGCTGGCCGATGTGCGCGAGGCCTATCCCGAAACGCCGTTCGTCGGCACCGTGCCGGCAATCAAGCCGGCGGCCGAGCGCACGCGCTCCGGGCTGGTTTCGGTGCTGGCGACGCCGGGAACCGTCAAGCGCCAGTACACGCGCGACCTGATTACGCAATGGGCGTCGAAATGCCATGTGCGCCTGGTCGGTAGCGGAAATCTGGCGCGTCTGGCGGAAGCCTATCTGCGGGACGGTTTCGTCGACGAGGAACTCGTGCGCCGCGAAATCGCGCCCTGCTTCATCGAACAGGATGGACGGCGTACCGACATTGTGGTGCTGGCCTGCACGCATTATCCGTTCCTGGTCAACCGCATGCGCAAGACCGCGCCGTGGCCAGTCGACTGGCTGGACCCCGCCGAAGCGATTGCGCGGCGCGCGCTGTCGCTGCTGGGCGGACGCGGCAATACGAGCAACGCCCATGTCGGCGAGGATATCGCCGTCTTCACCTCGGGAGCGCCGGATTTCGCGACGCGCCGGCTCATTCAGGGGTTCGGGCTGAAGCCGGTCTGATTTTCTGCGGAACGGTGCGCTGGCCAGGGCGTTTCTTCCCTTCAACAGCAAGGGAGAAAACCCATGCCAGCCACTTCCAAGGCACAGCAGAAAGCCGCCGGAGCGGCCCTTTCGGCCAAGCGCGGCGAGACGAAGAAGAGCGAACTCAAGGGCGCATCGCGAGAGATGTACGATTCCATGAGCGAAAAGCAGTTGGAGGAGTTCGCCGAAACCAAGCGCAAGGGCCTGCCCGACAAGAAGGGTGACTGAAGGGCTTGATGCCCTGCCGCGTAGAATGCGGCAGGGCAATTTCAGGGTAATTTAGGAGGCGGCGGGTGCAGTGAACTTGCCCGCGTTCTCCGTCAGCCAATCTTCGAAGGTACGCGGCTTGCGTCCGGTCAGCGCTTCGAAGTCCTTGGAATCGCCATCCAGATGGCCCGCCTTTATGGCGGCGTCGAATGATCCGAGAACAGTCGCCACCGGGGCCGGGATGCCGGCACCGATCATGCCTTGGATCAGGCCTTCAAGCGGTACATGAACGACGCCCAGCGGCTTGCCTGTGGCCTTGCTGACAAGGGCTGCTATTTCGTCGGTCGTGTATGAACCCGACCCGGACAGGGTCAGCGTACGCTGTCCCTGAAAGCCGTCGGCAAGAGCGGTCGCTGCGGCGAGCGCCTGATCTTCGCGCCAGATATGGGCGAGCTTGCCCTGGCCCGACGCGCTGTACCATTGGCCGGACGCCAGCGCTTGCGGCATCGAGTGAAACAGGTTCTCGAAATACCAGTTGTTGCGCAGCACGCTCCAGCCGGGGACGCCGCTTTGCGCGATGGCGGCTTCCGTGCCGGCATGGTCCGGGGCGAAGGTGACAAGCGACGTCTCGACGTTTGGCAGCGAGGTGTAGGCGATGTGGTCGACGCCGGCCTTGGCGGCGGCTTTCACAGCTGCCTTGTGCTGCTTGAGGCGGGTGCCTTCGGCATCCAACGCGTCGGTGCTGATGATCAGCAGGCGTTTTACGTCGGCAAAGGCCTGATCCAGCGAGGCGGCGTCGTTGAAATCGGCGGCACGGGTGGCGACGCCGCGCGCCGCCCAGGCGGATAGCGTTTCCGGTTTCCGGCTCGCGGCGGCAATGCGGCCGGGCTCGATCTTCAGCGTATCGAGCAGATGGTGCAGAACGCTCTGGCCAAGATGGCCGGAGGCGCCGGTAACGAGAAAATCGGTCATTATGTGAATCCTGTTGACGGTAGTCTCAAAATGAGAGCAAGTTTACTATATGCACGTTGGTGCTCTGCCAAAAGAAGGCAGTTTTTGGGAACCAGGTTACTTCGAGGGAACCGCCATGAGCGAACAGGCGCGGATAGCAAAAACCATCAAGGCAAGCGCAGCCATTGCCGATGGCTTTGCCAACTGTCCGATCCGGGATGTGCTCGACCAGATCGGCGACAAATGGAGCACGCTGTTCATCTCGCTGCTCGGCGAAAAGCCGCATCGTTTCGGCGAATTGCGCCGCGCTGTTCCGGACATCTCACAGCGTATGCTGACACAGACGCTGCGCGACCTGCAGCGCGACGGGCTTGTCAGCCGGCATGTATACCCGACCGTGCCTCCATCCGTGGAATACAGGCTGACGCCGCTCGGCCAGTCCCTGCTGGAGCCTTTGTCGCATTTGATCCGCTGGGCTGAAGTCCACCACTCCCACATAAAAGCGGCGCGTGGCGAGTTCGAACTGCAGAGCGCCTGAAAGCTCCGCAAGAAAACGTGCTTTGGGTTTCAAAAAAACGGTGCTCGAAAGCGCCGCAAGACTGCTGACTAACCGTTGGCGAACCCACGCCCGTCATCCTCGGCCCTGTGCCGAGGATCTGCTATCGTTGAACTGTGTAGCTTTTTCAGTTCCTTACGGAAATGTCGGTAGATCCTCGGCACAAGGCCGAGGATGACGCCAGGGGAACAGATGCCTTTGTCAATGAATTGACGGCGCTCGAAAGCGCCGCTTTTCTAAGCTGCCAAAGCTTTGAGCTTATCTTACCGGGTGGCAGCGCCGTACATTGTAGCGGACGACTTGCTTGCGGTGGTGGCGCCAAACCACCTTCTTTCTCACGACCGTGCGGCAGACCTGACGGTGGTGACGCTTGCCTCGGTAATCTGGCCGATGGTGCTGCGACTGGTAGTGATCGCCGGGGCGAGCCATGGCGGGCGCGGCAGCGAGCGACGTGCCCGCCATCATCGCGACGCCGGCAAGAACCAGAAAGAATTTTCTCATATGTAGTCTCCTCGAATTAGCCGCGTATTGCGATAATGTTCGCAACCATCGCCGCGACCTGATTTAACGGCGGGGCACATGAATGGTTGCTGAACCGTTTTTCCGGAAACGGGAGCCGGAACTTGACACCGGCCACCCATCGGTCTATCCACCCGCCAACACCGGGCGGCGACGCTCGGTGCTTTCTTTTGACGTGTCCCGTGGGTTATTTTCCGCTTCGCGCGGAGAAAACCCTGTCAGGCTTCGAAAACGGAGGCCAGAGGAGGGCGCGTTTCCTTCACCTGGACCATGAGGTTCCGGGTGCAATTTTTTGAAAAGGGAATGCGATGAGCAAGCGCGAATCCGCGAAATACAAGATCGATCGCCGTCTTGGCGAAAATATCTGGGGCCGCCCGAAGTCCCCGGTCAACAAGCGTGAATACGGCCCCGGCCAGCACGGCCAGCGCCGCAAGGGCAAGCTTTCCGATTTCGGCATTCAGCTGCGCGCCAAGCAGAAGCTGAAGGGTCACTATGGCGACATGTCGGAAAAGCAGTTCCGCAAGGCCTATGACGAAGCCAACCGCCGCAAGGGCGATACTTCCGAAAACCTGATCGGCCTGCTCGAATCGCGCCTGGACGCCGTCGTCTACCGCGCCAAGTTCGTTCCGACCATTTTTGCCGCGCGCCAGTTCGTCAACCATGGTCACGTCAACGTCAACGGCAAGCGCACCAACATCGGTTCGTACCGCTGCAAGGCGGGCGACGTCATCGAGGTCCGCGAGAAGTCCAAGCAGTTGACGATCGTACTGGAAGCGGTCGGCCTGGCCGAGCGCGACGTGCCGGACTACATCGAAGTCGATCACAACAAGATGGTCGCGACCTACTCGCGCGTTCCCGTCCTGTCCGACGTGCCGTTCGCGGTGCAGATGGAACCGAACCTGGTCGTCGAATTCTATTCGCGCTGACCCTTCGTTTTAGTCCAGAATTCGAAAAGGCCGCCCTCGAGGCGGCCTTTTCTTTGGTTCGCAGGTTCGTTAAGCCGTAGCGATGAAATTGTGGACCCCACGGAGCCCTGGCGCTCCATCATTTGCCGGCGATCCGTCATGAATATAATTGCTGAACCGCCGGTCGCCGACACGCTTGCCGAGGGTGGCTGTCACCCGATGTTTGCGCAAGCGCGCTCCTCGGTCGAGTTCAACAAGCTGCGCAAGCGACTACTGCGCCAGACGCGGCAGTCGCTCGAGGATTTTGCCATGGTCAAGCCCGGCGAGCGCTGGCTGGTGGCGCTGTCTGGCGGCAAGGATTCCTACGGCCTGATGGCGCTGCTGCTCGACCTCAAATGGCGCGGCCTGCTGCCGGTCGAACTGTTGGCCTGCAACCTGGATCAGGGCCAGCCGAATTTCCCGAAACACATCCTGCCGGATTATCTCGACGCCAATGGCATTGCCCATCGCATCGAGTACCAGGACACCTATTCCATCGTGACCGACAAGCTGCCGGAAAACAGCACCTATTGTTCGCTGTGCTCCAGGCTCCGGCGCGGCCATCTTTACCGGATCGCGCGCGAGGAAGGCTGCGCGGCACTGGTGCTCGGCCACCATCGCGAGGACATTTTAGAAACCTTCTTCCTGAACCTGTTCCATGGCGGAAGGCTGGCCGCCATGCCGCCGAAACTCCTCAACGACGAAGGCGATGTGATGGTGCTGCGGCCGCTCAGCTATTGTGCGGAGGCTGATATGGCGAAATTCGCCAACGCCATGAATTTCCCGATCATCCCGTGCGATCTCTGCGGCAGCCAGGACGGCTTGCAGCGAAATATGATGAAGGCGATGCTCGACGACATCGAAAAGAAAATGCCGGGCTGCAAGGATACGATGATCCGCGCGCTCGCCAATGTGCGGCCCTCGCACTTGCTGGACAAAAGCCTGTTCGATTTCGCCGGGCTTGCTCTGCCCGGCTGATCGCATAGCCGGCGCTGTTAGACAGCAGGCCCCGTCATACCGCTGGATTATGCGGCTGGAACAGCTTGCCGCGCTCGGCGATGAACACCATCAGCAAGGCCACGATCGAGACGCCGCAGAAGCCGGCGGCCAGCGGCATGACCGTATCGTCGTACATCTGGCCGATGAAGGTTCCGATGATGCCGCCGCCAAAGGTCTGCGTGAAGCCGAGCACGGAGGAAGCCGTGCCGGCGACATGACCGAGCGGTTCCATGGCGAGCGCGTTGAAGTTCGAGCCGAGCAGGCCGAACAGCATCATATCCAGCGTGAACAGGGTGACGAATATCGGGAAGGGGATCGGCCCGATAAGCGACAACACAAACCACAAGGTGCTGACAGCGATGAAGCCGATAAGCGCGCCCTGGGACAGACGCCGCATGCCGATGGCGCCAACGAGCCGCGAATTGAGATAGTTGGATGCCGCCATCAGACTGGCGACGGCGGCGAAGACAACCGGAAACCACGCGCCCAACCCATAAAGCTCGACATAGACCTGCTGCGCCGAATTGATGAAGCCGAACAGCGCCCCGAATGTCGCCATGCCGGCCAGCGTGTAGCAAAGCGCGGCACGGTTGGACAAGACGATAAGGAACCCGCCCGTTATCGCCGCCCGCGTAAAGGGGCGGCGATATTCCGGGTGCAAAGTCTCGGGCAGCCGCAAGAAGGCCCATGCCGTGACGACGAACGCTCCGACGCCCATGGCGACGAAGATCCAGTGCCAGGTCAGGAAGATCATGATGATCTGGCCGAGCCCCGGCGCGACAACGGGCACAGCCATGAACACCATGAACACCAGCGACATGATTTCCGCCATGCGCCGCCCGCCGAACGAGTCGCGGATGATGGAGACCGAGATGACGCGGGTGGCCGCTGCGCCGATGCCCTGCATG
Source organism: Mesorhizobium sp. A556 (assembly GCF_054489545.1). Taxonomy (NCBI): domain Bacteria; kingdom Pseudomonadati; phylum Pseudomonadota; class Alphaproteobacteria; order Hyphomicrobiales; family Phyllobacteriaceae; genus Mesorhizobium; species Mesorhizobium sp. A556. The sequence goes on from NZ_JBTMXA010000002.1 coordinate 613,282, forward strand.
AACCGGCAGAGAAGAAGGGTGGCGAAATCCGGCGCGACCGAAGCCGCGATGGCCGAGACGATGTAGATGACGAGGCCGACCAGCAGCGGGCCGCGCCGCCCGAAACGGTCGGAGACAGGACCGAACGCCAGTTGCGCGATGCCGAACGAGAGAATGTAGGCCGTGATGATATACTGGCGATGGTTGGCGTTCTCGACACCGAGCGCCGCGCCCATCTGCTGGAGGCCGGGCAGCATGATGTCGATGGCCAGCGCGTTGAGCGCCATCAACGCTGCGCACAGCGCGATGAATTCCCAGCGCGGGATAGGCAGTATCATGTCCTGCTTCGGCGCGTGCGGTCGTTGATCCATGACGGGTCCGATCGTTCAAACGAAAATGCGCCGGTTGGCCGGCGCATCGTTGTCTGTTGTCCCCTGCAGGGGAAGCGAAGTGGCAATCGGGCGGGGCGGCCCGATCATGCAATGGTCAGGCGGCGCCTTTGACGCTGACGCCTTTTTCAACGAGGAAGGACTGCAATTCGCCAGCCTGGAACATCTCGCGCACGATGTCGCATCCGCCTACGAATTCGCCCTTTACATAGAGCTGCGGAATGGTCGGCCAGTTGGAATATTCCTTGATGCCCTGCCGCAGTTCAGCCGAATCGAGCACGTTGACGCCCTTGTAGTCGGCTCCGATGTGGTCGAGAATCTGCACGACCTGACCGGAAAATCCGCATTGCGGAAAGCCGGGCGTACCCTTCATGAACAGTACCACGTCGCTGCTCTTCACTTCGCTGTTGATGTAGTCGTTGATGGCGCTCATATCGAAATTCCCTTGTTATCCGGATTCAAGGTCCGAACCGCATTGTTGCCCCCTAGATAACATGCAGGCAGGGTATTTCCATAGTGTTTTGCCAATAGCTCGATCAAAATAGCTGAAGAGTCGGGCGATGCGGCGATTGGTGGCGGACGCAGGCAGGCTTTCCGCGATAGGCGATCATGCGGCTTTCTCCGGCATCGCGCCGTGACGCCAGCCGTTGCTTTCGACCGCGAAAGAGGCGAGATAGCGAACGCGGCGCGATTGGGCGTTTTAGAGGAATTCCGCGCGTGCGGCGGTTCCAAGGCGCTTTGCCTGTAGCTGAGACAAGAAGAGACGGATGCCCGAGATCAGGAAAAGGCCCGAGATCAGGAAAAGGGTTATTTTGCATTTTCCGGGCTTCGAGCCGCTGGATGCCGAGGCGCATCGGAGCCGCTACGCGCGCTCGGCCATGCAAAGCGCCCAGGTTTGGAATTGCCGGGTCGAGGCCGGACCGCTCGGTGGCGACAAGAATGCACCGGCCTTTTCGGTCCAGGCGTCGGGGCCGGATTGGCGCACGGAAAGCCATGTCAGTCTTTTCGATCACGATGGCCTGATCGCCACGCTGAAGGCCAGATCGCCGCTTGCCCGGCTGGCCGCGGGCTATCGCAGTGCCGCGCGGGTGGTCTGGCATGGTGGGCTGGTCGGCTATTTTCGCCACGCCTGGCGCTTCGGGCTGTTCTTCCTGTTTCCGTTCCTGTTCGTCGCAGCCGGCTTTGCCGCGCTCATGGGCGCCGCATCGCTGCCCGTGCTGTTCGGCTTGCCGGTGTGGAATTTCATCTGGAGCCTGCCTGCGGCCCTGCTGATATTCTTCAGGCTTTTCCTGCCCTGGGCTGAGCGTATGCACGCGCTGCACCAGTTCGACGATTGGGGGCTGGCGGTTTCGCTTGCCTGCATGGATGACGCAGCCGCAAACGCCAGGCTGGAAGAATGCGTTGCCGCCGCCCGCGCGGCCTTTCGAGAGGCGGCGGACGAATATCTGGTCACGTCGCACAGCATGGGATCATCCGTCGCCGTGCATGTCATCGGTGCGCTGCTGGAACGGGAGCCGGACATTCTCGCCGGCAAGACCGTCGTTTTCGCAACGCTCGGCGGCGCGGTCCTGCAATGTTCGGTGCTGAAACCCGCAGAAGTATTGCGTCGCCGAGTCGGCGTCATCGCGCGCTGCCCCGATATTTTCTGGCTGGACGTGCAGTGCCTGACCGATGTGATCAACTTCTATCGGGCCAAGGTCGTGGAAGCGGCAGGCTTCGCGGAATTGCCGCAGGCGCGCATCCTGTTCATCCGCTTCAAGCACATGCTCACGCCCGAGCGCCATAACAGGATCAAGCGGGACTTTCTGCGCATGCACAGGCAGTATGTGCTGGGTTCGGACCGCCGCGCCACCTACGATTTCAGCCTGATGACCGCAGGGCCGTTTCCCGCAAGGGATTTTGCCGGCTTCAGCCCCGAGCATATGGCGCCGCTTGGGCAGGACGGCGCCATCGGATCGGCCGCTCCGTAGCGGGTCAGTTGGGGTTAAGCTGTCAGTCCGGCGCGCTGGTCTGTAGCGCCAGCGCATGCAGCACGCCGCCCATATTGCCCTTCAGCGCCTCATAGACCATCTGGTGCTGCTGCACGCGGCTCTTGCCGCGAAAGCTTTCCGCCACCACTTCCGCCGCATAGTGCTCGCCATCGCCGGCAAGGTCGCGGATCGTCACCTGGGCGTCCGGAATGCCTTCCTTGATCATTTTTTCGATGTCGTGCGCGTCCATGGCCATGCTTTTTGTTCCTTGCTCAGGTTCCCATGAAGCGGGGGAACCATGATTCGTGAGCTGTGGTCAGTTCGCCGACAGGTATCGCACGCGCATTGCCGAGTTTCAATTCGCTGCCGCCGGACGTGCCGATTTGCGGAGCGGATATGCCCAGTTCCCGGGCCTGCGCCTGCAGCGCTTCGAAACGTGCGTCAGTCGCCGGGAAGGCCAGAGTCACCAGATAGCGGCCCTGATCCTCGCCGAAGAATTGCGGGATCGGATCGCCGTCGTTGAACTGGTCGACGACCGCGCCGATGCCCGACGCCATCGCCATTTCGGCAAGCGCCACGGCCAGCCCGCCATCGGACAGGTCGTGGACGGCGGTTGCCTGGCCGGAGCGGATCAGGCCGCGCACGAAATCGCCGGCCCTCTTCTCATGCGCGAGATCGACCGGCGGCGGCGGACCGTCGGCGCGACCATGAATGTCGCGCATATAGATCGACTGGCCGAGATGCGCACCCAACCAATCCGGCGCGCCGACGAGCAGGATCGTCTGGCCCTCGCCGGCAAAGCCGACGCGCGCCATATGCGCCCAGTCGTCGATGAGACCGACGCCGCCGATGGTCGGCGTCGGCAGGATGCCCTGGCCGTTGGTTTCGTTATAGAGCGAGACGTTGCCCGACACGATCGGGAAGTCGAGCGCACGGCAGGCTTCGCCGATGCCTTTGATCGCGGCGACCAGTTGGCCCATGATTTCCGGGCGTTCCGGGTTGCCGAAATTGAGGTTGTCGGTGGCTGCCAGCGGCAGCGCGCCTGTCGCGGTCAAATTGCGCCAGCATTCGGCCACCGCCTGCTTGCCGCCCTCAAACGGATCAGCCTCGCAATAGCGCGGCGTCACGTCGGAGGAGAAGGCCAGCGCCTTGGTCTGATGGCCCTCGACGCGCACCACGCCGGCGTCGCCGCCCGGCAGTTGCAGCGAATTGCCCTGGATCAGCGTGTCGTACTGCTCCCACACCCAGCGCCGCGAGGAGAGGTCCGGTCCGTTCAGCATTTTCAGCAGCGCGTCGGCAATGTCGGCCTGCGGAATGTCGTCAGCGGGGAGGGCGGCTGGCTTCTTCGGTTCGACCCATGGCCGGTCGTATTCGGGGGCCTTGTCGCCCAGATCCTTGATCGGCAGGTTCGCGACTTCATCGCCCTGATGCGTGACCCGAAAACGCAGATCGTCGGTGGTCTTGCCGACGATGGCGAAGTCCAGCCCCCATTTGACGAAGATCGCCTTGGCTTGCGCTTCCTTTTCGGGACGCAGCACCATCAGCATGCGTTCCTGGCTTTCGGAAAGCATCATCTCGTAGGCGGTCATGCGCTCTTCGCGCACCGGTACGGTGTCGAGATCGAGCAGGATACCGAGATCGCCTTTGGCCCCCATCTCCACCGCCGAGCAGGTCAGGCCGGCTGCCCCCATGTCCTGGATGGCGATGACCGCCCCCGACGCCATCAGTTCGAGGCTGGCTTCCAGCAGGCATTTTTCGGTGAAGGGATCGCCGACCTGCACGGTCGGGCGCTTCTCGTCGATCTTGTCGTCGAATTCGGCCGAAGCCATGGTCGCGCCGCCGACGCCGTCGCGGCCGGTTTTGGCGCCGAGATAGACCACCGGCAGGCCGACGCCCTTGGCTTCCGACAGGAAGATGGCGTTGGTCTTGGCGAGACCGGCCGCAAAGGCGTTGACCAAAATATTGCCGTTGTAGCGCGCGTCGAAATTGACCTCGCCGCCGACCGTCGGCACGCCAAACGCATTGCCGTAGCCGCCGACGCCGGAAACGACGCCCGCCACCAGATGTTTCGTCTTGGGATGATCGGGCTCACCAAAGCGCAGCGCGTTCATCGCCGCAATCGGCCGCGCGCCCATGGTGAACACGTCGCGCAAGATGCCGCCGACCCCGGTCGCCGCCCCCTGATAGGGCTCGATATAGGAGGGGTGGTTGTGGCTCTCCATCTTGAAGACGACGCAGTCACCGTCGCCGATATCGACCACGCCGGCATTCTCGCCCGGCCCCTGAATGACCACGTCGCCGGTGGTGGGCAGCGTGCGCAGCCATTTCTTGGATGATTTGTAGGAACAGTGCTCGTTCCACATGGCCGAAAAAATGCCAAGCTCGGTGTAGGTCGGCTCGCGTCCGACCAGATCGAGGATGCGCTGGTATTCGTCGGGTTTCAGCCCGTGCGCGGCGATCAGTTCGGGGGTGATCGGGAGAGTATTGGAAATCGTCATCGCAAGGGTCGCGTCCAGCTTGTGTGTCCGCGTCCTCATAGCGTATGCGCCGGGCGGATACACCCCCGATGGCTGGAGAAATGACTGAAACCGACCCGCAGGGGCGTTTGTCCCGTCATGTATTCCGGTGCATCCAGACGCCGAAGCACGCCAGATAGAAATAGGCGAAAAACTCCACCACTTCTTCCGTGCCCATCACGCCGTACCTTTCGCTGATCTCCGCGCTGATGAGGAGCAGGGCCGAAATCCAGATCGGCCAGAACACATGGATTCTCTGGATCGAGAACACGGCGAAAAAGTGCCGTCGTCTGATGAACAGCGCGATGGCCGCTATGGTCAAGAATAGCCCTATGGTAACGTTTTTCCATTGCTGATCGGGAAAGCACATGCCGCCATCGTAGAATGAACTGTCGCAGCGTGGTGTTTCGCGCACGATCGCGCTCGCCAAAACCAGGGCGATTGGAATGCACATCGTGCCGATCGGGTCGTTGGAACGTGCCGCGCGAAAGACGAACAACGCTGCCGCCGACGTCAGTGCGACCATCTCAAGCGTCTCGACCGGGCCGTTCTCGCTGAAAACGGTGGCGATGAGTTCAGGGTAAGGCTGATACCACCATCCGATCAGCAATCCGACGCCGAACAGCATTGCCCCGGCGGTCAGCCACGGCACAGCTTTCGGATGAATGGTCTGTTTGGACGCCACTTGCAAACCCTAACCAGCAAACCCCGATACAGATTTGCACTCAACAGCGTTGATTCGGGAAGTCGGCAAACGCCTTTTACGCTGGTAAAGCTGTTGCGGGCCGGTGCGCCGAAAGCATCAGGCCCGTGCGGAAAGAGCTATACGGCCGCACCGCAGTCACTGCTGCCGCTCTGCCAGCGGGCGATGTCGGAGCCGATGCGCCCGCCCAGCGGCTCGCTCATCAAGGGGCCGAACACCTCGACGCGGCTCGAACTACCGGTAGCCTGCACCACCAGCAGCGGCTTTCCGCCATAATGCTTGGCCGGCACCAGCAGGAAGCGCGGCGTGCCGCCGAAATTGTTCAGTTCGTTGGCCATGCTGTAGGCCTTGAAGGCGGGGTCCTTCGAGGCGATCCAACATCGGTGCGCGGCAATCGCCACCTGTTCCATGGCTTTCAGCGATGCGCTTTTGCCCGAACTGGCCGCAGGCGCCTTGGTGCCCGATTGGCACGAGGCCAGCGCCAGGCCGGCAACAGCCAGGAGCGCGGCGCGGGCGATGGCTGAAAGTGTATTCATGCGTCCGTACCGTCTCTTGAAGGGATGAATAGGGGCGATGCGGTCAGGCGGCGATGCCAAGCGCGCTTTCAAACAGCGCGCGTCCGTCCGAACCGCCATGGGCCGCCTCGATCAGGTTTTCCGGATGCGGCATCAGGCCAAGCACGTTGCCGCGCGCATTGACGATGCCGGCAATGTCGTTGATCGAGCCATTGGGGTTGGTGCCTTGCGCATAGCGGAACACCACCTGGCCTTCGCCTTCGATGCGGGCAAGCGTCTCGGCATCAGTGAAATAATTGCCGTCGTGATGCGCGACCGGGCAAGAGATGACCTGGCCCGGCTGGTAGTTGCGGGTAAAGGCGGTGTTGGCGTTGGCGATTTGCAGCTTCACCTGCCGGCAGACGAATTTAAGTGAGGCGTTGCGCATTAGCGCTCCGGGCAGCAGGCCGGCTTCGACCAGGATCTGGAAGCCATTGCAGACGCCGATGACCATGACGCCCTTGGCAGCCTTTTCGGCGACGGCCTTGAGCACCGGCATGCGCGCCGCAATCGCCCCGCAGCGCAAATAGTCGCCATAGGAGAAGCCGCCGGGAATGGCGATGAGGTCGACATCGGGAATTTCCGTGTCGGTCTGCCACACGGTGAGCGGCGGCGTGCCGGAAATCTTGGTCAGCGCCGCGATCAGGTCGCGGTCGCGGTTGAGGCCAGGGAGGAGGACAACGGCTGATTTCACCTCAGGCGATCTCCACCGCGTAATTCTCGATCACCGTATTGGCCAGCAGCTTGTCGCACATGGCTTTCAGGTCGGCTTCGGCCTTGGCCTTGTCGGTGGCGGCAAGCTCGAGGTCGAACACTTTGCCCTGCCGGACCTGGCCGACGCCGTCGAAGCCGAGACCGGACAGGGCATGCTCGATCGCCTTGCCTTGCGGGTCCAGCACGCCATTCTTGAGGGTTACGGTGACGCGGGCTTTTATCACTTGACGCGGTGCTCCTGCATTTTACGCGCAAAAATTATCAGTGCGGCTTGCCTTTCGGGCCGTCGGTCGAGGCGACCAGCACCGGCCCGCTCGGGCGCGGCGGCTCGTTCTCGTTCATGATGCCGAGGCGGCGCGCCACTTCCTGATAGGCTTCGACCAGCCCGCCCATGTCGCGGCGGAAGCGGTCCTTGTCGAGCTTGTCCTGCGTCGCCACGTCCCACAACCGGGCGCTGTCGGGCGAAATCTCGTCGGCCACGACGATGCGCATCATGTCGCCCTCGAACAGGCGGCCGCATTCGATCTTGAAATCGACGAGCTGGATGCCGACGCCCATGAACAGGCCGGAAAGGAAGTCGTTGACGCGGATGGCCAACGCCATGATGTCGTCCAGTTCCTGCGGCGAGGCCCAGCCGAAGGCGGTGATGTGCTCTTCGGAGACCATCGGGTCGTCCAGCGCATCGGCCTTGTAGTAGAACTCGATGATCGAGCGCGGCAGCACGGTGCCTTCCTCGATGCCCAGCCGCTTGGCCAGCGAGCCGGCGGCAACGTTGCGCACCACGACTTCCAGCGGGATGATCTCGACTTCCTTGATCAGCTGCTCGCGCATGTTGAGCCGGCGGATGAAGTGGGTCGGGATGCCCATGCGGTTGAGATGGTTGAAGATGTGCTCTGAGATGCGGTTGTTGAGCACGCCCTTGCCGTCGACGATTTCGTGCTTCTTGGCATTGAAGGCGGTCGCATCGTCCTTGAAGAACTGGATAAGGGTTCCCGGCTCCGGCCCTTCATAGAGGATCTTGGCCTTGCCTTCATAAATGCGGCGGCGATTTTTCATATGAATTTTCTCTGAAATCTGAGCGGGCACTCGGCAATCTGCGTAGCGCCCTGCATGAACTAAGGCTGCGGCGGAAAGTTTCAATCCGGGGTCTATCGCAAACGCGCCGTTTGCTCAATCGGCAAATCCGCTCGACCACCGCTTTCACGGCTTCTTGCTGACGGAACATATTGACCGATCGTTGCCCTTTTGGTTTGTGCATAAGGTACACATATCTATCGTCATCGAATCGGCATTTTGACCCGGAGGGCCACCCCATGAGCAACATGAAAGACCGTCAGGAAGGGTTCGAGCGCAAGTTCGCGCTGGACGAGGAGCAGAAATTCCGCGCCGTAGCACGCCGCAACAAGTTGCTTGGCCTGTGGGCCGCCGAAAAGCTCGGCAAGAGCGGGGCCGATGCTGATGCCTATGCCAAGGAAGTGATCAATTCCGACTTCGAGGAAGCCGGCGACCATGACGTGTTTCGCAAGGTCCGCAAGGATTTCGATGCAGCCGGCGTCGAACAGTCCGACCATCAGATCCGCCGTACCATGGACGAACTGATGGCAACCGCTGCCGAGCAGGTCAAGAACAGCTAAGGCCGCATAAGGCGCAATCGCTGGACCAATCGACCGTCCGCTTCTCGCGGACGGTTTTCTTTGCCTTTCCAGCGGTTTCCGGGTGATGCTGGAATCGATGAGCGAGGAATTGTCATGTCCCTGAAGGCCCGTCTGTCTGCCGATGAAACGCTATGCACGGCCTGGTCGGGCGTGCCGGATGCCTTGACGGTCGAGATCGTCGCCAGGCAAGGCTTCGATGCGGTCACGCTCGACATGCAGCATGGCGGCCACGGCGAGGACAGCGTCTTGCGCTGCATCGCGCCCATCCAGGCGGCAGGCAAGCCGGCGCTGGTGCGCATTCCCGTCGGCCGCTTCGACATGGCCAGCCGTGCGCTCGATTCCGGGGCCGAGGCGGTGATTGCGCCGATGGTGAATTCGGTCGCCGATGCTAAAGCCTTCGCGACGGCGATGAAATATCCGCCGCTTGGGCAGCGTTCGTGGGGGCCGACCTATGCCTTCCCGCGCCACGGCAAGGGAAGCCAAGCCGAATGGCTGCATGAAAGCAACCAGCGTACGCTGGCCTTCGCCATGATCGAGACCCGCGCGGCGCTGGATGCGCTCGACGGTATCCTCGACGTGCCCGGCATAGACGGGATTTTCGTCGGCCCCTCCGATTTCTCCATCGCCTGGACGAATGGCGGCCAGGTCGATTCGACGCTTGAGGACATGATGGGGGCGGTGCAGTCCATTGTCGAACGCACCCGCAAGGCCGACAAATACGCCGCGATCTACATCATGGACCCGGCGATTGCGGGACGCATGGTGAAGATGGGCTACCGGCTGCTTGCCTTCGGTTCCGAACACAGCCTGATCGCGGCCGGCGCGAAAAGCGCGCTCGCCAACGTGAGAGCGTCTATCGACGCGTAGTTCGTTGAGCGCGTGATGTTGCGCGCGCGCTCCGGCCAACACCCCTCATCCGCCGCCTGCGGCGCCACCTTCTCCCACAAGGGGAGAAGGAATAGAATCGCGCGCCAGTCTTGCCTTCTCCCCTTGTGGGGCCCGAAGGGCAGGCGAGGCCCGTGACTCGCCCAGGGTGGTGGATCGACGCGTAGCGGCGAGACGGATGAGGGGTGTTGGCTGAACCCTAAAGCTTGCTCAGAAAGCTGGCGAAGGTCATCGACCCTTCCGGCCATGGTCCGTGGCCGGAATCGGCGTTGATGTGGCCGGCTTCGCCCGCGTCGATCAGCAGCGATCCCCATGTTGAAGCAAGGTTTTCCGCTACGTCGAAGGCGCAGAACGGATCGTTGCGGCTGGCGATCAGCATGGATGGAAACGGCAGTTTTTCGAGCGGATAGGGGCCGAAGGTCATCAAATGCTTTGGCCGAAGTTTCGGATTGGCGACATCGGGGACCGCCACCAGGAATGCGCCAGCGATCGGCTTCACAAATTCCGGAATGGCCTGGATCACCGCCGGCACGCCAAGCGAGTGGGCGATGAGGACGACTGGCTTTTCCGCGGCGTTCACCGCCTTCGCCACATTGGCCACCCAGTCCGCGCGCACCGGCTTCGACCATTCGGCCTGTTCCACGCGCCGCGCGCTCGACAACCTGCCTTCCCAGCGGGTCTGCCAGTGGTCGGGGCCGGAATTAGTATAGCCCGGCACGATGAGGATATCTGCGTCCTTGACTTTCATGCTGCGCATGTAGCGAGCCACGCCGCCGCTTGCAACGGGCGAGGCACCAGCGTCGGTACTGAATTGTGAACACCATGTTCGATTTTTGCTGTCTTGTGTGAACGATGGCGATCACCGATCTTCAGGCAGACAAACGAGCGCTCGTTGCCAACGACGACAATGCGTTCGACACGACGAACAACCCCCGGCAGCGCCGGCTTTCCGATCACGGAAGCATAAGCGGGTGCCGCGCCAATGGAGCCTGACATGGACAAACTGCCTTTCGCCGCCACGACCCCGGTGAGCGTTTCACGCGTCGGCCTGAAAGCCCGCGACGCGGACGCGCTCGCCGCCTACTACCGCAGCGTCGTCGGTCTGCAGGAACTTTCCCGCGACGCCGGGTCTATCACGCTGGGCGCGGCCAACCGGCCGTTGCTGGTCATTGAAAACGACCCCGCCGCCAAGCCGGACGATCCGCGCAGCGCCGGCCTGTTCCACACCGCGTTCCTGCTGCCGGAGCGTGCCGATCTCGGCCGCTGGATCAACCAAGCCATCGCGGAAAAAATCCAGATCGAGGGCGCCTCGGACCATATCGTCAGCGAAGCGCTCTATTTGACCGACCCCGAAGGCAACGGCATCGAAATTTACGTCGACCGACCGCATGAAAGCTGGAAATGGACCGACGGGCAGGTCGCCATGGCGACCGACCGCATGGATATTCCGGGCGTCGTCGGCTCGGTCCCCGCCGGCGATGCCGGCTGGCAGGGCGCACCGGAAAACACGGTGGTTGGCCATGTGCATCTGCGCGTCGGCGACCCGCGCGCGGCGGAAAAATGGTGGCACGAGCAGTTCAACTTCGACACGGCGGCGAAATACGGCTCGCAGGCGGTGTTCCTGTCCTCGGGTGGTTATCATCACCACATCGGCGCCAACACCTGGCACAGCGCCGGCGCAGGACCGCGCGATGCAGGCCGAACCGGCCTGTCATGGGTCGAGATGCGCTCGGCCAACGCGACAAGCGCATCGACGTACCAGGACCCTTGGGGCATGGTTATTCGCACGGTGCCGGACAAGGTGGCTTGAGGTTTTACTCAAGCTGAATTTCCTGAGCCGGTTTTGCTGCCTTTGATGCCGCGACGCTTCCACCAAATGCGACGGAGGGCTACGCTTCCCCGAACACCCGCTTGAAAATCGTATCGACATGCTTGGTGTGATAGCCGAGGTCGAATTTCTCGCGGAGGTTGGCTTCGGGCAGGGCGGCCGTCACTTCCTTGTCGGCCAGCAGTTCCTCAAGGAAATCAGCGCCGTGCTCCCATACCTTCATGGCGTTGCGCTGCACCAGCCGGTAGGAATCCTCGCGGGAAACGCCGGCCTGCGTCAGCGCCAACAGCACGCGCTGCGAATGCACGAGGCCGCGGAACTTGTTCATGTTCTTCAGCATGTTGTCGGGATAGACCAGCAGTTTGTCGATGACGCTGGTCATCCGCGCCAGCGCGAAATCGAGCGTCACCGTCGCGTCCGGTCCGATCATGCGCTCGACCGAGGAATGCGAAATGTCGCGCTCGTGCCACAGCGCCACGTTTTCCATGGCCGGCAGGGCATAGGAGCGCACCATGCGGGCGAGGCCGGTCAGGTTTTCGGTCAGCACCGGGTTGCGCTTGTGCGGCATGGCCGACGAGCCTTTCTGGCCCGGCGCGAAATACTCTTCCGCCTCCAGCACCTCGGTACGTTGCAAATGGCGAACTTCGATGGAAAGCCGCTCGATGGAGGAGGCGATGACGCCGAGCGTGGCGAAGAACATGGCGTGGCGGTCGCGTGGGATCACCTGCGTCGATACCGGCTCCGGCTTCAGCCCAAGCTTGGCCGCGACATGCTCTTCGACATAGGGATCGATATTGGCGAAGGTGCCGACAGCCCCGGAAATCGCGCAGGTGGCGATGTCTTCGCGCGCGTGCACCAGCCGCTCACGGGCGCGGGAAAATTCCACATAGGCTTGCGCCAGTTTCACGCCGAAGGTGGTGGGCTCGGCATGAATGCCGTGGCTGCGGCCGATGGTGACGGTATCCTTGTGCTCGAAGGCGCGCCGCTTCAGCGCTGCCAGCAGGCCGTCGATGTCGGCCAGCAGCAGGTCGGCGGCCCGCGTCATCTGCACGGCGAGGCAAGTGTCGAGCACATCCGACGAGGTCATGCCCTGGTGGATGAAGCGCGAATCCGGCCCGACGAATTCGGCCAGATGCGTCAGGAAGGCGATGACGTCATGCTTGGTGACGCTTTCGATCTCGTCGATGCGCGCCACGTCGAAGGTGGCGGCATTGCCCTTTTCCCAGATGGTTTTGGCCGCTTCCTTGGGGATCACGCCCAGTTCGGCCAATGCGTCGCAGGCATGCGCCTCAATCTCGAACCAGATGCGGAAGCGCGTTTCCGGCGACCAGATGGCGACCATTTCGGGCCGCGAATAGCGAGGGATCATGGCGGGCGTGTCCTTGGTGGAGGGATCGTGGCCGCGTCCTATCAGAGGGGAGCAAAATGCTCAACGCGGCTGGCGCGCAAACCAGATGCCCGCCGCAAAAAGCGCGACGAAACCGACGGGGAAATACAGGCGAACGCCCAGGACAGCGAATTGAGCCGCTGCCGCCACGGCTGTGAATACCATCTCCAGGAACCAGACGAAGGAAAGCGTCGGCGCATGCCATTCGGCATAATAGAGGCGGTATTGCAGGGCATACAGGCCGCAGGTAATGGCCACGGTGCAGATCAGCAGCGACAGGAATGCTGCCGCGAAGGCGGTCTCGCTGCCTCTGCCGGCAGAGATCAGTCGTGCAAAAAACAGGCCGAATGGGAAGGCGAGCGCCCCGCCAGCCGCAAACAACAGCGCGAGAAAGCGGATACTCGCCAATGTCTGCCAGTCGTCCATCAGCAGGACGGTCAACGCGCTGGCGCCCATCGCGGCCGCCCATAGCACCGCGCCGAACAAGGCTGTGGAAAGCGAGGGCAGCGCCCGCCCTATCGCTGTTCGCAAGCGGCCGCGCCTGCCAGGCGCAAGGCGGGCTTCCCCGGCGGATCGAACTAGCGGTTCCACACTATTTCCATGCATCCAATTCCAGCATCATCCGTTGACTTGCGGAATTCCAACGGAGAACCATCATGACCGATACATCGAAAATCCGCGAGCATATGGAAGTAATCGGCGCCGACGGCGTCCATGTCGGCACCGTGGACCATATCGAGGGCGACAGGATCAAGCTGACGCGGCAAGACAGCGGGCAGGGCAGTCACAAGGGCCATCACCACTATATTCCAGCCAGTCTGATCGCAGAAGTCGAGGGCGACAAGGTACGCCTTTCTGCCAATTCCGATGTCGTGGCGAACGAGTTCGAGGAAGAAAAATCCGACCGGACCTGATCGGCCACGCTCACCGCGACGACCACACCGCAAACAAATCGTTTTCATCGGCCGTTGCGGAAAATACGCCGCGGCTGATGGCGCGCGCCATCGTGGCTCCGGCCTGCGCATAGAGGTCAATGGCATCGTTTTCCGATAGCACGATGCCGCTTTTGCCTGTCGCCAGCGCAAAGACCAGGTCGCCGTCGAACGGCGTGTGCGTTGGCCAGATGGCGCGCACGAACCCGTCATGGGCTGCCATGGCCAGCCGCTTGGCCGCCGCCTTGCTCAGCACGGCATCGGTGGCGATGACGGCAATCGTGGTATTGGCGCCCGATTGCGTCCCGGCTTGTGTGGTATCCCAGAATCGCTTGTCGCGGAATTTCAGGATCACGTTTTTCGCATCGTCAGGCATCGGCGACGGGTAGGAAAGCCCGCCGAATTCGGTGCCGATCTCAAAGGGCGCGGCCCAGAAATGCCGTGTTTTGCCGACCGTGACCGAGCCGACCGGGTTGACCGCGACCAGCGCCCCGATGGTAACACCGCCGGCAAGCACACTCGAAGCCGAACCCAGCCCGCCCTTGAGGCCGGCCGTCAGCGCGCCGGTGCCGGCACCCGCTGTTCCGATAGCAAAATCCGTGCTTGCATTGCACGCGGCCTCATACCCCAATTCGCGATAGGGCGGGTAGCGGCCCCATTCCTTGTCGCCGCCATTCTTGAGGTCGAACAGGATCGCCGCCGGCACGATCGGCACGCGAAAGCCGCCGACCTCGAAACCTACTCCCCGCTCGCGCAACCGCGCCTGAGCGCCCGACGCGGCATCGAGCCCGAATGCCGAACCGCCCGACAGCACGACGGCATGGATTGCCTCGACCGTGTTGTGCGGCTCCAACAGATCGGTTTCGCGCGTGCCCGGCGCGCCGCCCAGCACCTGAACGCCGGCCGTGGCCGGTTCGTCGCACAAAATGACGGTAACGCCCGACTTTAGCCGCTCATTGGAAGCGTTGCCGACCTGCAGGCCGGCAACGTCGGTTATGAGATTTCTGGGGCCGGCCCGAACCATCAGTTTGCCTCCACCGGCACGAAGCGCGTCCCGTCGAAGCGGAACAGCCGATAGGGGTTCTGCGACAGGTCGCCTTTTTCATTAAAGCGGATCGGCCCGATGGCGGTCGAAAAGTCCTGGCTGCCCAGCAAATCGGTGATTTTTCTGGCCGAGCCTTGCGCCGCTGCATCCGCCGCCACGGCGATCTGCACCGCGGCATAAGCCGGCAGCACGTAGCCTTCCGGGATAATATCGGCGGCGGCGAACGCGTCCAGCACGGGTTTGTCGGCCATTTCCGCCCATTCGGGCGGCGCGATCATCAGCGTGCCGGGCGCATAGGGCAAATCGTCGTGGTCGGCGCGCAGCGCCTCCGCGCCGGCGAACACTATGTTGGCGTCAAGCTTGGCTGCGTCGCGGCCCATCACCGCCACATCGGAGCCGTCGCCGCCGACGAACACGCGCGTCGCGCCCGCTTTCTTCAGCCGTCCGATCAACCCGATCTGGTTGTCCATCTGCGGTCGGAAATTATCCATGAACACCGGCTTCAGCGCGGCCTGTTCGGCAACGGCGCGCACCGTTTCGGCCAGTTCGCGGCCATAGATGGTGCCGTCATCGACGATGGCGAACAGTTCGCCGCTCCAAAATTTTGTCAGGAGTGCGGCAGTGGCGTTGCGCTCGTCGTCGCCCCGAGGCCCGAGCCGGAACACCGGCCAGCCGGTTTTTTCACGCCCATCGGTCAGGCTGTCGGTGCGCACGCCGACCGTGATGACCGGTATGCCGGCGTCCTTCAGCACGGGCAGGGCCGCTTCGATGGCTTCCGTGCACAGGAAGCCGACGACGACGCCGACCTTGGCCGCAACGAATTTTTTGGCGGCGTCCGTTCCGCCATCCGCCGAGCAGGCGGTATCGGCAACGGTAAGCGAAGCGCCGTTCGCCTTGGCTGCCAGCGTCGCTCCGGCCACGACCTGTTGGCCAAGCGGCGCGGATGAACCGGAAATTGGAGCGGCCACGCCGATGGCGAGCGGCTCAGCCTGCGCGCCCGCTGTCAGCAAAAATCCGGCTATGACAGCCAATGTGGGGATCGTTAATCGCATCCGGGTGTAAAAACCCTTTTCGCACCGGTGTTCATCCGCCTCGCCGCTTCATGCCGATAGCTGAATTCCGATCCAGCCCTAAAGGCTGGCTCGCCCTCGTGCAACACGGCAATGTTGCTTTACCATATGCGCAGTTTGCTTGCCGCCCGCGCCATCCGTCCATATATAGCGGTAGGGTTCGTGGCCTTGGGTAATTGTTGATGCTGAAAAAGAATGACATAGGGCCGCAGGCTTATCGCGACGCAATGAGCCTGTTTGCCGGCCACGTCCACATTGTGACGACCGATGGCCCGGCCGGAAAGCGCGGCACCACGGTGATCGCCGCCTGCTCGGTATCGGATGCGCCGCCGGCCATCCTTGTCTGCCTGAACCGCGAGAATGCCAAAAACGAGTTGTTCGTGCAGAACGGTTGCTTCGCGCTCAACACCTTGTCCTCGCACCACAAGGCGCTGTCGGTCGGCTTTTCGGGCATTACCGGCCTGTCGATGGAAGAGCGCTTCGCGCTCGGCAAATGGGACACCATTTCGACCGGCGTGCCCACCCTGGCTGACGCACTTGTCGCGTTCGACTGCGAAGTGATCGACACCAAGGACCTGGCGACTCATCGTGTGCTTTTTGGCAAGGTGACAGGCCTGCGCACCGGGGATAACCTCAAGCCGCTGATCTATCATGGCCGGGACTATCACGTCCTGTAGGACGGCGTCCGGGAGAAGAAATGACTGAATCCAGACCGCGTGGCGTACCGCAGTCGATCGACGAAACGCTCGCTCTTTTGACCGGCGCGGATTATGTGGCGGACCGCTCGCTGGCGACCGTTTTGTTCCTGTCGCTGCGCATGAAGCGGCCGCTATTTCTCGAAGGCGAGGCCGGCGTCGGCAAGACCGAGATCGCCAAGGTGCTGGCGCAGGCGCTTGGCCGCCGGCTGATTCGCCTGCAATGCTATGAAGGCCTCGACATCTCGTCGGCGGTCTATGAGTGGAACTACGCCGCGCAGATGATCGAGATTCGCATGGAGGAGGCCTCCGGCAAGGTCGAACGCTCGGCCATGGAACGCAATGTCTTTTCCGAAAAATACCTGATTCGCCGCCCCGTGCTGGATGCGCTGACCGGCAAGGCGGGCGAGGCGCCTGTCTTCCTCATCGACGAACTCGACCGCACCGATGAAGCCTTCGAGGCGTTTCTTCTGGAAATCCTATCCGATTTCCAGGTCACGGTGCCGGAACTGGGTACGATCAAGGCCGAAGAACCGCCCATCGTCATCATCACCACCAACCGCACCCGCGAAATCCACGACGCGCTGAAGCGCCGCTGCCTCTACCATTGGGTCGATTATCCCGACGCCCAGCGCGAACTGGAAATCGTGCGCACCAAGGTGCCGCAGGCCAACAGCCGGCTTTCGGCCGAAGTGGTTTCCTTCGTCCAGCGCTTGCGCCAGATCGACCTGTTCAAGGTGCCCGGCGTTGCCGAAACCATCGACTGGGCCGGCGCGCTGACCGAACTCGACAAGATCGCGCTCGACCCCGAAACCGTTTCCGACACGATCGGCGTGCTCTTGAAATACCAGGACGACATCGCCCGCATCGGACAAGGCGAAGGCCGGCGCATCCTCGACGAGGTCAAGGCCGAGCTTGCAGCGGCGGAATAGCCATGGCCGTGCAGGATCTTGATCCAAAGCAAGCCGCCCCCGACGGCCGCATCGCCGACAACATCGTCTATTTCGCGCGAGCGTTGCGCAAGGCCGGCATGCGGGTCGGCCCGGCTTCGGTCAAGGACGCCATCGAGGCGGTGCTGGCCGCCGGCATCGGCTCACGCGACGATTTCTACTGGACGCTGCACGCCGTGTTGGTGTCCCGCCACGAGGACCACGCCACCTTCGACGAGGCGTTTCGCCTGTACTGGAAGTCGCGAGAATTGATAGAAAAGATGCTGGCGATGTTTTCGCCAGTCGCTCCTGACAACCGCGAGCAGGTCAAGCCGCGCGCGGCGGAAAACCGCGTCAGCCAGGCGCTGTTCGAGGGCCATCAGAAGAATCAGCCCATTCGCGAAGTGCCCGAAATCGAGGTCGATGCGCGGCTGACTTTCTCCGGTAATGAGGTTTTGCGGGGCAAGGATTTCGCTCAGATGGATGCCGCCGAAATGGCGCAAGCCAGGAAGGCGATCTCGCAACTGCGCCTGCCGTTCGATCTGGTCGCGACGCGGCGTTTCAAGCCCGATCCGCATGGCCGCCGCATCGATCCGCGCGCCATGATGCGGGCGTCCGCGCGCACCGGCGGCGAACTGATCCTGCCGAAATTCCGCTCGGTGCGCGAGGTGCATCCGCCGCTGGTCGTGCTGGCCGATATTTCCGGCTCGATGAGTCAGTACACCCGCATCTTCCTGCATTTCCTGCATGCGCTGACCGAAAAGCGCCGGCGCGTCCATACCTTCGTCTTCGGCACGCGGTTGACCAATTTGACCCGCCAGATGCGCCACCGCGATCCCGACGACGCGCTGGCCGATTGTTCCGCGACGGTCAAGGACTGGTCGGGCGGCACCCGCATCGGTGACACGCTTTACGAGTTCAACCGGCTGTGGTCGCGCCGCGTGCTGGGGCAGGGCGCGGTGGTTCTGCTCATTACGGACGGGCTGGAGCGCGACGATGTCGGCGGCCTGTCGGAGGAGATGGAGCGCCTGCAAAAATCTTGCCGGCGGCTGATCTGGCTCAACCCGTTGCTGCGTTTTGACGGGTTCGAGCCAAAGGCGCGCGGCGTGCGCGCCATGCTGCCGCATGTCGACGAGTTCCGTTCGGTGCATAATCTCGATGCGCTGGCCGATCTGTGCGCCTCGCTGGACAAGAAGTCGGCGCGCTCCGTCGATCCGCGCCGCTGGATGGATACGAAGCGCGTCGCATAATTTTTGGAGTAGAAAAATATGGAAAACGCCCTGGATGAAGCCCGCGATCCGCTGGTGATCGCGGAAGGCTGGATGAACGCCGGCAAGCAGGTCGCCGTCGCCACCGTGGTGCAGACCTGGGGTTCCGCCCCACGCCCGGTCGGCTCCCATCTGGTCATCGACGCCGAAGGCAATTTCGAAGGCTCCGTCTCCGGCGGCTGCGTCGAGGGCGCGGTGGTGACGGAGGCGATGGAAGTGCTGGAAAGCGGCAAGCCGCGCATGCTGGAATTCGGCGTAGCCGACGAAACCGCCATCCAGGTCGGCTTGTCGTGCGGGGGAACGATCAAGGTTTATGTGGAGCGGGTGGGATGAGCAAAATGCGGGAGGGCGGACTGCAAATCGCGATATTCTGCGCTTCCGGTGCTCACGTACCCGAATGTACGCTCCGCTCCGGTTCTCGAATCTCCCGATTCTCGCCATGCCCTGACGTATTTTGAAATGGTGCCAAGATGGATATTTCCAAGCTGAAAACCCTCAACGCCGAGCGCCGATCCCGTCGCGCGGTCATGCTGGTTACCGACCTTGACGAGGGCAGCGACCGGATCGTGCACGAGGCCGACGCCATCGAAGGCGAGCTTGGCGAGGCCGTAAAAAAAGCGTTCCAGAGCGGCAAGTCGGGCACGGTCGAAGCCGACGGCAAAACCTATTTCCTCAATGCCCATTTGCCGCATGCGCGCCTGGTCATCATCGGCGCGGTGCATATCAGCCAGGCGCTGGCGCCGATGGCCAAGATCGCCGGTTATCCGGTGGAAATCATCGATCCGCGCACCGCCTTCGCCAGCCCGGAACGGTTTCCCGATATCACGCTGCATGCCGAATGGCCGCAGGATGTGCTGAAGCACAGGCCGCTCGACACCTTCACCGGACTGATTCTCGTTACGCACGATCCGAAGATCGACGATTTCGCGCTGAAGGCCGGGCTTGATGCCGGCTGCTTCTACATCGGTGCGCTTGGCAGCCGCAAGACGCACGCCAAGCGTGTCGTGCGCATGCTGGCGATGGGTGCCACGCCCGAACAGATCGAGCGCATCCACGCCCCGATCGGCCTCGATATCGGTGCGGCCAGCCCGGCTGAAATCGCGGTTGCCGTGCTGGCGCAGGCGATCCGGGCGCTGCGCACGCGCGGCCTCGACGGGCAGCGGCCGGCGAAGGGAGAGGCGGCATGAAATTCGGGCCGGTTGCCATCGGCGAGGCGGAAGGCTCGATCCTCGCGCATTCCACGGTTGCCGGCGAAAAGCGCTTCCGCAAGGCGCATCTCCTGACGGGCGAGGATGTCGAAATCCTGCGCGCAGCCGGCTTCGACGAAATCACCGTCGCCATTCTCGATGACAACGACGTCGAGGAGAACGCCGCCGCTGCCCACATTGCCGAGGCGTTGCGCTTTTCCGGGGCGACAGCCAAGCCGGCCGCCACCGGCCGCGTCAACATTTTTGCCGATGGCGACGGGGTCTTTACCGTCGACAGGGCGCTGGTCGATGCCGTCAACCGCGTCGATCCCGATGTGACGCTGGCGACGCTGGCCGAATTTGCGCCGGTGGTCGAGGGCCAGATGGTGGCGACGGTTAAGATCATCCCCTTTGCCGTCGCAAGACCGGTCATCGACACTATCCTCGATTTGGCCGGCAGCCGGCAGGCTTTTGCCGTCCACGCCTACAAGCCATTCTCCGTTGGCATCGTGCAGACCATGCTGCCCAGCCTCAAGATGAGCGTGCTCGACAAGACGCTGCGCGTGACCGAGGAGCGGCTGGCGCGCTCCGGCAGCACCGTTCTGGCCGAAATGCGCACGCCGCATGTCGCTGCCGACGTGGAAAAGGCCATCCGGGAACTCAGCCCCCAAAGCGACATGGTGCTGGTGTTCGGCGCTTCCGCCATGAGCGATCCCGACGACGACGTCATTCCCGCGGCCATCAAGGCCTCTGGCGGCCATGTCTATCGCTCGGGCATGCCGGTCGATCCGGGCAATCTGTTCGTGCTGGGCGAGCGCGACGGCAAGCCGGTGCTGGGCGCGCCGGGCTGTGCGCGCAGCCCCAAGGCCAACGGCTTCGACTGGGTGCTGGACCGCCTGATTTCCGGTATCGGCGTCACCGCCGACGATATTGCCGGCATGGGCGTCGGCGGGCTTTTGATGGAAATCCCGACCCGCCCGCAGCCGCGCGAACCGCTGCCGGTGCCGTTGCACCCGCAAGTGCCCGTGGTGCTGCTCGCCGCCGGGCGCTCCAGCCGCATGGGCGGGCCAAACAAGCTTCTGGCCTCTTTCGACGGCAAGCCGCTGATCCGCCGCGCAGCCGAATGCGCGCTGGCCTCGAAGGCGGCGGGGGCCATCGTCGTCACCGGTCACCAGCATGAGCGGGTGGAGGAAGCACTGGCGGGGCTGGACCTGACCTTCGCCGCCAATCTCGATTTCGCCAGTGGCCTGTCGTCGTCGCTGAAGGCCGGCATCGCCAGGGTTTCGGGCGAGGCAGCGGGCGCCATGATCCTGCTTGGCGACATGCCGGGCGTCTCGACCGCTGACCTCGACCGGCTGATCGAGGCGTTTCGCGCCGCTCAGGGAAAATCGGTGGTGCGCGCCACGCATGAAGGCCATCGCGGCAACCCGGTCATCCTGCCGCGCTCGCTGTTTGCGGCGGTCGCGCATCTGGAAGGCGACACCGGCGCGCGCCATCTGGTCGAGGCCGAAGGACTGGACGTGATCGACGTGGAGATCGGCGCGGCGGCGTCGGTGGATGTGGATACGCCGGATGCGCTCAGCCGCGCCGGTGGGGTGTTGCAGGGGTGATGGTGGTTTTGCCGAAGGTTTTCGCTCGACGAAGGATCGTGGCGGCGGCCATTTCTACGCTGCTAGCCTTATCGCCGGCAGCCGCATCTGCCGAAACCTTGACCCTCAAACCCTACAAGGACGCCCTGTTCGCCTATCCGGCCGAATTGTCGAATGGCGACGGCGGCAAGTACCGCGTCATCGACTATCGCGAATTGCGCGATATCAACGCCCGCGATCAAGTCCCCGAGCGCCGGGTCCAGGCGAAATATGTCACGACCTCCGTCCGCTCGGTCCAGCAGGATCTCGTCCTCAACACCGATGCCGGCGCCATCCATCATGTCGCGGTTGGCAAGACCGCCGGTGCCGGCGTCATCGTGCTTTACCTGCACGGGCAGGGCGGCTCGCGAAAACAGGGCGTTGATGACTTCACCTTCGGCGGCAATTTCAACCGCATCAAGAACCTGATGGCGGCAAATAACGGCCTCTATTTGTCGCCCGATTTTTCCGATTTCGGCGACAAGGGGGCGGCGCAGGTGGCCGCCTTGATCGGCCACTACGCCGACCAATCGCCGGGCGCAAAAATCGTCGTCGCCTGCGGCTCGATGGGCGGCGCGCTATGCTGGAAGCTTGCCGGACGCAAGGATACCGGCAACCGCATCGGCGGGCTGATGCTGCTGGGTTCGCTATGGGACGAAGGCTTCTTCGCCAGCCCCGCCTTCAAGCGCAAGGTGCCGGTTTTCTTCGGACAGGGCAGCAAGGACCCGGTTTTCCCGGTCGAAAACCAGGAAGCCTTCTTTCGCTCGATCCTCGCCAGATCGAAGAATTATCCGGCGCGTTTCGTGCGCTTTGAAACCGGCACGCATGGCACGCCGATCCGCATGACCGACTGGCGCGAAACGCTCAACTGGATACTGTCGGCTGCTCCCTGAAGATCACGGCGCTGTATTGTAGTCGAGCACCGACTGCGGGTTGATCTCGCCGTCATAGGACGCATCCACGTCGAATTGCACCAGCGAGAATTGACCGTGGCGAAACAGCCAGACGCCCGACGTTCCCGCATCGCCCACGCCGCGCCATTTGGCGTGCGAGGTGATCGACTGGGTGCCATCGTCATAGCTTGAATTGACGAGTTGTTCGTCGGTCTGGTAGCCGATGATGCTGACAGCCTCGACCTTTTCCTGGTTGTCGGCGTTTTCGTAGCGGATATCGAGTTCGGGCGTGGCGAATTGCACCTGCCGCAGCGCGTCGGCGTCGGGCGACAGATAGTAGACCGCGCTCTCATTATACGCGCCCGCCGAGCAGAAGAAGCGGAACAGCCGCGCCGCCTTTTCGCCGCCATCGGTGCCGGAATAGTGGATGACATGCTCCTCCGGCTCGCCCCGCGCCTCGCCGCCGGGAAGCGTCGGGTCGCATTGCGCGCCATAGCCGGCGGCGAAAAGCGCCTTGGCCTTTTCCAGCATCGCGTCGCTTTTTGGCGGCGGCGGTCCGTCGCCGCAGCTTGCCGGCACGGCCTGTTCGAAGGCTTCGGTGGAGGGTTTCAGTTCGCCCTTTTCGATATGGATGGGGTTGAAAGGCGGTTCCTGGATTTGCCCGTTGACCTGCCGCAGCGTGTAGCAACCGGCAAAGACTTTTTCGCTGCCGTCCGTGGTAACGGCGCGGATCGCCACCGGCACCGTGAAGTAGATGCTGCCGGCCGCCCCTTCGCTGGCCTCGCCGCCGGTTTCGACATCGACATGATCGGTGCCCTCGAAGCCCTTGACGAAGGCGTCGAAATCCTTGGCCGGCTTGGCCTCTCCGAAATAATCCCAGGCGCGCGCATATTCGTGGCGGTTGACCGCATTGTAGAGTGATTTCATGACGGCTTGCGCGCTTGAGCGATCATCCAGATAGGTAGGTTCAGCCGAAAAGGCGGGCGCACCTGCCAGTGCGCAAAAAATGGCTGCGGCGAATGGGGCTTTTCTCATCGCGAATCTCCGCTCGACTCGGGCGTGATCGTAACAGGGATTGCGGCATGCCCGTGGCGCTTGAAAAATCGCTGGCGAAGGCGCTACCTCGCAACACGGTAATTCTAACCGTTTCAGGAGAAATCAACGTGTCCATTTCCATGTACGAGGCATCCGTGCCTGTGTTTTCCGCTCGCTTGAAGGCGCTGTCCGGCGTGCTTGCGGCGGCCGAGAAAAATGCCGCCGAGCGCAAGATCGATCCGCAGGTGTTCGTGACGGCACGGCTGGCGCCAGATATGTATGCGCTGGCCAGGCAGGTGCAGATCGCCACCGATCACGCCAAGGGTGCCCCCTCGCGCCTGGCTGGGCGCGAGGTGCCGAAATATGACGACGACGAGGCCAGCTTCGCCGAGCTTCAGGCCCGCATCGACAAGACGCTCGCCTATCTGGCGACGTTTTCCGCAGCGGAATTCGAAGGCTCTGACGACCGGACGGTCCAGATCAGGCTTGGCGGCAACGACATGGCATTGAGCGGTTTGCGCTATCTGCTCGATGTCGCCATGCCGAATTTCTATTTCCACGTCACCACCGCCTACAACATCCTGCGCCACAATGGCGTGCCGCTGGGCAAGGCCGTGTTCCTGCGGGGCCATTGATACGATCTCAGCGCATCGCCACCTGGCGGGCGATGCGCGGGAAATCGGCCGGCTTGACGGCAGGGTCGGTGCGCTCCGCATGGCTCATGGCATGAAGGAGCGCCAGCGAGGATCGGTAGTGTGCCTGTTCCGGCAGACGGGGGCGGGAAAACAATTCGGTCAAGAACCCCATGGTCAGGCTCCTTTGTTGTTCCTCCCGCAAAACGGATACCGCTGAATCGTGACAATTGTGCGGTGCAATATTCCGTGTGCCGTCCTGCAATTGCCTAAATTTCGAGCGACCCCCGGAAAGTAATTTTAACCTACGGCGCTTAGTGTGTGACCAGGGCGCATCGGTGTCGTGCGTCGCTGAAAAAGAGCGGGAGGCGGGAAATCGCCAGCGGGGTCAACAGGAATTTCGCGGC
The DNA here is from genome assembly GCF_054489545.1 of Mesorhizobium sp. A556. Taxonomy (NCBI): domain Bacteria; kingdom Pseudomonadati; phylum Pseudomonadota; class Alphaproteobacteria; order Hyphomicrobiales; family Phyllobacteriaceae; genus Mesorhizobium; species Mesorhizobium sp. A556. Next base: position 637,583 of record NZ_JBTMXA010000002.1, read on the forward strand.
TGTGCTCGACGATCTTTTCGCCGCGCCCGAGCCGGTGGAAGATCGGGGGCGCAAGCCGTCCATCCCCTTCGACTATCTGGCTGTGGCCGAGGAGCTTCATTCCGGCCGCATCAAAGTATCGGGCGAGGCATTCGGAGCCGAACAGCGCGAGTACCGGGAGGCGACGCTCGATCCCGCATCGGAATTCGCCGAGATTCTCGACCAGGCCGAACGCGCCGCAGCCGCGCTGGAGGCCGAGCAGACGCTGCCGCCGGCGGACCCGGTGTCGATTGCCGCCGAATTGCGGCTGGATGCCACGTCGACTGTCGCCGATTTCAGCCGTCTTCGCCGCACCTTCGCCTTCTCCAACCACCCGGACCGGGTGGCCCCGCATTTGCGCCAGCGCGCCATCGAGCGGATGCAGATCGCCAACATGTTGATCGACGATGCACGGCGCAAAGCGCTGGCTGCCACGAAACGCTAAGAGTCTATTCGTTAACTCGCCCAGCCGGCCACCTGACGCAACTTTCTGCGCTTCCGGTGCTCACGTACTGTAGTACGCTCCGCTCCGGTTCTCGAAAGTCACGCCATATGACTCGGCTGGACGAGTTATCAAACAGACTCTAAATCTCCGATCAGATGGAGCGGTGCCGGTATCGGCGCTTGGCCTGCCCCGCGAAACGCTCTATCCAGATGGGAGAAATCTCATTTGCCGGAGCGGCCATGCTGAGAGCGGAAAAGGTCAAGGTCGACGACATCTATGTGCCGACCGCGCGCAGGAAGACGTTGCACCCCGAAACGGTGCGGCATCTGGCCGAGGATATCCTGGAAAACGGCATGAAGATGCCGATCCAGGTGCGCCATGACGGCAAGCGCCACATTCTGGTCGAGGGTCTGCATCGGCTGGAAGCGGCGAAGTGGCTGGGCGAAACCACCATCGACGCTTATCTTGTGCAGGCCAAGCGGCACTGAGTTTTTTGCCTCATCAGGATTATCGAGATGGTCCACCTCCTCCTTGTTGCCGCTGGCGGTGCAATCGGCGCCGGCCTTCGCCATCTGGCTAATCTCGGCACACTGCGCCTTGTCGGTCCGAATTTTCCATGGGGCACGATGGCCATCAACATCGTTGGCTCGTTTGTCATGGGCTTGTTCATTGCCCTTCTCGGGCGGCGGTTCGGCGGCTCCAACGAATTGCGCATGTTCGTCGCTACCGGCATATTGGGTGGCTTCACCACCTTCTCGTCATTCTCGCTCGATTTCGCCACGTTGTGGGAGCGCGGCACGCCGCTTCCGGCAATGGGCTATGCGCTCGCCAGCGTCATCGGTGCGATCGTTGCGGTGTTTCTGGGACTTTGGCTCGCAAGAACCGTTTCTTAGTGCTATCCCCGCGCTTCGAAACGAGTAGAAGAAGCAAATGGCAGGCGTTGAACAGATAACGGTGGAAGCCGGCGAGGCGGGCATGCGGCTCGATCGTTGGTTCAAGACCCATTTTCCGGGGCTCGGCTTCGGTCATTTGCAAAAGCTGCTGCGCTCCGGCCAGATCCGCGTCGATGGTGGCCGGGTCAAGGCCGACACGCGCATCGAGCCCGGCCAGCAGGTGCGCATTCCGCCGCTGGAAGTCGACAAGAAGGGCGGCGTCGGCGAACACCTCACCGGCCATTCGATCCGCAATCAAGACGATGGCGACGTTCTCTCCAAGATGCTGATCTATGAGGATGAAAAGGTTTTCGTCTTCAACAAGCCGCCGGGCCTGGCCGTGCAGGGCGGTTCCGGCGTTACCCGCAATGTCGATGACATGCTGGAGGCATGGCGCAGCAAGAAGGGCGAAAAGCCGCGCCTCGTCCATCGGCTCGACCGCGACACGTCCGGCGTGCTGGTGATTGCCCGCACGCGGCTTGCCGCCATGAAGCTTGCCGAGGCTTTTCGCGCGCGGGAGACCGAGAAAACGTATTGGGCGCTGGTCAAGGGCGTGCCGCCCAAGCGCGAAGACAAGATTTCCACCTGGCTGATCAAGGAGCCGACGCCGGAAGGCGACCGCGTGCGCGTCGCGAAACATGGCGAAAAGGGTGCCGATCACGCGGTGTCCTACTACCGCATCATCGAACAGGCGGCGCAGGCGCTGACCTGGCTGGAGATGCAGCCGCATACCGGCCGCACCCATCAGCTGCGCGTCCATGCCGCTTATCTGGGTTGTCCCATCATCGGCGATCCGAAATATTTCGAGGCCGACACCAACTGGGATTTTCCAGGCGGCATGCAGAACCGCCTGCATCTGCACGCGCGCCGCATCCGCATTCCGCACCCCGACAAGGGCGTCATCGACGTCACCGCGCCGATGCCGCAGCATATGCGCCAGAGCTGGAACCTGATCGGCTTCGACGATGCGAGCGCCGAGGACTGATCCCGGTTCAGATAAGATCACGCTTCGAGTGAGAAAATTGAATTTGAGCGTGGTTCCCAAACGTGGGAACCGCTTTTCAGGCGGCGTTCAAATGAAGCGATCGGTTCCGCTTCCGTCGAATGGAACAGGTGTGAAATCATGAGCAGCACAACCGGGGTGTTGGACCGCCGCGATGCGGTCGATACGGCCGCCGCCCTCATCATGATCGGCCTGACCTTCTCCTGGGGGCTGAACTACGTCGCGGCCAAGCTTTCCTACACCGGCTTCGACCCGGTCTTCTTGTCGATTGCTCGCTCGGTCATCGGCGGCGGCCTTGTCTTTGTCTGGTGCCGCTGGCGCGGCATCGTCCTGTTCAGGCGGGACGGTACGCTGTGGGCCGGCGTGCTTGTCGGCGCACTGTTCGGGCTGGAATTCCTGTTTCTCTATATCGGGCTGGAGCGCACCACGGTCGTGCGCAATACGCTGCTGGTCAACGCAATGCCGTTCTGGATGCTGCTTGGCGGGCATTTTCTGCTCGGCGAACATTTTACCGCGAAAAAACTCTTCGGCCTGCTTCTGGCCTTTGCCGGCCTCGTCGTCGTCTTTTCCGACAAGATCGGTGGCGGCGGTGGCGACGCCACGCTGGTCGGCGACCTCTTGAGCCTTGCCGCCGGCATTTTATGGGCGCTGTCGAACATCGTCATCAAGCGTTCGAAAAAACTGGAACAGTCGAGCGCCGAAAAATTGCTCCTCTACCAACTGGCAGGCGCCGCCGTGATCGGCATGCTGGTGCTGCCGTTTTCCGGGCCTGCCATTCGCGACCTGACGATCGTGCCGGTGTTGGCGCTGGCGTTCCAGGGCATCTACATCGTCGCCTTCACCTATGTGCTGTGGTTCTGGCTGCTGCGGCGCTATCCCGCATCCGGCCTGACCAGCTTTGCTTTTCTAAGCCCGGCCTTCGGCGTATTGTGCGGCGCGGTGTTCCTCGGAGAACCGCTGACGGCACGGATATTCCTGGCGCTGGCCCTGATCGCCGCCGGGCTTATCATCGTCAACCGCCCGGTACGCCGGACAATTCCGCTATGATAGCAATTCCGACCTGTTGAGGCCGCTATGCGCGACATTCTGAACGATCTTGAAGCCGGAAAATTCCTGTCCGATCCGGACCCGGTGCGCCGCGCGCAAATCCAGATGAAGACGCACCTGCCCAGGCGCTTTTACAAGACCGCTTCGGTGGCGCCGGTGGACGACGGCTTTGCCGTCCATCTCGACGGCAAGCCGGTGCGCACGCCGACCAGGGCGCTGCTGGCGGTGCCGACCGAAAAGGCGGCGGGCCTCGTCGCGGAAGAATTTTCCGCGCAGGTCGACGTCATCGACCCGGTCAAAATGCCGGTGATGCGGCTGGTCAACACGGCGCTGGACGGTGTCGTCAACGACCCGCAGGCGGTGCTGGAAGACATTTTGCGCTTCGCGGCGAGCGACATGCTGTTCTATCGGGCCGATGCGCCGCAAGGGCTGGTGGAGCGGGAGAATGAGCATTGGGACCCGGTGCTCGACTGGGTGCGGGCCACGCTCGGCGCTCGGTTCAACCTCGCTGAAGGCGTCACCCATGTCGACCAGCCGCGCGAATCGATCGCGGTGCTTGGCGTCCATCTCGCGCAGCGCGCCGAGCCGCTGCGGCTGGCGGCACTCCATCTGATGACATCGCTGACCGGCTCGGCGCTTCTGGCACTGGCGGTCGATTTCGGTGAACTTGATGCCGATGCGGTATGGCTTGCTGCCCATGTCGACGAGGACTGGCAGATCGATCAATGGGGCCAGGACGCCGAAGCCGTCGCCCGCCGCAACGCCCGCCACCGCGATTTCCTGGCCGCCGTAGCGCTGCTCGAGGCGCTGCGCGATTGACAGTTCGGCCCTTGCCGTAACGAACAAGAAAAGACCCCGGCGTTGGTTTCCCCGGGGTCTTTTTATTGGGTCGAAAAAATCAGACCGAATAATACATGTCGAATTCGACCGGGTGCGGCGTCATTTCAAAGCGCATCACTTCGGCCATCTTCAGTTCGATATAGCTGTCGATCTGGTCGTCGTCGAACACACCGCCGGCTTTCAGGAAGCCGCGATCCTTGTCGAGGCTCTGCAGCGCTTCGCGCAGCGAACCGCACACGGTCGGGATCTTTTTCAGTTCTTTCGGCGGCAGGTCGTACAGGTCCTTGTCCATCGGCTGGCCGGGGTGGATCTTGTTCTTGATGCCGTCGAGACCGGCCATCAGCAGGGCCGAGAAGGCGAGGTAGGGATTCGCGCCCGGATCGGGGAAACGGACTTCGAGGCGCTTTGCTTTCGGCGAGGTGCCGAACGGGATGCGGCAGGAGGCCGAGCGGTTGCGCGCCGAATAAGCCAGCAGCACCGGCGCTTCATAGCCCGGCACCAGCCGCTTGTAGGAATTGGTCAGCGGGTTGGTGAAGGCGTTGATCGCCTTGGCGTGCTTGATGACGCCGCCGATGAAGAACAGGCAGGTTTCCGACAACCCGGCATATTCGTTGCCGGCAAACGTCGGCTTGCCGCCCTTCCAGATCGACATGTTGACGTGCATGCCCGAGCCGTTGTCGCCAAAAATCGGCTTCGGCATGAAGGTCGCCGTCTTGCCATAGGCGTTGGCGACCTGGTGCACGACATATTTGTAGATCAGGATCTTGTCGGCGTTGCGCACCAGCGTGTCGAACTTGATGCCGAGTTCGTGCTGGGCGGCGGCAACCTCGTGATGGTGCTTTTCGACGTGAACGCCCATCTCCTGCATCACGGTGAGCATTTCCGAGCGCATGTCCTGGCACGAATCGACAGGCGGAACCGGAAAATAGCCGCCCTTGACGCGCGGACGGTGGCCCAGATTGCCGGTTTCGTAGTCGGTGTCGTCGTTCGAAGGCAGTTCCGAGGAGTCCAGCTTGAAGCCGGTATTGTAGGGATCGCACTTGTACTTCACGTCGTCGAAGATGAAGAACTCGGCTTCCGGTCCGATATAGATGGTGTCGCCGATGCCCTCGGCCTTCATATAGGCTTCCGCCTTCTTGGCGATGCCGCGCGGGTCGCGGTTATAGGCCTCGCCGGAGATCGGATCGAGGATGTCGCACAGGATAACCATGGTCGACTGCGCGAAGAACGGGTCCATATGGACCGATTCCGGGTCGGGCATCAGTACCATGTCGCTTTCGTTGATGGCCTTCCAGCCCTGGATGGAGGAGCCGTCGAACATGACGCCATCGGCGAAGGTGTCTTCCTCGATCTCTCCGATGTCCATGGTTACATGGTGCAGTTTGCCCTTGGGGTCGGTGAAGCGCAGGTCGACGAATTTAACGTCGTTGTCCTTGATCTGCTTCATGATGTCGGCGGCTGTCGTCATGTTCTGTTTTTCCTGTAATGACGTTTGAAACTTGATCGGAACGGCTCAGACGGCGTCCATGCCGGTTTCGCCGGTGCGGATGCGCACCACTTCCTCGATGTTGGAAACGAAAATCTTGCCGTCGCCGATGCGCCCGGTCTGTGCGGCCTTGCGGATGGCTTCCACGGCGGCCTCGACGGAATCGTCGCCCAGCACCAGTTCGATCTTCACCTTGGGCAGGAAGTCGACGACATATTCCGCGCCGCGATAAAGCTCGGTGTGGCCCTTCTGGCGCCCGAAACCCTTGGCCTCGGTGACGGTGATGCCTTGCAGACCGGCTTCCTGAAGGGCCTCCTTCACTTCGTCCAGCTTGAACGGCTTGATGATCGCTTCGATTTTCTTCATGCCTGAGGCCTCCAGTTCGAAATGACGGGTTTTGCCCCGCTTGCCCAGTTAAAGCAGGAACCGTGCCAGTTGTGCTAAGCGGGTTGCGCTGCGGGGATTTTCTGGACACGCACCGCTTCCGTGAGGGATTTTACGCCAAGAGAGCCGAAGACGCGAGCAGCGCGCCGGGCGCCCATAATTTCGCCTGCCTATTATTTGTGCAGGAAGCCTGTTTCGCGGGCGTTTTCGAACCTGCGACCCCGTCGTCCCGAACGACATGTGCTTCCAGGATCGTTGCCGGGTCGTTGCCTCCGGCCGAAAACTGGTCGATGTACGCTTGAGAAGAAACGGATCGCCCATGCACATTGAACTTCTTACCCCCGCCGAAATGGCAGGCGCCGACCGGCTGGCAATTGAATGCGGCCCGCTCGACGGCATCGGCCTGATGCGCCGTGCCGGCGAGGCGGTCGCCTGCGTAGTGCTGGCGCGGTATCCGGCGGCAAGGCGCGTGCATGTTCTGTGCGGCCCGGGCAACAACGGCGGCGACGGCTATGTGGTCGCGCGGCTTTTGCGCGAGAGCGGCGTCGACGTGTGCGTATGGGCATCCGGCACGCCGAAGCCGGGCAGCGATGCGGCACTTGCCGCAGCCGAATGCCCGGTCGTTCCCAGGCCGCTGGCCGAATTTGATGGGCAGGCGGGTTCGCTCGTCGTCGATGCACTCTACGGTGCAGGACTATCAAAGCCCATGGCCGGCGATGCCGCTCGCGCCGTTGAAGTCACAACGGCGCGGAGACTGCCGGTCATCGCTGTCGATCTGCCGTCCGGCATTTCCGGCGAGAGAGGCAGGGTTTTGGGAAGCGCCTTTCGCGCGGAAATTACGGTAACGTTCGCGCGCAAGAAGCCCGGCCACCTGCTGTTGCCGGGCCGCGAATGCTGCGGCGAGACCGTGCTGGCCGACATCGGCATCGCTGACGCCATCATCGAGCAACTTGCCGCCAAAACCTTCGAGAACACGCCGGCTTTGTGGCAGCCCGATTTCCCGGTGCCGGCCGTCGATACGCATAAATACAAGCGCGGCCATGTCGGCGTCTTTTCCGGCGGGCCATCAGCGACGGGTGCGGCACGGCTCTCCGCGCTCGCTGCCGCGCGCAGTGGGGCAGGGGCGGTCACCGTGCTTTCGCCGGCCAACGCCATGCAGGTCAACGCGGCGCACCTGATCTCGATCATGCTGCGCAAAGTCGGCGATACCGTCGATCTCACTGCCTATCTCGATGACAAGCGCCCGTCCGCTTTCGTGCTCGGCCCCGGTTTCGGTGTTGGCGAAAAGGCGCAAAAGTTCGTGCTAGCCGTGCTGGGCGACGGGCAAGGGCGAGAAAATGGCGTCGAAGGGCTGGTCCTTGATGCTGACGGCATCACCTCCTTTCGCGATGCGCCCGCCTCGCTTTTCATCACCGCTGGGGCAAAAGGCGCGCCAGCGCTGGTGATGACGCCGCATGAGGGCGAATTTTCACGCCTCTTTTCCAACCTTGCCGGCGATGAAAGCCTATCCAAGCTGGAAAAAGCCCGAAAAGCCGCCCAGCGCGCGCATGCCGTCATCGTCTACAAGGGTGCCGATACGGTGATCGCCGCCCCCGACGGCCGCGCCGCCATCAACGCCAACGGCGCACCCTGGCTGGCGACCGCAGGCTCCGGCGATGTGCTGGCCGGGCTCATCGCAGGCCTGCTGGCGCAAGGCATGCCGGCCTTCGAGGCAGCGTGTGCCGCGGTATGGCTGCATGCCGAAGCCGGCCGCCGCTTCGGGCCGGGCCTGATCGCTGAGGATTTGCCTTTGGCGCTGCTGCCGGTATTGCGGGAACTTGTAGGCGCGTCTCGCGGTTGACTTGGCCACGGCCTTCCGATTTACCGTGACCTCAAAATCCCCGACAGCGCGGACACCTTATCCCATGCTTGAAAAAACCTACGACGCCAAAGCCGTCGAGCCGAAAATCGCCAAAATATGGGAAGAGGCCGATGCTTTCCGGGCCGGCGCGGGTGCGGAAGAGGGCGCCGAGCCCTTCACCATCGTCATCCCGCCGCCCAACGTCACCGGCTCGCTGCATATGGGCCATGCGCTCAACAACACGCTGCAGGACATTCTGGTGCGTTTCGAGCGCATGCGCGGCAAGAACGTCTTGTGGCAGCCGGGCATGGACCATGCCGGCATCGCGACGCAGATGGTGGTCGAGCGCAAGCTGGCGGAAAAAAACATCCGCCGTCGCGACCTTTCCCGCGAAGAATTCATCGATAAGGTCTGGGAGTGGAAGGCCGAGTCCGGCGGTGCGATCTTCAACCAGTTGAAGCGCCTGGGCGCTTCCGCCGACTGGTCACGCGAACGCTTCACCATGGACGAGGGCCTGTCCAAGGCCGTTCTGGAAGTGTTCGTAACGCTCTACAAGGAAGGGCTGATCTATCGCGGCAAGCGGCTGGTCAACTGGGACCCCAAGTTCGAGACGGCCATTTCCGACCTCGAAGTGGAGAACCGCGAAGTCGATGGCCATATGTGGCACTTCAAGTACCCGCTGGCCGGCGGCGAAACCTATACCTATGTCGAAAAGGATGCCGACGGCAGCGTCACCTTCCAGGAGGAGCGCAACTACATTTCCATCGCCACGACCCGGCCCGAGACCATGCTGGGCGACGGCGCGGTCGCGGTCCATCCGTCGGACGAACGCTACCAAGCCATCGTCGGCAAGCTGTGCGAAATCCCCGTCGGCCCGAAAGAGCATCGGCGGCTCATCCCGATCATCACCGACGAGTATCCGGACCCCACCTTTGGCTCCGGCGCGGTCAAGATTACCGGCGCGCATGACTTCAACGACTACCAGGTCGCTCGTCGCAACAAGATCCCGCTCTACCGGCTGATGAATACCGTCGCCGCGATGCGCGACGACGGCGAGCCCTATGCCGCATGTGCTGCCCTTGCAGCCGAGATCGTCCGCACCGGCGAACTGCCGAACGAATCCGATGTGGATGCGATCAATCTGGTGCCGGACGAGTATCGCGGTCTCGACCGCTACGAGGCTCGTAAGCGCATCGTTGAGGCCATCGACGCCGACGGCCTGGCCGTGACCGTCAAGGATGCGGACGGCAACGACGTCCCCCATGTCGAGAACAGGAAGATCATGCAGCCCTTCGGCGACCGGTCTGGCGTGGTCATCGAGCCGATGCTGACCGACCAATGGTTCGCTGACGCCAAGACGCTCGCCCAGCCGGCGATTGCCTCGGTGCGCGAGGGCCGCACCAATTTTGTCCCGAAGAACTGGGACAAAACCTATTTCCAGTGGATGGAAAACATCGAGCCGTGGTGCATCTCGCGCCAACTCTGGTGGGGTCATCAGATTCCGGCCTGGTACGGGCCGGATGGCGCGATCTTTGTCGAAAAGACCGAGGAGGCGGCGCTTGAAGCCGCGATCCAGCATTATCTGGCGCATGAAGGACCGTGGAAGGCCTGGGTCGAGGAAAAGCTCGAGAATTTCGAACCGGGCGACATCCTGACCCGCGACGAAGACGTGCTCGATACGTGGTTTTCTTCCGCCCTGTGGCCATTCTCGACACTTGGCTGGCCCGACAAGACGCCGGAACTGAAGACCTATTACCAGACCGATGTACTGGTCACCGGCTTCGATCTGATCTTCTTCTGGGTCGCCCGCATGATGATGATGGGCCTGCATTTCATGGACGAGGAGCCGTTCCATACGGTCTACATGCATGCGCTGGTGCGCGATAAGACCGGCGCGAAAATGTCGAAGTCGAAGGGCAACGTCATCGATCCGCTCGATCTCATCGATGAGTATGGCGCGGATGCGCTGCGTTTCACGCTGGCGATCATGGCGGCGCAAGGGCGCGACGTGAAGCTCGATCCGGCCCGCATCGCCGGCTACCGGAATTTCGGCACCAAGCTGTGGAACGCCACTCGCTTTGCCGAGATGAACGAAGTCGCGAGAAACGACGATTTCTGGCTGAACGATGCCAAGCTGGCGGTCAACCGCTGGATCCTGACCGAACTGACGCGCGCGGCACATGCCATCACCGAGGGCATCACCACCTATCGCTTCAACGAGGCGGCAAGTACGGCCTATCGCTTTGTCTGGAATACGGTCTGCGACTGGTATCTGGAACTGTTGAAGCCGGTGTTCATGGGCGACGACGAGGCCGCGAAAGCCGAAAGCCGCGCCTGCGTCGCCTTTGTGCTGGACGAGATCTACAAGCTGCTGCACCCGTTCATGCCGTTCATGACGGAGGAGCTTTGGGCCGAAACGGCGGGCGAGAGCGGCGAACGGCAATCGCTGCTGTGCCATGCGGCATGGCCGTCGCCGGATTTCGAGGATGCCGAGGCTGCAAGCGACATCAACTGGCTGATCGACCTGGTCACCGGCATTCGCTCGGTGCGCTCGGAAATGAACGTGCCGCCGGCGGCCATTGCGCCGCTTGTCGTCATCGGAGCCAGCGACGTCACCCGGCAGCGGCTTGAACGGCACGACTCGGCGATCAAGCGGCTGGCCCGCATCGGCGAGGTTTCGCTGGCCGCGACCGCGCCGAAGGGATCGGCCCAGATCGTGCTCAACGAGGCGACCATCTGCCTGCCGCTCGGCAGCCTGATCGACACCGCCGCCGAGGCCGCTCGTCTGCAAAAGGAACTGGCCAAGGCCACCGAAGAGATCGCACGCCTGCACAAGAAGCTGTCGAACGACAAATTCGTCGCCAACGCGCCGGAAGACGTGGTTGCCGTCGAGCGTGAAAAGCTGGCCGAATACCGCGAGACGCAGGAAAAGCTTTCGACCGCCCTGGCGCGGGTCCGCGACGCCGGCTGAGATCGGCATGGCGTTTCCCGTCTCCGCGGCGCGTCGCCGCTAGGCGGGAGCACGCGGCTTTCAGGCGCAGAAGACTCGGTGGTGATTCTAGCTGCATGCGGCGGTCGGTTACCGCCCTGAAGCGGTTTCCCGGCTTGGCAAACATTCATGCCGTTGCGTCAGCTTTGACGTAAGCGGAAAAATCTGCCGTATTGTTGCCGTAATGTAACAAACCCGGGTTTTTCCGGTAAAAGCCGGCGATTCTGGCTGTTTTTTGCAACCGTCGCGCTGTTTTCGCCAAAATCGGCATCCGCATCACAGCTTTTTGATGATTTTCGACGGGCGTCCGAATCCTGGTTCGGTTGGCGAAGGTGCGCGCGGATGCACAGTTCCAAATCGTTATTGCTCCGTTAACCAGAAGCCGCTCTATTTTTTAATCAGTTACTTTTCGGGGAGACTGGTTAATGAACAATTCGCGTTTGAAGGCGCTCTTTGGCGTCAGTGTCCTGTCGCTGGCAATGGGCGGAACAGCCTATGCGGGCGGCTTCGCGCGTGGCACCGCCGACACCGACCTCATCTACGAGGACGGCAATTTCAACATGCGCTCCGGCGTGACCTATGTGTCCCCGCGCCGCGAATTCAGCGGGAACCCGAACCCGACTCTCGTCGGCACCAGCTATACCGAGGATTACGTCATTCCCTCGGCGGCGATCAAACTCAACCTGACCGATAATCTTCGCTGTGTCGGAACGATGGTCCAGAACAATGGCGGTTCGACCAGGTACGATGCGCCGACAGTCAGCGGCAAGATTCTGGAAGAGTTCACCACCTACGAGACGGCGGCAACCTGCGGCGTCAGCTTCAATGCGGGGCAGGGCAAATTCTGGCTGCTCGGTGGCGGCTATGTCGAGACGTTCGGCTATCACCGCGAGAATTTCTACGGCCCGCTCGGCGGCGCGAAGCTCGATCTCGATGGCCGCAAGTTCGGCTACCGTATCGGCGCCGCGTACGAGATTCCGGAAATCGCGCTGCGCGGTCAGATCATGTATCGCTCCGGCACCAGCTATGGCGCCGATGGCATGATTTCGGCTCCGGCCGGCGTTCTTGCAGCCGCTACGGCGGGCACGCCGTTGGCCGCGCAATTCAACCAGATCGTCGGCCTGTACGGCCCGACCTTCCAGGTTCCGGTTGACGCGCTCGGCGTCGGCCGCCTGCCGCAGAGCGTCGACCTCAAGTTCCAGACCGGCATCGCGCCTGGCTGGCTGGCTTTCGGCTCCCTCAGATGGACCGATTGGAGCCGCACCACCACGCTTGACGTGCGCGCCGCCGCAACGGGCACGCCGATAACCGTCGACAAGTTCTACTGGAAGGACGGCTGGACCGTCACCGGCGGCGTCGGCCACTCGTTCAACGACACCGTTTCGGGGCTGGTCAGCCTGACCTGGGATCGCGGCGTGGGCACCGGGTGGGACCTGATGAGCGACACCTACACCGTCGCCACCGGCGTCTCGCTGAAGGATGTGCTGGGCGGCGAGCTGCGCGGCGGCGTCGGCTACACCTACATCTCGTCGGCGGCTGAAACCAAATATGGCGCGAACCCCGACATTACCGATTTAGGCGATCAGTCGGTCAAGGCCGGCCATGCCTTCGCTTTGAACCTCGGTTACAGCGTCAAGTGGTAAGGGATTCAATCTGCTAGCAAAAAGGCCGGGCGCGTCCCGGCCTTTTTTGTGTCCGCGTGCCGGAATTATCGGCGCGACGCGGCTTCGATCGGCAGTGGGGACACAGAATTGTGATGTTTCCGCAACAGTGGGTAACCATCCAGCCGGCTGCCGCCGGGCGGAGTCGAATTTGCCCATTTCCCGCCATAAACCCGGAGCACCTCGAATGTGTCTCGGGACACGCGCCATCCAGGCGGGGCGAGGAGATGGGCCGCATCGTCGGCGGCAGGGACCAGAATGCACGCACCAGCGACTGTCAGGATCGAATTGCCATGCTGTGCGGCACGCACGCACGCAGGTCGTACTTTGAACGAAATGCCGGTTCAGGGTGTCGCCAGAGGTCTTCCGGCCATGGCCGCGCGATCCGTCCTGTCACGCATCATCCGTATGCACGCTAAAAGGCAGGGCCGCGTGATGACGGCAGGAGACGCCAAATCGGGTGTGCACAGGTTCATGCAGGTGTCCGGGTTCACGAGGTCATTGGTTTTTTCCGCGCTTGTCGCCGGCGCGACGCTTGGCGCGGTCGGCAGCGCCGCGGCCTTCGACGACAAGGTTTTCGACGACAAGACCGGCGTGAAGCCTGAATCCAGCCCTTGGGCGGTCTTCCAGTTCGGCTTTTCCGCTTACAAGAGCGGCCACAAGGAACAGGCGGTCGAGGCCTACAAATATGCGGCCGAAAACGGCCAGATCGGCGCGACCTGGAAACTTGCCCGCATGTATGCGCAGGGCGATGGCGTGGCGCAGGACGACTACGCCGCCTACAAATTCTTCAGCGAAATCGTCGATCAGGACGTCGAGCCGGGCTCGCCGGAGGAAAGCTACGTCTCCGATGCGCTCGTAGCCCTTGGCGGCTATTCGATGAACGGCATCCCCGGTACGCCGGTCAAGCCGGATTCGGTTGCCGCGCAGGAATATTACATGCGCGCCGCCGCCAACTACCGCAATCCCGATGCCCAGTATGAAATGGGCAAGATGTTCCTGAAGGGTGAAGGCGGCGTCAAGGCAAGCGTCAAGCAGGCGGGACGCTGGTTCCAGCTTGCCGCCGAAAAAGGCCATGCCGGCGCGCAGGCGACGCTGGGCAATCTGCTGTTCCAGAGCGGCAAGCTGGTGCGCGGGCTGACCATGATGACGGTGGCGCTGGCGCGCGCGGCGCCCGGTGACCTGCCGTGGATTCGCGGCATGCAGGAAGAGGCCTTCGCCGTCGCGCCCGAAGCCGACCGCCGCACCGCCATTTCGCTGGCCGACGGCATCCTCACCAAGGGCACAAGCCAGTAGGCTCGTCGGGTCCGCTCACGCAGGCCCGCCGACCGATCAGTTTGCGGCTGGTTCGGCCGGCTTTTCTCCGGGTTGGGCAGGCTCCGGCGCGGGTTTTTCCTTGCCCTGCAGTGCGTCGTAATTGCCTGGCACACAGCCCTCCTGCAGCTTCGTCCATGATGTGTTGTTGAGCACGATTTCGCAGCGCGCGAGACGATCCTTGCCGGAAACGCTCAGGCAAGCTGTCTGTCCGATCGCGAAGGATTGGCCGTTGGCCAGGCACTCCGGCGCGGCAGAGGCGGGCGCGGGTGCCAGAAATACCGCCGCCAGCGGCCAGAATGCGACGGCGGCCCGCATCAATTTCGGCCCCGAATCATGGCGCCGACAGCGCCAGTTCGATGGCGACCGGCACATGGTCCGACGGCTTTTCCCAAGCGCGGACGTGCTTTTCGATGTCGGCGGATGAAAACCGGTTGGCGGCTTCCGGCGACAACAGCAGATGGTCGATGCGGATGCCGTTGTTCTTCTGCCACGCACCCGCCTGATAATCCCAGAACGTATAGACGTCGGCCGCGTCGGTGGTGGCGCGCACGGCCTCGGTGAAGCCGAGATTGATCAACCGTCGGAACGCCTGCCGCGTCTGCGGCTGGAACAGTGCGTCGCCCAGCCAGTTTTCGGGATGTTTCGCGTCGATGGGTTCGGAGATGACGTTGTAGTCGCCGGCCAGCACCAGCGCCTCTTCCAGTTCCAGGCGCTGCGCCGCCCAGCGCTCCAGCCGCGCCATCCATGACAGCTTGTAGGGGAATTTGCGCTCGTCCTCGATGGGATTGCCGTTCGGCAGATAGAGCGAGACGACGCGCAGCGCGCCCTTGGTCGTGGAAAAGACGCCTTCGATAAAACGCGCCTGCTCGTCCGTTTCGTCGCCGGGCAGGCCGCGATTGACCTCGTCGAAGGGCAACTTCGACAGGATCGCGACGCCGTTAAAACCCTTCTGCCCGTGCGTCTCGACATTGTAGCCCAGCGCCTCGATCTCGCCGCGCGGGAACTGCTCGTCGACGGACTTGATCTCCTGCAGGCACACGATGTCGGGTGCGCTCTCCGTGAGCCAATGGGTGAGATTGCCGATGCGCGCCCTGACGCCGTTGATGTTCCAGGTAACGATCTTCATGAAAAACACGCGACATTTTCAAAGAGTTCTTGATGGCGTTTTGGCCGGTTACGAACGATCCTGCACCATTGCTCCGGGAGAGGAAACCCGATTCTATTCGGATGGAGCGAAAAAGGGAGGGACTTGAATGTCTTCTACGACGCATCCCGTCAACGAGATGCTGCCGGCGCCACGCCTGTTTGCGCTTGGCCTGCAGCACGTCCTTGTCATGTATGCCGGCGCCATCGCCGTCCCGCTCATCATCGGCCGCGCGCTCCAGCTTGAACCCGCCGATGTGGCGTTCCTGATTTCCGCCGACCTGTTCGTCTGCGGCATCGCCTCGATCCTGCAATCGATGGGGGCTACGCAATGGTTCGGCATCAAGCTGCCGGTGATGATGGGCGTCACCTTCGCCGCCGTCGGGCCGATGGTATCGATGGCGGTGGCGCATCCGGGCACCGAGGGCGCGCGCATGATCTTTGGCGCGATCATCGGAGCGGGCATCGTCACCGTGCTGATCGCGCCATTCATGAGCCGCCTGCTCAGGCTGTTTCCGCCGGTGGTCACCGGCACAATCATTTTGGTCATCGGCGTGTCGCTGATGAAGATCGGCATAAGCTGGATATTCGGCCTGCCGGTCGGCCCGACCGCGCCGAAAATCGTCAATCCCGAATATGCCGCATGGCTGAAGGCGATCACCGACGCCACCCATGCCGCGAATTCGGGCATGCCGCTCGCGCCCTCGGGTCTTTCTCTTGCGCCGAGCGTGCCCAATCCGGCCTATGCGCCATTGTCCCACATCGTCCTGTCGCTGGTCGTTCTCGGCGTCATCGTCTGTGTCGCGCGCTACACCAAGGGCTTCCTCAGCAACGTCGCGGTGCTGATCGGCATCATCGTCGGCGGCGTCATCGCCGCTTCGCTCGGTATGATGCATTTCGAAAAGGTGGCGAATGCGGCCTGGCTTGCCCCGATCTTGCCGTTTCATTTCGGCGCTCCGATCTTCGATCCCGTTCTCATCCTCACCATGGTTCTGGTGATGATCGTGGTGATGATCGAATCGACCGGTATGTTCCTGGCGCTGGGCGAGATGACCGACGTGAAGGTGACGCAGCCGATGCTTTCGTCCGGCTTGCGCATGGACGGCCTCGGCACGCTGCTCGGCGGCATCTTCAACACCTTCCCCTATACCAGCTTCTCGCAGAATGTCGGGCTGGTCGGTGTAACCGGCATCCGCAGCCGCTTCGTCTGCGTCGCCGGCGGGGCCATCATGGTGGTGCTCGGCCTCATCCCCAAGATGGGCGCGCTGGTCGAAGCCTTGCCGACGGTGGTTCTGGGCGGGGCGGGCATCGTCATGTTCGGCATGGTCGCGGCAACCGGCATCCGCATCCTTGCCGCCGTCGACTTCAAGGAAAACCGCAACAATCTGTTCCTGGTCGCCATCGCGCTCGGTTTCGGCATGATCCCGGTCGTCGCCCCGGACTTCCACATGTGGCTGCCCAAGTCGATCGGGCCGCTGGTGGACTCAGGCATCCTGCTGGCATCGGTCGCAGCCGTTCTGCTCAACCTCGTCTTCAACGGCGCGAGCGGCGAGGCGGACGACCTGCGCAAGGCCGCGATGTCGGCGGAAGTTTGAGCGACAAAGAAAAAGGACCGCTCGAACGGCCCTTCAACCTCCGTCATGCTCGGGCTTGTCCCGAGCATCTGTGCACATCGGAGTTATTCGCGCAGCGTTGTAGATCCTCGGGACAGGCCCGAGGATGACGACGGGTGCGGCTGCGTTACCCGTGAAAAAGAATCAGAGAGAAAAGCTGGTGCCGCAGCCGCAGGAGGCGACGGCATTGGGGTTCTTGATCTGGAACGACTGGCCCATCAAATCGTCGACGAAATCGATAACCGAGCCGCCCAGATAGACCACGGACATATCGTCGATCAGCACGGTCGCGCCGTCTTTTTCGAGCACGATATCGTCGTCATTGCGCCCTTCGACTAGGTCGAATTTGTAGGAAAAGCCCGAACAGCCGCCACCCTCGACGGCAACCCGCAACGCGGTCTTGCCCGGATCGGCGGCGACGATCTTGGCGATGCGCTTAAAGGCGGCGTCGGTAACGTCGATCTTCATGCTAGTCTTTGCATCAGCGCCCATGGGCGTCACCTTGCTTTCGGTTATTCATGATAGGTATGAAGCGCGAGGGGCCAAGTCAACTGGCAGCACGATGCCAAACGCGTGCTGCGACTGGAGGCACGATGGAAACGCTGTCGGAAAGAGATGTTCTGGTGCTGGCGCGCGGCGAGGGCCGAGCCTACGAATGCGGTGCCATGCGGGCGGTGTTCAAGGCCGACGAAGGCGAGACGGGTGAACGCTATTCCGTTTCCGAATGGTGGCTGCAGCCGGGCTGCACGGGGCCGGGCGCCCACAGCCATGAGGCGAATGACGAGATATTCTATGTTCTGGAGGGTAGGGCAGCCATCCTCACGGGCGAGACATGGGTCGAGGCTTCCGCCGGCGCGTTCGTGCGCATTCCGGCGGGCGTCGTCCACGATTTCCGCAATACGACGGATGAACCGGTAGGCCTGTTCAATGTCTTCCTGCCGGGTGGGTTCGAGCGCCAAATGCCGAAAATCGTCGAGTGGTTTGCTGAACGCGGCACTGAATGAGGCGAACTGAATGAGGCACGATGACTG
This sequence comes from Mesorhizobium sp. A556, assembly GCF_054489545.1. Classification (NCBI taxonomy): domain Bacteria; kingdom Pseudomonadati; phylum Pseudomonadota; class Alphaproteobacteria; order Hyphomicrobiales; family Phyllobacteriaceae; genus Mesorhizobium; species Mesorhizobium sp. A556. The sequence goes on from NZ_JBTMXA010000002.1 coordinate 655,332, forward strand.
ACGAGAATGCGAAGCTTGGCGATATCGGCTTCGGCTACCGGCCGCGCGCCGCCTACGCCACCGATCCCGCGCGCTCGCGCGGCCGGCTGTTTCCCGAGCCGGAAAGCCCGACCCGCACGCCCTTCCAGCGCGACCGCGACCGTATCGTCCATTCCACCGCCTTTCGCCGGCTGAAGCACAAAACGCAGGTATTCGTGGCCCATGAGGGCGACCATTACCGCACGCGGCTGACGCATTCGATCGAGGTGGCGCAGATCGCGCGCGCGCTGTCTCGCGCGCTGCGCGGCGACGAGGATCTGACCGAGGCGGTGGCGTTGGTCCATGATTTCGGCCACACGCCCTTTGGCCACACGGGCGAGGACGCGCTGAACGGGAAGATGGCGCTATGGGGGGGCTTCGATCACAATGCCCAGTCGTTGCGCATCGTAACCAGGTTGGAGCATCGCTACGCCGAATTCGACGGCTTGAACCTTTGCTGGGAAACGCTGGAGGGGCTGGTCAAGCACAACGGGCCGCTGGCCGATGCCAAGGGGCAGGGGCTGGATGGGCCGATCCCGCCCACCATCCGCGCCTATAACGAATTGCACGACCTCGAACTCGATCGCTATGCCGGCATTGAGGCGCAATGCGCGGCGATTGCCGACGACATCGCCTACAACACCCACGACATCGACGACGGCTTGCGCTCCGGCCTGCTGAAGCTGGAGATGCTGGAGGAGCTTGCGTTGCCGGGTTCGATCCTCAAAGCCGTGCGCGAGCGTTACCCGACGCTCGACAAGGTCCGCACCGGCCACGAACTGATGCGCCGCCAGATCACCCGCATGGTCGAGGACGTGATCGTCACGACCCATGAAAATCTTGCGCGAATCAACCCGCAAAGTGCGAACGACGTCCGCGGAGCCGGGGAAACGATGGTGCGGTTTTCATCGGAAATGGCGGTCGCCGAGAAGGAACTGAAGGCGTTTTTGTACCAGCATCTCTACCGCCATGAAAAAGTGATGCGGGTGCGCGAAGACGCCGAGCGGATCGTCAACGACCTGTTCGATGTCTATTTCGCCGATCCTCGCGCCATGCCCGACGGCTGGCGCGAAGGGCTGGACCGCGCCGAGGACCGCATCAAGGCGCGCCATGTCGCCGATTTCCTAGCCGGAATGACCGACACTTATGCCATCAGGGAACACCAGCGCTTGTTTGACCATACGCCGGATTTGCGTTAGCGCTGCCCGAAAATCACGTTTGACGTGAGTTTCAATTTTCCTGAAAATTCGTCGCACTTTCCGGCGCATTTACGAAAGCCTGCCATGAACATCTTCGCCGACTTCACCGCGCGGATCATCAAGACCGTCGAAGCGCTTGATCTGAAAGACAAGGACGGCGCTTCACCCGACCTGTCGCGCATCGCCGTCGAGCCGCCGCGCGATGCCACCCATGGCGACCTGGCGACCAATGCGGCGATGGTGCTGGCCAAGCCGACCGGGCAGAACCCGCGCGCGCTGGCCGAAAAGCTCGCGGAAATGCTGCGTGCCGACGCCGATGTCGCCGCCGTCGAAGTGGCCGGCCCCGGCTTCGTCAACCTGCGGCTGCGCGACGGCTTCTGGCAGGCGCATCTGACCAGCCTGCTCGGCGCGGGCAAGGATTACGGTCGCTCGACTGTCGGGCAGGGCCGCAAGGTCAATGTCGAATATGTTTCGGCAAACCCGACCGGGCCGATGCATGTCGGCCATACCCGCGGCGCGGTGGTCGGCGATGTGCTGGCCAATCTGATGGCGTTTGCCGGCTACGGCGTCACCAAGGAATATATCATCAACGACGCCGGCTCGCAGATCGACGTTCTGGCGCGCTCCGTGCTGCTGCGCTATCGCGAGGCGCTGGGCGAGGAAATCGGCGAAATCCCGGCGGGGCTTTATCCGGGCGACTATCTCGTCCCGGTCGGACAGGCGCTTGCCGCCGAATTCGACAATAAGCTGCTGCAGATGCCGGAAGACGAGGCCTTGGCCATCATCAAGGATCGCACGATCGACGCCATGATGGCGATGATCAAGGAGGATCTGGCACTCTTGAACGTGCATCACGACGTGTTCTTCTCGGAGCGCACGCTGCACGCCGAAAACGCGAAAAGGATTCGCTCGGCGATCAACGACCTGACCCTGAAAGGGCACATCTACAAGGGCACGCTGCCGCCGCCCAAGGGCGAGAAGCCGGACGACTGGGAAGACCGCGAGCAGACGCTGTTCCGTTCCACGGCTGTCGGCGACGACCTCGACCGCGCGCTGATCAAGTCCGATGGCTCCTTCACCTATTTCGCCGCCGACGTCGCCTATCTCAAGGACAAGGTGGATCGCGGCTTCGTCGACCTGATCTATGTGCTGGGCGCGGACCATGGCGGCTACGTCAAGCGGCTGGAGGCGCTGGCGCGCGCCGTTGCCGGCGACCGCGTCAAGCTGACCGTGCTGCTGTGCCAACTGGTAAAATTGTTCCGCGACGGCGAGCCGGTGCGCATGTCCAAGCGCTCGGGCGATTTCATCACGCTGCGCGAAGTGGTGGAGGAGGTCGGCCGCGACCCGATCCGCTTCATGATGCTCTATCGCAAGAACGACGCGCCGATCGATTTCGATTTCGCCAAGGTCACCGAACAGTCCAAGGACAATCCGGTATTTTACGTGCAATACGCCTCGGCGCGCTGCCATTCGGTGTTCCGGCAGGCGGGCGAGCAGTTGGGCGAGGCGCATTTCGACCGGACGGAGCTGGCTGCATTGAGCGCCAGCCTCACCGACGAGGGCGAGCTTGGCTTGATCCGAAAGCTGGCCGAATATCCGCGCCTGATCGAGTCCGCCGCTCTCGCGCTTGAGCCGCACAGGCTGGCTTTTTACCTCTACGATCTCGCCAGCGCCTTCCATGGGGCCTGGAATAGGGGTAGTGAGAACCCGGACTTACGGTTTGTTAAGGTTAACGACCGACAATTGACGCTTGCCAGGCTGGGTCTGGTGCAGGCCGTTTCGGATGTTCTTACGTCCGGCTTGGCGTTGATCGGGGCGGAAGCGCCTACCGAAATGCGTTAGGCATAGCTAAAACACCTGTCACCTTTTGCCCACATTGCGCTGGTAGTGGCCAACCTTGCGCGACGTCCATGGCGTCCGACTGTGTATGAGTTCGGGAACAAAGATGGCAGACAGAACCCCGCTGAAAACCGCCGACCGCAACGCGATCTCCTCCGACGCGATCTCCCCCAACGCGATCTCCGATGATGATCCGTTCGCGGAACTGACCAGGATCATGGGTTTCGACCCGCGCGAGCCGGTAAAGTCGCAGGCCGCGCCCGATCCCGTCATGGGCGACGATTTCGACATCGACCTCGAAAAGGAGTTGATGGGCGAGTTCAGCATGGAAGCCGATGCCGGCCACGATGCAGCGCAGGCGCCGGAACCCGCCGCCGAACCGGTGTACGACGCCCACGAACTGGATATGGACGATGCGGTTGCCGTGTCCATGCAGGATTTTGCGCCGGATGCGGCATACGCTGCCGAGCCCGAGTTGGAAGAACTGGACATGTATCCCGAACCGGACCCCGAACTGGATATGGATCCTGATTTCGGCGAGGCGGTGGCGCAGTCTTTCCAGGTCGAAGCGGAACCCGATACCCATTCGCCGACACAGGACCCTGCCGCCGAAGACGAATTTGCGCCGGCTCCCATAGTCGCGGCGGATCAGGATTTCGACGCGCAGTTCGCGGAAGCCCTGGCCGACGTCGACATGGATTTCGATGCCCGTGCCGAGCCGGTCGTTCACGCGCCGGAAGTAGTTCCCGCCGAGCCGGAATATCCGGTGATCGAGGCGACCTCTTTCGAGGATGAAGCCGAAGCCGAAATCGAAGCCTGGCAAGAGCCCGCACCGGCCGTTTCGGTGGCCGCGCCCGTCGAGGATCGCTTTGTGGCGCAGGCAGCGCAGGAGCCGGAAGCCGCAGCTGAGATCGCCGAAGCGCTGGCTCCCGCCGCGCAGGAGCGAAGCCTGGAAGACGAACTGAACGCGCTGCTGGGCAATATGGGCGCTCGTGTCGCCAAGTCCACGACGGAAGGCGCGACGATGTCGCGCTCATGGGCCTCGATGTCCTCGATGGCGGGTTCCTCGATTGCGGGTTCTTCGATTCTGGGCGCAAGTCACCCGGGCGCAGCCGATCCCTTTGCGGTCGCCGCCGCCGGTTACGGCGCGTCGCAGCCAGTCGAAACGCCTCATGTGCCGGACAATTTACAGGAGCATGACGGCGGGGCCGATCTCGACGCGATGCTGCTGCATGAACTGGCGAACTCGGACATGACGGACGAGGAAGAGCATTCGGCAGCGGCTGAGCAGCCTTCCGCGCCACAGGAAACGCCTGCCATGCCGCTCGCCTGGAATGTCCAGACGCCCGTTGCGGCCGAGCCGCCTGTCGCGCCGGCCTGGCAGGCCGAACCGGAGGCCGAACCCGTGCTGGACGAGCAACCGGTCGCGGCTTCCTTCAACGAAATGCCCGACGTCGAAACCATCGATGTGCCGGAACGCGTCGTTGCTCTGGCGGACGATCTCGACATTCCGGAGCTTGCCTTCGAACAGGACCGGCCGGCCTCGGCTTCCTTCGACGACCTCGACGTGGAATTCGCCGGCATGCTCGGCGATTTGAACGCCGCCGAGGCCGATCCTGTCCCGTCCCGCGCCGCCACCTATGACGACGAGCCCTATCAGGCCGGCTTCAGTCGAGGCGACAGTCGCGCTTATGCCACGTCGTCCCCGGCTTCGGCGCCGACTCCGGCTTTCGCAGCGGAGCCATATAACGCCGCCGCTTCCTATAATGCGGCTACCGTACAAATGGATTCCGGTTTCGGTGCGCCGCATGACGGCAGGCCTTTTGCGCCGGCAGAGACTTTTGCTCCCGACGGGCTGGATTACGATCCCGAACTCGACAACGAAATGGCCATTCCGGGCATGGCGGCGGCAGAAATGGCGTCAGCGCCGCGCCGGCGCGGCCTGTTCATCGCGGCGGCCGTCGGCGCTGTCGCGATCGTCGGCGGCATTGGCGCGTTCGCGCTCTCGCCGGGAGGCAGCAGCGGTTCGGACGTTCCCGTCATCGTCAAGGCCGACAATACGCCGATCAAGGTCAAGCCGGAAAATCCCGGCGGCACCGTGGTGCCGAACCAGGACAACAAGGTCTATGAAGTGGTCGCCAAGGGCGGCCAGCCCGAAGCGCCATCGCAGGAGAAACTGGTTGCGGCGGCCCAAGACCCGGTGGACGTGAATGCGGCTGCCCCGCAGAACCGCGTCATCGACCTGTCGTCGACGCCGGACGAAACGGCCGACGCATCCGGCGATGCCGCTCCGACCGCCAAATCGGAAGACCGCATCGTTCAGGACGCGCAGCCGGAAAGTTCGGCCACGAGCAATCAGGATGTCGCCCTGGTCACGCCGCGCAAGGTCCGCACGATGATCGTGAAGCCCGACGGTACGCTGGCGCCGCGTGAAGATCCAACGCCGGCACCCGCGATTGAAGCCAGCGAGCCGATGGACCCCGCGCCGCAGCGCGTCGCCAGTGCGCCCGTCCAGGCCGACGACCTGACCGGCACCATTGCGGCCAATGACGAGACGGCTTCCGCGGCACTCGAAAGCGGATCCGCCCTCAAGCCGGTTGCCAAGGCCGATACGCAGTCCGCGACGACGCCCGCCACCGTGGCGGCCGCGCCGCAGCGGCCTTCCGAACAGCCCGTCAACATCGTCGGCGAGGTCAAGCCCGACCAGGTTGCCTCGATCAGCCCGACAGCGGCTGCTTCCGGTTCGTGGTCGATGCAGATCGCTTCGCAGCCGAACGAGGAAAGCGCGCAGGCTTCCTACAAGGCTCTGGCCAGCCGCTATGCCAGCGTGCTTGACGGTCACCAGGCCAACATCGTCAAGGCCGAGATTGCCGGCAAGGGCACATTCTACCGCGTGCGCATACCGGCCAATTCGCGCAACGACGCCATCAACCTTTGCGAAAACTACAAGGCGGCCGGCGGCAACTGCTTCGTATCGAAATGATCGGCTGAATTCGAAAAAACCGGCGCGGCTCCAAAAAGCTGCGCCGGTTTTGTTATGAAGGTCGTGCGCTTTAAGCTTTGCGCTTCTTCAGCCATTTCTTGTCGATGCGGCAGACCATGGTGTAGGCCGGATCGTAGACGTTGCCGACGTCGTAGCGCACGACCTGTCCCATCAGATGGCTGGCAGCGGCAGCACTCAGGCCATAATCGCTGGTCAGCCAGTTGAACATGTCGGTCGTGGCATGCTGCAGCGCCTGGTCGAGTGGCCTTGCATTGCCGACGGAGAAGATGGCGGTGGCGTTTTCGCCGCGCGGCCAGACCAGATTGCGGTTCTTTTCGACGCTCAGGCGTATCTCGACCTCGAAACAGGTTTCGATGCCGGTGCCGACAATTTCGCCGTCGCCTTGCACCGCATGGCAATCTCCAAGGAAGAACAGCGCGCCGGGCGCAGCGACAGGCAACCACACGGTCGTGCCGAGGCCGAAGCCACGGTAATCCATATTGCCGCCGTTTTCGGCGCTGGTCGCGGTGGAAAAAGCCTGCCCCATGGACGGCGCGACTCCAAAGCAGCCGATCATCGGCTCAAGCGGCAACACGAAATCCTCGAGACCCGGCACGGCGGGGTCCGGCGTCGTCGTCAGCGCCTGCAGGTCGATCCGCCAGTTTGTCATGTCGCGCGGCGGCAGGTGGCGCACGATTTCGGGATCGACGACATTTTCGGCGAGGGCGGCGCGGGTCCAGCCGGTGGCGCGGATCGGCGTCATGCGCAGGATTTCGACCTTGAGCGCATCGCCGGGCTCGGCCTCTGCAACGAAGATCGGACCGTTCATCGGGTTGGGCTCGGAGGCGCGCCGAACGCCATCCTTGTCGAAGCCATGGGCGTCGATCGTTTCGGTAACGACCGTATCGCCCGAAGCGATTTTCAGGGCTGCGGGCAGGGTACCCAGTACATTGGACCAGGCGGTGGCGGTAAAGCGATGCGTTGTCATGGCGAAGGCGTAACCCAACGCCGCCATCGCGGCAAGCGGCCTTCGATGCGATTCCCTTTCGTGCCGCGACGCTCTAAACTCACGCATGACCGAATCAAAATCCATGATCCTCGGCTGTGCCGGGAAATCCCTCAGCCGCGAAGAAATCCGCTTCTATCGCGGCGAATGCCCGTGGGGCTTCATCCTGTTTGCCCGCAATATCAGCGAGCCGGAACAGATCCGCGATCTGGTCGCCTCGATGCGCGACTGCATCGGCCGCCCCGACGCACCGGTGTTCATCGACCAGGAAGGGGGCAGGGTGCAGCGCCTGCGCCCGCCGCTCGCGCCGAATTATCCGGCCGGCGCCGCCCTTGGCGCGCTGTGGCGCGACGATCATGACGAAGGCTGCCGCGCCGCGTGGCTGCTCGGCCGGCTGCATGCCTTCGACCTTGCGCGCTACGGCCTGACCGCCGATTGCCTGCCGGTGCTCGACGTGCCGATCGAGGGCGCCAGCGACGTCATCGGCGCGCGCGCCTATGGCAAGGAGCCGAAGAGCGTTACCGAGCTTGGCCGCGCCTCCGCCGAAGGGCTGATGGCGGGCGGCGTGCTGCCGGTGATGAAGCATATTCCGGGCCACGGCCGGGCGTTTGCCGACACGCATTTCGAATTGCCGACCGTCGATGCCTCGCTGGACGACCTTCGCCGGCATGATTTCGAGCCGTTCCGCCAGCTTGCCCATCTGCCGGCGGCGATGACCGCGCATGTCATTTTCAGCGCCATCGATCCCAATAACCCGGCGACAACCTCCGGCAAGGTCATCGAAGAGGTCATCCGGCGCGAAATCGGCTTCGACGGGCTTTTGATCAGCGACGACACCTCGATGAAGGCACTTTCTGGGGATTTCCCGACAAAGGCGGCCTCGATCCTTGCGGCGGGCTGCGATCTGGTCCTTCACTGCAACGGCGTTTTCGAGGAAATGATGGGTATCGCCTCACGCACCACCGGGCTGGAAGGCACGGCGCTGGCGCGGGCGGAACGGGCACTGGCCGTCATCAACAAAGGCGACGACACGAACGAGGCCGATGTCCGCGACGAATTCTCGACCTATTTCGAGGCGGTGGTAGCCTAGGAGAAAGCAGACGGCAGTGGCGCAAACAGGGACAGCACGGCCCGGCAAATCTGCTCCGATGGATGCCATCTGGACGGAGAGCGAAGAATCGCGCCTGACCGGCGATCCCTCGCTGGTGGTCGATGTCGCCGGTTTCGAAGGCCCGCTCGACCTGTTGCTGCACCTTGCCCGCACCCAGAAGGTCGACCTGTCGCGCATTTCCATTCTGGCGCTGGCGGAACAATATCTGGTCTTCATCGACCAGGCGAGGGCGGTGCGGCTGGAGCTTGCAGCCGATTATCTGGTGATGGCGGCGTGGCTCGCCTTTCTCAAATCGAAGCTTCTGCTCCCGAAACTTCCCGGCGATGAGGGCGAAAGCGGCGAGGAACTGGCGGCGGTGCTGCAGTTTCGCCTGAAGCGGCTGGAAGCCATGCGTGATGCCGCCGCCCGGCTGGTCAACCGCAACCGGCTTGGCCGCGACGTGTTTGCGCGCGGCATGCCCGAAATGGTCATCGTCGAGAAGCGCAACGCTTTTACCGCCTCGCTCTACGATCTCCTGACGGCCTATGCCATCCAGCGCCAGAAACAGGCGATCACCAATGTCCGTATCGCCCGGCGCGGCGTGTGGTCGCTGAAGGAAGCGCGCGACATTCTCTCGCGCCTGATCGGCAATCTGAGCGACTGGACCGATCTCGACAAATATCTGATCGAATATCTGGCAAGCCCGCAGGACAGGCGCACGGCGACGGCGAGCTCGTTTGCCGCCTCGCTGGAACTGGTGCGCGAGGGCAAGCTGGAGGTGCGCCAGCACGAGGCGTTCGCGCCCATCTATCTGCGCGGGCGCGCGCCGCGAGGGGCCGAGGTGGCGACATGAGCGAGAGCAGCGGCGCATCCGTCATTCCGTTCAAGGCCGGCGACGAAGGCGGCAAGAACCCGATGGAGCGGCTGCATCTGGCCGAGGCCGTGCGCATGGCCGAGGCCATCGTCTTCGCCAGCGCCGAGCCGGTCAGCGCAAAGCAGCTTGCGGCACGGCTGCCGGACGGCATCGACATTCCAGCCGCCATGGCCGAATTGCAGCAGATCTATGCGCGGCGCGGCGTAAATCTGGTGCGGGTGGGCGACGCCTGGGCGTTCCGCACCGCCGGCGACCTCGCCTTCCTGATGAGCCGCGACACGGTGCAGCAGCGCAAGCTTTCGCGCGCCGCGCTCGAAGTTCTAGCCATCATCGCCTATCACCAGCCGGTGACGCGCGCCGAGATCGAGGACATTCGCGGCGTCGAAACCTCCAAGGGCACGCTCGATACGCTGCTGGAGACGGAATGGGTGCGCATGCGCGGGCGTCGCAAGACGCCGGGCCGTCCCGTCACCTACGGCACCACCGACGCCTTCCTCGACCACTTCGCGCTGGAGGAAATCCGCGATCTGCCCGGCATGGAGGAGTTGAAAGGCGCTGGCCTGCTATCCGGCCGCATGCCTTCCAGTTTCTCGATCCCGCTGCCGCCCGCCGACCTCGACGAGCTTCAGGAGGACGAGGACGCGCTGACCGACATCGACCTGGAGGAACTCGGTCTTTTGACGCCGCGCGTCACCGAAGACTGAGCCGCTGGCGGACTTGGCGCCGGGCAGGGCGCATTCGCCGCTGTGGGGAACGACAAAAGCGCGTGACATGCGCAATTCATCCGCTAAGACTGTCGCACCTGCGTTTGAAACCGAACGCGAAAACACATAGATCATCCCTACGGGAAACATTCGAGAGAGAGTAGCAATGGGTTCGTTTTCGATTTGGCACTGGATGATCGTCCTTGTGATCGTCCTGCTCGTGTTCGGCCGCGGCAAGATTCCGGAGCTGATGGGCGACATGGCCAAAGGCATCAAGAGCTTCAAGAAGGGCATGGCCGACGACGACGTCGCCGAGGACAAGCGCCCCGCCGAGGACAAGCGCACCGTCGAGCATCGCGCCGACGAGACGGTTGCCGCCGCCAAGGAAAAGGCCGGCAAGAGCTGAGCACCCTCGGCGTCTGACCGGATTGAAGTGCCATGTTTGAAGTCGGCTGGAGCGAAATGCTGGTGATTGCGGTCGTCATGATCGTAATCGTCGGGCCCAAGGATTTGCCTGCGATGCTGCGTACCTTCGGCCGCACGGTCGCGAAGCTGCGCGGCATGGCGGGCGATTTCCAGAAGCAGTTCAACGATGCGTTGAAGGAAGCCGAACTCGACGACGTCAAGAAGTCGGTGGATTCGCTGCGCGGCCTCAATCCGATGACGGAAATCAGGAAGCAGCTCAATCCGTTCGAAAAGGCTGCGGCCGACGTGCGTGCCGGCGTCGACAATGTGATGAAGCCGAAACCTGCCGCCGACCCGTCGGCTCCTGCCGCCGCCGAGGCGACCCCCGCCGAACCGCTCAAGAACGGTGCGACGGAACTGCCCGGCTCCGGCGCACCGGCCTCGACGCCGGCATTCCCGGCAATGACCGATTCGTCCGTCGTGGCGGAAGCGGTCACCAATCCGGTAAAAAAGACGGCTCCGAAAAAGACGGTAAAGGCTGTAGCGCCGAAAGCCGCGATACCGGAAGCGGCAAAAGCCGCGCCCGCCAAATGGACGCCTGCCAAAGCCTCGCCCGCGAAGGTTTCGCCCGTGAAGGTTGCCGTCAAGGTGGCCCCGGCGGCTGAAAAGCCCGCCTCAACGAACACGAAGTTGGCTGAAAAGCCCGTCCCAACGAACAAGAAGGTGGCTGAAAAGCCTGCCGCAACGAAGAAAAAGACGGCAGGAACCACCAAGTGAGCGTTGACGAAAAGGACGAAATCGAGAAATCCTCCGCTCCGCTCATGGAGCATCTCATCGAATTGCGCCGGCGGCTGATCTGGTCGATCGGCGGCTTCTTCGCGGCCTTTCTGGTCTGTTTCTTCTTTGCCAAGAAACTGTTCAACCTGCTGGTCGTCCCGTTCAAATGGGCGACGCAGTGGGCGGGGCTCGACCCGCACAAGGTCGAGCTGATCTACACGGCGCCGCAGGAATTCTTCTTCACCCAGATCAAGCTCGCCATGTTCGGCGGCATGGTCATCGCCTTTCCATTGATCGCCACGCAAATCTACAAATTCATCGCGCCCGGCCTCTACAAGAACGAACGCCACGCGTTCTTGCCGTTCCTGATCGCCTCGCCGGTGCTGTTTCTGCTGGGGGCGTCGCTGGTCTATTTCTTCTTCACGCCGATGGTGATGTGGTTCTTCCTCGCCATGCAGCAGGCCGGCACCGACGACCAGGTGCAGATTTCGCTGCTGCCAAAGGTGTCGGAATATCTAAGCCTCATCATGACGCTGATCTTCTCCTTTGGACTGGTGTTCCAGCTGCCGGTGGTCACCAGCCTGATGGTGCGCGTGGGCATGCTGTCGTCCAAGGCGCTGGCCGACAAGCGCAAATGGGCCATCGTCATCGCCTTCGTCGTCGCCGCCGTGCTGACCCCGCCCGATCCGATGAGCCAGATCGGCCTGGCGCTGCCGACTATCCTTCTTTACGAGGTCTCCATCTGGCTGGCGCGGATGATCGAAAAGACGCGTGAGAAAGAGAAGGTGGCAAAGGAAGCCAAGGAAGCGGCCGAAGAAGCCGCCGAAAAGGCCGCTGCCGAGGCAAAGGCCGAAACGCCTTCGGAGTAGAGCGCCTCGGGCGCTCTCGCTTGCGACACCCCTCATCCGTCTCGGCTTCGCCGATCCACCTTCTCCCACAAGGGGAGAAGGCAAGAGCACGGCACCGGCATTCTGCCAATCAACAGCGTCGGTGATTTGCGGTACGGGCGACGCAGGGCTTGCCTTCTCCCCTTGTGGGAGAAGGTGGATCGACGCGAAGCGGCGAGACGGATGAGGGGTGTTCGCCGAAGCGCGCCTTCGAAAATAAATCTACCCACACCTTCCTGCCCGAAAGGCAGCGTGGCGGCGAGGAGGCTTGCATCGGTCAAGGATGCGGTTTACCCCGTTTTCGCCCACGAAGGACGATTTCAAATGCTCGATATCAAATGGATTCGCGACAACCCGAAGGTTTTGGTCGAGGCGCTGGAAAAGCGCTTTTGGTCGACGGGCGATGCGCAATCGACGGTCGATGACCTGATCGCAAAAGACGAGGCGCGGCGCGAGCATCTGACCAGGCTGCAATCCAGCCAGGAACGCCGCAACGCCGCCTCGAAAGAGATCGGCAACGCCATGCGCAATGGCGATGCGGCCCTTGCCGAAAAGCTGAAAAGCGAGGTCGGCGAGATTAAGGAGTTCATCCAGAACGGCGAGGCGCGGGAGCGCGAACTCGACAAGGCGTTGAACGACGCGCTGGCGGTGCTGCCTAATGTGCCGCTGGAAGAAGTGCCGGTCGGCAAGGACGAGCACGCCAATGTCGAACGCCGCCGCTTCGGCGACGACCTGATCGCAAAGCGCCAGCCCCGCATGGGCAACAAGCCGAAGGAGCATTTCGAGCTCGGCGAGGCGCTCGGCATGATGGATTTCGAGCGCGCGGCAAAGCTGTCCGGCTCGCGCTTCACCGTGCTGAAGGGCCAGTTGGCGCGGCTGGAACGCGCCATCGGCCAGTTCATGCTCGATCTGCACACGACCGAGCACGGTTATCAGGAAGTGCAAGTGCCGTTGATGGTGCGGGAGGAGGCACTTTTTGGTACGGGGCAATTGCCGAAGTTCCGCGAGGATCTCTATCCCGTTCTAAATCGTTACGAGCAGCTTAAAGTCGAGAACAGAGCTCTAGGGTTTTCTATGGAAGCTTTCGCACAGGAAAACACATGGCTTGCGGAGTTTACCAGAAATTTTGACGTTGAAATGCGGAAGAAAATATCGGCTGAACTCGATGTGAGGTGGACTTCAAAATTGTTCGAATCACTATCTATTCATTTTGGCGGTTCTGCAAAGAGATTCCATGAATTTGAAACTAAATTTAGAAGCATTGCGGGTGAGCTAAGTGACTTGGTAGCACGCGGGGAAACTGGGGCCATGCTTATCCCCACCGCCGAAGTTCCCCTCACCAACCTTGTACGCGAGGAAATCACCGCGCATGAAAAGCTGCCGCTGCGCATGACCGCGCTCACCCCGTGCTTCCGCTCGGAAGCCGGATCGGCGGGGCGCGACACGCGCGGCATGCTGCGCCAGCACCAATTCTACAAGGTCGAACTGGTGTCGATCACCGATGCGGAAAGCTCGATCGCCGAGCATGAGCGCATGACCGAATGCGCCGAAGCGGTGCTGAAAAAGCTCGAACTGCCGTTCCGCACTATGACGCTGTGCACCGGCGATATGGGTTTCGGCGCGAAGAAAACATACGACATCGAGGTGTGGCTGCCGGGCCAGAACGCCTATCGCGAAATCTCGTCCTGCTCGGTCTGCGGCGATTTTCAGGCCCGCCGCATGGACGCCCGCTACAAGGTCAAGGACGAGAAGGCGACGCGCTTCGTCCACACGCTGAACGGTTCCGGCACGGCGGTCGGCCGCGCGCTGATCGCGGTGATGGAAAATTACCAGAACGAGGATGGCAGCGTAACCATTCCTGAAGCGCTGCGGCCCTACATGGGCGGCGTTGAACGAATCGAATCGAAATAATGCGCATTCTCCTCGTAAACGACGACGGCATCCACGATGCCGGCCTTGCCTGCCTGGAGCGGATCGCGCGCACGCTTTCCGACGACGTCTGGGTGGTGGCGCCGGAGACGGACCAGTCCGGCTACGCGCATTCGCTGTCGATCTCGGAGCCGCTGCGCTTGCGCAAGATCGGCGAGAAGCGGTTCGCGGTGCGCGGCACGCCGACCGATTGCGTCATCATGGGCGCGCGGAAAATCCTGCCGGGCCTGCCCGACCTCATTTTATCGGGCGTCAATTCCGGCGCCAATGTTGCCGACGACGTGACCTATTCGGGAACGGTGGCTGGCGCGATGGAAGGCGCCTTGCTCGGAATCCGCTCGATCGCCATCAGCCAGGCCTATGACTATTCCGGCGAAGATCGCGTCGTGCCTTATGAGACCGCCGAGGCGCTGGCCCCGGCGCTGCTGAAGAAGCTGGTTGTCATGCCGCTGCCGGCAGGCGTGCTGCTCAACGTCAATTTTCCGAACTGTGCGCCGGCCGAAATTGCCGGCACGGTTGTCGCCACGCAAGGCAAGATGGTCCATTCGCTGTCGGTCGAGGAGCGCCGCGATGGACGCGGCCTGCCTTATTACTGGCTGCGTTTCGGCCGCGAAGCGGGCGAGGGCAAGAGCGGGACCGACGTTCACGCGATGGACAACCGGCTGGTCGCGGTAACGCCGCTGCATCTCGACCTGACGGCCCACGAGGTGCGCGATCAACTGGCCAAAGCGATTGGCGGAGAATAGCCCATGACCCTGGCCACCGACGAGCGTGAGGGATTTGCGGCTTTCCTGCTGCGGCTGCGCGGCAAGGGAACGGTGCCGAAGGCGATGATCGCCGCGTTCGAGGCGACGCCGCGGCGCAACTTCATCGACGGTCATTTTCACGCCGTCGCCTGGTCGGACAGGACTTTGCCGATCGAGTGCGGGGAGGCGATCGAGGGCGCGGACTTGCAGGCCGCCGTCATCGCCGCCCTTGCCATCGAACCGGGCAACCGCGTGCTCGAGATCGGCACCGGTTCGGGATACACGGCCGCCGTCATGGCCAGGCTTGCCGGCCGCGTCGTCACCATCGAGCGTTACAAGACGCTGGTCGACCTGGCGCGGCAGCGCTTCGAGGCGCTCGGCATAACCAACGCCATCGCCCGCCAGGCGGATGGTTCCAACGGACTGGTCAATGAAGGGCCTTTCGACCGGATCGTCGTGTGGGCGGCTTTTGAAAGCCTGCCGCGTTTCCTGCTCGACCAGCTGTCGAGCGGCGGCATCGTCATCGCGCCCATCGGCCCGGAGGAGAGCGAGCAGGTTCTGGCCAAGCTGATCAAGGTCGGCAGCCGGTTCGAGCGCGAGGACATCGGCACGGTGCGGCTCCAGCCCATGCTGGCGGGCATGGCGGCTGTTCTTTAATAAAATTAGCCTCGGATTCGACGGGCTTAACCCGCCAGTAACATTAACGCGCTTTAATCATGCACAGTTGGTACCGGGTATGTGTGGGTTATCGCGATGCAACTCAGCGTTTTGAAGACAAATAGCCGCAATCTGGCGCGTGGCTGCGCCGTCCTGATGGTCGCGGGCTTCGCCTCGGCGTGCAGTTCGCAGGTCGCCCGCTTCGGCGATAGCCTCGACAGCGTCGCAACGGCCTCGACGTCGAACCAGCGCTCCATCATCGGCCAGGAGTCTCAGCCGTTCCCCGGCGACACAATGGCCGCCGCGCCGATCCAGCCGGTCAGCCGCGAAGCGCCGGTAGGGCGTTCAGGCCTGCCCCCGGTTTCGCAGGCGCAAGCTGCCCCCGCATTGGCAGCACCCGCCGCGCAGCCGGTCCGCACCGCAGCCGTTGAAACAGAACCCCGCATCGACCGCACGTTAAAGACGGGAACCGTCAACAAGCCGTTCCAGCAAGTGCAGGCCGACGCGCCGCGGTTGAGCGACAACAAGCCAAGGCAGGAGGCGACCGAAATCGTCGTCGAGAGCGGCCAGACGATTTCGGGCCTGTCCCGCCGCTATGGCGTACCTGCCGACGCCATCATGAAAGTCAACGGGCTGAGCGAGGCCAACGGCCTCAAGACCGGCAGCAAGATCGTCATTCCGGCCTATGGCTACAAGGTCAAGGGGCAGTCGAATGCGCCGGCCATCGCAAACGCCCAGCCGCTGAACGAGAACAAGCGCGCGCCGGCGACGCCTGCCTCGGAAAAGGTTGCGGTTCTGCCCCAGCCGCCGAAGCAGAAGGCCGACAAGCCGCAGGCTCCGGTCGATGCAAACGATCCATTCATCGTCTCCAGCAACGCAAAACCCGCTTCGACCGCGCCGAAGAAGGGCGCGCTGCCTGGCACCTATACGGTACAGTCCGGCGATACGCTGTCGGCGATCTCGCGACGGACCGGAATCAGCACCGCCTCGCTCAAGCAGGCGAACGGCATGACCGACGGCGCGCTGCGGATCGGCCAGACGCTCAAGATTCCAGGCGGCACCGCTGATGCGGTAGCCAGCGCCAAGCCAAATGCGGTCGATCCGGTCAAGACGGCGTCGACGCCGAAGGCCACCAAGGCGACGCCGACCGAAACGCTGGCGTCCTATACGCCGCCGAAAAAAAACCAGGTGATCCAGCAGGCGGAAGCCTCCGACGTCGATGCACCGGATTCGACCGGCATCAGCAAGATGCGCTGGCCCGTTCGCGGCCGCGTCATCTCCGCGTTCGGCAGCGCCGGCAAGGAAGGCGACGGCATCGACATTTCCGTGCCGAAAGGCACGCCGGTCAAGGCCGCGGAAAACGGTGTGGTCATCTATGCCGGCAATGGCTTGAAGGAATTCGGCAATACCGTTCTGGTGCGCCACGAGGACGGGTTGGTCACGGTTTACGGCCACGCCAGCGAGCTTCAGGTCACGCGGGGCCAGAAGGTCAAGCGCGGACAGGAAATCGCGCTCTCCGGCATGAGCGGCGTCACCGATTCGCCCAAGCTTCACTTCGAGGTGCGCAAGAATTCCGCGCCGGTCGATCCCAGGAAATTCCTCGAATAGAGAACGATCGCTGGCCGTCTGTCCTCCAGTCCGGCCCGCCATCCAGGCCCGTTCCGCAAGGAGCGGGCCTTTTTCTTATTGAGGATCAGTTTGAGGCATCAGTCCCTGAGCGGCTGGCCTAGTCGCCCCGCCAGATCCTGCGTAAACTGCCACGCGACGCGGCCCGAGCGGCTACCGCGTGTCGTTGCCCATTCGAGCGCTTGCGCGCGCAAGGCGTCGGCATCTATTTCCAGGCCATAGTGCCCGATATAACCGTCGACCATCGCCAGATAGTCGTCCTGCGAGCATTTGTGGAAACCCAGCCACAGGCCGAAGCGATCCGACAACGATACTTTCTCCTCGACGGCTTCGCCCGGATTGATGGCGGTCGAGCGCTCATTGTCGATCATGTCGCGGGGTAAGAGATGCCGGCGGTTCGACGTGGCATAGAAGATGACATTGTCGGGTCGACCCTCGACGCCGCCTTCCAGTGCCGCTTTCAGCGACTTGTAGGACGTGTCGTCATGATCGAACGACAGGTCGTCGCAAAACAGGATGAAACGGTAGGGGGCAGCCTTCAGCCGCATCATCAGCCGGGGCAGCGTGTCTATGTCCTCGCGGTGGATTTCGATCAGCTTGAGGTTCTGCTTGTCCTGGGCGTTGATCTCGGCATGCACCGCCTTGACCAGCGAGGATTTGCCCATGCCGCGCGTACCCCAAAGCAGCACGTTGTTGGCCGCGTAGCCTTTGGCGAAGCGTTCGGTGTTGTCCACGAGAATGTCGCGAACCCGGTCGACGCCGCGGATCAGGCCGATCTCGACGCGATTGACTTTGTGTACCGGCTCCAGATAGCCGGGATCGGCCTGCCAGACGAAGCAATCGGCAACAGCAAGGTCGGTTTGTGGCGCAGCGGCCGGCGCGAGACGGGCAACAGCCTCGATCAGGCGGTCGAGTTTCGTATTCAAGGCTTCGAGGGCATTGTCGGTCATAGGGTCACTTTACGTTCGTATTGGCGGCGCATGACCCTCTAACACGGGCGAACAGGCCAGAAAAGCTGCGGATTCGGCCGGCGATACAGTTGCATTGACAACTTTACCGACTATATTCCGGCCAACTTTGTGGGCCGCTTTGCGGCCTTTCTTTCTAATCCAGGAGTTCCTCGATGTTTGTAACACCGGCATATGCCCAAGGCTTCGGCGGCGCCTCTCCGGACATGCTCATCAGCATCTTGCCGTTCGTGCTGATCTTCGTAATCATGTATTTTCTGATCATCCGCCCGCAGCGCACGCAGATGAAAAAGCGCGCCGAACTGCTGTCGGCGATCCGGCGTGGCGATACGGTCGTCACCGGCGGCGGTTTTGTCGGCAAGGTGACCAAGGTCATCGACGACAACGAACTCGAGGTCGATCTAGGCAACGGCACCAAGGTGACTGCGCTGCGTTCGACCATTGCCGACGTGCGCGTCAAGGGTGAGCCTGTGGCGAACCAGAACGCCAAGAAGTAACCGTATCTAGAGCATCGGACCGAAAAGGGTTACGGTTTTCGGATTATTCCGATGCTCAAACAAAGTGTTAGAGCGTCCTTTGTGCCTCCCAAAGGAGGCACTGCGCTCTAAGGCGGATAGCCGCTTGCACGCCTGAACGGACAACGAACAATGCTGCATTTTTCGCGCTGGAAAACCATCGGTATCTGGGCAGTTGTCCTGCTTGGCGTGCTGTTTGCCGCTCCCAACCTCTTCCCGCAGTCGGTGCTGAATTCGCTGCCCAACTGGCTGCCGAAGAAGCAGGTGACGCTCGGCCTCGATTTGCAGGGCGGTTCGCACATCCTGCTCAAGATGGACCCGAACGATCTGGTCAAGGAGCGCCTGGTGTCGGCGCGCGACGAAATCCGCACCGCCTTGCGCGACGCTAAGGTCGGCTATACCGGCCTTAGCGGGTCGGGAAGGTCGGTGCAGGTCCGCATCCGCGATGCCAGCCAGATTGATGCTGCCAAGGAAGCGTTGAAGACGCTGACGACGCCGGTAGCCGCCGGCCTGCTCACCGGTGGTTCGGTCCAGGAATTGGAGATGGACGAGCCCGAGCCGGGGTTGTTGCGGTTCACGGTCACCGATGCCGGCATCCAGTATCGTACGTCGACGGCGATTGCCCAATCGATCGAAGTCGTCAGCCGCCGCGTCAATGAGCTTGGCACCACGGAACCGATCGTCCAGCGCCAGGGCTCCGACCGCATTCTCGTTCAGGTGCCGGGGCTTCAGGATCCACAGCGGCTGAAGGATATTCTGGGCCAGACCGCCAAATTGACCTTCCAGATGGTCGATCAGTCGGTGCCGGTGCAGGATGCGCTCGACGGTCGTCCGCCGGCGGGTTCGACGATCATGTATTCCAAGGACGAGCCACCGGTTCCTTATCTGATCGAGAACCGCGTCATCGTTTCCGGCGAGAACCTTGTCGATGCGCAGGCGACTTTCGACCAGCGCACCAATGAGCCGGTCGTGTCGTTCCGTTTCGATTCAAAGGGCGCAACCCGCTTCGGCCAGGCCACGCAGCAGAATGTCGGCAAGCTGTTCGCCATTATCCTCGACGATCATGTGATTTCGGCGCCACGCATCAACGAGCCGATTTTGGGCGGATCGGGCCAGATTTCCGGCAATTTCACCGCCCAGAGCGCCAACGACCTCGCGGTTCTGCTACGCGCCGGCGCGCTTCCGGCAACGTTGACGGTGATCGAGGAGCGCACGGTCGGTCCAGGCCTTGGCCAGGATTCGATCAGGGCCGGCAAGATGTCGGCGCTGATCGGCTCGATCCTCGTCGTCGTCTTCATGGTCGCAGCCTACGGGTTCCTTGGCTGGATCGCCAACGTCGCCCTGATCTTCAATCTGGCGCTGATCGTCGCCGTGCTGACGATCATGGGCTCGACGCTGACGCTTCCGGGCATCGCCGGTATCGTTCTGACGGTCGGCATGGCGGTGGATTCCAACGTTCTGATCTACGAGCGCATCCGCGAGGAACGGCGATCAGGGCGTTCGGTGCTTCAATCGGTCGATATCGGGTTCCAGAAGGCGCTCGCGACGATCCTCGACTCCAACATTACCACGCTCATCGCGGCCATCGTCCTGTTCTTCCTGGGCTCCGGCCCGGTGCGCGGCTTCGCGATCACGCTGGCTGTCGGCATCATCACCACCATCTTCACGGCCTTCACCCTGACGCGCTGGCTGGCTGCCGAATGGATCCGCCGCTCTCGCCCGAAGGAACTGCCGAGGGGCTATGTGCGGCTCGTGCCGGAAGTGACGCATATCCGCTTCATGCAGGTTCGCCTGCAGGTCTTCATCGTTTCCATCTGCCTGTGCGTTGCTTCCATCGGCCTGCTCTTCACCCACGGGCTGAATTTCGGCATCGATTTCACCGGCGGGACCTTGATGGAGGTGCGGGCCAAAACGGGTAATGCCGATGTCGGCGATATCCGCTCGCGCCTTTCTGAGGCCGGCATCAAGGAAATACAGGTGCAGAGCTTCGGCACCGAGACGGACGCACTCATCCGTATCGGCGCGAAATCCGACGCCGGCGGCAATTCCGTGGTGACCACGGCGCAGCAGTCGCTTTCCTCCACCTACGACATTCGTCGCACCGAACTTGTCGGCCCCACCGTGTCCAGCGAACTAGCCTGGGCGGCTATCATCGGCGTGCTGGCGGCGATGGGCGCGATCCTGATCTATGTCTGGATACGGTTTGAATGGCAGTTCGCCATCGGTTCTATCGTGGCTACGATCAACGACATTATCCTGACGCTGGGGTTCCTTTCCGTGACGGGGCTGCAATTCGACCTGACGACGGTCGCCGCGATCCTGACTATCGTTGGTTACTCCCTCAACGATACCGTCGTCATCTACGACCGCGTTCGCGAAAACTTGCGGAAGTTCAAGAGAATGCCGCTCGGTCAGTTGCTGGATCTGTCGGATAACGAGATGCTGGCCCGCACGACGATGACGTCGGTGACCACCTTCCTCGCGCTGCTTGCGCTGTTCCTGCTGGGTGGCGAGGTCATTCGTTCCTTTGTCGCGTCGATGCTGTTCGGCGTGTTCATCGGCACCTTCTCGTCGATCTTCATCGCAGCACCGATCCTCATCGTGTTCCATCTGCGCCCGACTGCCGGGCCTGTGGCGGGAGATGCAGCGCAGCAACTGCCCGCCAAGTAATGGGGCAGGGCATCATCATCCGCGAGGCGTTTTTTCCGGGGCGCGCGCCGATAGAAGCCTATGGCAATGGCGGCTTCCGCTTTGCCGACATGTCGCATCGCGGCTCGCTCCTGTGCCTGCCTTCCGGCATTCACGGCTGGGAGCCGGCCGATGCGGCGGCACTGACGGTAGGCGATTTCGAAAAGCTCTTTGCCGAGGCCGGACAGGTGGAAATCCTGCTGGTCGGCTGCGGTACGGATTTGCGGCGGCTGCCGGCTTCTTTGCATAAGGCGTTGAAGGACGCCGGCATTGCCAGCGATCCGATGTCGACGGGAGCGGCGGTGCGGACCTACAACGTGCTGCTGGCCGAAGAACGCGCTGTGGCGGCGGCGCTGATCGCCGTTGACTAGAGCGCTTCATGGCTAGATGGGATCATTCTGCCGGGCCGCTTCGAGCCAAATCCTTCGGTCTTCGTCTCGACCGCACCCCAGTGCGGCCATCGACAAAGCCCTCGACCTTGTCTCGAACCATCGCCGGCAGAATGTTTCCATCAAACCATGAAGCGCTCTAAGGATGGACGCCGCCGCGAAAATCATCATGGATACGGTGCGGGCCGCCGACCATGACCGCTATCTGGCCGCGCTCTATGCGCCGGCCGACAAGCGCGATGCGCTGTTTTCGCTTTATGCTTTCAACGCCGAGATCGCCAGCGTGCGCGATCGCATCCACGAGCCGCTGCCCGGCGAAGTGCGGTTGCAATGGTGGCGTGACATCATTGCCGCCGATGATACGGCTGCTGTCGGCCATCCGCTGGCCGATGCGCTGAAGCGCACGATTGCAGCATATGATTTGCCCAAACAGGCCTTCGACAACTATCTGGAGGCGCGGATCTTCGATCTCTACGACGATCCGATGCCGTCGCGTACCGATCTCGAAGGCTATTGCGGCGAGACGGCCTCGGCGCTGATCCAGCTTGCCGCCATGGCGCTGGACAGCGAGGCCGCACCCGCCTTTGCCGAACTGGCGGGCAGGGCCGGCTGCGCGCAGGCCATGACCGGCCTGCTTCTGCTGTTGCCGCTGCATCGTGCGCGCAGGCAATGTTTTATCCCCGCCGATATCCTGGCTGCCGTCGGTACATCTCGCGAGGAATTTCTGGCTGGCGATTTGGGCGGCGAGCGCGCCGTTGCGGCGATGATCGCGCTGGCGCGGGAGCATTTTTCGGCGTTCAAAACCGGTGCCGTGGCGCTGCCTTCCTCGCTGCGGGCAGCATTCCTGCCGCTGGCTCTGTCCGGAGCCTATCTGGACAGGATGGAAAGCGCGCGCGTGACGCCGCTGCGCGAAACGGTCCGCCTGTCCGGTCTGCGCCGGCACTGGCTGCTGTATCGTCGTGCGAGCCGAGGCTGGGGCGGCTAAACGCCTATTCCGCCGCTTCGGAGTGCGCCATTCCCAACCATTGCCGGCAATCGGCCAGAGCGCGGGCGCTAATCGCCTGCTTCTTGGCCACCGTCTTTTCCTTGCCGCGCAGGCGCTTGCCTTCGATTTTCGGCGCTTCCATGGGCGGGAACAGGCCGAAATTGACGTTCATCGGCTGGAACGAGCGCTTTCCGGGCTCTTCGTCGGAAACGATATGCCCGCCGGTAATATGGTTGAGCAGCGCGCCGAACGCGGTTGTGACCGGCGGCGTCGAGGCGTGCACGCCCAGCCGCTCGGCGGCGGCGAAGCGCCCGGCCAGCAGGCCGATGGCTGCACTTTCCACATAGCCTTCGCAACCGGTGATCTGGCCGGCAAAGCGCAGGCCCGGCCGGCTCCTCAGCTGCAGCGACGCATCAAGCAGCGTCGGCGAATTGATATAGGTGTTGCGGTGCAGGCCGCCGAGGCGCGCGAACTCCGCGTTCTCAAGCCCCGGGATGGTGCGGAAGACGCGGACCTGCCCGGCATGCTTCAGCTTGGTCTGGAAACCGACCATATTGTAGAGCGTGCCCAGCGCATTGTCCTGCCGCAACTGCACGACGGCATAGGCCTTCACGTCGGGGTTGTGCGCATTGGTCAGGCCCATCGGCTTCATCGGTCCGTGGCGCAGCGTCTCCGCGCCGCGTTCCGCCATGATTTCGATGGGCAGGCAGCCGTCGAAATAGGGCGTGCCTTCCCATTGCTTGAACTCGGTCTTTTCGCCCTCGACCAGCGCCTGCACGAAGGCTTCGTACTGGGCCTTGTCCATCGGGCAGTTGATGTAGTCCTTGCCGGTGCCGCCGGGGCCGACCTTGTCGTAGCGCGACTGGAACCAGCAAATATTCATGTCGATCGAGTCGAAATGAACGATCGGGGCGATGGCGTCGAAGAAGGCGAGCGCATCGGCGCCCGTGGTTTCAGCTATAGCCTGCGCGAGCGAAGGGGCGGTGAGCGGTCCCGTGGCGATGATCGCCTGATCCCAGTCCTGCGGCGGCAGGCCGGCGATTTCCTCGCGCTGGATGGTGATGAGCGGATGGGCCTCGAGCTTTTCGGTGACGGCCTGCGAAAACCCGTCGCGATCGACCGCGAGCGCGCCGCCCGCCGGCACCTGATGCGCATCGGCGGCAGCCATGATCAGCGATCCGGCCAGCCGCATTTCGGCATGCAGAAGGCCAACAGCATTGGATTGCGCATCGTCGGAGCGGAATGAATTGGAGCAGACAAGCTCGGCCAGCCCGTCGGTCTTGTGCGCGTCGGTGCCGCGAACGGGCCGCATCTCGTGCAGGACGACCGGCACGCCGGCCTGCGCCGCCTGCCATGCCGCTTCCGAGCCGGCGAGACCGCCGCCAATGACGTGAATGGGGACGTGAATGGGGACGTAAACTGGTTTGATGCTCATGAGGATGCGAGATAGTCGCTTGGCCGGATGATTGCAATCGACACCGCTATCGGCAGCGTGGAAGTGATGAGGATGGGAAAAAAGCCGTCCAAAACGACAACACCCGCCGGGGGAGGACCGGCGGGTGTCGTTTTGTTGGCCAACCCTCGGGAGGAGGTGAAGGTCGGCCATATTCGCCATAGCCGGGGAGGAGGTCGGCATTGACGAAATTCTGCGTCGCCGTTTTAAGGGGGCGAGACCCTTGGGAAACAACGCCCGCCGCGGGAGGAGGTGCGGCGGGCGCCGTTTGGGTGGACAGCCTCTGGGAGGAGGATGAGGCTGGCCGTATTCGTCAGGGTCGGGGAGGAGGTCGACCCTGGCGAAATTCGTTAAACTGCCTTGCGGGCGATGGCAGCGATCTCACCACGGTTGATGCCGAGGTCGGAAAGCTGGCGGTTGGAAAGGCGACCCAACTCGTTCACCGTGTCGCGGTAAGCGCGCCAGTTACGATAGTTGCGGAGCAGGTTCATCGGAATTCTCTTTTCGAGGTGTGGACCGTTATCGGTCCGAAAAAATTAGATCGACCGGCGTGCGACGAACTGGATGTCGCTACGGCTGATGCCGAGGTCGGTCAGTTCGCGGTTGCTCAGGCGGTTCAGCTCGGTAACGGTTTCCCGGTAGCGGCGCCAGTTGCGGTAGTTGCGGATCAAGTTCATGATATCTCTCGTTTCGTCTTTCGTTCGGACCATTCCGTCTTGTGTACGAAGCATAGATAGGCTTACCCAAATCGATTTGGAAGTGCCATTGGTGCATAGCAGCAATGCATTTGTGCAATGCAACATGGCAATTGAATCACAGTACCGACACAAATCGGCCAGAATCAGAAAACGACGTAACGTCAATCGTTTGTGCGGATTGTTTGATAAGCTGATGAATTGGAAGGGAAAGCCGTATGGCAGGCTATTCGGTGCGCGTCAGGCAGGATATCGCCCGCTGGGTTCAATCGGGACTTATCGATGTGCCGACCGCCGATGCCCTGGCCCGCGACGTTGAGGACAACGCGCGTCGTTCGCTGAGCTTCGGTTCCATCCTGGCGATGCTGGCGGCGCTGCTGTTCGGCGCGGCGATCCTGATTTTCATTGCGGCCAACTGGGAAGCTTTTCCGCGCATCGTGCGCGTCGGGCTGCTTTTCGCCCTTCTCCTTGGCGGCTATGTCGGCGGCGCGGTGCTGAAGACGCGCAAGCACGCTGCACTGGGGGAGGCACTCTGGATCGTTGCGGCTGCGGCGTTTGGCGGCTCCATTGCCCTGATTGGCCAGATGTACCACCTGCCGGGCGACGAATCCTCGGCCATGGCCGTTTGGGGAGCCGGCACGGCGCTGGCCGCCCTGGCGCTCCGCTCCAACGCGCTGACTGTAGCGGCGGTTGGAATTGTCGATGCGTGGTTCGTCTATTCGATCGTGGGCAGCTTCGATTTGTGCCGCAGCCTTCAAATCCCGCATTTCTTCGTGCTTGTCTCGATCGTCCTGTTCGCCCTGTCGTTCTGGACACGCAGCCAGCCGGCTCGTCACCTCATTATCCTGTCGCTGATATTTTATGCCGCCACGCTCGCCATCGATCACGACATGATCGGCATAGCGGCAACGTTGGCGGTGGCCAGCGCCGGTATTTTTGCCGTTGCGTCGCTTGCCCCGGAGCAGGTCGATAAGATCGTCCAGTTGGGCGGGCGGCTGCCGCTGCATGCGCTGATCGGCTTTCTTACCGGCATGGCGATGATACAGATCGACCTGATCGAAGATGGCGGCTTTGCCGGTTCCGCCGCCATCGTGCTTGCCGGCATCGCTGCGGCAATCGTGCTGGCAGGGCGCGATAGCCGAGCCGTGCGCTGGCTCGCCTATCTGGCGTTCGCACTGGAACTGTGCCTGATCTACGCGGTCACCATGGAAACGATGCTGGGCACGGCCGGCTTCTTCCTTGCCGCCGCCGTCATCCTGGCTGTCCTGGCCTTCGCCATCATCCAGATCGAGAAGCGCATGAAAAGAGCGCCTTCCATCAAGGGAGCCGTCGCATGATGACCGGGAAAAGACTGATTGTGTCGGCTCTGGTGCTGGCGCTCGCCCAGATCGGGTTTTTGAGCTGGATCATCGCCGGGCGGGCGGCGATCCTGCGCAATGGCACGGAGGTGCTGCTCAAGGTCGAGCCAGTGGACCCGCGCGACCTTCTGCGCGGCGACTTCATCAATCTGGGTTACGAGATTTCCCGCATTCCGGTGAAACTGATCGCCAATGCGCCCACCGGTGGATATGTGAGCCACGATGGCTCGATTGTCGTCCGGCTGAAGAAGGATGCCAACGGCTTTTGGCATCCAACCGCAGCGTGGCTCGACAAGGCTCCGGATGCGGCCGCGCCGGGCGAGGCGGACATTGCCGGAAACCTGTCCTCCGGCTGGGATATTGCGTCAAACCCGGATGCGACCGTCTCGCCCGATTACGGCATCGAGCGCTTCTATCTGCCGGAAGGCGAGGGGATGGCTATCCAGAACGACATGCGTGTCCGCCCCTTCGCCATCAAAGTGGCGCTCGCCAAGGATGGCACAGCCCAGATCAAGGCGCTGATGGACGGCGACAAGACACTGTTTGAAGAACCGCTTTATTGAGCGTCGGAGCGACGGCCAGAAAAGGAGTCGAACCCATCGGGTTCGCAAGGGCGACGGCCCGTCGGCCGTTCAGGCCGCCCCATCGGAGGCGTGAGCGAAGCGAACTGCCGTGAGATAAAGAAGTTGGTGCGGATGAGAGGACTCGAACCTCCACGCCTTTCGGCACTGGAACCTAAATCCAGGGCGTCTACCAGTTCCGCCACATCCGCATTGCCCGCCAATCCCATGATGACATCATTCTGTCAATGTCGCGTTGAAAATGGTCGCACGGGTCGAAATGCGAAGACGGTTGAAAATTAGCCCCGCCTGTGACAAAAGGCGTGTCGAATGTGACGGGACGCGACGATCCGCTTCTGCAGGATGTGAAAGAAGTAGGAAACACAAAGGCTTATTCACATTTTGAAGCGCATCTGGGGTAATTTGAGCCGCTTGTGGTCGAATTGTCCTGTTCCGCAACGAAAGCCACTCCCGGCGAGACTTTACCAGGCTGCGTATGGCACGGGCCGTACAGCGCCTCATTGGCGAAAACAAAGGTTTGATGATGCAGGTCACCGAAACGCTCAATTCCGGCCTCAAGCGCGAGATCAAGGTCGTCGTGCCGGCCAGCGACATGGAAGCCAAGCTGAATGCCCGGCTTTCGGACGCCCAGGGCAAGGCCCGCATCAACGGCTTCCGCCCCGGCAAGGTGCCGGTCAATCATCTGCGCAAAGTGTACGGCAAGTCGTTCATGGCCGAGGTGGTCAACGAAATCCTCAACGATTCGCGCACCATCATCACCGGTCGCGGCGAGAAGGCGGCGATGCAGCCCGAGGTCATCATGACCGAGGACGAGAAGGAAGCCGAAAAAATCCTGGCCGGCGGTTCCGACTTCGAGTTCAAGCTGAACTATGAAGTCATTCCGGCAATCGAGATCAAGGAATTCTCCGACATCAAGGTCGAGCGCCCGGTCTATGACGTACCGGAGAGCGAGATCGACGAGCAGGTCAAGCGCGTCGCCGAATCGACCCGCTCCTACGAGCCCAAGACCGGCAAGGCAGACGACGGCGACCGCGTCACCATCGACTATGTCGGCAAGATCGGCGGCGAGGCCTTTGACGGCGGCGCCGGCAACGACCAGCCGCTGGTGCTCGGTTCCAAGGAATTCATCCCCGGTTTCGAGGAACAGCTTGTTGGCGCCAAGGCCGGCGACGAAAAGCTGGTCACCGTGACGTTCCCGGAAAACTACCAGGCAGCCCATCTTGCCAGCAAGGAAGCGACCTTCGAAGTAACCGTCAAGGGCGTGGAGAAGCCGGGCGCGCTGGAAATCAGCGACGAGACGGCCAAGAGCCTCGGCCTGGAATCGCTTGAAAAGCTGCGCGAGATCGTGCGCGGCCAGATCGAGAACCAGTTCGGTTCGATGACCCGCCAGAAGGTCAAGCGCCAGCTTCTCGACCAGTTGGACAGCGCTTACTCGTTCGAGGCGCCGTCGAAGCTTGTCGAAGCCGAGTTCAACAACATCTGGGCGCAGGTCAACCGCGATCTGGAAGCGGCCGGCCGCACCTTCGTTGACGAAGAGACGACGGAAGAAGAGGCGCGCGTTGAATATCTGCGCCTGGCCGAGCGCCGCGTGCGCCTTGGCCTGGTTCTGGCCGAGATCGGCGAAAAGGCCGGCGTTACCGTCTCCGACGAGGAGTTGCAGCGCGGCCTGTTCGAGCAGGTGCGTCGTTTCCCGGGCGACCAGCAGCAGCAGGTGTTCGAGTTCTACCGCAGCAACCCGGAAGCGGTGAACACGCTGCGCGCGCCGATGTTCGAGGAGAAGGTGGTCGACCACCTGCTCAGCCAGGTCGCCGTCACCGACAAGAAGGTGTCCAAGGAAGAGCTGATGGCCGACGACGAGGAAGTCGAGACCAAGGCCAAGCCGGCCAAGAAGGCCGCCGCCAAGAAGACGGAAGCCAAGGCTGCCGACGAAGCCGGCGCCGACGAGCCGAAGAAGAAGGCAGCGCCGAAGAAAAAGGCAGCCGCCAAGGACGCCGAATAAGTTTTTCGGCGCTTCGCTCCCGCTGGCGCGGGGCCAAAAACTCCAAACCGAACCCCGCCTTTCCGGCGGGGTTTTTGTTTTGCGCTTGTGCTTGACGATTTCCGTCTTCGCCCTTGCCGCGAATCAGTGGCTCGGTTAGGTCAAACCCATGGGAAAAGGGCATTTGCCGCCTGCGGGTGGCGGCGATCATATTGAACCGGTCGATCTGAAGAAGGCGCTGGAAGAGCGCTATCTGGCCTATGCGCTGTCGACCATCATGCACCGCGCGCTGCCGGACGTGCGCGACGGGCTGAAGCCGGTGCATCGACGCATCATGCATGCCATGCGGCTGTTGCGTTTGAACCCCGATCAGGGCTTTGCCAAATGCGCCCGCATCGTCGGCGAGGTGATGGGCAAGTTCCACCCGCATGGCGACCAGTCGATCTACGACGCGCTGGTGCGGCTGGCGCAGAGTTTTTCCGTGCGTTATCCGCTGGTCGACGGGCAGGGCAATTTCGGCAATATCGACGGCGATAACGCCGCCGCCATGCGCTACACCGAAGCGCGCATGACCGAGGTGGCAACGCTGCTGCTGGAAGGCATCACCGAGGATGCCGTCGATTTCCGCCCGACCTACAATGAGGAGGACGAAGAGCCGATCGTCCTGCCCGGCGCGTTCCCGAACCTGCTGGCCAACGGCTCGTCCGGCATCGCGGTCGGCATGGCGACTTCGATCCCGCCGCACAACGCCGCCGAGCTGTGCGACGCCGCCCTGCACTTGATCGAAAATCCGGGCGCGTCGATCGAAAAGCTGATGGAATTCGTGCAGGGACCGGATTTCCCGACCGGCGGCATCATCGTCGACAGCCGCGCCTCCATCCTCGAAGCCTATGAGACAGGACGCGGCGGTTTTCGCGTGCGCGCCAAATGGCATCAGGAAGACCAGGGCAGGGGAACGTGGACGATCGTCGTCACCGAAATTCCCTATGGCGTCCAGAAGGCCCGGCTGATCGAGAAAGCCGCCGAACTGCTGATGGCGCGCAAGCTGCCGCTTTTGGAAGACATTCGCGACGAGAGCGCCGAAGACGTCCGCGTCGTGCTGGTGCCGAAGAGCCGCGCCGTCGATCCCGGCCTCTTGATGGAATCGCTGTTCAAGCTGACCGAGCTTGAAAGCCGCTTTCCGCTCAATCTCAACGTCTTGTCGCGCGGCAAGGTGCCGAACGTTTTGTCGCTGAAGGCCGTGCTGCAGGAATGGCTGGAGCACCGCCGCGAGGTGCTGCTGCGCCGTTCGCGTCATCGCCTCGGCGAAATCGAGCGGCGGCTGGAAATCCTTGCCGGCTACCTCATCGCCTATCTGAACATCGACGAGGTGATCCGCATCATCCGCGAGGAGGACGAGCCGAAGCAGGTGATGATGGCCCGCTGGTCGCTCACCGACACGCAAGCCGAGGCCATCCTCAACATGCGCCTGCGCGCCTTGCGCAAGCTGGAAGAATTCGAAATCCGCAAGGAATTCGACGGGCTGTCGGCGGAAAAGAGCCAGATCGAGGCGCTGCTGGCATCCGGGACCAAGCAATGGGCGACGATCCGCTGGGAGATTGGCGAGGTCCGCAAGAAATACGGTCCCGAGACGGAGATCGGCAAGCGCCGCACCCAGTTCGCGGACGCGCCCGAGCACAATCTGGACGACATCGCCCACGCCATGATCGAGCGCGAGCCGGTAACGGTCGTCGTTTCCGAAAAAGGCTGGCTGCGGGCGATGAAGGGGCATATGGCCGATTATGCGTCGCTGACCTTCAAGGAAGGCGATGCGCTCAAGCTGGCGTTCCACGCGCAGACCACCGACAAGATCCTCGTCTTCACCACCGGCGGCAAATTCTACACCATCGGCGCGGATCGCCTGCCGGGTGGCCGTGGCCATGGCGAACCGATCCGCATCATCGTCGACATGGAAAACGATCAGGATATCGTCACGGCTTTCATCCATGAGCCGAAGCGCAAGCTGCTGCTGGCGTCACATCAGGGCTATGGCTTTGTCGTGCCGGAGGATGACGTCGTCGCCAACACCCGCAAGGGCAGGCAGGTGATGAACGTCAAATCACCCGACGAAGCCCAGCGGTGTCTGGTTGTAGAGGGTGATCACGCGGCGATCGTCGGCGAAAACCGCAAGATGCTGGTCTTCGGGCTGGCCGAAATCCCCGAGATGACGCGCGGCAAGGGCGTGCGCCTTCAGAAATACAAGGATGGCGGCATCCTCGACATCAAGACCTTCGCGCTGGAGAGCGGCCTGTCGTGGCAGGATTCGGCCGACCGCACCTTCGTCAAGTCGAAAGAGGAACTGATCGAATGGACCGGCGCCCGCGCTTCGGCAGGCCGCATGGTGCCGAAAGGTTTTCCGCGCACGGGCAAATTCGGCTAAGCCGGACATAGCTTCATTCTTTGCATGACCGTGTGTGCAAGATCGTTTGGCATGCAGTCACGTTTACTGCACTATTGTCGCCGATAGTGCAGATGGCGCACACGAGGTGCCGTCCTCATTGAGGTGCAAGGCGTTTGAAGGAACCGGAGATCAGGAAAGCACCTAAGCAACTACGCCTGTTCGGTGCTGCCGCGCCCTTGCGCTCGGCGGTCATTCCACCGCTGTCGGCGGCGCGATGGCTGCTGGTGCTGGTGTTTGCGGCCGGCGTTTATTTCTTTCACGGGTTCCTTGTCCCGGTGTTGGCGGCGCTGGTTATCGCGTTTGCCAGTTGGCCGCTCTACCGGCGCCTGCTCGGTGCCGTCGGCGATAACCGCACCGTCGCCGCGACACTGGCCATCCTGTTCATCCTGGCATTTCTGGTGGTGCCGATCTCGCTTGCCGGCAGTTACGCCATCCATGAGGTGCGCGAATGGGTGACATGGGCGATCCAGACCAACCACGATGGCGCGCCGACGCCGCAGTGGATCGCCACCTTGCCGGTGGTCGGCGAGTGGCTGGACGAGCAATGGACGCAGGCCATCAGCCATCCGGGCGGTGTCGGCGAACTGATCCAATTAGTCAGCGGCGCCAATATCGGCAGCATCTATCGCGGCGTTCTGGCGGCGGGCGGCAGCGCGTTCGGCCTGCTTTTGACCATGCTGTTCATGCTGATCGCCCTGTTCTTCGCCTATCGCGACGGCGAGGCTTTCGCCGGGCAGATCGACCGGCTGGGCGAGCGTATCCTGCCGGCGCGGTGGGAGCGGATTTCGCGCGTGGTACCAGCGACGATCTCGTCCACGGTGACCGGCATGACCATCATCGCCATCGGCGAGGGCGTGGTGCTGGGCACGGCCTACTGGCTGGCCGGCGTGCCTTCGCCCGTGACGCTCGGCGCGCTTACCGGCGTCATGGCGCTCATTCCGGGCGGCGCGCCGCTGTCCTTCACGCTTGTTTCGATCTACCTGGCCGCCAGCGGCTCCATGTTCGCAGGGGTGGCCCTGTTCGTGTGGGGCGCGGTGGAACTGTTCATCGTCGACAAGACGCTGCGGCCCAAGCTGGTAGGCGGCCCGATCAAGCTGCCGTTCCTGCCGACGTTTTTCGGTTTGATCGGAGGCGTCAAGACGATGGGCTTTCTTGGCCTGTTCATCGGCCCGGTGCTGATGGCGCTGCTGGTGGCGATCTGGCGGGAATGGCTGCATGAGACCGAGGTGGCCGACGCAGTAGCCGCCATCGACGAGGCACCGCTGGAAATCGACGCGGTCGTGGAGACCACGCCGGAAAAGACGCCTCAGGCAGGTTGACGCAGCGGGCCGCCGGTACGGCGCTTGTGGCCCTGGTACAACTGCCACATCGAATGGAACACGAGCGCAACGATCAGGATCGCGCCGCCGATGAGGCTGTTTCGCGCCGGCATCTCGGAAAACACCACCCACACCCACACCGGGGCGAGCACGGTTTCCAACAGATAGAACATCGCGACTTCCGGCCCGGCAATGTATTTTGGCGCGGTTGCGAGGCAGAAGAACGAAATCGGCATGATGACGAGGCCGTCGAGGATCGCCCACCAGGGCGTTTCGATCATGTAGCCGGCGTTCCAGACGACGAACATGGCGGTAATGCAGGGAGCGACCCCGCCCACCAAGGCGGCAAGACCCATATCCTTGCCGCTGGCCCGGGTGATGGTGATCGCGCTGGAAAGCAGGAGCGCCGTGGAAAGCCCCATCAGGTCGCCGAAAACATGGCCGCTGCCGAGCGATCCGCCGACGATGACGCCGACGCCGACCACCATGACCGCCATCGTTGCGAAAGTCGCCGGGCTCGGGCGCTCCTTCAGGAAAAGCCAGGAAAGCAGCGCCGTGAACATGGGGTTGAAGGCGAGGATGAAGACCAGATTGGCCGTCAGCGTATTGAAGATGCCGAGGACGAAGGTGACTGAGCCGAGGCCATAGAGCGCCGACACGACCAGGCCTGCGCGCCCCGGGATGAGGCGTGGAGCCGTGGCGGGTGCCGCCATCCGCCAGATTGCCCATACGATCAGCGCTGCGATGAAGGTCGTGCCCGAGCGCACCATCAGGATGGACCACGTCTCGCCCTCAGCCAGCCGGATCAGCGGGATGTCGATGGTAAGCGCCATGCCACCGATCGCGGCAATCAGGAGACCCTTGGAATGACTGATCTGGGGGGTGGACAGGGCGATGCTCCGTTGTTCGATCCAACGGCAGCTTCATGGCGGGCCAGTTGTCAGATGTCGCCTGTGTAGCGCTCCCAGCCCTTCGGGCCAAGATGCTCCTGCGGCATGAATCGCATCTTATAATTCATCTTGCGCGAGCCGTTGACCCAGTAGCCGAGATAGACGTGGGGCAAGCCCATCGCCTTGGCGCGGGCGATATGGTCGAGGATCATGAAGGTGCCGAGGGAGCGGTCGGTGAGTTCGGGGTCGAAATAGGAATAGACCATGGAAAGCCCATCCGCCATCTTGTCGGTCAGCGCGACGGCGATCAACTCGCCCCGGCCCTTGCCAGTGATGAAGGTGTCGGGGCCGCGCCGGCGATATTCGATGACCTTGGTGTCGACATGGGTGTCCTCGACCATCATGGCGTAGTCGAGCACCGTCATGTCCGACATGCCGCCGCGGCGATGGCGAGCGTCGAGATAGGTGCGGAAAAGCGAATACTGCTCGGTGGACGGTTCGGCGTCGTGCATGGCGCCGACGAGGTCGGCATTGTGGTGCATCACGCGCCTCATGCTGCGCCCTGCAGAAAACTCCTGCGCGAGGATGCGGACCGAAACGCAGGCACGGCAAGTCTCGCAGGCTGGCCGGTAGGCGATGTTCTGCGACCGGCGGAAGCCGCCTTGCGTCAGGAGATCGTTCATCTCCGGCGCCTTGTCCCCGACCAGATGCGTGAACACCTTGCGCTCGAACTGGCCCTCCAGATAAGGGCACGGCGATGGCGCGGTCAGGAAGAACTGCGGCGACTGTGTCGGTTGGTGCGTCATCGAATGTGAAAACGGCTCCCGCGAATCGCCCTACCTTTGGGCCGGGCGACGAAAATTTCAACTGGATTGTGTATAAACCGCCGCGCCGGGCCTTCGAAAATGGCCGATCAAGCCCCCGATCAAGCCCCCGATCAAGCCCCCGATCAAGCCCTTGTGCGCGTCACCACTGTGCCAAGCAAAAGGTCGTGCAACGTGCGCTTGCGGTCCGAAAACAGCGATACCAACAGCACCAGCGGCGTCAAGATGACGTTGCCAGCCCAAAACAGCACCGAATGCACCACCGCCGTCATGCCGTCGATCGGCCTGCCGTCGAGGCGGTCGAGGCGGATGCCCATCATCTTCATGCCGGTCGTGGCCTGATCGGCGCTGCCCAGCGTATTCCAGATGTAGAGCACGGCAACGGCAGGCACGAGCACGGAAAACAGCATCCAGCCAAGCCCGAGCGTCAGTATGCCGAGCAAGAAGACGATGATGGCAACCGGAATGGTGAGCACGGCCACGATCAGATAGTCGATCATCACGGCCAGGATGCGCCGCGTGCGCACGCCGTCATAGAGCCGGGCATCGTCCAGCCGGGTCGTCAGGATTTCACCATCGAGCACGCGTGCGTTCATTTCGTTCCTCTTAAAGCACCTTGGAAACGGGCCTCGATGATCCAGATGGGGTGCCGAAAGACGAAATCAAGATTTTCGTCCTCGCTTATTGGTTGTGAACGGGGTAAGAGCGCCCCATGGAAAACAATCGGTTTGAGACCCCCGTGACCGTTAAGGCGGACGCGGAGGGAAAGGTTTTGCTTTTGCGATCGGCTAAAGACGCTTCGGATTTTCTTCTGAGCAACTGGCCCGGCAAGCGAAGCCCGAAGCACCGGGCGGCCCTTCAGGCTTGCCACGACGCGATTGCAGGCGACAAGCCTGCGATGACCGCCAGGCGGGCATTCGTCGCTGCCGCACGCGAAGTCGATGTGTTCGTGAACGACAAGGCGTCTGCCTGAACCATCCGGCCCTAGCGCCTCGCTTGTTTGAGGGCGCTTGGGCGACTTGATGATGCAGGCGACGTGGTTCCGCTACTCCGCAGCGTCGTCTTCGCTGCTGCCTTCCGGCTTTTCGCCGCGCTCTTTGGCGGCTGCTTTTGCCGCAAGCTTTTCAGCCTTTTTCGCAGCCTTCTGCCGGTCGCGTTCCTTGCGCTCTTGGTCGTAATTCGGTGGTCGCGCCATATCGATTCCTTTCTTCGTCTATGTTCTTTGCGTAGTTGTATCGGCGTGAAAATACAACAGCGCTTGCGGCAAGGATTCAGGGCTTTGACCGTACCAGCGCCGATGCGGCAAGCGCCAGCCACCCTGCCAGAAGCAGCGTGCCGCCGATGGGTGCGGCCATCGGAAAGAGCCGGGACGCCAGAAAATCACGGGCGAGAAGATCGCCGCTGAAGACGACGAGCCCGGCCAGCAGGATGAAGGCGCCGGCACGCAGCACGCGGTTGCCGCCGATCAGGCCGACGGCGAGAAACACCGGTGCGTGCATCAGCAGGAAGGAGGCGGCGGTTCCGGTGAACGCGCCGCCCCGATGCGCCGCAGCAGCCGAAAGTGCTACGCCTGCCGCCCCGCATAGGCCGCCGGCAAAAACCAGGATGCGCCCGGTGCGGGCAGGAGGCTCGTTCGGATTCATCATGGATTTCCTACCGTTGCGATTCGCGCGCGGCGCGTCTGGATCAGCCAGTTATAAGCAGCGCCGAAAGCCATCAGCACGCAGGTGAAAAGGAACACGGCCGGCATGCCGAAACGGCCGCCGACAAAGCCGCCCGTAAGCGGACCGACGACCTGCCCGGCATACTGGGCGGATATGGAAAGCCCGAGCACGCTGCCGCCGACCCCATCCGGCACGTTGTGGCGGATGACGGCGGTGATGCACGGCAACAGTCCGCCCAGCGCCAGCCCCATCAGGAAGCGCAGGCCGATCAATTGCCAGGCTTGCGTCACGAAAGCCTGGGGAATCAGCAGCACGGCCGAGACGGCCAGCGCGCCGGTAATCACGTTCCAGTGACCGATCCGGTCGGCAAGCTTGCCGAGCCGTGAGGCCGACAGGATCGAGCCAAGTGCGGCCGCCGACATGACGACGCCCGAGATCAGCGTCACTCGGCTCTGATCCTCGATCAACTGGCCGACATAGACGGTGATGATCGGCTCGATCGACATGGTGGCGAACATCAACAGCATGCCCGTGAAAAGCATCGCGACGACCGGCCCCTTGTCGGGAATGCGCGACCAGCCGCTCGTTTTTTTCTCCCTTGGCGCGCCGGAAGCCGTGCTGCCGCGACGCGGGTCTTCCTTGATGAGGAAGGTGGTGGCAAGGAATGAGACGAAAATGACAGCGCCGGCCAGAAGAAACGTGTTGCGGATGCCGATCAACGGCGGCAGCGCGCCGCCGACCAGCGGACCGACCAGATTCCCGGCCATGATGCCGGCCGACAGCGTGCCGAGCGCCCAGCCAGAACGGTCCTTGGGCGTCTGCATCGCGACCAGGATCATCGAACCCGAGGAGTAGCCGCCGGCAAAACCGATCAGCACCCGCAGTAGCACCAGTTGCCAGATGTCCTGCGCCATGCCCGTCAGCGACATGGCCACCGCCATGCCGAGACTGGCGCGCACCAGCATCGCCTTGCGGCCGTAGCGATCGCCGAGCCGTCCCCACAAGGGAGCCACCAGCGCCGCCGCGAAGAAAGTCGCGCCATAGGCGATGCCCGACCATTGCACGATGGCCGCGTGGCCAGTCACGCCCAACTCTTCCACATAGAGTGGCAGGAACGGCAACAGCAGCGTCATCGCCACGATGGTCGTGAACGAGCCCAGCAGGGCCACGATCAGGTTTCGCCGCCAATGCGGGTTACCCGCCTCGCTCGCTTCGTCGGGCAGGGTCATCGGGCGGTTTGCGCGAAGCGCGTCACGCGCGGTCGAGCACGAGATCGGCCGGGCCGAAGCTGCGATGCGCGGTCGCCTGCTGGTGCCAGTAGGGATAAAGCACAGGCGGGCGGCTGACGGCATCGAGCCGCACCCGCTCCTCGACGCTCAGCACCAACGAGGCGGCGGCGATGTTGTCCTTGAACTGCGCCTCGTTGCGTCCGCCGATGACCAGCGAAGTGACCGCAGGACGCGCAAGCAGCCAGGCAAGCGCCACCTGCGCCGCAGAAACGCCGCGCGCTTTGCCGATTTCGTTCAGCACATCCACGATCGACCACAGCCGGTCCACGTCGCGGATCGGCGGTTCGGACCAACCGGCGAGTTGTCGCGCGGTTGCCTGATCTTGCGTATATTTGCCGGAAAGCAGGCCGCCGGCCAGCGGGCTCCAAACCAGAACGCCAAGGCCCTGGTCGACCGAGATCGGCAACAATTCGTATTCGGCCTCGCGCGCCTCCAGCGTGTAGTGAATCTGCTGGGTGACGAAGCGCGGGTTGTGGTTGCGCTCGGCGATGCCCAGCGCCTTCATGATGTGCCAGCCGGAATAATTGGAGCAGCCGACATAGCGAACCTTGCCTTGGGCGACGAGCGTGTCGAGCGCGGCCATCGTCTCCTCGAGCGGCGTCTTGCCGTCCCATTCATGCAGGAAATAGACGTCGATGACATCGGTTTTCAGCCGCTTGAGGCTGCGCTCGCACTCGCGGATGAGATGATAGCGCGACAGGCCCTCGTCATTGGGGCCGGTGCCGACCTTCATGCGCGCCTTGGTGGCGATCAGAACGTCGTTCTTGCGCTTGCCGCCCAGCGCGTCGCCGATGATCTCTTCCGACAGGCCGCTCGAATAGACGTTGGCCGTGTCGATCAGATTGATGCCGGCATCGAGGCAAAGGTCGATCTGCCGACGAGCCTCCGTGAGGTCGGTCTTGCCGGCAGCCGCGAACTTGCCGCCGCCGCCAAAGGTCATGGTGCCCATGGTAAGCGTCGAAATCTTCAGGCCGGAACGGCCAAGCGTGCGGTAGTCCATCTCAAGTCCTCGCATTCGTCGGTGAATGGCGCAGCTTAGTGCGGCGTGATTGACATTTGTAGGACAATTGTCGCGCTCGCCGTAAGGTCAGCGCGCTGGCCAGAATAGAACGTCAACCCTTCAGCATCTGCGCCACCTCGGGGGCGAAGTAGGTCAGGATGCCGTCGCAGCCGGCCCGCTTGAAGCACAGCAGCGATTCCAGCATGGCCTTTTCGCCGTCGATCCAGCCATTGGCGCCAGCGGCCTTGATCATCGAATATTCGCCCGACACCTGATAGGCGAAAGTGGGCATCTGGAATTCGTCCTTCAGCCGGCGGACGATGTCGAGATAGGGCAGGCCGGGCTTGACCATGAGCATGTCCGCGCCCTCGGCCAGATCCTGCTCGGCCTCGCGCACCGCCTCGTCGGAATTGGCATGGTCGAGATAATAGGTCTTCTTGTCGCCCTGCAGCAGGCCGGCGGTGCCGATGGCGTCGCGATAGGGGCCGTAGAATGCCGAATGGAATTTCGTCGCGTAGGACATGATCGCCACGTCGGAAAAGCCGCTGGCGTCGAGCGCGTCGCGGATCGCGCCGAT
Organism: Mesorhizobium sp. A556; assembly: GCF_054489545.1. Classification (NCBI taxonomy): domain Bacteria; kingdom Pseudomonadati; phylum Pseudomonadota; class Alphaproteobacteria; order Hyphomicrobiales; family Phyllobacteriaceae; genus Mesorhizobium; species Mesorhizobium sp. A556. The sequence goes on from NZ_JBTMXA010000002.1 coordinate 693,685, forward strand.
GCGGCCGTCCATCATGTCCGATGGTGCGATGATGTCGGAACCGGCCGCAGCTTGCAGAACGGCGGCGGCGGTTACCTGCTCGACGGTCTCGTCGTTGACGATGATGCCGTCGCGCAAGATGCCGTCATGGCCGTGGCTGGTGAACGGGTCCAGCGCGGCATCGGTGATGACGCCGATCTCGGGCACCGCATGTTTGATGGCGCGAGTCGCCCGGTTGATGAGATTGTCCGGGTCCAGGATCGCCGAGCCGGTCTGGTCGCGCTGCTTCATCTCGACATTGGGGAAGCTGGCGATGGCCGGAATGCCGAGCTTTGCCGCGTGCTCGACCTCCTTGACCGCGAGATCGACGGACAGGCGGAAGACGCCGGGCATGGCGGCGATCGGTTCGCGCACATTGACGCCGTCGATGAGGAAGATCGGCCAGATCAGATCGTCGACCGTCAAATGATTTTCCTGGACGAGGCGTCTCGACCACGGTGCCTTGCGCATGCGGCGCAGACGGCGAGAATTGGTGATCTCGTCGACGCTGCGCGCGCCGGCCGGTTTTGTGGGGGTGAACTTGTTCATGGTGAAATCTCCGAACGGCGCGGCTTTTATCACGAGGCCGTCGCCAAGACCAATGCGATACAATTGTGCCAGCGCGTCGGGCGATAAGGGGTGGACTGCGCAACGCAAGGCCGGATGGCACGCCCGACAGCATTGACGCGCCCGTGCGCCACCCTTTAGCACTTCCAAGAGGGTTGTTTGAAAGGATTCTTGGCGGATGGATTTTGGTGGCGGCGACGAAATCCGTTTCGAGCATATCGGCCGTGCCGGTGTGGCGACGCTGACGCGGCCGCAGGCGCTCAATGCGCTGACGCTGAAAATGGTCAAGGCGCTGGCCAAGGCGCTGCACGCGTGGGAACGCGACAAGAGCATCGATGTCGTTTTGGTCAAGGCCGAGGGCAGGGCGTTTTGCGCCGGTGGCGATATCGTTCAGGTCTATAATGCCGGCCGCGCCGGAAACCCGCTCGTTGACTTCTTTGCCGACGAGTACAGGCTGAATGCCCAGATATCGCGCTTCAAAAAGCCTTATGTGGCCCTGATCGACGGCATCGTCATGGGCGGCGGCGTCGGCATTTCGGCACATGGCTCGCACCGGGTGATGACGGAAAATGCCCAGTTCGCCATGCCGGAGGTCGGCATCGGCTTCTTCCCCGATGTCGGCGCCAGCCATGTGCTGCCCGATCTCGGCGGCAGTTTCGGTTTCTATCTGGGTTTGACGGGCGCCCGCATCAAGCAGGGCGACGCGCTATGGTCGGGGTTGGCCACGCATACCATCAAGGCGGTGGACCAGGCCGGCTTCATCCAGAGGCTGACCGAGGTTGGCGAGCCGGAATCCGTGCTGCGCGGTTGTTTCTTTTCGGCCAGGCGCGAAACCGACCGCCCGACGCTGGAGGCGATTGCCCGGCACTTTTCGCAGCCTTCGCTGATGGATATCGTCGGCAGCCTTGAGCGGGAAGCTGCCGATGACGCGTTTGCCGCCGCCACGCTGGCGACGATCAAGACGCGCTCGCCGACCAGCCTGAAGATCGCCTGGCGCGAAATTTCGGCCGGCCAGACGCTTTCGATGGATGAGTGCATGCGCATGGAATTCCGCATTCTCAACCGGATGCTGGCCGGTCACGATTTCTACGAGGGCGTGCGCGCAGCCCTGATCGACAAGGATGGCAAGCCGAAATGGCATCCGGCCAGCCTGGATGGTGTTTCGCAGTCTGCCGTGGATGCCTATTTCGCGCCATTGGGCGAGCGGGAACTGGTGCTGTGAGCAATACGGCTTCTGGACGCCTGGTATTGAGCCCGTCATTGGCCGAAAGTGCTTTTGCCTGGTTCCATCGGATCGTCGCGGCCTACTGCCTGCTGTTCGGCATCTTGTACTGGGTGCGGTTGATTGGCTTTTATCATGCGCCCTTGTGGCGCTTCGACCTGATGCCCCTCCATTGGCAGGTTGCCGCGACGCTCTTGGCCGTGTTTTTCCCGTTTGCCGCGGCCGGATTGTGGATGCTGGCGTCGTGGGGGCCGGTCATCTGGTTTATCTGCGCCGTGACCGAAACCGTCATGTATGCCGGCTTTCCCGAATTGTTCGGAACGCAGAAGCTGACGCTTGCCTCGCACGCGGCGGTGGCCTTGCTCTACATCGCCTTCCGCGTGGTCATCCATGTGCAGAGGCGGCAGCCTGCCCAATAGGGCCAAGAGGAAATGCCGCGCGACCGGCGGCACAGGCAATTTCGGCCCCCGAATCCCGGTCGCTAAATATTTAGGTTAATAGTCCTCGCGCGGGTGACCGTTCATTAAGCCTCTTATCAAGGTAGCTGCCGGTAAGCTCTTGTTAGCCTTGGCGTTTAAGTCGAATTTTATGAGTATTCGATAGTGTCGCAATCAAGGTGAAGAACAAAAAATCACCAGGCGACAAACGAGAGGCAAAGACAATGATCAATTCGCGTCCTGCGGCCAAGACCGCACCCGTAGCCGACGAAAGCCGCGAGGCAATCCGTTCGCTCTATATGGAATCGCTGCAGTTGGTGGAGCGTCTGCACCGCCGCCTGCTCGACGTTATCAAGGATGAATTCGACCGCAACGGCCGTTCCGACATCAACGCCATCCAGGCGCTGCTGCTCTTCAACATCGGCAATTCGGAGCTGACCGCCGGCGAACTGCGTTCGCGTGGCTACTATCTCGGCTCCAACGTCTCCTACAATCTGAAGAAGCTGGTCGACCTGGGCTTCATCAACCACCAGCGCTCGCGCATCGACCGCCGTTCGGTCCGCGTCAGCCTGACCGAGAAGGGCGCCGAGGTGGCGGAAGTGGTTGCCGGACTCTATGATCGCCATGTCGGCTCGATCGAGCAGGTAGGCGGCATCAACACCGACGAATTCCAGCAGATGAACCGCGCTTTGCAGCGTCTGGACCGCTTCTGGAACGACACCATCGCCTATCGCATGTGATCGGCCGGCGCGTTGCCGCCGTGTGTCTGGAAAATACGGGCCGCAAGCCGGTCCGCGCCATAACGCCAAGTACGAGCCGGTGCACAAAAGGCACTGGCCCGTACTTTGTTGACCGGCGTCTCCTGCGCAACGCCTGCAACGCCACGTTGCCGCCATATTCGGGTGAGAGCGAGAATGCAGGCATGTCGGCGAAAGCGCGGTGCTGCCTGGAACCCGCAATGCCGGCGAACGTTGATGCCGGACCGGGAGCATGGTTGGCGGATTATTAAGACTGTCGACCGAAAATAGAGGCAAGTCAGCCCTATCGCCGAATGGTTTTGCAGATCGAACCTTCAAAACAGTACCGAGATTGTCTGGAACGTCCATGATCACCAGCCGCCGCTTTTTTCTTTCCGGGGCCTCCGCGCTCGCTGCCACCCTTGTCGCTGGAGGGGCCAGGGCCCAGGACGTCGTTCAGGACATCCTGAAAACCGCCGGTCAGGGCAATTGGGACGATACGTTCGACGCGCGTGTCAGCAACGGCGCCAAGGTCGCCTCGACGCTGCCGATTTTCAGCCCGCAGACGGTTGCTTTCACCGAACAGGCGATTGCGCAATATCAGGGCATTGTCGGCCAGGGCGGTTGGGGGCAGGTTCCCGATACGAAAAAGCTCAAGCTTGGCGTGATCGACCCCGACGTCGTGCCGCTGCGCAAGCGGTTGATGGTTTCGGGAGATTTGCCGCAGAGCGCCGGCTTGTCGCAGTCGTTCGATTCCTATGTCGACGCGTCGGTCAAACGCTTCCAGTTGCGCCACGGATTGCCGTCGGATGGCGTACTTGGTAAGTTTTCCTACGCGGCCATGAATGTGGCGGCCCAGACGCGCCTTGGCCAGCTTGAAACCAATCTTGTGCGGTTGCGCGAAAAGGTCGGCACGCTTGGCGACCGCTACGTGCTCGTCAATATTCCGGCCGCGCAGATCGAGGCGGTGGAGAACGGCCGCGTCGTGCTCCGCCACACCGCGATTGTCGGCAAGATCGACCGGCAGACCCCGATCGTCAATTCCAAGATCAACGAGATCATCGTCAATCCGTACTGGACTTCGCCGGTGTCGATCGTGCGCCGGGATATCATTCCCTTGATGCGCAAGAACCCGAATTATCTGAAGGACAGCCACATTCGCCTGTTCGCGCCCGACGGCACCGAGGTCGATCCGCTGAATGTCGACTGGTCTACGGAAGAGGCAACCAAATATCGCTTCCGCCAGGACCCGGGCAGCAACAACGCCATGGCGTCGGTGAAGATCAATTTCCCGAGCCCCGACGGCGTCTACATGCACGACACGCCGCAGCAGAGCCTGTTCAACAATCTGATGCGCTTCGATTCGTCCGGCTGCGTGCGCGTGCAGAACGTGCGCGATCTCGTAACCTGGATCCTGCGCGATACGCCAGGCTGGGATCGCCAGCATTTCGAGGCCGCCATCAAGACCGGCGAGAACCAGCCTGTCGTCGTGACCAATCCCGTCCCGGTGCATTTCCTTTACGTGTCGGCCTGGTCGACGGGCGAGGGGGTCGTGCAGTTCCGCGACGACGTCTATGGCTGGGACGGCGCCCAGGAATTGCAGATCACCTCGGCGCTTTGATCCGTTTCACTTTGAAAAAAAAGGCCGCTTGCGAAAGCGGTCTTTCTTATTGCGCGTAGGGAATCGGTTACGCGGAATGCAGGGGCATCCTGAAGGTGAAGCGGGTTTCTTGCCTATTGGACAGCGCCGTCAGCGTGCCGCCATGGGCGCGTGCGATTTCCGAGGCGATGTAGAGGCCGAGCCCCAGGCCTTGCTGGCTTGGCCGGACGGTTCCGCGAAAGAACGGCTTGAACAGATTGTCGAGCATGGTGGCGGGAATAGGCTCGCCAGCGTTCGAAACCCACAGTTCGAAATATCCGTCACGGGTGAGGGCGCCCGTCCTGACCGGCGCGCTGCTGTCGCCATAGACCAGCGCATTCGCGAGAAGATTGGAAAACAGCTGTCCAAGCCGTGCGTGATCGACCTCGATGGGGTCGGTCAGCGAAAAGTCAGCCTGTATTTCGCGCCCCGGCTCGATGGAGCGGATTTCGCCAAGAACCTGTTCCAGCACGTCCTGGACGGGTAGCAGGGTTCTGCTGGTGTCGAGCGTGACGCCGCCGCCAAGGCGCGCGCGGGCAAAGTCAAGCACATTGTCGATCAGGCCGCGCATGCGCACGACGCTACCTTGCATCAAATCCAGAATTTTTCGGGATTTGGCGTCGAGCGGCATGTGCAACAGCATCTTTGCGCCTGAATCTATCGATGAGACCGGATTGCGCAGGTCATGGCCGAGCACCGCGATGAACTGATCGCGCAGTTCCGACAGTTCGCGTTCGTGCGCCAAATCGGCCTTCACCGTCATCAGTTGTTCCCTGATATCGAGGTGGGAGGCGATGAGTTCGGCGAAAAGCGTGAACATGCCGATGGTTTCGGGATTGTTCAGGTTTGCGGGGTGAGGTCCCATTGCGCAGAGCGTCCCGAAAAACCGGCCGTCGCGGCGGATGATCGGTATCGAGATGTAGCTTTTCAACTGCCACGCCGCCATGCCGGGATGGCTGGAATAGGTTTCGTGCTCGGCAGCGTTGCTGATGACGATCGGCGCGCGGCTCTCGCGAATATCGTTGCAGATGGTCGCCTCGACCTTCAATTCGCTGCCCGGCGCGAGCCCGAAATCGAGACTGTCCAGAACCTTGCAGGCGATCCAGCGGCTCTCCGTCACCCGCGCGACGGCCGCGAAGCCCATGCCTGTGGTGCGACAAACCACGTCGAGAATGGTCGATACAGCGTCGATGCTATCGATCGTATCGATATCCGCCTGGAAATCATGAGGCATTAAGGACTGCTCCAAACCGTGATGCCGGTTCCGAAGCCCTCATATAGACCGGAATCAGCGATCTGCCAGACGGACGCTTTCTGGCTCTTGCTGTGCTCGAAACGCATTCAATGGCGGAACTGCGGCGTTTGGCGCATTTCGGCTAGCAGACTTCGCGTGGCACACGTGGCAAGCCGCCCCCAACTGTGTTAATTGCGGCGCACTATTGGACAGCGAGGAATTCCAAGACATGGTCATTGCATCGGCAGCCCAGACACGCGACGCCTTTTTCGAAACCCCTCTTGCCGATGTCGATCCCGAAATTTTCGGCTCCATCCGCAACGAACTCGGCCGCCAGCGCCACGAGATCGAACTGATCGCCTCTGAAAACATCGTCTCGCGCGCCGTGCTCGAGGCGCAAGGCTCGATCATGACCAACAAATATGCCGAAGGCTATCCGGGCAAGCGCTATTATGGCGGTTGTCAGTTCGTCGACGTGGCGGAAGAACTCGCCATCGAGCGCGCCAAAAAGCTGTTCGGCTGCAATTTCGCCAACGTCCAGCCCAATTCCGGTAGCCAGATGAACCAGGCGGTGTTCCTGGCCTTGCTGCAGCCCGGCGACACCTTCATGGGCCTCGACCTCAATTCGGGCGGGCATCTGACGCACGGGTCGCCGGTCAACATGAGCGGCAAGTGGTTCAAGGTCGTCTCTTACGGCGTGCGCCCCGACGATCATCTGCTCGACATGGACGCCATCGAGAAGCTGGCGCATGAGACCAAGCCGAAGCTGATCCTGGCCGGCGGCACCGCCTATTCGCGCGTCTGGGATTGGAAGCGTTTTCGCGAGATCGCCGACGCGGTCGGCGCTTACCTGATGGTCGACATGGCCCACATCGCGGGCCTCGTTGCCGGTGGCGTGCACCCGTCGCCGCTGCCGCACGCCCATGTCGTCACCACCACGACGCACAAGTCGCTGCGCGGCCCGCGCGGTGGCATGATCCTGTGCAACGATGAAGCCATCGCCAAGAAGATGAATTCGGCGGTGTTTCCGGGTCTTCAGGGCGGTCCGCTGATGCACGTCATCGCCGCCAAGGCGATTGCGCTGGGCGAAGCGCTGAAGCCGGAATTCAAGCTTTACGCGCAAAACGTCGCGGCCAACGCCAAGACCCTGGCCGCGAGCCTGAAAGATACCGGCCTCGACATCGTTTCCGGCGGCACCGACAACCATCTGATGCTGGTCGACCTGCGTCCCAAGAACGCCACTGGCAAGCGCGCCGAGCAGGCGTTGGGCCGCGCCAACATCACCTGCAACAAGAATGGCATTCCCTTCGACCCGGAAAAGCCGTTCGTCACGTCGGGCGTTCGCCTCGGCACGCCGGCCGGCACCACGCGCGGCTTCGGCGAGGCCGAATTCCGCGAGATCGGCCATCTGATTGCCGAGGTTCTCGACGGCTTGAAAGCGGCCAATTCCGATGAGGGCAACGCGGCGGTCGAGGCTGCAGTCAAAAAGAAGGTCGTCGCGTTGACGGACCGTTTCCCGATGTATTCGTATCTCGGCTGAACATCGTCATAGAAATTGTCGCGCGGCCTCGCTATCTCCTGATGGCGAGGCCGTCTGCATGTTTGCAGGCGCGCTGAAAGGCTTTAAGCCTTCTCCATAGTCAGAATCGCGAGGCCCCATCCGACCATGCGCTGCCCTTATTGCCAGTCCGAAGATACACAGGTGAAGGATTCGCGGCCCGCCGAGGACGGGTCGGCGATCCGCAGGCGGCGTGTCTGCCCCGATTGCGGCGGGCGCTTCACCACCTTTGAGCGGGTACAGCTTCGCGACCTCGTGGTCGTGAAGAAGTCGGGGCGAAAAGTGCCGTTCGATCGTGACAAATTGTTGCGCTCGGTCGAGATCGCGGTGCGCAAGCGCAATGTCGATCCCGAACGCATCGACCGCGCCGTCACCGGCATCGTGCGCCAGCTGGAAAGCTCCGGCGAGACGGAAGTGGCTTCCGGCGAGGTGGGGCGTTTGGTGATGGAAGCGCTGAAATCGCTCGACGATGTCGCTTATGTGCGTTTTGCCTCGGTTTATCGCAACTTCCGCGAAGCCAAGGATTTCCACGACGTGCTGGGCGAACTGAAGGGCGACGAGGACGCCGGCTGAAGGATGGCCGAAGCAGGCAAGCCAACACAGGAAGACACGGATCGCCGCTACATGGCGGCGGCGCTGCGGCTATCGCGCAGGAACGCCGGGCGTACCGCGACCAACCCGTCCGTCGGCACCCTGATCGTGCGCGACGACGGCGCCGGACCGATGATCGTCGGAACCGGCGTGACCGCCATTGGCGGCCGGCCGCATGCCGAAGCGGAAGCCTTGGCCGAGGCCGGCGACCTAGCGCGCGGCGCCACCGCCTATGTCACGCTTGAACCCTGCGCGCATCATGGCCGTACGCCGCCTTGCGCCAATGCGCTCGTCAATGCCGGCATCGCCCGTGTCGTTGGTGCCGCCAGCGACCCCGATCCGCGCGTTTCGGGAAAGGGCTATGCCATCCTGCGCGCCGCCGGCATCAAGGTGACGGAGAAGGTGCTGGCTTCCCAAGCTGCCGACCAGATGGCCGGCTATCTGATTCGATCTCTCAAGAAGCGGCCGGAAGTTACTCTGAAGATTGCGCTTTCCAGCGACGGCAAGATCGGCTTGCGGGGCCAAGGTCAGGTGACTGTCACCGGCGAGATCGCGCGCCGCGAAGTGCAGATGATGCGCACGCAAGCCGATGCCATCCTCATCGGCATCGGCACGGCGCTGGAAGACGACCCGGCGCTGACCGTGCGGCTGCCGGGGCTGGAGAACCGATCGCCGGTGCGCATCGTGCTCGATCGCCAAATCAGGCTGCCTGAAACCTCGAAACTGGTCGCCGGCGCCAACCGTGTGCCGCTTTATGTCGCCATATCGCAAGACGCTGAAGCGGGTCGCAAGACCGCGCTGGAGCGGCGCGGCGTGCGGTTCATCGGCACCGACACGCATGACGATTGCATCGCCTTGCCGGAATTGATGGAGGATCTGGCGGCGCTGGGCATGCTGAGCGTTCTGGTTGAAGGGGGGGCTGCGACAGCCAGGGCTTTTCTCGACGAGGATCTGGTCGACCGCATCGTGCTGTTTCAGGGCGTGGACGAGATCGGTGCAGAAGGTATCGCCTCGCCCATCGACGCCGGCCACATACCGACCGGCTTTCGCAAATCGCGAGACATGCGTTTTGGCGACGATAGTTGCGCCGAATGGATAAGGGCTCTTTGATGTTTACTGGAATTGTCACTGACGTCGGCACCATTGCCATGGTCAAACCGTTGAAGCAGGGCATCGGCCTGCGCATCGACACCGCTTATGAGCCGCAAACGATCGCCATCGGGGCTTCCATCGCCTGCGGCGGGGTCTGCCTGACGGTCACTGCGCTGCCGGAACAAGGCTCCAACGCGCGCTGGTTCGAGGTCGAGGCATGGGAGGAAGTGCTGCGGCTGACGACCGCCTCGGAATGGAAAGCCGGCTCTCGCGTCAATCTGGAACGGGCGCTGAAGATCGGCGACGAGTTGGGCGGCCATATCGTTTCCGGCCATGTCGACGGCATGGCGACCATCGTTGCGCGCAAGGACGAGGGCGACGCCGTGCGCTTCACGCTGGAAGCGCCGCGCGAACTGGCGAAATTCATCGCGCCGAAAGGCTCCGTAGCGCTCGACGGCACCTCGCTGACCGTCAATAAGGTCGATGGTGTGCGCTTCGACGTGCTGTTGATCCACCATTCGCTGACCGTGACCACCTGGGGCGAACGCGCGGTCGGCGACCGGGTCAATCTCGAGATCGACACCATGGCCCGCTACGCCGCGCGGCTGGCTGATGCGGCGCGAGAAGGGCTGTAGGGACGGGATGGAGAGTCGACTTAATCAACTTTAATCGGTATGATTGAGCCTGATTAGGGAACGTTCCCATGGAAACCAGAGTGATTACCGCGCACGTTCCGCTACCGCTGGCGGACAAGGTCGACCAGATGGCGGCGCGGCTGGATCGCCCGCGCGGCTGGATCGTCAAGCAGGCGCTTGCCGCCTGGGTCGAACAGGAAGAGGAGCGGCGACGTCTCACCCTCGAAGCCCTGGCTGATGTGGATCGTGGCCGTGTCGTCGATCACCAGTTGGTAAAGGCATGGGCCGAAAGTCTGGGCACGGACACACCGTTGCCGGCCCCGCGATAATGCAACTGGAGTGGACCGGTCGGGCGCTTGCCGATCTGGTCCGGCTCCACGATTTTCTCAGCCCGCTGAATGCACAGGCGGCGGCGCGTGTCGTTCAATCCTTGACGGCTGCGCCTGAACGTCTTCTTCAGTATCCGCGTATCGGCGAGCGATTGGAGGAATTCGCACCACGCGAGGTTCGTCACATAATCGCCGGCAATTACGAGATTCGATACGAGGTAGTGAACTCGGCAATCTATGTGCTGAGTTTGTGGCATGTACGGGAGGATCGGTAGTAGGCCAAACCAATCTTCCGCTTGCGAATGCTGCGCCTTCGGCCTAAGTCACGCGCTCTCTGGAGAGCATTCATGGCTGGTACATCCCAACACGGCAAGGCGTTCATCCGCCCGAAGAAGAAGGCGCACCTGCTCATCGTCGAGGCGCGCTTCCACGACGATCTGGCCAACGCCTTGCTCGACGGCGCGGTCGAAGCGTTGAAGGAAGCGGGAGCGACCTACGATGTCGTCACCGTTCCGGGTTCGCTGGAAATCCCCGCCGTCATCACCTTTGCGCTGGACGGTGCTGCCGAAGGCGGAACTGCCTATGACGGGTTCGTAGCGCTGGGCACGGTCGTTCGCGGCGACACCTATCATTTCGAGATCGTCGCCAATGAATCCAGCCGCGCCCTCATGGACCTTTCCATCCAGGAGGCGGTGGCCATCGGCAACGGCATCCTGACCACGGAAAACGACGAGCAGGCATGGACGCGCGCCAAGCGCAGCGAAGGCGACAAGGGCGGCTTTGCGGCCCGTGCCGCACTGACCATGATCGCGCTCAAGGAGCGTTTCGGAGCGGACGCGTGAGCGAACCCATAGCGCCAGGACCTGTCATCCGAACCGCCAACAAGCGCGGTGCCGCCCGCCTTGCCGCCGTGCAGGCGCTGTACCAGATGGACGTTGCCGGCAGCGGCGTATTCGAGATCACCGCCGAATACGAAGCGTTCCGGCTCGGCAAGGAAGTGGACGGCGCGCTCTACCTTGAAGCCGACGCCCAGTGGTTCCGCGCCATTCTTTCCGGCGTCGTCGAAAACCAGAAGACCGTCGATCCGATCATCCGGCAGGCGCTGACCGAGGATTGGCCGCTTTCGCGCCTCGATTCGACCTTGCGGGCCATTTTGCGCGCCGGCGTCTTCGAACTGATGAAGCGCGCTGACGTGCCGGTTGCCGTCATCGTCTCCGAATATGTCGACATCGCCAAGGCGTTCTACACCGAAGACGAGCCGAAGCTGGTCAATGCGGTGCTGGATCGCGTGTCGCGCCGGGTGCGCGGCGAGGGGCGGGGCAAGGACGCCCTTTGAGTGCCTCCGGCCAGGATATGACTGCCGCCCTCAACCAGGGCGATGCGCGCCGCACGGCCATTGTCCTGTCCGCGGCGCAGGCCGTGCTCGGCTCGGCCGGTCCGATCTGTTTTGCGCTTGGCGCGCTGGCCGGCTACTTCATGCTCGGCACGGACAAATCGCTGGCGACCGCGCCGCTCACCGGCTACAGCGTCGGCCTGGCGGTCGGCGCCTTGCCGGCAGCCGCCATCATCCGCCGGCTCGGCCATCGCGACGGCTTCATGACGGGGTCCGGCGTTGCAGCGCTCGGCGGGCTGATCGCGGCGATCGCGCTTTTCCAGTCCAGCTTCTGGCTGTTCGCCTTTGGCCTCGCGGTCGTTGGCGTCGGCAACGCTTTCGTCCAGCAGTTTCGCTTCGCCGCCGCCGACAATGCGCCGCCGGAATTCAAGGCGCGCGCCATTTCGCTGGTGCTGGCGGGCGGCATCGTCACCGCGGTGCTGGGGCCGCAGACCGTCATCTTCACGCACGATCTTCTGGCTCCCGTGCCGTTCGCCGGGTCTTTCGTCGCCCTCATCGGCTTGTCGGCAATAGGCGGAGCGATCCTGTTTTTCCTGCCCGCCCGCACGCGGATCAAGACGGAGCAGGAGACCGGAGACACCGGACGGCCGCTGATCGAGATCATCTCGCAGCCGCGCTACGCGGTGGCGCTTTTGTGCGCCGTCGGCTCCTATTCCATGATGACCTTCGTCATGACCGGAGCGCCGCTGGCTATGGTCGGCTGCGGCTTCTCGTCGGATCAGGCGACCCTTGGCATCTCATGGCATGTGATGGCCATGTTCGCACCGAGCTTTTTCACCGGCCGGCTCATTCACCGCTTTGGCGCGACGGCCATCGTCACCTCGGGCTTCGCGTTGCTGATCGCCTGTTCGGCAGTGGCCTTGTCCGGCATCCATCTTTGGCAATTCTGGACGGCGCTGGTCCTGCTTGGCCTCGGCTGGAACTTCGCCTTCATCGGCGCGACCTCGATCGTCGCGTCCTGCTACCGCTCCGAGGAGAAGGGCAAGGCGCAGGGCTTTCATGACTTCGTGCTGTTCTCTTCCGTCGCCTTTGCATCGCTGATGTCGGGTGCGGTCTATAACGCCTGGGGCTGGGAAATGCTGGCCGTGATCGTGCTGCCTGTCGCCGGACTTTGCCTTGCGCTGCTGGCGGCGCAGCGCCTGATGAGCCGCCGCCAGACTGCCTGAGCGGGGCATATCCGTCCCCGCCGGCCCGAATCGCAGCACCTCCCGAAAGGCTTTAAATCGATATAAGCAAGCGCCCGTTTTTCCGGCGCTGCCGCTTGCGCTCGATTCCGGTGGAAACCCGGTGAAAACCGAACAATATCTTGACGTTCGCGAATGAACCTGTTCGCATGTGTGTCGATACGGCGCGCCTGTGGAAAGCGCACCCATCGGGGTCCCAACGTCCGGGGAGGGGTTCTTCCGGACCATCAATCGAGGAATAGATCTGGCTATGACTATGCTTTACGTCGTCATTGCCTGCGGCTTGCTTTCGATCCTTTACGCCATCTGGGCGACACAGTCGGTTCTCGCGGCCGACCAGGGCAATGCACGCATGCAGGAAATTTCCGCGGCTATCCGCGAAGGTGCGCAGGCCTATCTTGCGCGTCAGTACACCACCATCGCCATTGTCGGCGTGGTCGTGCTGCTGCTTGCCTGGTGGCTGCTGTCGGGCATAGCCGCAATCGGCTTCCTGATCGGCGCGGTGCTGTCCGGCCTTGCCGGCTTCATCGGCATGCATGTCTCGGTGCGCGCCAATGTGCGTACCGCGCAGGCCGCTTCCAACAGCCTTGCCGCCGGCCTCGACATCGCCTTCAAGTCGGGCGCCATCACCGGCATGCTGGTGGCTGGTCTCGCCCTGCTCGGCGTCTCCGTCTACTACTGGGTGCTGACCGGTCCGGCGGGCTACGCCATTGTCGATAACCAGATTCCACGTCCAGTCATCGACGCGCTCGTCGCTCTCGGCTTCGGCGCATCGCTGATCTCGATCTTCGCCCGTCTCGGCGGCGGTATCTTCACCAAGGGTGCGGATGTCGGCGGCGATCTCGTCGGCAAGGTCGAGGCCGGTATCCCGGAAGACGACCCACGCAACCCGGCCACCATCGCCGACAATGTCGGCGACAATGTCGGCGACTGCGCCGGCATGGCCGCCGATTTGTTTGAAACCTATGCGGTGACCGTGGTCGCCACCATGGTGCTGGGCGCGATCTTCTTCTCCGGCAATCCGCTTCTGTCGGAAGTTCTGCTCTATCCGCTCGCCATTTGCGGCGCATGCATCCTCACGTCGATCATCGGCACCTTTTTCGTCAAGCTCGGCTCCAACGGCTCGATCATGGGTGCGCTTTACAAGGGCCTGATCGTCACCGGCATCCTGTCGGTGGTTGGGCTAGGTGCCGCCACCTCGCTGACCATCGGCTGGGGCGACGTCGGCACCGCCAACGACATGATGGTCACCGGCCAGAACCTGTTCATCTGCGGCCTCATCGGCTTGTTGGTGACGGGCCTGATAGTGGTCATCACGGAGTACTACACCGCCACCAACAAGCGTCCGGTCAACTCGATCGCCCAGGCGTCGGTTACCGGCCACGGCACCAACGTCATTCAGGGGCTTGCTGTCTCGCTGGAATCGACGGCACTGCCGGCCATCGTCATCATCGGCGGCATCATCTCGACCTACCAGCTTGCCGGCCTGTTCGGCACGGCGATCGCCGTCACCACCATGCTCGGTCTTGCCGGCATGATCGTGGCGCTCGATGCCTTCGGTCCGGTCACCGACAATGCCGGTGGCATCGCTGAAATGGCTGGCCTGCCGAAAGAAGTGCGCCAGTCCACCGACGCGCTCGATGCGGTCGGCAACACCACCAAGGCCGTCACCAAGGGCTACGCCATCGGCTCGGCCGGCCTCGGTGCGCTGGTGCTGTTTGCAGCCTACGCCAACGATTTGAAGTTCTTTGCCGCCAATGGTGACAAATTCCCCTACTTCAAGGACATGGGCGAGGTCTCCTTCGACCTGTCCAACCCCTATGTCGTCGCCGGCCTGATCTTCGGCGGTCTCATCCCGTACCTGTTCGGCGGCATCGCCATGACGGCGGTGGGCCGCGCAGCCGGCGCCATCGTCGAAGAGGTGCGCAAGCAATTCCGCGAGGATCCGGGCATCATGGCCGGAACGTCCAAGCCGAACTATGCGCGCGCGGTCGACCTGCTCACCAAGGCGGCGATCAAGGAGATGATCATCCCGTCGCTGTTGCCGGTGCTGGCGCCGCTCGTCGTCTATTTCGGCGTGCTGTTGATCTCCGGCTCCAAGGCCTCGGCCTTTGCGGCGCTCGGTGCCTCTCTGCTCGGCGTTATCGTCAACGGCCTGTTCGTCGCCATCTCGATGACATCCGGCGGCGGCGCATGGGACAATGCCAAAAAGTCGTTCGAAGACGGGTTTACCGACAAGGACGGCGTCAAGCACCTGAAGGGCTCGGACGCGCACAAGGCGTCCGTGACCGGCGATACGGTCGGCGATCCCTACAAGGACACGGCTGGCCCTGCGGTGAACCCGGCGATCAAGATCACCAACATCGTCGCCCTGCTCTTGCTGGCGGTTCTGGCGCACGCCGCCTGATCCGGTCGAGTATGAATCAAAAGCCCCGCGGGAGCGATCCTGCGGGGCTTTTGCTATTGTGGTTGAAAAAAAAGTGGGACTGAACGTCGTCGTCAGCGGCGGCCTACATGCCGCCATTGCCGATCATGTCGCCGGCGCCGGCCGGCGTCAGCTTGCCGGCACCCTGGATGACTTGCGCCAGGAAGTTCTGGTCCTTGCCGCCCGTTGGGGTGGTGCGTGAGACGAAATCGAACACCTTGCCGTCCTTGAGGCCGTAATTGGCGATCTGGGAAACGCGTCCGTCCTTGCCGAAATAGACGGCCAGCACTTTCTGGTCGACAAGCTTCGGCTTGGCAAAGGCGACGGAGCGCCTGCGCGTCTGCGAAATGTAGTAAAACACCTCATTGTCGAAGGTAGCGGTCGTCGACGGGCTGCCAAGTGCCAGCAACACCTGCTCACGGCTGGAGCCGACCGGGACGAGGTCCAGCGATTGCTGGTCGACGATATAACCCTGGGTCAGCGTTTCGCCGGGAGTGAGGTCGCCGAATGTCTTGGACGTGTTGCAGGCAGACAGCACTGAGGCGGCCACCAGCATCGAGAGCAATCCAAAGGATTTCGGCGAGAATGCCGAGCCTTGCGAACCTACCGGCTTGAATTTATGCGGGCGCAATAACAACTCCATCAGATCGGCCGGCTTGCACGGCGCGGCAAAACCGGTAAACCAGCTTAGCTGCCGATGCAACAACGCCACCCCAACAAACAGCCTCCGGGAGACTGCTCCTCCATGTTCAAGCGTCTGTTTGGCCGCGAAAGCCAAGCCAACCGTGCTATCACCGAGGCGCTCTACGAGGTAATCGTGGCAGCGGCGCGGCAGAAGCCGTTTTATTCCGATTGGAACGTCCCGGACACGCCGATGGGCCGCTTCGAGATGCTGTCTCTGCATATGTTTCTGTTTCAGCACCGGCTGCACGGCGAGCAGGGTGCGTCGCAGGCGATTGCGCAGGTGCTGATCGACGAGTTCTTCATGGATATGGAGCATTCGCTGCGGGAACTGGGCATCAGCGACGTCGGCGTTCCCAAGCGCATGAAGAAACTGGCCAAGATGTATTACGGCCGGACCGCCGCCTATGCCGATTCGCTGGAACGCGGCGATGGTGCGTCGCTGGCGGCGGCGCTGACGCGAAATGTCACGCCGGACAAGGAAAACTGGGCGCAGGCCGAGCGCCTCGCCGCCTATGCCATGCGCGCGCAAAAGGACCTGGCCGCGCAAGCCTCCGACGCTATCTGTTCGGGAAAGCTTTCCTTTCCGGTTGCGCAGGCTGCGTGAAGGAGCGTTGAAATGAGCGATGCAGCCCCCAAAAGCCCGGTTTCCTTCGGCGTTCATGTCGCTCGTCTGTCGCAAAAGGGCGTGCGGGTGGTTGTCGAGGCCGATCCGGCCCAGCGCGCCGAACTGGCGGCGGAGCATGGGTTATTGTCGGTGGAGGCATGGCGCGCCGATTTGCAGGTCGTGCCGTGGAAACGCAACGGCATCCGGATCGCCGGCCGCGTCGAAGCCGACATCACACAGGCCTGCGTAGTCACGCTTGAACCGGTGGCTGCCCATATCAACGAACCGGTGGAAGGGCTTTTTCTGCCGCAGGATTCCAAGCTTGCCCGCCATGGCTTCGATGACGGGGGAGAGATCCTGATCGATGCCGATGGCCCCGACAGTCCGGAAACGTTTTCCGGCGATACGGTGGATGTGGGTGCGCTGGCGGAGCAACTCTTCGGGCTGGCGATCGACCCGTATCCGCGCAAGACCGGCGTGGCGTTGGACGCCGGCGGCGATGAAGGCCAGAAGGAAGAAAACGAATTCCAGCAAAAGCTCCGCTCGCTGCTCGGAAAATCCTGAAACCTTGGCGAACATGGATAATGCCGGTTGTGCGGCAGCGCAAAACCGCTATTTTCGCCGAACCGCCGCGAGAGCCGAGGCAAATGTGAGATGAATATCGAGTGATCAGGATTTCTATCGATGCCATGGGCGGCGATCATGGGCCGGACGTGGTCATACCGGCCCTGATGACGGTCGCCAGCCGACGCGCCGATATCCGTTTCGTCATCTATGGACGGGAAGAAATCGTGCGGCCGATCCTGGCTCGATACCCGAAGCTGGCCGAGGTCAGCGAACTTGTCCATTGCGAGGTCGCGGTCCGCATGGACGACAAGCCCAGCCAGGCCTTGCGCAACGGGCGCTGGAAATCGTCGATGTGGAAGGCGATCGAGGCGGTCAAGAACGACACGGCGGACGTCTGCATTTCCGCCGGCAATACCGGCGCGCTGATGGCGATGTCGAAGTTCTGCCTGCGCACCATGGCGACCATAGACCGGCCGGCTATCGCTGCGATCTGGCCGACGCTGCGCGGCGAAACCGTGGTGCTGGATGTCGGCGCAACCATCGGGGCGGACGCCCACCAACTCATCGATTTCGCCATTTTGGGCAACGGCATGGCGCGCTCGGTCTTCGGCATCGAACGCCCGACCGTTGGGCTGCTCAATGTCGGCGTGGAAGAGATCAAGGGGCAGGAAGAGGTCAAGGAAGCCGGGCGCATGCTGCGCGAGGCCAACATGGCGTCCATGGACTATCGCGGCTTCGTCGAGGGCAACGATATCGGCAAGGGCGTGGTGGATGTCGTGGTCACCGAGGGCTTTTCCGGCAATATCGCGCTGAAGACGGCCGAAGGCACGGCGCGGCAGTTTGCCCAATATCTGCGCGAAGCGATGAGCCGCACGCTGATGGCGCGGATCGGCTATATCTTCGCCCGTGGCGCCTTCAACCGCTTGCGTGAAAAGCTGGATGTCGGCCGCTCCAATGGCGGCGTTTTCCTCGGCTTGAACGGCATTGTGGTGAAAAGCCATGGCGGGGCCGATTCGAACGGATTCGCGGCCGCGGTCGAACTTGGCTACGATATGGTGCGCAACCGGCTTCTCGACCGAATCGAAGCCGATCTCGACCTGTTCCATGCGCGCAATCCGCATGCCGGAGCGCTCAAGAGAGCGGGTGGTACCACCGACGAGAAAGAATAGGAAAAGCCTTTGATCAGATCGCTTGTGCGCGGCTCGGGTGCGGCTTTGCCACGCCGCATCATGAAGAATGCCGATTTCGAAGGCATGGTCGAGACGTCCGACGAATGGATCGCGCAGCGCACCGGCATCCGCCAGCGCTACATCGCAGCCGACGACGAGACGACGGCTTCGCTGGGCGAGGCGGCCGCGCGCGCGGCTCTCGATGCGGCCGGGTTGACCCCCGACGACATCGACCTGATCGTGCTGGCGACATCGACGCCGAACAATACCTTTCCCGCGACCGCCGTGGAAATCCAGAACCGGCTCGGCATGCGTCACGGTTTTGCCTTCGACATGCAGGCGGTATGCTCGGGCTTCGTCTATGCCGTGAGCACGGCTGACCTCTACATTCGCGGCGGCATGGCCAAGCGCGTGCTGGTGATCGGCTCGGAGACCTTTTCGCGTATTCTCGACTGGAGCGACCGCTCCACCTGCGTCCTGTTCGGCGACGGCGCCGGCGCGCTGGTGCTGGAGGCAGGCGAAGGGCAGGGCACCATTGCCGATCGCGGCGTGCTGGCGGCGAGCCTGCGCTCCGACGGCATCCACAAGGACAAGCTCTATGTCGACGGCGGACCGTCGACGACGGGCACGGTCGGCCATCTGAGGATGGAAGGCCGGGAAGTCTTCAAGCACGCGGTCGGCATGATAACCGACGTGATCGAGGCGACGTTCTCGCAAGCCGGCATTACGGCTGACGACCTGGATTGGTTCGTGCCGCATCAGGCCAATAAACGAATTATTGACGCTTCCGCCAAGAAGCTTGGGATTGCCGACGAAAAAGTGGTTGTGACGGTCGATCTGCACGGTAATACGTCGGCGGCATCGGTTCCGCTGGCGCTTTCGGTGGCCGTCGGCGATGGCCGCATCAAGAAGGGCGATCTCGTCCTGCTTGAAGCGATGGGCGGCGGCTTTACATGGGGCGCGGTGCTGGTTCGCTGGTGAGGTGGAGAACCCGTGGGTTCGGTCCTTGACCTTGCCGGATCAATTACTTACGCTCTAGCGTTGCCAAGATGAATTTTATTTTTAAGCGGATGGGACGGTTGCATGGGGGGAAAGACACTTACGCGCGCCGACCTAGCTGAAGCCGTATATCGCAAGGTCGGATTATCGCGCACCGAATCGGCGGAACTGGTTGAGGCAGTGCTGGACGAGATTTGCGAGGCGATCATACGCGGCGAGACGGTAAAATTGTCGTCTTTCGCCACGTTTCACGTCCGTTCGAAGAACGAACGCATCGGCCGCAATCCAAAGACCGGCGAGGAAGTGCCGATCCTGCCGCGCCGGGTCATGACCTTCAAGGCCTCCAACGTGCTGAAGAGCCGTATCTTGCGCTCGCATCAAAACAGCAAGGCCAAGAACGAGAAATAGCGGACTGCGCGGTTGAAAACAGGCCGCGCAACGAATGCCAGGCTTGAATGTTGCCGCGTAAACCGCTGAAATAAGGCTCGATTCGGCCACGACGAGCCGTATCGCCGTCCAGCGTGAGGATTTCGCCCATGGACAAGAGCCCCGATGCCTTCCGCACCATCAGCGAGGTCGCCGAAGACCTCGACCTGCCGCAGCATGTGCTGCGCTTCTGGGAAACGCGTTTTACGCAGATCAAGCCTATGAAGCGCGGCGGCGGCCGCCGCTACTACCGGCCGCAGGATGTCGAACTGATCAAGGGCATCCGCACCATGCTTTACGATCAGGGCTATACCATCAAGGGCGTGCAGAAACTGCTGCGCGAAAACGGCAACCAGTTCCTCGTCGCCATCGGCAATGGCGATATGGCCGCCGTCGAGGCGATTTCGCAGCGCAAGCTGGCCGATGCAGCACCCTTGACGCCGGCGGCACAGCCGCGCGGAACCGATGAGGAGATGCTCGTCGGTCAGCCACGGGTAAAGCCGAGTAGGCGCTTTTTCGGCCTCGGCAAGGGCGAGGAGGATGGCCCGGTCCAGTCCGACGCCACCAAACTTTCGCGCGACAACCGCGCGCTGCTGCAGGAAGCGCTGTTCGACCTGCTGGAGTGCAAGCGTCTGCTCGACCAGGTGCGCTGAGGCCGGATATTGCCGGCTACCACGCGGAGCGGTGGGCGCTTCCGCGTCACCCGCGACTGTGCCCGTTTTTCCGACAATTGCTCCAAGGAACAATCGGCCATCGGGGCCGTTTATCTCCCTTCTGGCAAAGAAGGAAATCCCATGGCATCGTTCTCGAATATGACCGACATCGACCTCGACAGGCAGATTGCGTCGCTTTCGAAGGAACTGGCGGCGTTGAAGAAGACCGCTTCGAAGCGCGGCGCCGCTTATTACGAGGACGGTCGCGATGCGGCCTGGGAGACGTATTCGGATCTGGCCGAGCGCATCGGCGAGCACCTGCCCTCTCTGCGCAAGCGCGCAAGGGCGATTGAGGATAGCGCCCGCGACCATCCCGCCACGGCCGCTGCCGTCGGTCTGGTGGTGGTCGGGCTGGTGGCCGCGATGCTGTTTAGCCGCCGCTGAGCGTTTCCGCAGCCCGCCTCGGCGACAGGGAATAAAAAGGTGCGCTCTTGAGCGCGCCTTTTTCGTGGATAACCAGGGCTTGTTCTGTCAGGGCAGTCAAAATAACGGTTTGTGGATGTCGGTTTCAGGCGAACATCGTTATGTCTGAGTGCCTATTACAGCACTGAAGACCGGCCAGATTCTCGAACTCAAATTCGGACGCCTATCCCATGAACGACAGAGCCTTCATCCTGACTCTCAACTGCGTCGACCAGTCCGGCATCGTTGCCGCCGTTACGACGGAATTGGCCGCGATCGGCGCGAACATCCTGGAAAGCAACCAGTACTGGGACCACCAGACCGGCCAGTTCTTCATGCGCATCCAGTTTTCGGCCGATGCCGCCAAGACCGTCGACGACATCACGCGCTCGATCAAGCCGGCCGTCGACCGCTTCGGCATCAAGACCACGATCACCGACAAGGCCCGCAAGCCGAAGATCATCATCATGGTCTCAAAGTTCGATCATGCGCTGCTGCACCTGCTTTACCAGGTCAAGGTCGGCTGGCTGAACGCCGATGTGGTGGCCATCGTCTCGAATCATGAGGACAGCCGCGCCACCGCCGAACTGGAAGGCGTGCCGTATCATTTCTGGAAGGCGACCAAGGACAACAAGCCCGAACTCGACGAGAAACTGTTAAAGTTGGTGCGCGACACGGATGCCGATCTGGTGGTGCTCGCCCGCTACATGCAGGTGTTGTCCGACAACGTTTCCAAGCGGCTTTACGGCAAGATCATCAACATCCACCACTCGTTCCTGCCGTCCTTCAAGGGCGCCAAGCCTTACCATCAGGCCTATGAGCGCGGCGTCAAGCTGATCGGCGCCACCGCGCATTACGTGACCGCCGACCTGGATGAAGGTCCGATCGTCGAGCAGGAGACGGAGCGGGTGACGCATGCGATGAACGCCGACGATTTCGTCGCCGCCGGCCGCGATATCGAGAGCCGCGTACTGGCGCGCGCCGTTAAATACCACGTCGAGGCCCGCGTGATGCTGAACGGACACAAGACCGTCGTTTTCTGACCTTTTTTCGCAATTTTTCACTCGACAGCCCGCCAGCGCGTTTTGCACCGGCGGGCTGTTTGCGTTTAGGCTTGGCAGCAGGCCAGCGTAAACTTGGGCGACCGATCATCCCCGCATGACGGCAGCCTGAGCATCCAGTCCGGCCAAGGCCGATCTTTCACGGGATCGAGCTGAATTGGGTTGACCCGCACGCGGTAATCACGATACATCGCGACCGGTCCGGAGTGTAGCGCAGCCCGGTAGCGCACTTGACTGGGGGTCAAGGGGTCGTCGGTTCGAATCCGGCCACTCCGACCATTTGACGACAAGGACTTGCCCCCAAAGTCCGATCACCGCTTTTCAGATTTTTCAGCCATGGCCTTTAGCCAGAATACGGCCGGTGTTCAGGCTTGGCGAAAGCTCGCGCTGATGCCGATACTCCAGCGCGATAGCCCCCCACACCAGGCCGAGCAGCAGATAGAGATGCCGCCAGTGGTCGATGTCGATGACGGTGCCAAGGGCGATGTTGCCGATGAAGGCCACATAGGCGCATAGCAGATAGGGTTGCCACGGCCGGTCGCGCAGCAGGATGCGGAACCCTGCCGCGATGGTCCACAGCGTCAGCGTCAGGAACGAGGCGAACCCCAGCCAGCCATAGTCCAGCAGCGCTTTCAGCCAGATGTCGTGGGTGTCCTCACCGAAGATGGTGCCGAAGACGAGCGGGCCGATGCCGAACGGATGCTCCATCGCCATCTGGAAGCCGATCGCATAGCGGGCGAAGCGGCCGAGGCGCGCCGTATCGTAGCTTTGCTCCAGATGCGCGCGGTTGGAAAACATTTCCGATACGCCCGGCAATTGCAGCAGCACGATCATCGCCAGGATCAGCAACGAGATCACAGCTACGCCCATGACCACGACGCGCAGCCGGAACGCGCCGCTGGTGCTCTGCAGGAAAAGCGCCCCGGTGAGCAGGACGGCCGAGACGGCGAACATGCCCCATGCGCCGCGCGAGAAGGAAAAGAAGATGCCGGCGCTGATGATCAAAAGCGGCATGGCGACGAGCGGCATGCGCGAGACGGGCCCGGTGAGCAGTCGGTAGAGCAGGTAGATGCCGGGCAGGACGAGGAACGGCCCGAACACGTTCGGGTCCTGGAATGCACCGGCGGCGCGGTCGTATTTGGTGAACATCTCCGCGCCCGGAAAGGCGTGGAAATAGCCGGCGATGCCGAGGATCGAGGTTATCACCGCCGACGCCACATAGGCCTGGAAGACCAACCGGTAGAGATCGGGGCGCGCTTCGGTGACGGCGGCGAAGAAGACCGCGGTGAAGGCCAGAAATAGCGAGACGGCCAGGTAGAGTGGCGTCGAGGCGAGATCGGCCATTTGCGTCATGGAGATCATGCCGCCGATGTTCATCGTCACCAGCAGCACCAGCAGGGGCAGGGCGGCGCGCGAAATGCGCAGGCCAAACAGCGCCCACGCCGCAATCAGGCCGGCCATGTAGAGGTCGTAGGGCGCCGGTTCGTGAATGACGAAGCCCGACAGGAAAATACCGATGAAGACGGCCCCGGCGGAAATCAGCGCGATCAGCTTGGCGTTGACCGCCGCCGGCGAAAGTTCGTGCGCGATGGCGCTCAATACGCGTTTTCCGTGTTGAGCAGTCGGATAGGCGTGAGGAAAAGGATCCTGAGATCGAACAGCAGCGACCAGTTCTCAATATAGTACAGGTCGTATTCGGTGCGCTTGCGGATCTTTTCGTTGGTATCCATTTCGCCGCGCCAGCCATTGATCTGCGCCCAGCCGGTAACGCCTGGCTTGACCCGGTGGCGGGCGAAATAACCGTCGACCACTTCGTTGTAGAGCAGGTTGTGCGACTGGGCCGCAATCGCGTGCGGGCGCGGCCCGATCAGCGACAGCGAGCCGAACAGCGCGTTGAAAAACTGCGGCAGTTCGTCGATCGACGTCTTGCGGATGAAGCGGCCGACGCGGGTAACGCGCGGGTCGTTCTTCGTCACCGCCTGCTTGGCGCTCGGGTCCGCCTGTTCGACATACATGGAGCGGAATTTGTAGACTTCGATCACTTCGTTGTTGAAACCGTGCCGCTTCTGGCGAAACAGCACCGGCCCCTTGCTGTCCAGCTTGATGGCGATGGCCGTGGCCAGCATGATCGGCGAGAAGACGACGATGCCGAAAATGGAAAAGAAGATGTCGAAGGCGCGCTTGGCGACCGAGTCCCAATCGTTGATCGGCTTGTCGAAAATATCCAGCATCGGCACCGAGCCGATGTAGGAATAGGAGCGCGGCCGAAATTGCAGCGCGTTGGAATGCGCGGAAAGGCGAATGTCGACCGGCAGCACCCACAGCTTCTTGAGAAGCTGCAGGACCCGCGTTTCGGCGGTGAGCGGCAGCGACACGATCATCATGTCGATGCGCGCGATGCGGGCAAAGGCGATCAGCTCCGAAATGGTGCCGAGTTTCGGGTAGCCGGCGACGATCGGCGGCGAGCGGGTGTCGTCGCGGTCATCGAAGATGCCGCAGATGCGGATATCGTTATAGGGCTGCTGCTCGACGGAGCGGATCAGGAGTTCGGCGGACTTGCCGCCGCCAACGATAACGGCCCGCCGCTCCATGCGCCCGTCGCGCGCCCAGCGCCGGATGAGCTTCGACAAGAGCAGGCGCAGGCTGCAGATCAGCACGAAGCCGACCGCGAACCAGATGCCGAACAGCAGGCGCGAGAAGCTCTCCGATGTTTTTATCAGGAAAGCGACCAAAGCCATGAGCGCGAAGCTCGCGGCCCATGTCAGCGCGACACGTCCCAGGCTGCGGAGCGGCCGCATCAGCGCAGCGATCTGGTAGCAATCGCTGATCTCCAGCAGCACGACTGTCAGAAGCGAGGTGGCGGCGATGGCCAGCGGATATTGCCATGCAAGATGGGTAAAAAAGCCGAGATAGAAAAAATAGACGGTCAGGCCGGACAGGAACAGCAGGCCGAATTCGACAAGCCGCAACACGCCGCTGACCATCACCGGGGACATGGTATCGCGCCGGTACTGCGAGGCGACCTGACTGGCGACGGCGTTCAGGCCGAGCGGCTTGCTGGCGTCCAGCGGCCCCTCGAATTTGCGCACCGCGTCTTGTGAGAAGCGGCTAGCGGGATCTATTTCATTCATCAAATTGTGCTGCGCGGCCTGTGTGCGTTCCGCACGACGGTATCAAAGGACAGCTAAGAAACGGTTGAAGGAACCGGTCGCTTTGGAGCTTCTTGCCACGCTCACTTCGACTTTGCGGGATTGTCCTGAAGGGCGAGAAGATACGCTTTCTCGATCTCGGCGGCCATAACATCGGCTCCAAAGCGCGCCTTCAGTTGGGTCAGGTCGGGCATTTCTGCCTTGAAGGCAGCGAGATCGGCGAGCGCGCCGCACAGCTTTTCCGCGAGTTGCCGGGCATCCGGTTCGATCAGGGCAGGGGAGTCCGCGCCGAAAATCTCCGGAATCCCGCCGACGGCGGTGGCGATCATAGGCTTGCCGGCGGCTAGCGCTTCCAGGACGATGTAGGGCATGGCTTCCGCCCGCGAAGGCACGACGACGAGCCTTGCCAGCGCAAACGCCTCGCGCGCCCGCATCGGCGCAAGGAAGCGAATGCGGTCCTCCAGGCCGAGCCGTCTGGCTTGCGCCCTGTAGCGCGGCAGGCCGTCGCCATCGCCTACCATGACGGAGGCGAGGCTGCGGCCAAGCCGCTTTTCGGCCTGTGCCACCGCGTCGATGAAGATGTCCGGTCCCTTCAGGTCGCGCATCATGCCGATATAGAGCAGGTCCGCGGCGTCGGCATCCGTCTCGACGGGTTCGAACTCGGCCGCGCGCAGGCCGTTATAGACGAGGCGGTTGGGTACCGGCGGTTCGCCGATCTTCTCGCGATAGGCGCGTCGCTCATAGTCGGAAACGAACAGCAGCGTGTCGGTAAACCGGCTCATCAGCCGCTCGATGGTGAAGAACAGCCTTCCCGTCAGCGTGTCGGCGGCATAATGCAGGCTGCCGCCATGCGGCGAATAAAGGCGGGCTACGCGATACCTGAAAACCCGCAACAGTGAGCCGAACATGCGCGCATAAGTTCCGCCCTTGGCGCCGTGCCCGTGAAGCACGTCCGGCTGCAATTTCTTGACGATTTTGTAGGTGCGCCACGCCGAGGCGATGTCGCCCGGCCCGATATGGCGCTGCATGGGCGTACGGTGGACGCCAAGCACCAACTGCCCATGCATCTGTGCGAACAGGCGCTCCTCAAGTTCGCCGCCGGTGCTTGAATCGCAAACGATGCCAACATCGTGCCCTGCGGCAATCTGTGCCTCGGCCAGATCGCGCACATGTCGGAAAATGCCTCCGACCGGCGATCGAAAGCAGTGAACGATCCGAAGTTTTTCCCTCACTTCGTCAAGACATCAAAAGAGGCGTTCGCGAACATAGACGGTGTCGCCCGGCAGCAGCGGATCGGTTGTCGTGACCCGTCCGGTCATCACCTTGCCGTTGACGTCGCGCGTGATGTCGACACTCTCCTGGTTGGCGCGGGCTGAATAGCCGCCCGCAATGGCCACGGCCTTTTGCACCGTCAGGCCCGGAACATAGGAATACTGGCCGGCCGCGCCGACTTCGCCCATGACGAAGATCGGCCGGTAGCGGTCGATCTCGACCGATACGTCCGGATCGCGCAGATAACCCTGGCGAAGCTTGGCTGCAATCTCGCCTTCAAGCTGCTGGGCCGTATGGCCGCGCGCCGGGATCGCCCCGACAAGCGGGAAGGACAGATAGCCGGACTGGTCGACGCTGTATGTATTGGTCAGGCCTTCCTGCTCGAACACGGTCACGCGGATGCGGTCGCCGGCACCGAGGCGGTAGGGCTCGTCCAGGATCTTGTGAAACGCGGCCGGGGCAGGCTTGTAGCTGGTGCAGCCGGCAAGCACGGACACGGCAAGCAGCGCGCAAAATAGGGGGCCAGTGCTTTTCATCGCGGAGCATATACCTTCGACTGGCCCGGCCGACGCCGCCAGACTTCAAGAGTCGACGCCTGTTATCGTCCGGTTAGGGTTAATGGGCGGTAAAGGTACGCCGATCACGAGCGTTGGCGGGCAGGGACGCCGTCGCATGCTGTGGGTTATTCTTCCGTCTGTCGAAGCGGAGGGCGCGTGGCCTGCTTCTTAACGGGTGAGTTACCATAGTTGTTTACGCTGTATCCGTTCCAGTGTCGGAGTATGGATGCAATGTCAGGCGCTCAATCCGCAGCGGCAGATATCGATGTCGATCTAGGAAAGCTCTTTGCCAGTCTTGGCAGGAACTGGATGCGTATCGTCGTCGTCGCGCTGGTCGTGACGGGGGCCGCTTTCGCTCTCGCTTCGCTGGCGACGCCTTTATACAAGGCGCAGACGAAGCTGCTGATCGAGACGCGGGAATCCGTCTATACGAGGCCGGAAAACAACAACGACGCCGACAAGCCCATCCTCGATGCCGAAGGCATCGCCAGCCAGGTAGAGGTGATTTCATCCACCGACATCCTCAAGCGGGTGGCCACCAAGCTGGACCTGTCGCGGCTGCCGGAATTCGATGAAGCGGCGGACATGGGAACGCTGGGCCGGCTTCTGGTCATTGCCGGCCTGAAGACCGACCCGAACGAGATTCCGCCGGACGAGCGCGTGCTGAAAGCCATGCGCGAAAAGCTGAACGTCTATCCGGTCGAAAAATCGCGCGTCATCGTCATCGAATTCTCGTCCGAGGACGCCAAACTTGCGGCGGCGATCCCCAACGCCATCGCCGAGGCCTATATATCGGTCCAGGGCGACGCCAAGATCGAATCGAACTCAGCGGCGACGGATTGGCTGGCGCCTGAAATCAGCGACCTGTCCAAGCGGGTGAAGGATGCCGAGGCCAAGGTCGCCGACTTCCGCGCCCAGTCCGGCCTGCTGATGGGGGGCAACAATTCCGTGCTGGCCACCCAGCAGCTTTCCGAACTGTCGAGTGAATTGTCGCGGGTGCGGGCCAATCGTGCTTCTGCCGAGGCGACGGCCGAAAGCGTGCGCAACGCCTTGCGTGGCGGTGGCTCGCTGGATGCCTTCCCGGAAGTGCTGTCGTCCAGCCTGATCCAGCGGCTGCGCGAGCAGCAGGTGCAGCTCAAGTCCAATATCGCCGATCTCTCGACCACGCTGCTCGACAACCATCCGCGCATCCGTGCGCTGAAATCGCAACTGACCGACCTGGACAGCCAGATACGCAACGAGGCGCAAAAGGTGCTGAAGGGGCTGACGACCGAGGCGCAGACCGCGCAGATGCGGGAGAACCAGCTTGTAGCCGACCTCAACAAGCTGAAGGCCGAATCGGCCCGCGCCGGCGACCAGCAGGTGGAATTGAACGCGCTGGAGCGTCAGGCCAACGCGCAGCGCCAGTTGCTGGAATCCTACATGACGCGGTTCCGCGAGGCTTCCTCGCGCAACGATCGCAACTATCTGCCGGTCGATGCCCGCGTCTTCTCGCAGGCGGTTGCGCCCTCCGAGTCGTATTTCCCCAAAATGGTGCCGATCCTCGGCGCTGCCTTTACCGCCTCGTTGCTGGTCATGGCCATCGTGACGCTGCTGCAGGAACTGTTTTCCGGTCGCGCCATGCGCCCGGCGGCAGGTTCGCGGCTGGAGCGCATAGAGCAGGTCGCGATGCCGGCGGTGGCAAATGTGGCGGACGCCGACAAACTCGAACGCGTGCCGGCAGCCGAAGCGCCCGCACCCATAGTGGCGGAGCCACTCGCATGGCCACCCGAGTGGCAGGAACCCGAGCCCGAAGAGGCCGCGCGGCAAGAGGTTGGGCTGGAAGAAAATGAGCCGGAAGATTTGTGGGACGAACCCATCCGCTCCAGCCTGGGCGAAATCGATATCGAAAAGGCTGCCGAACAGGTGATAGCGAGCGGGGCCGCACGGGCCATCTTCGTCTCGCCGGAAGGCGATGAGGCGGCCGCAAGCTCCGTGCTGGTGGCGCGGGAGGTGGCGGATGCGGGCCTGCGCGTGCTGCTGTTGGACATGACGGCGTCCGGGGCTGCGTCTCGGCCGATGCTGGATAGCGGCCTGCTGGCCGGCATCACCAACCTGCTCGCCTCCGAAGCGCAGTTCAGCGATGTCATTCATGCCGATCACTATTCGGATTGCCATGTAATTCCCGTCGGTACGGCCGACCCGGTGCGCGCCATGCGCGCCGCCGACCGCCTGCCGATCATCATGCAATCGCTGACGACGGCCTATGATCTGGTGGTGGTCGAATGCGGGCCGGCCGACGCGCAAGGCATAAGCCGCCTCGTCGGCGACGGCACGCAGGTTCTGCTCAGCATGATCGAGCCGAGCGACGAGGTGGCGCAGGCCGCAGCAGAGTTGATCGAAAACGGCTATCCGGGTCTGACGCTGGTTACGCCCGCCGGGCATGACACGCCGGGACGCCCTGTGCCGGGTGAGCGCGTTCGGTCGGCTGCGTGGGGCGCTACGGCCTAACCTTCGCTATCCGCACTTGCCTTTCCAGCGCTCTTGCGACGCAAAAACTTGCCCAGCCGCCAAAGCGTCGGGCTGCCCTTGATGGATGCTTTCAGGCGCGATTTCTGGCGAAGCGCCTGCCCAAGCAGACGGCCTTTCAACGTCAGCGGCAGCAGGACATCGAACTGCCGCACTTCGATGTCGCACCAGAGGCGCTTGTAGGGCTCGTCGCCAACCGAAAAATCGTAGATGCCGAAGCCCTGCCGGCAAGCATCCTGGATGTTCTCGTAGAACAGGAAATCGCCCGGACTGGCAGAGGCGAGATCGTCTTCCTCTATCGCGCCGAACTCGCAGATCAGGCGCTTGCCGCAAACGCTGGAACCCGTTACCGCGCGCAGCTTGCCGGCGACTTCCAGCCCGTGCAGGACGAAGCGCGGCGGCTGTTGCGCTAGAGCGTGCTCAAACAGCGCATGAAAGAATTGCCGTATTTCCGGCTCAGCAAAGACATTGGCGATGCCCATCTGGCTGAACCGACGCGCCTTCATCGCGAAAAACGCGTCGAGCAGCGCATGCGTTTCGCCCGGCGTTTTCGCCTCGATGCGCCGGTATGGGCCGACTGCCTCGAATTTCCGGATCTGCGAGCGGTGCTTCTTGCGCTTTCGCTTGCCGCTCGAACGGTCGAGTAAATTATCGAACCTTCCGTCGAGGTCGACCGCCAGCGCCGGATCGGGGCTCGGGAAATGGGCGAGAAGCGCCAATGGATTGGGCACGCCGTCCAGATCGGGCGAAAGTCGCTCGAGGGCAACGAGATCGATGTCGGGGCGGGCTTTTCGCACGGTTTCGAAAAGGGTTCGAAAATCCTGCGCACCGGCCATAGCAGCCCAGTTATGGTCCATCGCGGGGAAGTTGCCGTTGGCGTGCCGCCCGCCCATGAAACGGGCTACGCGGAAGGGGCCGGAGCGCGTTATTTCCAGGGCCAGCGAGAAGACCGGTCGCTCTCCTGCCCGCAACTCGGCGATCACGACATCGGGCCGCATCGCGGACGCCCATTGTCTTACCCAGTCGCCGCTCTGCGCAGGCGCGGCAAGCGCCTCCCGGCAAAAGCCGGCATAGGCGGCAAGGCCCTCGGGGCCGCAAACAGATGCTTTCTGCATGGCTGACGCCGCTTGCGAAGTCTCTGCTTCGTCAGGACACTTGCGCTCAAAAGACACGGTAGCGTCAACCATCCTTCAATTCTTAAAGTGTATTTGGGAGTGTCACGAACTTCAAAATCGCGATACTAGGTGCAAAAGGTGAACGAATGATCGACGGGGGCGAAGCGATCCGGAAACTGGCCCTGAATGTGGCCAGGTATTCCGGCCTTGCTCCGCTGGCGAAACCCTTCATCGGCGGCATCGGCGCCATTTTGATGCTTCACCGCGTTACCGCTTCCCCGGAAAAGCCGAACGGCATCAACCGCCACCTCAACATCGCCCCCGATTTTCTGGACGCCGTGATCGCCGATATGAAGACGGCCGGCTACACGTTCGTCACGATGGACGAGGCGATCGAGCGCATCCGTGCTGGAGGCGGGCAAGGGCAGTTCGCGACGATTACCGCCGACGACGGCTACCGCGACAACATCACCGAAGCTTTGCCTGTGCTGGAAAAGCACAATGTGCCGATAACCATCTACATCGCGCCGGGCCTGATCGACGGCGTCACCAATTTGTGGTGGGACGTGCTTGAAGACATCGTCGATGCGGGCCGGGCCCTGTCCATTCAAACGAAGGCCGGGCCGTTCACGCTGGATTGTTCGACGCCCGCCTCACGGTTCGAGGCCAACAAACGCCTGCACGATCATTTCGCTACGCAAGTGCCTGAAGAAGATCAGAACGCGTTGCTGCGCGAACTGGCGAGCGCCAGCGGCGTCGATGCGGATGCGCTGCGTCGCGCTACGTTGATGAACTGGGATGAGATCCGTGCCGCCGCGGCGCATCCGCTGGTGACGATCGGCGCCCATACGACGAACCATCACAACCTGAAGCGGCTGTCCGAGCCATGCGCGCGCCGCGAGATCGAGGACGTGCGGCGCATCCTGAAAATGCAGTTGGGGCAAACGCCGCGCCATCTCGCCTATCCATACGGCTACGCCAGCGCAGTCGGTGGCCGCGAAGTGGGCATGGCCAATGCTGCTGGCTACGCATCGGCGGTCACGACGCGGCATGGCGTGCTGCGCGCACAACACGCCAATTTCCTGCACGCGCTGCCGCGCATCTCCGTCAACGGGCGCTACCAGAGCATTGCCCATATCCGCACCATGCTATCCGGCGTAACGACGCCGCTCGCCAATGCGGGCAGAATGGTGGTGACGGTTTAGGTCTTGCGGCGAGGTTCCAGGATCAGCCATTTGATGATGCCCATGGCGGGCAGGATCCACAAAAGGCCGCTGAACAGGAAGAACAGAAAATGCACCCACGGGCCGGACTCCGCGAGTTGGGCCACGGCGACGATGGTGGCGACCAGCGCATAGACGATGACCAGCGCTACCAGCAGCACGGTTCCGATCAGCTTTTTCAGGCGAATGGGCATGTCAGGCCTCTTTAGATCGCCGTGCGACCTTTCGGACGCACAAAGGACGATCTAACTCTTTGGGTGAGCATCGGAATAACCCGAAAACCGGATTCCACTTTTCGGGCCGATGCTTTAAAGCGTATCGCATAAGGCTTGCCGCCCGGCCGCGCAACCCGCGAAAGCCGGCGCGACGGCGTGCCGCGCCGGCTGGGCTTGTCAGCGCCGGCGCGATGGTCCACCACTCCCGCGATTTCGATCTGTCCGGGAAAAAGCCCATGGCTGCCTTCGCCGTTGCCGCGCCTGTCGTGAACAGGGAGCGCGTTTTGCGCAACCGCGCCGCCGTGCGCTGGTGGCTCTATGCCGTGCTGGCGGTTCTATTCGCGCTGGTGATCGTCGGCGGGGCCACGCGCATGACCAATTCCGGCCTGTCGATCACCGAATGGAAGCCCATCCATGGCGTCATCCCGCCGCTCAACGATGCCGAGTGGCAGGAGGAATTTCAGAAATACCAGCAAATCCCCCAATACGCCGAACTGAACCAGGACATGACGGTGGAAGCGTTCAAGACCATCTTCTGGTGGGAGTGGGCGCACCGTCTGCTGGCGCGGGGCGTCGGCTTCGTCTTCGCCCTGCCGCTGGTGTTTTTTTGGGCAACCGGCCGGATCGAGCGGCGGCTGACGCCGAAGCTTGTCGGCATCCTGGCGCTCGGTGGCCTGCAAGGCGCGATCGGCTGGTGGATGGTCACTTCGGGTCTGGTTGATCGGGTCTCCGTCAGCCAGTACCGGTTGGCGACGCACCTGACCATCGCGGCGCTGATCTTCACCGCCACGATGCTCGTCGCGCGCGGTCTCGCGCCGCATTCCCGGCCCTCCGCCTCGCGTCCGACCCAACGGCTGGCAGGCATCATAGTGCTTCTGGTTCTGATCCAGCTTTATCTCGGCGGGCTGGTCGCCGGCCTCCATGCCGGCCTCAGCTACAATACCTGGCCGTTGATGGACGGGCGGCTGATCCCCGGCGACCTGTTCATCATGGAGCCGGCCTGGCGCAATCTGTTCGAAAGCCCGAAAACCGTGCAGTTCATCCACCGGGTTGGCGCTTATGTCGTCTTTCTCGTAGCGCTTTGGCACATGATCGCCACGCTGCGCCGTGAACAGGGCACCACCCATGCCCGCCGCGCCGCCGTTTTGTTCCTGCTTGTAACGATGCAGGCCGTGCTTGGCATCGGCACGCTTGTCATGCACGTACCGTTGGACATGGCGTTGACGCATCAGGCCTTCGCGCTGGTGGTGCTGGGCTTCGCTGCCGCACATTGGCGCGGTACGAAGGGCGCCTATCCGCTGCCGGGCGAAGCCGCGCTCAGAAACTGAGGCGAACGCTGCGGACTGCCGCCGCAACAGCCAGTTCGCGGCTCTCGTCGGTGGCGTTGCCGTCCTCGCCGTGCCACGCCGCCGACAGGCAGCCATAGGCGAAGGCGTGGTCGAGCACGCGGCGCGGGTCTTGCTCCAATGTGGCTGAAAAGGTTTGCGCGAGCCGGGCGATCCGTTCCGGGTCGAGGCAAAGCGCGTCGCGGTCGAGCGGATTGTAGAAGAAATTGGCGGCGTCGAAGCCGGGATCGCCCAGCACGCCCTTGGGATCGATGGCCAGCCAGCCGCGCTGGCCATGCACGATATTGTCGTGATGCAAATCGCCATGCAGCGGGCGCACGTCCCGCGCGTCGTCCAGCAGCGCGTCGGCAACCGTTGCGCCTTGCATGTAAAGCAGACTTTGTGCCGGGGCGCTTGCCGTTCCAGCACGGCTGAATAGGCCGGCAAAGCGTTCCCGAAGCGGCTGGAGTTGCGGCGGGGCAGGGCGGTCCGATGGGCGATGCAGCCTTGCCAGCACGTCGGCTGCTATCTCGGTTGCGGCCTCGTCCCCTTCAATATCGAGAACCGATGTGAGCAACCGGTCGCCGCCATATTCGAGCAGCATCTGGCGGCGGTCGCGTCCATAGAGGCGCACGGCCCCTTCGCCCCCGCGCCATTTGAGGAAATGCGCGCCGCGCAATTCGTCTTCGGCATCGTCGAACGGCTTGAGCGCCTTGACTACGGCAAGGCTGCCATCGGCGCGGGTAACTTTCCAGATGCGGCTGGCGAAGGTGTCGGCAATCAGCACCGCGCCGCCGATCTTCCAGCGGCGCGGAAAGGCCGGCGGCTTCATCAGGGATGGAGGCCGAGCATCAGGTTCATGTTCTGCACCGCAGCGCCGGACGCACCCTTGCCGAGATTGTCATAGACGGCGACGAGCAGCGCCTGGGCCCGATCGTCATTGGCGAAGACGTAGAGCTTCATGCGGTTGGTGCCGTTCAAATGCTCCGGTTCCAGTTCGGGCAGGCGTTCCACCTGTGCAAAGGGCGCGACCTCGACCACGCTGCCTTCGATCCCGGCAAAATGATCGGCGATGGCCTCGTGCAGTTGAGCACCAGTTGGCACATAGTCCAGATTGCCGAGTTGCAGCGGCACGACGGTCAGCATGCCTTGCGCGAAATTGCCGACCGCCGGCTGCATGATCGGATCGTGCGTCAGCTTGGCGTACGTTTTCAGTTCCGGCACATGCTTGTGGTGCAGGCTGAGGCCATAGGGCAGGAACTCGGGCGCGTTTTCGCCCTGGGCGACATAATCCTCGATCATCGGGCGGCCACCGCCGGAATAGCCGGTGACGCCGTTGACCGTGACCGGATAGTCAGGAGGCAACAGGCCGGCCGCAATCAGCGGGCGTAGCGTGGCGATCGGCCCCTGCGGCCAGCAGCCGGGATTGGCGACGCGCTTGGCCGCGGCGATGCGCTGCGGCTGATCCTTGTCCATCTCGGCAAAGCCGTATTGCCAGCCGTCCGCCACGCGATGCGCGGTCGAGGCATCGATCACGCGGGTGGTGTCATTGGCTATCAGCGAGACGCTTTCTTTCGCCGCGTCGTCGGGCAGGCACAGGATGGCGACATCGGATGCGTTGAGGTATTCGGCCCGCGCGGCAGTTTCCTTGCGCCGCTCCGTCGGGATCGAGATGATCTCCACATCCTTGCGGTCGGCGAGCAGCGCACTGATCTGAAGGCCGGTCGTGCCGTGTTCGCCGTCGATGAAGATTTTCGGTTTCATGGTATCGTGCGTCCGTTAAAATGCCTGATAATTCAAGACTATATGCCGCTTCCCGGATTCGACGACGTAACGCCGTTGTCGGTCTCCGTCAGCCTGGCCTTTCGTTCCGCCAGCAGGCCCAGATACTGCATGGCAATGGTCGAGCCGGCGATCGCCGTAATATCGGCATGATCGTAGGCGGGTGCAACCTCGACGATGTCGGCGCCGACAATGTCGATCTGGTTCAACTGGCGAAGCGTCGACAGCATCTTTGCCGAAGACGGCCCGCCTGCCACCGGCGTGCCGGTGCCGGGCGCATAGGCCGGATCGAGGCAGTCGATGTCGAAGGTCACATAGGTCTTCCTGCCGCCGGTGCGCTCGACGATGGCATAGGCGATGTCGGCGGCCCGCATCTCCTCGATCTCATGGCCGTACAGAATCTTGATGCCAAAAGTTTCCGGCGCGTGCGTGCGGATGCCGATCTGGATCGAGCGGTCCGGGTCGATGACGCCTTCCTTGACGGCGCGCCCGACGAAGGAGCCGTGATCGATGCGCTTGCCGTCGTCGGGCCAGGTATCCTGATGCGCGTCGAACTGCACCATGGCCAGCGGCCCGTGAATGGCCGCGTGCGCCTTGAGCAGCGGCCAGGTGATGAAATGATCGCCGCCAAGCGTCAGCAGGAACGCGCCGGACTTGAGGATTTTTGCGGCTTCGCGCTCGATGGTGCCGGGCGTCTTCTGGTGGTTACCGCTGTCCAGCAGGCAATCGCCATAGTCGACCACGGCAAGCTGTTCGAAGATGTCGCGCGCGAACGGGTATTGCGGGTCGTTGTCGAGGATGGCGGCGGCGCGGCGGATGGCCTGCGGCCCGAACCGCGCGCCGGACCGGTTGGTCACGGCGGCGTCGAAGGGAATGCCCCAGACGACGGCGTCGGCGCCTTTCACGTCCTTGGTGTATTTGCGCCGCATGAAGGACAATGCGCCGGCATAGGTAGGCTCCAGTGAGGCGCCGGTCTTGCTCCGGGCGGTAAAAGCGTGGTCGATACTGTTGTTCGCCATCGTGATTCCTCATGGTGGTTGTCGGGTGCACCACTATAGAACCGGCAGGAAACTTGCCAGTCACAGCTCTGCGAAACCGCTGGCCGCGCGCTGCGACGATAAGAAGAGGCGGTTCGGAATGACGCAGGCAGCTTTTGTCGGCCGCATCGGCGGCGCGGTCCATGCCGCGCCGGCCGTCGGCGAACGCTTCACCGTGCTGGACACCTTTCGCGGCCTGTGTGCGCTTCTGGTGGCGCTGTTTCACTTTCCGACCAGTTCGGCGATTTCACAAAACGCCTTCGTCGGCGCCTCCTACCTGTTTGTCGACTTCTTCTTCGTCCTCTCCGGCTTCGTCATCGCCAGCAGCTATGCGAACCGTCTCTCGCGCCCGGACGAGGTCGCTCGCTTTGGCCTTGTCCGCTTCGGCCGGCTTTATCCGCTGCATCTGTTCATGCTGATGGCGTTTGCCGCTTTCGAGGCGCTTCGGCTGGTCCTGCCGCAGGTGAACGGTGGCGGCGACGCGCCGTTTACTGGCGCTTTCGACTTTCAAAGCCTTCTTGCCAATCTGTTCCTGCTGCAAGGCATGGGCGTCGAGGACCAACTGACCTGGAACGGGCCAAGCTGGAGCATTTCGGCGGAGTTCTTCGCCTATCTGCTGTTTGCCGGCATCGTGCTTGCGGCCGGCCGCCGTGCCTGGATCGGGCTTGCCGCCGCAGTCGTCGTCGCGCCTGCTGTCCTGCTGGCATTCTCGGAGCATCACATGGACGTGTCCTACGATCTCGGCTTCGTGCGTTGTTTCTACGGGTTTTCATTGGGCGCGCTGCTGTCGCTGTTTCAGCATGACGCCATCACGGCGGCTCGCCGCTCGCTGTCCGGCCGCGCAAACCGCACGATCTGGACACTGGCGGAACTCGCCATGATGGCCGTCATCGTGTTGTTCGTTACGCTGGCTGGAGACAATAATCTCGGGATCGCCGCGCCTTTCGTCTTCGTGGCAGCGCTGTATCTGTTTGCGCATGAAGGAGGCGCCATCAGCGCGTTGCTGCGCAACCGCGCCATGCTGATGCTCGGAACGCTCTCCTATTCGATCTACATGATCCATCTTTTCGTTCAGGGGCGGATGATAAACGCCGGCGGAATCCTGGAGAAAATCCTGCATGTCGATCTCGTCAGCGATCTCTTGCTGCGCGGCGAACCTGCCATCGGTTTTGGCCCGCAATCCCCGTGGATCGGCCTTGCCGCCGCGCTGTCGATGCTTTGCCTGGTCGTTGCCGCCTCCTGGTTCACCTGGCGCTTCGTCGAAATGCCGGCGCTTGGCTGGTTCCGCCGCCTGGCGAAACGAATATGAAACAGTCGGAACGCAGCATGCCAGCACCACAACGCGACGGAAACGATGGTCTTGCGCAAGCCGGCGTCGATACGGCGGTCAAGCTGGCGGCGCTGCGCCGCACCAAATTCGTCGCCGCCGCGGCCCTTGTGCTGTGCGCTGCGGTATTCGCCGTGGCCAAGTCGTTCCAGGGCCGCTATCCGCTGCTTGGGTTCGTGGCGGCGTTTGCCGAGGCCGCGATCATCGGCGGGCTGGCCGACTGGTATGCGGTGGTGGCGCTGTTTCGGCGGCCGCTCGGCCTGCCCATCCCGCATACCGCGATCATCCCGGCAAACCAGGAACGGATCGCCGATAATCTCGGCCGCTTCATCGAGGTGAATTTTCTGGCGCCGGGGCCGGTGCGCGAAAAACTCAACGAGGTCGATTTCGCCGCGCTGGTCGCCGACTGGCTGTCCGATGCCGGGCGGGCAGACGGCCTGTCGCGCTTCGTTGCCCGCCTCGTGCCGCAGACGCTGGACGCGATCGAGCAGTCGGGCCTGCGCGGCTTTTTTACCAGCCGCCTGATGGAGCAGGTCGAAAAGGTGCAGCTTGCGCCGCTTGCCGCCGAATTGCTGTCGGCCTTCACCGACGACCGCCGCCATCAAAGACTGTTCGACGAATTCATCAGGGTGATCGGCCGGTTCCTGAGCGACGAAAAGGCGCTCGCGGCGATGCGCGAAAAAATACACGCCGAATTGCCGTCGCTGTTCAATCTGTTTCGTGCCGACGCCTATCTGCTGAAGAAGATCGTGGCGTCCGCCGGTTCCTTGCTGGAGGAGGTGAGGGCGGACCCCGATCATCCGATGCGCGAAGAGTTCGACCGCTTTGTCGTGACCTTCATCGAGCGGCTGAAGACGTCGAAACCCTATGCGCGGCGCGCCGAAAAGCTGAAACACGACTTCCTGGCCCGCCCGGAACTGCGCGAAATGGCGCTTACTCTATGGGCAAGCATGCGCCAGTTCATCGAGCAGGACGCGCAGGCTGAAAATTCCACCATCAGGGCGCATCTGGCCGGCATGTTCGTGGAAGTCGGAAAACACCTGACCGACGACGCGCAGATACGAACGGACATGAACAAGGGTTTTGTCGTGGCGCTGTCGTCCTTCGTCGAAAGCCAGAAAAGCGGCGTCTCCACCTTCATTGCCGATCAGGTCAAGCGCTGGGATCTGGGGCAACTGACGCGGCTCATCGAAATCAACATCGGCCGGGACCTACAATATATCCGCTTCAACGGCATGATCATCGGTGGCCTGGCCGGGCTGGTGCTCTATTCGGCGCAACTGCTCCTTGCCGATTGACGATGCGGACGGCTTGTCTATTCTCAATGGTGTAGTGTCGGCTTTGCGGAATCGGGAGAAGACAGTCATGGCCAAGCAATCGGAAACCCCTTCCTTCATGGATATGTTCACGAAGTTCGGCCACGATCTGAAGCTTCCCGATGTGGACATAGAATCCATTCTTGACCATCACCGCAGGAACCTCGAGGCGCTGGAGCAGTCGGCCAAGGCGACGGCGGCTGGCGCCAGTTCGCTGATGAACCGGCAGCGCGAGATGCTTCAGGAAACCTTGCGCGAGGCGACGGAAATGGCCCGCAGCTACCGCGCACCCGGCGATGCGCAGAAGCTGATCGCGCAGCAGACGGAATTCGCCAAGAAGGCCTTCGAAAGCGCGGTCAGCAACGCCAGCGAGGTGGCCGAACTGGTCAAGAAGTCCGGGACCGAATCCATCGACATCCTGCGCAATCGCATCAAGGAAGCGATGGCGGAGGTTCGTTCCGGCTACGAGAAAGGCAAATAGGCCATTTAACCCCGATAGATTGGAACCGAACCACGTCGAAATGGATTTGTCCCAGGTCTTGGGATGGGATGCCCCGCGGCGCAACGAGGCAAAACGCAGTAGATGACGAAAACGCCACCGACCTATGAGCAACTCAGGACCATGCAAGGGCAGGAACTGGGCGTGTCCGACTGGATAATTGTCGACCAGGCGCGTATCGACCAGTTCGCGGAATGCACGGGCGACCGCCAGTGGATTCATATCGACCCCGAGCGGGCCAAGCGCCAGAGCCCATTCCGCACGACGATCGCGCATGGCTACCTGACCCTGTCGGTCATCGGCTGTCTCAGCCAGGAAATGGGCGTGATTCCCGAAAACACCCAGGCCGCGTTCAATTACGGGCTGGACAGGGTGCGCTTCATCTCGCCCGTCAAGGTCGGTTCGCGGATAAGGCTGCGTGCGACCCTTCTTTCCATGGAGGATAAGGGGCCGGGCCAGTATCTCATGAAGGTTGCCAACACCATCGAGATCGACGGCGAGGAAAAGCCCGCCTTGATGGCCGAGACGCTCGCCATGTTCTACGAGCGTCGCAAGAAGAAGGCGGCTGCCGCATCGCCGTGCCCCGAAATGGCAAAGGAAGCCCGGAGGCTTTAGCCGACCATTAGCGCCTCGAGGCTCTAGCCGATCATCAGCGCCTTGATGCCGTCGGCGACGAACTGCACCGCCAGGGCCGCCAGGATGACGCCGAGAAGCCGTGTCAGGATGGACCGGCCCGTCTGGCCGAGGAAACGGTCGATGCGCTCCGACAGCACGAACACCAGAAAGGTGATGGCGAGGCAGACGAAGATGATGCCGACCAGAGCCGCCTGCGCGGCAACCCCCTGAAACGTGCCGGACAAAAGCACAGTGGCCGAAATCGCGCCGGGGCCGGCGATCAGCGGGATCGCCAGCGGAAAGGCGGCGATGTTGTGGATGTGGTCGCGGGTGATGGCGACCGCGCCGATCTTCTCCTTGCGGTCCTGACGGCGCTCGAACACCATTTCGAACGCGATGAAAAACAAGAGGAACCCGCCCGCGACGCGGAAGGCGGGAAGCGTGATGCCGAATACCGAGAGGATAGACGCGCCGGCAACGGCAAACAGCGCCATCACCACGAAGCCGATGATCGAGGCGCGGATCGAGACCTGCCGGCGTTGTTCGCGGTTCATGCCGTGCGTCACGGCTAGGAAAAGCGGGGCCAGGCCGGGTGGATCGATGGTCACCAATATGGTGACGAAGGCATTGAAAAGGCTGTCGAAATTTGGCATGTGCCATTCCCCTCGGCGTCAGGCTAGCGCGATCGGCCAAGCCGCGCCAGCCCCGGTTTCGTGGTGTTTTCCCCGCCCGGTCCGGTAGCGTTGCCGGGCATGCTGTCGCAGTTCGACAAAATTCCCGATATCCATTTGAATTTTCTGGAAAATTCAACGCTGGAAAACTTGCCGTTTCATTGGAGAAATCGTTGGCCTTCCTATATAAACACTCAGTGATTCCCAAATTTCGTGTGATCTGATTTGACCGACCAAAAACCACCTCGCGGCGCCGAAGGCGGCCCGACAGGCATTGAGCCGATCTCCATCATCGAGGAGATGCAGCGCTCTTATCTCGACTACGCCATGAGCGTCATCGTCAGCCGTGCGCTGCCGGACGTGCGCGATGGCCTGAAACCGGTACACCGGCGCATCCTCTATGCGGCGCATGAGAGCGGCTACCACTGGAACCGCAAATATGTGAAGTCGGCGCGCCCCGTCGCCGACGTGATGGGTAAATACCACCCGCACGGCGACGCCTCGATCTACGACGCCTTGGTGCGCATGGCGCAAGACTGGTCGCTGCGGGTGCCGCTCGTCGACGGACAGGGCAATTACGGCTCCATCGACGGCGATCCGCCGGCGGCGATGCGCTACACGGAAGCGCGGCTCACCAAGGTGGCGCACGAACTGCTCGAGGATATCGACAAGGATACGGTCGATTTTCAGGACACCTACGACGCTTCCGGCAGCGAGCCGCGCGTCCTGCCGGCGCGCTTCCCCAATTTGCTCGTCAACGGTTCGGGCGGCATCGCCGTTGGCATGGCGACCAACATTCCGCCGCACAACCTTATGGAAGTCTGCAACGGCGCCATTGCGCTGATCGACAATCCGGCGATGGATTTGCCGGACCTGATGGAAATCATTCCCGGACCGGATTTCCCCACGGGCGCCATCGTGCTTGGCCGCTCAGGCATCTACAGCGCCTACGCCACCGGTCGCGGCTCCATCGTCATGCGCGGCCGCGCCAGCGTCGAGCCGCGCGGCAACGACCGCGAATCCATCGTCATCACCGAGGTTCCCTACCAGGTGAACAAGGCGACGATGATCGAAAAGATGGCCGAACTAGTGCGCGACAAGCGCATCGAAGGCATTTCCGATATTCGCGACGAGAGCGACCGGCAGGGCTACCGCGTCGTCATCGAGTTGAAGAAGGACGCCAACGCCGAGGTCATCCTCAACCAGCTTTACCGTTTCACGCCGCTGCAAACCTCGTTTGGCGCTAACATGGTCGCGCTGAACGGCGGCAAGCCGGAGGTGATGAACCTCACCGACATGCTGAAGGCCTTTGTCAGCTTCCGCGAGGAAGTGATCAGCCGGCGCACGAAATTCCTGCTGAAGAAGGTGCGCGACCGCGCGCATATCTTGGTCGGTCTGGCGATCGCCGTCGCTAATATCGACGAGGTGATCAAGCTTATCCGCTCCGCCCCCGATCCGGCGACGGCGCGCGAGCAGTTGATGGAGCGGCGCTGGCCGGCCGGTGACGTCGAATCGCTGATCCTGCTAATTGAAGATCCGCGCCACCGCATCAACGACGACAAAACCTACAATCTCTCCGAGGAACAGGCGCGCGCCATCCTCGAACTGCGCCTGCAACGCCTGACCGCGCTTGGACGCGACGAGATCGCCGATGAGTTGAACACGATCGGTGCAGAGATACTCGACTATCTCGACATCTTGTCGTCACGCCTGCGCATCCAGCAGATCGTCAAGGACGAACTTGCCGCCGTGCGCGACGAGTTTGGCACGCCGCGCCGCACCGAGCTTACCGACGGCGGCTCGGATATGGATGACGAAGACCTGATCCCGCGTGAGGACATGGTCGTGACCGTCAGCCACACCGGCTACATCAAGCGGGTGCCGCTGTCGCTTTACCGGGCGCAGCGCCGTGGTGGCAAGGGCCGCTCCGGCATGTCGACCAGGGACGAGGATTTCGTCACGCGCCTGTTCGTCGCCAACACGCATACGCCGGTGCTGTTCTTCTCGTCGCGCGGCATCGTCTATAAGGAAAAGGTGTGGCGTCTGCCCATCGGCAACCCGCAGTCGCGCGGCAAGGCGCTGATCAACATGCTGCCGCTCGAGCAGAACGAGCGCATCACCACCATCATGCCGTTGCCCGAGGATGAGACGAGTTGGGGCGAACTCGACGTCATGTTCGCAACCACGCGCGGCACGGTGCGGCGCAACAAGCTTTCGGATTTCGTTCAGGTCAACCGCAACGGCAAGATCGCCATGAAACTGGAGGAAGAGGGCGACGAGATTCTCGGCGTCGAAACCTGCACCGACAATGACGACGTGCTTTTGACGGCGAATTCGGGCCAGTGCATCCGCTTCCGGGTAGACGATGTGCGCGTGTTCCAGAGCCGCAATTCGGTCGGCGTGCGTGGCATCGCCATGGCCAATGGCGACCGGGTCATCTCCATGGCGGTGATCGAGCATGTCGATGCCGCGCCGGCGGAGCGGGCAGCCTATCTCAAGCGAGCCGCAGTCGAGCGTCGCCTGCTTTCGGGGACTGGCGACGAAGAAGAGATCGCGCTGACCAATGAGGAGGTCAGCGAGGAGGCCGAGCTTTTAGACGACCGCTACGAACATCTGAAGCAGCATGAGCAGTTCGTGCTGACGGTGACCGAGTTCGGCTATGGCAAGCGTTCGTCGTCCTACGATTTCCGGCTGACCAATCGCGGCGGCAAGGGCATTCGCGCCACCGACGTCTCCAAGGTCGACGAGATCGGCAAGCTGGTGGCGGCATTCCCGGTCGGCAATGACGACCAGATCATGCTGGTTTCGGACGGCGGCACGGTCATCCGCGTGCCGGTCGCGGGCATTCGCTTTGCCAGCCGCGCGACCAAGGGCGTGACCATCTTCCATACGGCCGAAGGCGAAAAGGTCGTGTCCGTGGAGCGGATTTCAGAACCGCAGACCGACGATGAAGGGGAAGAGCCCGGCAGCGTCGGAAATGG
This sequence comes from Mesorhizobium sp. A556, assembly GCF_054489545.1. Taxonomy (NCBI): domain Bacteria; kingdom Pseudomonadati; phylum Pseudomonadota; class Alphaproteobacteria; order Hyphomicrobiales; family Phyllobacteriaceae; genus Mesorhizobium; species Mesorhizobium sp. A556. Next base: position 736,963 of record NZ_JBTMXA010000002.1, read on the forward strand.
GGACGCAACCCCCGTTGTCGAAACCGATTCTCCGGATGAAAGCCAAGGCTGAGGATTAAACCTGCACGCGCCGGCGAAAAGCCGGCGGTGCTTTGCAGAAGAACAGGCGTCAGAAGCGGGCGTTGAGGTCGAAACCGCTGGAGCGCTTGGCCTTGGTTCTGACGCGCACGCGCTCGGCCTCCTGATGCAGGCCGAAAAGAGTGGCAATCAGCATGGCGACGGTCATTGCGATAGCGAGCATGTAGATCATCATGGTTTTAATCTCCTGCTTCATTAACGTTCAGGTAGGAATTTGGTTTCATCCCGGTAAGGGTCACGATAGTGAACGCTCTGTGAAGAACGCGTGATCGACCCGTTCATCGGGCGTTCATCCACCGTCGTCCGATTGCCTTTGACCGGCTGTCTCGCTAGAAGCACCTGCCATGACAGAACGCATTGTCCTTTATGCCGGCTCCTTTGACCCGCTGACCAACGGCCATCTCGATGTGCTGAAGGCGTCGCTTGCGGTTGCCGATACCGTTTATGCCGCCATCGGCGTTCATCCCGGCAAGAAGCCGCTGTTCTCGTTCGAGGAGCGGGTAGCCCTCATCGAGCAGGCCACGCGTGAAGAGTTCGGCGGCGACGGCGCGCGCATCAAGGTCGTCGCCTTTGACGGGCTGGTGATCGATGCAGCGAAAAAGCATGGCGCGTCGATCATGATCCGCGGCCTGCGCGATGGCACCGATCTCGACTACGAGATGCAGATGGCCGGCATGAACGAAACCATGGCGCCCGACCTGCAAACCGTCTTTTTGCCGGCAAGTCCTTCAGTACGCACGATTACCGCCACATTGGTCCGCCAGATTGCCTCAATGGGCGGCGACATCCGCCCCTTCGTGCCCGCAGCAGTCGTCGGCGCGCTCACTTCCAAATTCGCGAAATAGCCCCGGAGTTTTCCCAATGCAGCTTAAAAAGCTCGCCGCGTATTTTCTCGTTATCGCCGGATTGCTGGCCGGCTCCGCGACGGCTTTTGCCGCCGAGCCTGAGAACACCATGGTAATCACCCTCAAGGATGGCGATGTGACCATCGCGCTGCGGCCGGATCTCGCGCCCAAGCATGTCGCGCAGATCAAGAAGCTGGTTCGCGACGGCGCCTATGACAATGTCGCTTTCCACCGCGTCATCGACGGCTTCATGGCCCAGACGGGCGACGTGCGCTACGGCGACATGAAGGACGGGTATAATGCCGAAGCCGTCGGCACCGGCGGTTCGGACCTGCCCGACCTGCCGGCGGAATTCTCCACCAGCGAACATTTCGTGCGCGGCGTGGTCGGCATGGCGCGGTCGCAGGACCCGAATTCGGCCAATTCGCAGTTCTTCATCATGTTCGCGCCCGCATCCTCGCTCGATGGGCAATACACCATCGTCGGCACCGTCGAGAGCGGCATGGAACTGGTGGACAAGATCAAGAAGGGCGACCAGGCGCAGAACGGCGTTGTCGCCGACCCCGACAGCATGCTCAAAGTGCGCATTGCCGCCGACAAATAAACAGAACCACATTATTGTTTCCAAAAGGATATTTCTGACATGGCTGAGATCAAGGACCGCGAGAACGCGCTCATCATGGAGACGAGCAAGGGCAAGGTCGTCATCGAACTGTTTCCCGACCTGGCGCCCGGCCATGTCGGCCGCATCAAGGAACTGGCGCGCGAAGGCGCGTATGACGGCGTGGTGTTCCACCGCGTCATCGACGGTTTCATGGCCCAGACCGGCGACGTGAAATTCGGCAAGACCGGCAGCAAGGATTTCGCGCCGGCGCGCGCCGGCATGGGCGGTTCCGAGAAGCCGGACCTCAAGGCCGAGTTCTCCAACGTCAATCACGCCCGCGGCACCTGCTCCATGGCCCGCTCGCAGAACCCGAATTCGGCCAATTCGCAGTTCTTCATCTGCTTTGGCGACGCCGCCTTCCTCAACCGCCAGTATACGGTCTGGGGCCAGGTCATCGAAGGCATGGAAAATGTCGACAAGATCAAGCGCGGCGAGCCGGTGCAGGATCCCGACACGATCGTCTCGGTGAAGGTCGCCGCCGACGTCGCCGCGTAAACCCACATGATCTGGGGCGTGCTCTGGGGTGCGTTCGGCGTGGTGGCCGGGTCCTTCCTGGCCATCCAGGCGCCGATCAACGCTGCGCTCAGCCGAGGGCTGGGCATGCCGCTTGCGGCAGCGGCGGCATCCTTCCTGGCAGGCACAGTGGCGCTGTTCATTGTGACGGCCGTGGTATCCCAGGCGCAAGGCGTATCGCTTGCCTGGCGCGCGCCACCGCTCTGGATGTTCGTGGCCGGCGGCTGCCTGGGCGCCGCCTTCGTCACCGCCATCATCATCCTGATACCCAGGCTTGGGGCCGCATCCACGATGGGCTTCGTGGTTGCCGGCCAATTGTGCGCTGGCATTCTGGTCGACCGGATCGGCTTTCTGGGCCTGGCGGTGCGCGAGATTTCTGTCGGTCGCATCGCCGGCGCGGTGCTGTTGCTCGCGGGCGCCGTGCTCATACGGATTTACTGATGCGCGTCGACCTTTTCGATTTCGATCTGCCGGAGGCGTCCATCGCGCTACGCCCGGCGGCCCCGCGCGACAGCGCCCGATTGCTGGCGGTCAGGCCGGGCGAGGGGCTCGAGGACCGGCTTGTCAGCGATCTTCCTTCCATGCTGAAGGAGGGCGACGTCATGGTGTTCAACGACACCAAGGTCATCCCGGCCCAATTGAAGGGCATGCGCCGGCGCGGCGAGGCGGTGGCGCAGGTCGAGGCGACGCTGCATATGCGCACCGGCCCGGATCGCTGGCTGGCCTTCATGCGGCCCGGAAAGCGCGTCGCCGAGGGCGACCGCATCCATTTCGGCCATGACGGAAATTCCTGCTTTCTCGGGCAGTTGGACGCAACGGTGATTGAAAAAGGCGAGGGCGGCGAGGCGCTGCTCGGCTTCGATGTTTCCGGGCCGTTCCTGGACGAGGCGCTGCATAGCGTGGGCCACATTCCCTTGCCGCCCTACATCGCCTCCAAACGCGACGACGACGAGCGCGATGTTCGCGACTATCAGACTATCTACGCCCATGAAGAGGGTGCGGTCGCTGCCCCCACCGCTGGCCTGCATTTCACGCCGGAACTGTTTGCTGCCCTCGACGCAAAGGGCGTTGAGCGCCATTTCGTGACGTTGCACGTCGGCGCCGGCACCTTCTTGCCGGTAAAGGCGGACGATACCGCCGACCACAAGATGCATTCCGAAATCGGCTCTGTTCCGCCGGCGGTTGCCGAGGCGCTGAACGCGGCCAGAGCGCGCGGTGGTCGGATCATTGCTGTCGGCACCACGTCGCTTCGGCTGCTGGAAAGTGCTGCCGGCAAAGACGGCAAGCTCGCCGCATGGTCCGGGCCGACCGACATTTTCATCACGCCGGGCTATCGCTTCAAAATGGTGGACATGCTGATGACCAATTTCCATCTGCCGCGCTCGACGCTGTTCATGCTGGTTTCGGCGTTTTCCGGGCTTGAAACCATGCGTGCCGCCTATGCGCATGCCATTGAAACCGGCTATCGCTTCTATTCCTACGGCGACGCCAGCCTGCTGTTCAGGCAAGAAAAATGACCACAGAATTCTCCTTCAAACTCCTGGCCACTGACGGCAAGGCGCGGCGTGGCGAAATTTCGATGCCGCGCGGACAAATCCGCACCCCGGCCTTCATGCCGGTCGGCACCGGCGGCACCGTGAAAACCATGTATATGGACCAGGTGCGCGATCTGGGCGCCGATGTCATCCTGGGCAATACTTATCATCTGATGCTTAGGCCCGGCGCCGAGCGTGTCGCAGGACTCGGCGGATTGCACGAATTCGCCCGCTGGCCGCACCCGATTTTGACGGATAGCGGCGGGTTTCAGGTCATGTCGCTGTCGAAATTGCGCAAGCTGACCGAAAAGGGCGTTACCTTCCGCTCGCATATCGACGGCGCGGCCTATGAAATGACACCGGAACGCTCCATTGAGATTCAGGGTCTGCTCGATTCCGATATCCAGATGCAGTTGGACGAATGCACCGCGCTTCCGGCCGAGCACAAGGAAATCGAGCGCGCCATGGAATTGTCGGTGCGCTGGGCCGAGCGCTGCAAGACGGCCTTTGGCGACCAGCCCGGCAAGGCGATGTTCGGCATCGTGCAGGGCGGCGATATTGCCGATTTGCGCGTGCGCTCCGCGCAGGCGCTCGCCGCCATGGAACTGAAGGGCTATGCGGTCGGCGGGCTGGCGGTCGGCGAACCGCAGGCGGTGATGCTCGACATGCTCGAAATTACCTGTCCCGAACTCCCTTCGAACAAGCCGCGCTATCTGATGGGCGTCGGCACGCCCGACGATATCTTGAAATCGGTGGCGCGCGGCATCGATATGTTCGATTGCGTCATGCCCACCCGCGCCGGCCGCCACGGCCTCGCCTACACGCGGCGCGGCAAGGTCAATCTGCGCAACGCCCGCCATGCCGACGATCCGCGCCCGCTGGACGAGGAAAGCGATTGCCCGGCCGCCCGCGATTATTCCCGCGCTTACCTGCACCATCTGGTGCGTTCGCAGGAGGCGCTGGGGGCGATGCTCCTGACCTGGAACAATCTTTCCTATTACCAGAAGCACATGCAGGACATCCGTGCCGCCATCGAGACACAAACTTTCGAGGCGAGGGCGGCGGAAATCTCCGAAGGCTGGGCAAGGGGCGATATCCCGCTGCGCTGAGCCTGATGAAGCGCGCGATGCTTGAAAGGCCGGCTGCAGTCTGCGACAAGAGCAGGCATCAGCGTACAATAGACAGGACCGTGCCATGAAGGCGTTTTTCGTGCAGATAAAATGCGATCTGGGCAACGCCTATGACGTGGCGAGCGCGCTTGCGGATGCCGAGATCGCCTCTGAAATCTACTCGACGGCCGGCCAGTACGACCTGCTGGCCAAATTCTATGTCGATGACGCGGAAGACATCGGCCATTTCGTCAATCAGAAGGTGCAGGTCATCCCCGGCATCAAGGACACTTTCACGACGGTGACTTTTCGCGCCTTTTGAGCGCCGTTCCGCTGCGTAATCCCTAAATCGCTTGCTTTTCTTGCTTTCCGCATTTGAAATGGCGGCGGCAGGAGAGCGGGCGATTGACAGCTTTCGACGAGATGCTTCCGGAAACATCGGGACTGAGAAGTCCTTATTTCGTGTACGATCGCTGGTTGAAGGAACAGGAGCCGGAAAGGCTCACCCAGAAAATGCAGGACGCCGAGCGCGTCTTCCGCAAGACGGGCATCACCTTTGCCGTCTATGGCGAGCAGGAGGCGGCCGAGCGGCTGATCCCGTTCGACATCGTGCCCCGCATCATTGCCGGCAACGAATGGCGCAGGCTGACCCAGGGCATCGAGCAGCGCGTGCAGGCGCTCAACGCCTTTCTCGACGACATCTACCATCGCCAGGAAATTTTGCGCGCGGGCCGCATTCCCAGGGAACTGATCGCCAATAATGAGGCTTTTCTGCCGGAAATGATCGGCGTGCGGCCGCCGGCCGGCGTCTACACCCACATTATCGGCGTCGATATCGTGCGCATCAGCGAGAACGAGTTCTACGTGCTGGAAGACAATGCCCGCACGCCTTCCGGTGTTTCCTACATGCTGGAAAACCGCGAAACCATGATGCAATTGTTCCCGGAGCTGTTCCAGAAAATCAAGGTTCGCCCGGTCGAGAACTATCCGCAGCTTCTGCGCCAGTCGCTGGCGGCGGTGCGGCCTGAAGGCGTAGAGGGCGTCCCCACTATCGCGGTGCTGACGCCGGGCAGTTTCAATTCCGCCTATTTCGAGCACGCCTTCCTAGCCGACCAGATGGGCGTGCAACTGGTCGAAGGGCAGGATTTGCGCGTCGTGGACGGTCATGTCGCCATGCGCACCACGCAAGGCTACAAGCAGATCGACGTGCTTTATCGGCGCGTCGACGACAATTATCTCGATCCGCTGACTTTTAGGCCGGACTCCACGCTTGGCGTGCCGGGCATCATGGACGTCTACCGCGCCGGCAACATCACCATCGCCAACGCGCCCGGAACCGGCATCGCCGACGACAAGGCGATCTATTCCTACATGCCGGAGATCGTGGAATTCTATACCGGCCGCAAGGCGATCCTCGGCAACATCCCGACCTGGCGCTGTTCGGAGCCGGACAGCCTGAAATACGTGCTCGAGCATATCGATGAACTGGTCATCAAGGAGGTTCACGGTTCAGGCGGCTACGGCATGCTGATCGGGCCTGCGGCGACGAAGCAGGAATGCGAGGATTTTTCGAAGAAACTCGCCGCAAAACCCTCCAACTACATCGCTCAGCCGACGCTGGCGCTGTCCACCTGCCCGATCCTGACGGAAAAAGGCCTCGCGCCGCGCCATGTCGACCTGCGCCCCTATGTACTGGTGTCCGACCGCATCCAGATCGTGCCGGGAGGCCTGACACGCGTAGCGCTCAAACCGGGCTCGCTGGTGGTCAACTCCTCGCAAGGCGGCGGGACGAAGGACACGTGGGTGCTGGATGATTGAACCTCAATCCTGGGGCTGCTGATGTTGCTCGGTCGTACCGCCAACGGGCTTTACTGGATGAACCGCTATATTGAGCGGGCGGAGAACATGGCGCGGCTGGTCGATGCCGGGCTGCGCATGGCGCTGACCAGAACGCAGGAGGCATCCGAGGAGTGGGCCTCGGTGCTGTTGAGCGCCGGCGCCGACTACGCCTATTCGCAGAAATATGCCGATTATACGTCCGCCAACGTCGCCGACTTCCTGCTGCGCGACGTGTCGAATTCGTCGAGCGCCATGGTGTCCATCGAGACGGCGCGCAACAACGCCCGCATGGTGCGCACCGCGTTGACCCGCGAGACGTGGGAGGCCATCAACGAAGCGTGGATGTCGCTGAAGCGGATGCTGGCCACGCCCATCGACGAGCGCGACCTGCCGGCCGTTCTCGACGCCATCAAGCGCGAGACGGCGCTGATCCGCGGTGCGTTCTACGGCACCATGCTGCGCAACGAGATTTTCGACTTCTCGCAGCTTGGCACCTATGTCGAGCGCGCCGACAACACCGCCCGCATCCTCGACGTGAAATATTATGTCTTGTTGCCGTCGATTTCCTGGGTCGGTTCGAGCCTGGACAATTCCCAGTGGGAATCGATCCTGCGCTCCGTGTCGGCGCATCGTTCCTATCGCTGGAACTACGACGCCGCCTACAAGCCGGCCAACATTGCCGACTATCTCATCTTGAACGCGCGCATGCCGCGCTCGCTGACCTTCTGCTATCGCTTCATCGCGGAACATCTGAAATTTCTCGGCGACGATTACAGCGAGCGCCACACCTGCCATGCCACGGCGGAAACGACGCACGCGATGCTGAAGGGCGGCTCGATCAAGAGCATATTCGACACCGGCCTGCATGAATTCCTGACCGACTTTATCCAGTGCAATACGCGGCTCGGCGACGAGATCGGGCAAGATTACCGGTTCTACTGAGCATGATCCCGAAAAGTGGGAAGCGGTTTTCGGATGAGATCATGCGTCTAGGGAAAGTTGGATGAAACTAAAGATCACCCATCGCACCGAATATCGCTACGACGCGCCTGTGCAGTATGCGTTGCAGCGGTTGCGCCTGCTTCCGCAGAGCGGGCAGACGCAGACGGTTCTGGCGTGGTCGCTGGCCATCGATGGCGCGCGCGAGGAGGTGCGGTTCGCCGACCAGTTCGGCAATGACACGCGCCTGCTGAGCGTCGATGGCGAAAGGAATTTCATAACGGTCGAAGCTTCCGGCGACGTGGTCACGCACGACACCGCAGGCGTTGTCGGCCAGCATCAAGGCTTTGCGCCACTGTGGCTCTTCAAGAGCCAGACGCCGTTGACGACAGCCGGCGACGGTATCCGCGCGATGGCTGCTTCGCTGGGCGAGGGCACGGAGATAGAACGCTTGCACCAACTGATGGCGATAATCGGCGAGCGGGTCGCCTATACGCCGGGCAGCACCACCGTGGCGACCCCGGCCGAGGATGCTTTGGCGCTGGCAACGGGCGTCTGCCAGGATCATACCCATATTTTCTGCGCGGCCGCGCGCGTTCTGGGTTTTCCCGCCCGCTATATCAGCGGCTATCTGATGATGAACGATACGGTCGAGCAGGCGGCCAGCCATGCCTGGGCGGAAGCGCATGTTTCGGGGCTGGGCTGGGTCGCCTTCGATGTCGCCAACAGCATCTCGCCGGACGAACGCTATGTCCGGGTGGCGACTGGGCGCGACTACCGCGATGCCATGCCCGTCTCGGGAATTCGGGTAGGGCAGGCGCAAGAAGAGCTTGCGGTCACCGTCACCGTAGAGCAGTAATCCCGAAAAATTCGCTGTTAGAGGACTGCATGACCTATTGCGTTGGCCTGAAGCTGGATCGCGGGCTCGTATTCATGTCGGATACGCGCACCAATGCGGGCATGGATTCCATTTCGACGTTCCGCAAGATGCATGTCTGGGAGGAGCCGGGCGAGCGCGTGATCGTTTTGATGTCGGCCGGCAATCTGGCGTCGACCCAGGCCGTCGTCAGCCTGCTGGACGAGCGCAGCAAGGCGGTGTCTGACCGGCAGGCAACGGTGCTGGCGACGCCTTCCATGTACCAGACGGCGCGCATGGTCGGCGATACGATCAAGGAAGTAATCGCCAGTTCCTCGCCGGAGGGCGAGAGCGCCGATTCTTCCTTCAATGCGTCGTTCATCCTGGGCGGGCAGATCAGGGGCAGCGAACCGCGGCTGTTCATGATTTACCCGGAAGGCAATTTCATCGAAGCCAGTGACGACACGCCGTTCTTCCAGATCGGTGAGACCAAATACGGCAAGCCGATCATCATCCGGGCGTATGAAAGAGCGATGAGTTTTGCCGAGGCGGTAAAGCTGTTGCTCGTCTCGTTCGATTCGACGCTGAAATCGAACCTTTCCGTGGGCCTGCCGCTCGATCTTCTGTTCTATGAGAAGGAAAGCTTCAAGGCAGGCTTCAGGAAACGGATAGGCCAGGACGATCCGTACTACCGCACCATTTCGGAAGGTTGGTCGAACGCGCTGAAGGAGGCGTTCCAAAAACTTCCGGATTTTCCAGAATAGGACCGGTTAGCCGCAAGCGCTCCACCGATGAATGCCGCGAAAGCCTTTTCCATTTTCGTTTTTGGTTATAAATAAAGAAAACGAAACTGGAAATCGACCGATGTTTCTTTCGCCGCGCCATTCCGAAATCGTCCAGCTGGCCAAGGATAATGGGCGCGTGCTGGTCGACGATTTGGCGACGCATTTCAACGTCACGCCGCAGACCATCCGCAAGGATCTGAACGATCTGTGCGACCAGCGGCTTTTGTCCCGCATCCATGGCGGGGCGCTGTTTCCGTCCGGCATCGAGAACATGGAATATGAGGCGCGCCGCAAGATCGCCGCCGACGAAAAGGACGCCATCGGCCGCGCGGCGGCAAGGCTTATTCCCGACAATGCCTCGCTGTTCGTCAATATCGGCACCACGACGGAAGCCGTCAGCAAGGCGTTGCTCGATCATCAGGGATTGATGGTCATCACCAATAATATCAACGTTGCCAACAGGATGCGTGTCTATCCTTCGATCGAAGTGGTGATCGCCGGCGGCGTGGTGCGCGGCTCCGACGGCGGCGTCGTCGGCGAGGCGGCGGTGGATTTCATCAAGCAGTTCAAGGTCGATTATGCGGTGATCGGTGCGTCCGCGATCGACCATGACGGGGCGCTGCTCGACTTCGATTTTCGCGAGGTGAAGGTGGCCCAGGCGATTATCGCCAATGCGCGGCATGTCATCCTGGTTTCGGACCAGACCAAGTTCGAGCGCACCGCGCCGGTTCGCATCGGGCATCTGTCGCAGGTCGATACGTTCATAACGGATCGCTGCGACATCGCTTCGATCCGCCGTATATGCGCGGAATCCGAAGTGGACCTGATCGAAGCTGCGCTCGAATGAGCGGCGTTTTCAGGCAGTTGTCGCTCCGATATTTCGTTTGACACGCGTTATAATTTCGAAATAATCAAAACGTATTTCGAAATCAGCGATTGCGCTGCAATCCGAAAATATCGGAGGGGTCCGTGGACGCATCGCAGGTCCATGACATTTTTGTCATAGGGGGCGGCATCAATGGCTGCGGCATCGCCCGCGACGCTGCCGGGCGCGGCTTTTCCGTTTTCCTGGCCGAAATGAACGATCTGGCCAGCGGCACGTCTTCTGGCTCGACCAAGCTCATTCATGGCGGCCTGCGCTATCTGGAATTCTATGAGTTCCGGCTCGTTCGCGAGGCTCTTATGGAGCGCGAGGTGTTGTGGCGCAACGCCCCGCACATCATCTGGCCGATGCGCTTCGTGCTGCCCTACGCCAAGGGCCTGCGCCCCGCCTGGATGCTGCGGCTTGGCCTGTTTCTCTACGATCATATCGGCGGGCGCAAGCTGTTGCCGGCGACGAAAACGCTGGACATGCACACCGATCCGGCGGGCAAGCCGCTGAAACCGCTCTTTCAAAAGGCGTTCGAATATTCCGACGGCTGGGTCAACGACGCCCGGCTGGTTGCGCTGAACGCCCGCGACGCGGCCGACCGTGGTGCTGTCGTCCGAACCCGCACGAAGGTCATTTCCGCGCGGCGCGAGGGGGAACTGTGGTCGATCACGCTTGAAGATGCGCGCACGAAGAAGACCGAAGAGGTCAAGGCGCGCCTGCTGGTCAATTGCGCCGGGCCGTGGGTGGATCATGTGCTGTCCACCGTGGTCGGCCAGAAGGACGCGCACAATGTCCGCCTCGTTCAGGGCAGCCACATTGTAGTGCGCAAGAAATTCGACGATCCGCGCGCCTATTTCTTCCAGAACAAGGATGGCCGCATCATTTTCGCGATCCCCTACGAGGAAGAATTCACGTTGATCGGCACCACCGACCGCGATTTCACCGGCGACCCGCATGTCGTGAACATCAGCGATACCGAGATCGATTATCTGTGCGCTGCAGCAAGCGAGTATTTTGCCGAGCCGGTGCTGCGCACGGATATCGTCTGGACCTATTCGGCGGTCCGGCCGCTCTATGACGATCATGCCTCGAAAGCGCAGGAGGCCACCCGCGACTACGTGCTGAAGGGCGAGGGCGGCGACGGTCAGGCACCGATTCTCGACGCTTTCGGCGGCAAGATCACCACCTATCGCCGGTTGGCGGAATCGATGCTTGAAAAGATCGAGGGTTTCCTTGGCAAGCGCGGCAAGCCGTGGACCGCCAGCGCGCCGCTGCCGGGCGGTGATTTTCTGGCAACCGGGTTTGAGGCGGAAGTCGCGAAAGTGGAGAAGGCCTATCCCTTCCTCGATGCGCGGTATGCCCGCCGGCTGACGCGGCTTTACGGCACGCGCGTACGGGCGTTGCTGGGGGAGGCCAAATCGCTTGCCGATCTGGGCCGCGATTTCGGCGCGCAACTGTACGAGGCCGAAATACGCTATCTTGCGCAAAACGAGTGGGCGCAGACAGCCGAGGACGTGCTGTGGCGGCGTACCAAGCGCGGGCTGCATTTCAACGCTGCGCAGACGGCCGCGCTCGACGAATTCATGCAGGGGCTTTGACCCGGTTGATGCGCGACCATTGATTTCAGGGAGGGGGAATGACCGGTTTTATCCTGGCGATAGATCAGGGGACGACATCAAGCCGCGCAATCCTGTTCGACGGAAAGATGAAGATCGCGGGCGTTGGGCAAAAAGAATTCGCGCAACATTATCCCGCCTCCGGCTGGGTCGAGCATGACCCGGAGGAAATCTGGGCGAGCGTCCTCTGGTCGGTCAAGGCGGCGCTGAAGAACGCCGGGCGCGACGCGTCCGGGATCGCTGCAATCGGCATTACCAACCAGCGTGAAACGGTCGTCATCTGGGACAAGGCGACCGGCAAGCCGATTCATCCGGCCATCGTCTGGCAGGACCGGCGCACGGCACCTCTGTGCCAGAAACTGAAGAAGCAGGGGCTGGAGAAGAAATTCACGAAGAAGACCGGGCTTTTGCTCGATCCGTATTTTTCCGGCACAAAAATCGCCTGGATGCTGGACAAGGTGAAGGGCGCAAGAAAGCGCGCCGAGCGCGGCGAATTGTTGGCCGGCACCATCGACAGTTTCCTGATCTGGCGGCTGACCGGTGGAAAAGTGCATGCTACGGATGCCACCAACGCCTCGCGCACGCTGGTTTACAACATCGATAAGAATGCGTGGGACGACGAACTGCTCGACATCCTGAACATCCCGGCGATCCTGCTGCCGCAGGTGAAGGATTGCGCCGATGATTATGGAGTAACGGACAAAAATCTGTTTGGAGCCGAGATAAAAATCCTCGGCGTCGCCGGCGACCAGCATGCCGCGACCATCGGCCAAGCCTGTTTCCAGCCGGGGATGATGAAATCCACCTACGGCACCGGCTGTTTCGCGCTGCTCAATACGGGCACGGATATTGTGCGGTCCAGAAACCGGCTTTTGACCACCATCGCCTATCGGCTGAACGGCCGCACCACTTACGCGCTGGAGGGTTCCATCTTTATCGCTGGGGCCGCCGTTCAGTGGCTGCGCGATGGCTTGAAGATCATCGCCAAGGCGGAAGAGACGGGAAAGCTGGCGGCGGCAGCCGATCCGACCCAGGAGGTCTATCTGGTGCCGGCCTTTGTCGGGTTGGGCGCGCCGCATTGGGATGCGGAAGCGCGCGGCGCGATTTTCGGTCTGACCCGGAATTCCGGCCCGGCGGAATTCGCCCGCGCCGCACTCGAATCGGTTGCTTACCAGACGCGGGACCTGCTCGACGCCATGCGCAAGGACTGGAAGGCCGCTTCAACCGAGACGGTGCTGCGGGTCGATGGCGGCATGGTAGCGTCCGACTGGACGATGCAGCGGCTGGCCGACATTCTGGATGCGCCGGTTGACCGGCCGACGATTCTCGAAACGACAGCCCTGGGCGCGGCCTGGCTGGCAGGGTCGCGGGCGGGAGTCTGGCCGCAAGCGGACGAATTTGCCAAAGCCTGGGCGCTCGACCGCCGCTTCGAACCGGCAATGGCGGAAAAGCAGCGCGCCGCCAAGCTCAAGGGCTGGCGCGACGCCGTTCGCCGGACGCTGAGCGCCGGTTGACACGAAAAAGGCCCGCGCCGGTAACAGCGCGGGCCTTTTCCAGTCGATCAACTCTACTCAGTATGGCGAGCGGCACTGTTGGCGCGGGCCGTTATAGGGCTGGAACGTGTTGTCCGAAGCCCGATAGGATCTATACCGGTCATAGCAATATTGGACATGCGAATTGCCGCTATACGCCGGTGGCCTGTCATTAGCGATCGCGCCGGAAATGATCGCGCCCGTGGCGAATGCCGCCAGAGGGAACCATAGATTGCCGTGACGGCGATAGCCTCGGCGATAATGATCGTGGCCGCGATGTCCGCGCCAGTAGCGACGGCTATCGTGACGAGAATGACGCTGCCAATTCCGTCGCTTCCACTGCACTGTTTGCACGTTAGGCGTCGTCATTTGCTGTTGTGGAACATACACGGACGCCGCTTGGGCGGGGATCATTCCCGCACCCGCAAACGATACGCTCAACACGCCGGCCATTATGCCCGATGTAATCTTGTTCATGACTTTCTCCTCAAAAATTGGTTCCTTTGGTGCAAACAACGATTGGGCAACCCATTCGTTCCGAGAAAGCCCCATATTGTCAAACCGTATTGCGCGCGGTTCCGTTGGCAGCCGTAACGCAGCGCAATGTTGGCAGGTTGCCACCGCAGGGATCCGCCGCAAAAGCGAGGTCTGATGCCTTGCTTTTTTCGGTTGACCGGCCCGTGCAGTCTCCCTATGTTCCGCGCACTTTCCGGGGTGCCTTGGTGCTCGCGAAAAGACGCAATCCTGTCGGGTGCATCGAATACGTGCTACCGGCTTGCGGAAGGTATATTGCACGCTGCAGGTCAGGCCGCTCGCCGGCATTGCAGGACGGCGATCGATCAAGGCGGGCGGGTAGCTCAGTGGTAGAGCATTCGACTTTTAATCGAATGGTCGTGGGTTCGATACCCACCCCGCCCACCACTGACAAATCAAGCAGTTAGAAAACAAGCGAGACATGGCCCCCGGCATGGCGTTCCAGCCGGCTCGCCAGATCCAGTTCGAGCAGCACCATGAACACCTGCGCCGGATGCAGGCCGGTGTGATGGATGATCTCGTCGGCGGCCACCGGCGTCGGTCCCAGCGCTTCTACGATACGTGCACGGTCGTCCTCGCCGGGCGGCGTTACGGAGAAATCCGGCGGTTCCTCCAGCGGCAGGGCGAACGACGCAGGCATCGCCGAAAGCGGGGAGAGAGCGCTGACAACGTCATCCGCCTCGGTGACCAGAATAGCGCCGTCCTTGAGCAGGCCGTTGGCGCCGCCGGCGCGCGGGTCGAGCGGCGAGCCCGGCACGGCAAACACCAGCCGCCCCATTTCGCCCGCAAGCCGCGCGCTGATCAGCGAGCCGGATCGCTTTGCTGCTTCCACCACCACCAGCCCGAAGGCGGCCCCTGCGACCAGCCGGTTGCGGCGCGGAAAGTCCTGCGCGCGCGCTTGCCAGCCGAACGGCATTTCGGAAATGACCGCGCCGCCGCGCTCGCAGATATCCTCGATCAGCCCAATGTTTTCGGGCGGGTATGGCATGTCTAGGCCGCCGGCGAGAACGCCCACCGTGCCTGTCGAAAGGCTGCCCTCATGGGCTGCGGTGTCGATGCCGCGCGCCAGGCCGGAGACGACGGCATAGCCTTCGCGGCCAAGGTCGGCGGCAAGCGCGCGGGCCATCTTGATGCCGGCAAGCGAAGCGTTGCGTGCGCCAACGATCGCCACCGCCGGCAAGCCGAACACAGCCCCTTGGCCCTTCATCGCCAGCAGCGGCGGTGGGTGGTCGATGGCTTTCAGCAGCGGCGGGTAATCCGCCTCGCCGATGCCGACGAAGCGCGCGCCGGCCTTTCTGGCGGCTTCCATTTCCGCTTCTGCTTCCGCAATCGAAGGGATGCGCACAAGGCGGTTCGCACCGCCCGAAATCATCAGCTCGGGCAGCATTTCAAGCGCTGTTTCGGCTGAGCCGAAGCGGTTTATCAGATCGCGAAACGTGGCCGGGCCAACATTCTGGGTGCGGATCAGACGAAGCCAGGCGAGCCGCTGCCGGTCGTTGAGACGAGGCGCAGCAGTGCGCTCGTTCATCCCTTGGCGCCGATCCGGCCTTCCGTGCCTGCCATCAGCCGGGAGATGTTGGCGCGATGCTTGATGAAGACGATGAGGCTCATGACCGCAAACAGCATGGCGATTTGCGGCGATGCCTGAAACCACAGCGCTATCGGCACCACGATGGCGGCCGTCAGCGCCGCGAGCGACGAGTAGCGGAAGATGATGGCGACGATCAGCCATACGGCCGCGAATACCAGCGCGCCCTGCCATGCCAGCCCGAGCAGTACGCCGAGATAGGTCGCGACGCCCTTGCCGCCCTTGAAGCCGAGCCACGCCGGAAAAAGATGGCCGATGAAAGCGCCAAAGCCGGCCCACAGTCCCAAGGTCGGGCCAAGGGTCGGGCCGTAATGCGCGGCGATAAGCACCGCCGCCGTACCCTTCAATATGTCGAGGATCAGCGTGGCGGCTGCGAGGCCTTTATTGCCGGTTCGCAGCACGTTGGTCGCGCCGATATTGCCGGAGCCGATGGCGCGCACGTCGCCCAGTCCGGCGGCGCGGGTAAGCAGCAGGCCGAAGGGAATCGAGCCGAGCAGATAGCCGAAAATCAGCGCGATAATGTAAAAACTGGTCATGGCTCCCCCAGATTGGCCGGGCCCATGCCAGCCTAAGCCGAAAACACTGTGCGGCCCGCGACCATCGTTTGCAAGACCTTGCCCTGCAGGCGCGCGCCCTCGAAACAGGTGTTCTTGGAGCGCGAGCGGATGCCGCTTTCGCTGACCACCCATGGCTCGTCCAGATCGACCAGCACCAGATCGGCGGATGCGCCGGGCTTCAGCGTGCCGCCCGGCAGGCCGAACAGCTTTGCCGGTGCTGTGGACAGAAGCTCGATCAGCCGCAGCAGCGACACGTCCTCATTGTGATAAAGCCGAAGGGCCGCGCCCAGCAGTGTTTCTAGCCCGATCGCGCCCGCTGCGGCGTCGGCAAAGGGCAGGCGCTTGGTGTCGACGTCCTGCGGATCGTGCGAGGAGACGATGAGGTCGATGGCGCCGTCTTTCACGGCCTCGACCATCGCCAGCCGGTCGTCCTCGGCGCGCAGCGGCGGCGTCAGCCGGAAAAAGGTCCGGTATTCGCCGACATCGTTTTCATTGAGGCAAAGATTGTGGATCGACACGCCGGCGGAAACATTCGCGCCGTCTGCTTTGGCGCGCGCGATCGCGTTCGAGGCCATCGCGGTGGAGATTTTGGCGGCGTGGTATGCGCCGCCGGTCAGCCGCGCCAGCGCGAGATCGCGCTCTAGCGGAATGATTTCCGCCTCGCGCGGAATGCCGGACAAGCCCAACCAGCTTGCATAGAGCCCCTCGTTCATGACGCCCGACGCGGCGAGGTCGGCGTCCTGCGTCTCATGCGCGATGACGGCGCCGAAATCGCGTGCATAGGTCAGCGCGCGGCGCATCACCGCCGAACTGGCGATGGTGTGGCGGCCGTCGGTGAACGCGACGCTACCGGCCTCGCGCAACAGGCCGAACTCGGTCATTTCGCGCCCCGCGAGCCCCTTGGTGATGGCGGCGGCGGGATAAACGTTGACGCTGGCCGTGTCCCTGGCGGTGCGCAGCACGAATTCCACCAGCGCCACATTGTCGATCACCGGATCGGTGTCGGGCATCATCACGATGGAGGTGACACCGCCGGCCGCCGCCGCATGGCTGGCCGAGGCAATGGTTTCGCGATGCTCGCCGCCCGGTTCGCCGATGAAAACGCGCGAATCGACCAGACCGGGGATGATCGTTTTGCCGGTGCAATCGATGACGGCAGCACCTTCCGGCGCGCCCTGATTGAGCGCGGATTCTCCTGCCGCCGCTATCTTGCTGCCGTCGATAATGACTGATCCGACCTCATCGATGCCACGCGACGGATCGACGATGCGGGCGCGCTGGAGGATGGTGATGCTCATGCGCCGCGCCCCTCGTTACGGCGCGGGTCGAGCAGCGCTTCCATCACGGCCATGCGCACGGCAACGCCCATCTCCACCTGTTCCTGGATGACGCTTTGCGGACCGTCGGCGATCTCGGAGGCGATTTCGACGCCCCGGTTCATCGGCCCCGGATGCATGACCAGCGCGTCGGGCTTGGCCGCCTTCAGCTTTTCCGCATCAAGCCCAAAATAGCGGAAATACTCGCGGATCGAAGGTACGAAGGCACCGGCCATGCGCTCGCGTTGCAGGCGCAGCATCATCACCACGTCGGCGTCCTTCAGCCCCTCGGCCATGGACTTGGCGACGATGACGCCCATGCGTTCGATGCCGGTGGGTAGAAGCGTCGAGGGGGCCACCACGCGCACCTGCGCGCCCAGCGCGTTCAATAGCATGATGTTGGAGCGCGCGACGCGCGAATGCAAAATATCGCCGCAGATTGCCACGATCAGCTTCGACAGCGGCCCCTTGGCGCGGCGGATGGTCAGCGCGTCGAGCAGCGCCTGCGTCGGGTGCTCATGCGCGCCGTCGCCGGCATTGACCACCGAACAGCCGACTTTTTGCGCCAGAAGAGCGGCAGCGCCCGCCGACTGATGGCGGATGATCAAGATGTCGGGCCGCATGGCGTTCAGCGTCATCGCCGTGTCGATCAGCGTCTCGCCCTTCTTCACCGAAGAACTGGCCACCGCCATGTTCATCACGTCCGCGCCGAGCCTTTTTCCCGCAAGCTCGAAGGAAGCCTGCGTGCGCGTGGACGCTTCATAGAACAGGTTGATCTGCGTTCGCCCGCGCAAGGTCGAGGTTTTCTTCTCCGGCTGGCGCGAGATCGCCACCGCGCGATCCGCACGGTCGATCAGAAGCTCTATGTCGGCGGGAGAAAGCGTGCTGATGCCAAGAAGATGGCGATGAGGGTATAGCGGCAGGGGGGGCGCGTCTGTCATCTTAAAGGCGTGCTATAGGGCGCGGCCGCGCACCTCGCAAGCACAGGCTCTGGATTACATGGCTTTCCCCCGGTATTTTCGTCGCGCACACGCCAGGCCTTAGGCTATAACGCCGCGACGGCGCGGATTCTTCAACCGGTGCCTTCCAGCATGAGGAGAGGGCGTGAGCGACGAAGTGACCAACCAGCCGCCGCCGCTGACGGGTGGCAATGCCTGGCGCGGCGATCCGCTGCTGATCCAGCTTGCCGAGCAGTTTTCCGACCCCGTGCGCAAGGATCTCGACGCGCTCGGTCGCTTCGTGCTGACGCATGAGGCGCAGGATCTGGCGCGCCTGGCCAACACCGAGACGCCGAAGCTCAAGACGCATGACCGTCAGGGCCGGCGGCTCGATCAGGTCGAGTTCCATCCGGCCTATCACGCGCTGATGCGCCGTTCGGTGGCGAATGGCCTGCATTCGTCCGTCTGGGAAAACGGCGATGCCGAGATCGGCCGCCGCCATCAGGTGCGCGCCGCGCGCTTTTATCTCACCGCCGAACTCGAAACCGGCCATCTGTGCCCCATCACCATGACCAGCGCTTCGCTGGCGGCGCTGATGGCCAGCCCAAAACTGTTTCGCGAATGGGCCCCGCGCGTCACCACGCGCAAATACGACCAGAGCCAGAAGCCACCGGTGGAAAAAACCGGGCTGACGCTCGGCATGGGCATGACCGAAAAGCAGGGCGGCACCGATGTGCGCGCCAACGTCACCCGCGCCGAACGGGCCGGCAGCACCGGCTTTTACCGCCTCAATGGCCACAAATGGTTCATGTCGGCACCGATGTCCGATGCCTTTCTGGTACTGGGGCAGGCGGCGGAAGGGCTGTCGTGCTTCCTGGTGCCACGCATTCTGGGCGACGGCTCGGGCAACGGTTTTCATTTCCAGCGGCTGAAGGACAAGCTCGGCAACCGTTCGAATGCTTCCTCGGAAGTCGAGTTCGACAACGCCATCGGCGAAATGGTCGGCGATCCCGGTGCTGGCGTCAAAACGATCATGGACATGGTGACGCTGACGCGGCTGGACTGCGCCGTCGCTTCCTCGGCGCTGATGCGGGCGGGACTGGCGGAAGCCGTCCACCATGTACGCCACCGCCAGGTTTCCGGCGCAAAACTGATCGACCAGCCGCTGATGCAGCGCGTATTGGCCGACATGGCGCTCGATGTCGCGGCCGCGACCGCGCTGTCCTTCCGGCTGGCGCGCTCTTTCGACGAGGCGGCGGGCGACCGGGGCGAGGCGGCTTTTGCCCGCGCCATGACGCCTGTGGTCAAATACTGGGTCTGCAAGATCGCACCGCCGTTGCTCTACGAGGCAATGGAGTGCATGGGCGGCAACGGCTATGTCGAGGAAGCGCCGCTCGCGCGCTATTACCGCGAGGCCCCGGTCAACGCGATATGGGAAGGTTCGGGCAACGTCATGGCGCTCGACGTGTTGCGCGTGCTCAACCGCGCGCCCGGCCTGTTCGAGGATGTGCTGGCTGGCATCGACCGCGATCTGGGGGCGGGCGGACGCGGCACTATCGGCGTGCTCAAGGCCGCCATGCAGGTGGCCAGCACCGACGAAGGCTCGGCGCGTCTCTTGACGGAGCAACTGGCGCTTTCGGCGGCGGCGGCGGAACTGCGACGGCTGGGGGCAGGGCGCATCGCCGACGCCTTTGTCGAGACGCGGCTCGCCGGGCAATGGCGCAATACCTACGGCATGTTGGATGCCCGTCACGATGCCCGCATGATCATCGATACGCTGTACCCGCCGACAAGTTGAATTTTAGCGGCTCGGCAAGGGGCATTTGGCTACCTGTTAATTTCCGTTAACCTTAACAAATGGTTTAGATTGCGGCTTCGGCCGGCAAGGCTCACTGTTATGGTTACCGAAACGGAATCGCCATGCAGCCACTGGTAGTCCTATTATCGATATTTCCGTTGCCAGCCTCTGCACGCCGCGGAAGGGCGTTCTGATGCGCCATTGGATGCGCTATCTGCTGGTGATGTGGGCAGCCCCGCTGGTTTTGTTCTGGGGCTGGTTCTTCCTGTCCTACTACGACATCAATTTTGGCTACGTGATGCTGACGCGCCAGCTCCACGATCTCGTTTTCGAGCTTTATGGCGAAATGCTGGGCATCGATCCCACAATCATCCCCGGCATGATTGCCAAGGCCTGCGTGTTCGATGCGTTGATCGTGCTGGCGATCTGGGCGTTCCGCCGCCGCCGCACCATCGCCGTCTGGTTCAGGTCTGCGCGCGAGCGCTGGCAGGGCCATTCAGCACACGAAGCCGGTCCAAGGCTCCCTGCAGAATAAAGGCGGCGGCTGCCGAATCGATCTTGCCGGCGCGCTTCTTGCGTGAAAAATCCATCTCGATCAGCGTTCGCTCGACTGCCACGGTCGAAAGCCGCTCGTCCCACATCACGAAGGGCAGGTCCGAAACCTGCTTCATGCTGCGCACGAAGGCACGTGATCGTTGTGCGCTCGGCCCTTCCGAGCCGTCCATGTTGACGGGCAGGCCGATGACGACCGCACCGACATTTTCTTTTGCGAGCTGCGCAAGCAGCGTCGTTGCATCGAGCGTGAACTTCTTGCGCATGATAACGGGGCGCGGATGGGCGAAGGAAAAATTCTGGTCAGACACCGCGATGCCAATGGTCTTGTCGCCGAGATCAAGGCCGGCCAGCGTCTTGCCGCCGGTCAGATAGGCGGGAAGCTCTTCTATCGTGACAATGCCCACAGGCTTTCCTTTGACTTGAACCGACAGGGTTCTATCCTTGGCCCGACAAAAAATCGAGGAGACGTAGATAATGAAACTGACCTGGTACGGCCATTCCGCCTTCAAGGTAGAGACGGCGGATGCGAAAATCCTCATCGACCCGTACCTCATCGGCAATCCATCCTGGAACGGCGGGGTCGAAGGACCGGCCGAAGGCGTCACCCACGTTCTGCTGACCCACGGCCATGACGACCATATCAGCGGCGCGGTCGAGGTGCTGAAGAAGACCGGCGCGCAGCTCGTCGCCAATTTTGAGATCTGCATGTATCTGGTCGGCAAGGGCGTCAGCGGCGACACGATCAATCCGGGCAATATCGGCGGCACCGTCGATTGCGGCTCGTTCACCACGACATTCGTGCAGGCGCTGCATTCCTCATCCACGCAAGGGCAGGGTGGCGAAAACACCTATCTCGGCAATCCGGGCGGGCTGGTGCTGCATTTCGGCGGCGAAAAGACGCTCTACCACATGGGAGACACCGATATTTTCTCCGACATGGCGCTGATCCACGAACTGCATCAGCCGCAGATCGGTATTGTCCCCATCGGCGACCGCTTCACCATGGGCGGCGCGGTGGCGGCCCTTGCCTGCCAGCGCTTTTTCAAGTTCGACACGGTGGTGCCGTGCCATTTCGGCACCTTTCCGATCATCGACCAGACCGCCGACAAATTCACGGCCGGGCTGGAAGGGTCGGGCATCAAGGTCGCGCTGCCCAAGATCGGCGAGACCATCGAGCTTTGACACAAGCCCGACCTGTTGCGCCGCGCGCCGAGCAAAGCTATAGCGCGGGCTGGTTTTCCAAGGCCTAACCTAAGGGTCCCATTATGTCCGTTGATCTTCCGACAGTGAAGCGCGTGGCGCGCCTTGCCCGCATTGCGGTGAGCGAGGAGGACGCGCAGCGCATGGCCGGCGAACTCAATGCCATCCTCGGCTTTGTCGAGCAATTGAACGAGGTCGATGTGGCCGGCGTCGAGCCGATGACATCGGTGATGCCGATGGCGATGAAGAAGCGCCAGGATGCCGTCACCGATGGCGGCAAGGCCGACGACATCGTCGCCAACGCGCCCGCGACCGAGGAGAATTTCTTCCTCGTGCCGAAAGTGGTGGAGTAGGCGGCAGCGCCGTCTCCACCCCACCTTGAATTTCATGAAGCAGCCTAGCGCTGCATGAGCCGAAACGATCCCGCCATGACCGACCTGACCAGACTGACGATTTCCGAGGCCCGCGCAAAGCTGCGTGGCAAGGAGATCACGGCAAGCGAATTGACCGACGCCTATCTGGCGGCAATCGAGCAGGCTAATCCCTCGCTCAACGCCTATGTCGCGGTGACCGCCGACAAGGCGCGCGCCATGGCCAAGGCGTCGGACGAAAAGCTCGCCAAGGACGACAGCGGCGCGCTGGAAGGCATCCCGCTCGGCGTCAAGGATCTGTTCGGCACCGAAGGCGTGCATACGCAGGCCGCGAGCCATGTGCTCGACGGCTTCAAGCCGCGCTACGAATCGACTGTCACGGCCAATCTGTGGGCCGATGGCGCGGTCATGCTGGGCAAGCTCAACATGGACGAGTTCGCCATGGGCTCGTCCAACGAGACGTCCTATTACGGCCCGGTCGTCAACCCGTGGCGCGCCAAGGGCTCGAACAGGCAACTGGTTCCGGGCGGCTCGTCCGGTGGCTCGGCCTCCGCCGTCTCCGGCTTCCTGTGCGCCGGCGCCACCGCCACCGACACCGGCGGCTCGATCCGCCAGCCGGCGGCGTTCACCGGCACGGTCGGCATCAAGCCGACCTATGGCCGCTGTTCGCGCTGGGGCATCATCGCCTACGCCTCGTCGCTCGACCAGGCTGGCCCCATCGCTCGCGACGTACGCGACGCGGCGATCCTGCTCAAATCCATGGCCTCGGTCGATGACAAGGACACGACCTCGGTCGACCTGCCGGTGCCGGATTATGAAGCGGCGCTCGGCAAGCCGATCAAGGGCCTGAAGATCGGCATTCCGAAGGAATATCGCGCCGACGGCATGTCGCCGGAAATCGAAACGCTGTGGCAGAAGGGCATTGCCTGGCTGAAGGACGCCGGCGCCGAGATCGTCGACATCTCGCTGCCGCACACGAAATATGCGCTGCCGGCCTACTACATCATCTCGCCCGCCGAGGCCTCGTCCAACCTCGCCCGCTATGACGGCGTTCGCTACGGCCTGCGCGTGCCTGGCAAGGACATTGTCGAGATGTACGAAAACACCCGCGCGGCCGGCTTCGGGCAGGAGGTCAAGCGCCGCATCATGATCGGCACCTATGTGCTGTCGGCCGGCTATTACGACGCCTACTACATCAAGGCGCAAAAGGTGCGCACGCTGATCAAGAAGGATTTTGAGGACGTCTTCGCCGCCGGCATCGACGTCATCCTGACGCCGGCGACGCCTTCCGCCGCCTTCGGAGTCGCCGATCAAGAGATGGCCGCCGATCCGGTGAAGATGTATCTCAACGACATTTTCACCGTGACCGTGAACATGGCCGGCCTGCCGGGCATCGCCGTTCCCGCCGGCCTCGACGCCAACGGCCTGCCGCTCGGCCTGCAACTTATCGGCAAGCCCTTCGATGAGGAAACGCTGTTCCAGACGGCGCATGTCATCGAACAGGCAGCGGGCATGTTCCAGCCGGAAAAGTGGTGGTAGTGGGTCTTAGTGCGTCCTTCGAGGCTCGCTTCGCTCGCTCCTCATCCTGAGGTGTGAGCGAAGCGAGCCTCGAAGGACGCAGGACGATACTGTAATCGACAAAGCTCCACGCTCCTCATCCTGAGGGACATCTCGAAGGACGCACTACCCCCATGTTCTTCCTTCTCTCGAAAATCGTCGGCTTCTTCATCCAGCCGCTTAATTTCGCGATCCTTCTGCTTTTTGCCGGGCTTGCGGCAACCGTCTTCAGCCGGCGCCGGCTGGCGGCGGGCAGCAGCGCGGCGGCCTTGGCGGTGCTGGCGCTCTCCGTCTGGACCTCGCTCGGCCCTCTGATGCTCACCCCCCTGGAAGAGCGCTATCCCAAGCCGGCCCTGCCGCAAGAGGTCGATGGCATCGTCGTGCTTGGCGGCGGTTTCGAGGGCGCGATCAATCTGGCGCGCGGTGGTTATGAATTGAACGCCGGCGGCGACCGCTATGTCGAGGCCGCAATCCTCGCCCGCCGCTTTCCGGCGGCGAAAATCGTCGTGTCCGGCGGTGCCGGCGCGCTGGTGCTGGAGGGCGAGAGCGATGGCGATACCGCGCCACGCCTGCTGATCGCGCTCGGCGTCGAACAGGACCGGCTTGTTCTCGAAACACGTTCGCGCAACACCTACGAGAACGCGGTCTTCACCAGAGAGATGGTGACGCCGAAACCCGGCGAGACATGGCTTCTGGTAACATCGGCCTTCCATATGCCGCGCGCCAAGGCGCTGTTCGACAAGGCCGCCTTTGCGACGGTGCCGTGGCCTGTCGACTACCGCACCACCGGCAAGGAAGGCGTCAGCCTCTTCGCCGACAATGCGGCCGATTCGCTTCAGGCAACCACGCTTGCCATCCGCGAATGGGTCGGGCTCTTCGCCTATTGGCTGACCGGCAAGATCGATTCTCCGTTTCCGGGGCCGGCCTGAGCGTTTTTCCCGCGGATGTCGCGGCCGGATCAGGCAAAGTCGGCGCATGCGGCGTGTACGGATGCGAATCCGCAGAAAGAGAGTGCAAGTTCCTATATATAAATCTGTCTGTATGCTCGTTCGGGGTTACTTGGGAGATTTCGCGCGTGTTCCTTTCGGTTTTCGACCTGTTCAAGATCGGCATCGGGCCGTCGAGTTCGCACACGATGGGGCCGATGACGGCTGCCGCCCGCTTTCTCGACGAAATCCTGCATGGCGACTGGCCGCGCCCGGCCGGCGTCGCTGTCGATCTCCTCGGGGCCAGCCTGCATGGCTCGCTCGCCTATACCGGCATCGGCCATGGCACCGACCGCGCGGTCATCCTCGGCCTGACCGGCGAAACGCCGGTGACGATCGATCCCGACAAGGCCGATGGCATCATAGCCGCGATCACGGCGGACAAGCGTATCTCGCCGCCCGGCCACCCGTCCTACCGCTTCGACCCGGCCACCGATCTGGTGATGGACCGCAAGACGAAACTGACCGGCCACGCCAACGGCATGGCGTTCTATGCCTATGACGGCAGCGATCGGCTGCTGCTCAAGCGCATCTATTATTCCGTCGGCGGCGGTTTCGTTCTGTCCGAGGAAGAACTGCAGCGCGCCAAGGCCGGCGGCTCCGTGACCACGGAAGGCAAGAAGGTGCCGTATCCGTTCAAGCGCGCCGACGAAATGCTGGTGATGGCGAAAAAGAGCGGTCT
The DNA here is from genome assembly GCF_054489545.1 of Mesorhizobium sp. A556. Lineage (NCBI taxonomy): Bacteria > Pseudomonadati > Pseudomonadota > Alphaproteobacteria > Hyphomicrobiales > Phyllobacteriaceae > Mesorhizobium > Mesorhizobium sp. A556. The sequence continues at coordinate 762,227 of NZ_JBTMXA010000002.1, forward strand.
TTCCATCGCCGAGATGAAGCGCGTCAACGAAGAAACCTATATGACGCGCGAAAAGCTCGACGCCGGCCTCGACGGCATCTGGGACGCCATGCGCCGTTGCATCGAGCGCGGGCTTGCGCAGGAAGGCATCATGCCGGGCGGCCTCAAGGTGCGTCGGCGCGCGCGCATGCTGCACGACAAATTGCAGGAACAGTGGAGCCAGAACAAGCCGAACCCGCTGCTCGCCAATGACTGGCTGTCGGTCTACGCCATGGCGGTCAACGAAGAAAACGCCGCCGGCGGCCGCGTCGTCACCGCGCCGACCAATGGCGCTGCCGGCACGCTGCCTTCGGTGCTGCGCTACTGGCTGCATTTCCATCCCGAAGCCGACCAGCCCTCGATCCGCGATTTTCTGCTGACGGCGGCGGCGGTTGGCGGCATCATCAAGACCAATGCCTCGATTTCCGGTGCTGAAGTCGGTTGCCAGGGTGAGGTCGGTTCGGCTTCCGCCATGGCTGCGGCGGGCTTGTGCGCCGTCATGGGCGGCACGCCCGAGCAGGTCGAGAACGCCGCCGAAATCGCGCTGGAGCATCATCTGGGCATGACCTGCGATCCGGTCGGAGGGCTGGTGCAGGTGCCGTGCATCGAACGCAACGCGCTTGGTGCGGTAAAGGCGGTGACTGCGGCCTCCCTCGCCATCAAGGGCGACGGCACGCATTTCGTGCCGCTCGATGCCGCCATCGAGACGATGCGCCAGACCGGCCGCGACATGAACGAGAAATACAAGGAAACCAGCCTTGGCGGCCTCGCCGTCAATGTCGTGGAGTGCTGACAAACTGCCTGTGCACAACGCGACTTGGCGTTGAACCGCCGCCGCATCAGCGCTAAATTCCGGTCATGCCTCTGAACATCCTGAAATTGTGCGTCGGTGCCGACAGCGTTGAAGACTTGGAAGCGTGGGTCGCGACGTGCCTCGACGAGCGTCGCCGCAAGGGTGAGCCGCTCGAACATTGGCACACCACCCGCATGATGCCGACACGGGGCGCCGAGATCGTCGCTGGTGGCTCGCTCTACTGGGTCGTCAAGGGCAACGTCCAGTGCCGGCAATTGATAACCGAGATTCGCCCGTTCACCGACGCCGAGGGCATCAAGCGCTGTAAATTGATGCTGGACCAAGACATCGTCCGCACCGATTGGCAGCCGCGCCGCGCTTTCCAGGGCTGGCGTTATCTCAAGCAGGCCGATGCCCCGGCCGATCTTGGCAAGGGCAAGGCGGGCATGGCCGAGATGCCGCCGAAGCTGCGGCTCGAACTGGCTGAACTTGGCCTGCTGTGAGGCAGATGGTCCGGCAGTCGGATATTCTTGCCTGCAAGCCAGGTCGGCATAGGGTGACGGGCTTGCAAGCCGTCCGGCTAGGCCACATCTTGTCTGCATGACCGAAAAGAAATCAACGCTGCCGGCAAGCGCCGACAAATCGGCGGCTATGGCGCGCTCGGACAAGAGCGAGATCGAAGCCTTCGTGCAGCAGGCGCGCGCGCTTGGCGCGACGGCGGGGGGCTCGGGGCGATTGATCCTGTCGCTCGATGCGACGATGAGCCGGCAACCGACCTGGGATCTGGCCTGCACGCTGCAAGGCGAGATGTTCGACGCCGTCGGCAAGGCGGGGGCGCTTGCCGTGCAATTGGTTTACTTTCGCGGGCTGGGCGAGTGCCGCTCGTCCGCCTTCGTCACCGACACCGGAAGTTTGAAGCGGCTGATGACGCGCATCGAATGCCGCAGCGGTCATACTCAGATCGGCAAGGTGCTTTCCCATGCCCTGAAGCAGACCGCATCCGCCAAGGTCAACGCGCTCGTCTATATCGGCGATGCGATGGAAGAAAATGTCGATGACCTGGCGGAAAAGGCCGGCCGCCTCGGGCTGCACGGCGTTCCGGTCTTCATCTTTCAGGAAGGCCACGATTCCGGTGCGGAGGCAGCGTTCAAGGAAATCGCGCGGCTGACCAAGGGAGCCTGGTTTCGATTCGACCGGTGCGCCGCCGCCAATCTCGCCGGGCTGCTGTCAGCGGTAGCCGTGTTTGCGGCCGGCGGCCTGAAGGCGCTGGAGGCGAGGAACAGGCCGGAAGACCGGCTTATGATCCAGCATCTGCAAGGTGGCGGACACTGATGGGCGTCCTTATCGCACTTGTCGCGTTGCTGCTTGTTCTCCTGGGCGCTGTCATGCTCTTCCTGCGTACAGATCCCGCGAAACTGGCCGGCGGCATGAAGACGCTTGTACCTGTGTTGCTCGGGCTGGCCGGTCTTGCCGCGCTGGTGGTTGGCCGCGAAGGTGTCGGCGGCCTGCTGCTGTCGGGCGCGTTCGCCTGGTATGGGTCGATGCGGATGAGGCGCGGGCCGAAGCCGCTGGCGAGCAAGCATTCCATGGTGCGCACGGCGGCGCTCGAAATGGAACTCGATCACGGCACCGGCGCGCTGGAGGGGCTGGTGCTTGCCGGTCGCCATGAAGGCAAGATGCTGGGCTCGATGGGGCTTGGCGAATTGCAGCAGCTTTACCGGGAACTGCCGGGCGATCCCGAAAGCCGGCAGTTGCTAGAGACTTATCTTGACGGCCGTTTTCCCGTCTGGCGCGACAACGCGCAGGCGAATGGTGGCGAGGGGCTGGGTGTGTCGCCAGGTTCTGGCGCCATGACTAAGGAGGAGGCCTACAAGATCCTTGGTCTTGAAGCGGGAGCCGCCGCGACGGATGTCCGCAATGCGCACCGCCGCCTGATGCAGCGCCTGCATCCCGACATCGGCGGCACGTCTTTCCTGGCGGCGCGGATCAACGAAGCCAAGGACGTCTTGCTCTCCAACCACAACTGATCTCCTTCGACAAAAAACATTTCCGGGAGAGGGCGCCGCCTATTGCTGGACGGCGTAACACTGAATTTTCTGCTTCTTCAGGCCATTGCAGGCCTTCCACGCCGCGCCCTTCGAATCGAAACCGCCGAAGCGGGCGCGGAAATAGGTCACGCCGTCCATCTTGAAGGGCATGGTGAAGGCCGAGGCGTCGGCGAGCAGCCGGGGTGCCTGCTTGGAGGTCTTGTCGAGGATCGCCTTGGCTTCGCCCTTGCTGGGCGAGGAGGCGACCTGCACGGCCCAGCCGGATGGCAGCGAAGCCGTATTGACCGGGTCGACCGGCTGTTCTGCCTCGGCGTAGGCGGCGGCGACCACCGGGGCGGCTGCCTTCTCCCGGGGCGCTTCCTGTTCAGCCATCTTGAAGGGGATGTTTTCCTTCAAGGGCTTCACATTGTCCGGCGCTGAGGCAAGTTCCTCCCGTTCCGGGCGGCTGTCGGGAGTAGGCGCGTCCGTCTTGGGCAGGAGCGACTTCACCAGCGCCACGACAGTCTGGCTGTCTTTGGTCTTGGCGATCAGGTCGCCGCCACCGCCGCGCGGCGAAGCTTTCGGCATATAGGTTTTGATCAGCGCCGCCATCTCGTTGTCGCGGCTGGCGCCCGACGTTCCGCCCATGACGACGGCAACGATGCTGCGCCCGCCATCCTTGGCGGATGAGACGAGGTTGAAACCGGACGCACGGGTATAGCCGGTCTTGATGCCGTCGACGCCCTTGATGCGGCCAAGCAGGCGGTTATGCCCGTTGATGCGCCGCTTGCCGTACATGAAGGAGCGTTGCGAAAAATAATCGTAATATTGGGGGAAATGCTCGCGCAGCGCGATACCAAGGATCGCCATGTCGTGCGCCGAGGTGAACTGGCCGGGGTCCGGCAGGCCGTTGGCATTGCGGAAGACGGTGCTCTTCATCCCGAGTGCGCGTGCCTTGGCGGTCATCATGCGGGAGAAATTCGCTTCGCTGCCGCCGAGAAGTTCGCCCAGAGCGGTCGATGAATCATTGGCGGATTTCGTCACCATGGACAGGATCGCGGTGTCCACGCTGATCGCGCCGCCCTTCCTCACACCGAGCTTTGTCGGTGGTTCAGCGGCGGCGTTGGCCGAAAAGGTAACCTTCGAGGATTTGCTGATCTTGCCTTTGGCGAGCGCCTCGAACGTCAGGTACAGCGTCATCATCTTGGTCAGCGATGCCGGATAGCGGCGTCCGTTGGCGTCCGACGCGTAAAGCGTCCTGCCGGTGTTGGCGTCGACCACGATCGCCGAATGCCGTGCCGCGAACGATGAAGTCGCCCCGGCCACCGTGAATGTCATCGCCAGCGCGAGCATCATCACAGCCTGAAGCGGAGAACGAAATTTGGAGTTGATGCCTGCCGACGCCTGACGCACTGCCACATCCTTTGAATTTTGTTGCAATCGGAGGCGGCAAAGGGTCCAACCTCACTTTTCGAGGCAACCTACGTCGGCAGCGTTACCAATCCGTTTATGGTAACCGGCGCGTTCACCATTTTTGTCGGGTTAGACGCGAATTTTAAGAAAATCTTGGCTAACTTCGGCGGGTCCACGCCCTTCGCCGCCGATCCATATCGGGGCGCTTACTCTGGAATAGGCGTGCTCCCGCTTCAAGATTTTGAAAATCGCCCTAGATTGAATAGCCAGCCATATTGTCACCCGGCGAGAAGGGCTTAAAATCCCGTACCAAGCACCTACATGTCGATCACATGAGGATGAGTTCAGCGGCCAGAGCCAAGAGGCAGGAATACGTGAATAGACTTTCTGCCATAACGCGCGTTGCGCGCATGCAAGACGGAGAACGCGGCGGCAATGGTGTCGGCCGGGGCACCGCCGTCATTACGCGAACCAAAACCAAAACCAAGAAACCCAGTCTTTACAGGGTCCTGATCCTCAACGACGACTACACGCCGATGGAGTTCGTCGTTCATGTCCTGGAACGTTTTTTCCAGAAGGACCGCGAAGGCGCCACACGCATCATGCTCCATGTTCACAATCACGGAGTGGGCGAGTGCGGTATCTATACATTCGAGGTGGCCGAGACCAAAGTGTCCCAGGTCATGGATTTCGCCCGACAGAATCAGCATCCGCTGCAATGCGTGATGGAAAAGAAGTGAGGTAACATGCCGGCTTTCTCCCAGGGCCTGGAAAAGGCGCTTCACCAGGCATTGACGCTCGCCAATGAGCGTCACCATGAATATGCAACCCTCGAGCACCTGCTGCTCGCGCTGACCGACGACGCGGAGGCCGCTGCCGTGATGCGCGCCTGCAATGTCGATCTGGACGATCTGAAGCATACGGTGCTGACCTATATCGACACCGAACTGGACAATCTCGTCACCGGTTACGACGAGGATTCCAAGCCGACCGCCGGCTTCCAGCGCGTCATCCAGCGCGCCGTGATCCATGTGCAGTCCTCCGGCCGGGAAGAAGTATCCGGCGCCAACGTGCTCGTTGCGATTTTCGCCGAACGCGAGAGCCACGCCGCCTATTTCCTGCAGGAACAGCAGATGACCCGCTACGATGCGGTCAACTACATCTCGCACGGCATCGCCAAGCGCCCCGGCGCTTCCGAGGGCAGGGCGCCGCGCGGCGCCGAGGAAGGTGAGGGCGGCGCGAGCGGTTCCGAGCAGCAGGAGGATCCGGCCAAGAAGAAGCAGCAGGACGCGTTGACCGCCTATTGCGTCAATCTGAACATCAAGGCCAAGTCCGGCAAGATCGACCCGCTGATCGGCCGTGCATCGGAAATCAACCGCACCATCCAGGTGCTGTGCCGCCGCTCCAAGAACAACCCGCTCTATGTCGGTGATCCCGGCGTCGGCAAGACAGCCATTGCCGAGGGGCTGGCCAAGCGTATCGTCGAGGGTGACGTTCCCGAAGTGCTGCTCGACGCAACCATCTTCGCGCTCGACATGGGCACACTTTTGGCCGGCACCCGCTATCGCGGCGACTTCGAGGAACGGCTGAAGCAGGTCGTCAAGGAGCTTGAGGACTATCCGGGCGCGGTTCTGTTCATCGACGAGATCCACACGGTGATCGGTGCTGGCGCAACATCGGGCGGTGCCATGGATGCATCGAACCTGTTGAAGCCGGCGCTTTCTTCGGGCGCGATCCGCTGCATCGGATCAACGACTTACAAGGAATTCCGCCAGTTCTTCGAGAAGGACCGCGCGCTGGTGCGGCGCTTCCAGAAGATCGACGTCAATGAGCCGACGGTCGAAGACGCCATCGAGATCATGAAGGGCCTGAAACCCTATTTCGAGGAATTCCACAAGGTCAAGTACACGGCCGAGGCGATCAAGGCCTCCGTGGAGCTTTCGGCCCGCTACATCAACGACCGCAAGCTGCCGGACAAGGCGATCGACGTGATCGACGAGAGCGGCGCGTCGCAGATGCTGGTGCCCGAAGCCAAGCGCAAGAAGACCATCGGCATCAAGGAGATCGAGGCGACGATCGCTACCATGGCGCGGATTCCGCCTAAAACGGTTTCGGCCGACGACGAGAAGGTTCTGTCCGGTCTTGAGATCGAACTGAAACGCGTCGTCTACGGCCAGGATACGGCGATCACCGCGCTGACCTCGGCGATCAAGCTGGCGCGTGCCGGCCTGCGCGAACCGGAAAAGCCGATCGGCTCCTATTTGTTCTCAGGCCCGACCGGTGTCGGCAAGACCGAAGTGGCCAAGCAGTTGGCCGCCTCGCTCGGCGTCGAGCTGATCCGCTTCGACATGTCGGAATATATGGAGCGCCACACCGTCTCGCGGCTGATCGGCGCGCCTCCCGGCTATGTCGGCTTCGACCAGGGCGGCCTTTTGACGGACGGCGTCGACCAGCACCCGCATTGCGTGCTGCTGCTGGATGAGGTCGAGAAGGCGCATCCGGACCTGTTCAACATCCTGTTGCAGGTGATGGACCATGGCAAGCTGACCGACCACAACGGCAAGCAGATCGACTTCCGCAACGTGATCCTCATTATGACCACCAATGCGGGCGCATCCGATGCGCAGCGCGCGGCGATCGGCTTCGGCTCGACAAAGCGCGAAGGCGACGATGTCGAGGCGATCAACCGGCTGTTCACGCCGGAGTTCCGCAATCGGCTCGATGCGATCATCCCGTTCGGTTCGCTGCCGATCCCGGTCATCCACCAGGTCGTGCAAAAATTCGTCATGCAGTTGGAGGCGCAGCTTTCGGAGCGCGGCGTCCTGTTCGACCTGTCGCCGGACGCCATCGCCTGGCTGGCCGACAAGGGTTACGACGAGCGCATGGGCGCACGCCCGCTCGGCCGTGTCATCCAGGAGCACATCAAGAAGCCGCTGGCCGACGAAGTTCTGTTCGGCAAGCTGAAGAAGGGCGGCACGGTAAAGGTCACCGTCGAGAAGAAGGAAACCGGCGAGACCGGCCTAAAGCTCGAATCCATCGCCGACGAAGCGCCGGTAAAGCCCAAGCGCGAGCCGGAAGAGGGGCCGAAGGCCAAGAAACCGGCGGCAAAAAAGCCCGCAGCCAAGAAGGCTGTTGCGCAAAAGCCGACGCCAAAAGGCCCCGATTCCAAGGGCCCTAATGCCAAGAGCAAAGACGGCGGCAAGCGCAGCCTGGTGCCGCAATTGCCCCGCAAGAACTAATTTTTGCCACCGCATGAGAAAAGCCCCGGAAACGGGGCTTTTTTCTTGGCGTGAGCATCGGCTGAGTGCCCGCCGATTTGCTGCCAATATGGTAAAAATTCGATTCAAACTTTGTTGGTAGTTTCTTGTTAGGACTTGGGTTCGGCTTTGTCCGGCGGTGCGTTCTGCCGCCGATCTGTTTTGTCTTGCGTACAGGTTCAGATGCGAACGCCAAGCGTTGTCGCCCTCATTTCGGTATTGTGCCTGGCTGGCTGTACGTCCACTTCCGGTATCGATTCGCTCCAACTGGACCAGCCGTCGAACGAGACGACAAGCTCGGTGGTGCGGCCAAGCGCGCCGATCACTGCCAGCGCGATGGCCTCGGTCGAGGCCGCGCCGGCCTTTCCCGATGCCTCTCCCCCGTCGTCGCCGATGCCGCCCATGGCGCTTGCCGACCCGGATGGACTGGCGACCAGTGCGGCGAAATCGATCACCCTCGTCGCGCCGACCAAGCCGGCGGTCGCCCGCACGATCTACGGCTACGGTTTTCGCGATGCCAAGCCGATCAATTTCGGCAAGCGCTCGCCCCGGCGTCTCGATGTCCACGGCGTCGACGTGTCGCGCTGGCAGGGTGACATAGACTGGCCGAAGCTGCGCCGTCAGGGCGGCAATTTCGCCTACATCAAGGCAACCGATGGCGGCGACCATCTCGATCCGATGTTCAAGAAGAACTGGCGCGAAGCCAACGAGGCCGGCCTGCGGCGCGGTGCCTACCACTTCTTCTACTGGTGCCGGACGGCCAGTTCGCAAGCCGACTGGTTCATCCGCAACGTGCCGAAGGTGGACGGCGCGCTGCCGCCGGTGATCGACGTGGAATGGAACGGCGAATCGAGCTGCAAGCGCCGCCCGTCGCGCGCCGCGGTGCTGGAAAAGATGCAGGTGTTCATGGACAGGCTGGAGCGTCATTACGGCCAGCGGCCCATCATCTACACCGCCCCCGATTTCTACGAGGACAATCTGGAAGGCGCGTTCAAGAACCACCCGTTCTGGCTGCGTGCGGTGGCCCAGCATCCGTCAAAAGTCTATCCCGGCCGCAAATGGCTGTTCTGGCAATATTCCGGTTCCGGCCTGTCGCACGGCGTGAGCGGCAGGATCGACCTCAACGTATTTCACGGCTCCGAGCGCGAGTGGCGCAACTGGGTGAACGGGCGGCAGACGGTAGCCGACGCGGACTGAGCCCATAACTCGCCATCGTCACGCTGCTCAGCCCGTCTGAAGCCTACTTGCTCCAGACCAACGGCACGCGCCACCATCTGGCTCGCGACAAGAAAAGCCTGACTTTTCCGGTGCTCGGAAGCGACAGCCGCCCCAAACGCGTTTCACCGTTGCCACGCCCGCTTTTGCGTCTGGCCATTTCAAAGAACGCTGCCCTGCGGCAGGTGGGAAGCGCGACGCGAGGCCGTGCCTTCGATAATTTGATACATGGCGCGAACCTCGCGTCACGCCGGCGTTTTCCGTTTCCGTCCGATCCGCTACACCGTCCGGCATTTGCGCCTTCCAGCTTGTGTGCTCGCTCCAGCACGCACGGGCCATAGTACCCGCGGGTGACCCTCTGGACGGAACCTCCCCGGGCGACAGGCACGTTTCCCTGCCACCGGAGGCGCCGGTTTCTCCCCACACGTTCACCGTCGCGACCGGCGTTCCCATGGGAGAAACTGCGAGGGATTATGCGGGGAGGTGGAGAGGGTGTGGATATATTTATTTCGAGGGAGCGCTTCGTCCAGCACCTCTCATCCGACCCTTCGGGCCACCTTCTCCCACAAGGGGAGAAGGCAAGTCCTGCGCCGGCATTTCGCCAATCGCCAACGTTGGTGGTTGGCGGCGGCGTAAATGCCATGCTCTTACCTTCTCCCCTTGTGGGAGAAGGTGGATCGCCGCGAAGCGGCGAGACGGATAGGGGTGCTGGACGGAGCGCTCCCAGTTCCGTCATCCCCGGTCCCACGGGGCTTACCAAATCGAACGTCCTTAGCTTGGCGTGCAATTCATGCCATTACGGCGAGCGTTGTCGATGCAATCCTGCCTGTTCGAATAGCCTTGGGTGGAAGAACCGACGATCCTGCCGTTGGAGGCAGTGCGCCGCCAGCGCCAGCCGTCATTGCCGTTATAGATTTCCCACGTATCGCCGTTCCCGTCCTTGCAACTCGCCATTGTAGTTCTCCTGTTGAGAACACGGGCGTACGGCGAGTCGGGGAGGGATTTCTACGAATTGGGCACAACCGGAGGGTGGTGGAGGCGAGGTGGATGGTTGTGGGCTTGGCATAAGGCGAGGGAATTTGCTTTTGCGTGACGCACAGTTAGCATTCCGGCATGACGGGTTATGTCTACATGACCGCCAGCCAGAAGCGCGGGGCGATCTATATCGGCGTGACCAATGACCTCGGCCGCCGTAGCACAAGGCGGGAGGCAGGAGGCAGTTCCCGTTTTACAAGCCGCTATGGCGTGCAGCGTCTCGTCTTGTATGAGGAGCATTTCGACATGCGTGACGGTAATGGAAGATCGACCTGGCCGAAAAGCCAACCTGACTGGTATGAGCTCTTTCGCGGGTTAGGCTGTTAGCGCTTCGTCATCCTCGGGCAAGCGAAGGCAAAGCCGAGCGCGACCCGAAGATCCATGCCATGCCATCGATCCTATACGCCGATGCTCATGATCTAGGCCCTTCCTCGGCCTCGGAGCATTGCCGAAAAGGAACGGCATGGATCCTAGGGGCTACGCCTCGCTACGCTCGCCTCCGCCCTAGGATGACGAAATGCGTGTTTATACTCTTTCATTCTGCCTTCAAATTCCGCTGCACGCATTTCAAAGTCGAGAGGAATTTCATAAAAAAAGTCAAAGAGTGTCTCGAGGATCTGAAGGCACCACTGCGCATCTTCGTACTCAAGCTCAAATGGATGGTCGGCAGATTCCAAATCGGAAGGATGTGCCGCGAGATTGCCGATCCGGCGAATGGTGTCTGCGAACAATGAGAAAAGCCCGACGCCCGTGAAATCGGACCCTTGTTTGGCAGAAATGATTTGTTTGCTGAGGCTTCTGTCATTGTGGCCGAGAGTTTGTAACAGTTGCTCTAAGCAGCGCCTTGAGACAATAGCTGACGCCGACGGGCTGCTTTCAATGATTGCGCAAGCTTCTCCATATGATCTGCCGGGAGTATTGGGAACGTGGATGAAGTCTCGTTCTAGGTAGATCTGCATCAGCTCTGATCTCCATGATATTTCGACCCGATCTTAAGATCGGGCCGAAATATCAGCGCTTACTGTCGTTTTTTTCCGTCGTGAAGCGCACCTTAAAGAACGTCCTTGGCATCGTGTAAGCCATTGAGTTCCCGATGCGTGGTTTCGGGCTTGTTCCGTGAAAGAGTCCTTGGGCTACTTAAGCTGAGTCCCTTGTGGCGATTTGCAAACTGGGTCCATCAATGTGCTGAAGATTGAACACCTGTCATTATCTCTCTCTCGCAAAGCCCAGGATTCTCACTTCCAATGCATTGATGAGCGTTCCAAAATCGTAATTCGAATTCTGGAGCAGTGATGCCCCATAGAAGAGATTCAGCGCACGCTTGTGCTCTTGATGGAATTTTTGGATCGTTACTGTCCAATTTTCCGTATGTCGAGTAGCATCTATTTCCGGCAACGAAGCGTTTTCTGTACTCGCCAGTAGAAATACCGTATTTCGTAGCCTCTTTCGCTGCCTTCTTCTCGTCATAGACGATATCCAACCTTGGCACGATTACATCCGTCTCTTTCCCGTGGTAGCGCTTCACCTGTTCTGGAGGCGTGTTGACCATGATTTCGAAGAAGGAAGGAGTGATGTTCATTTCGGACAGGTATACACGGACCTCTTCGAAAACTTGATTTAAGGTCGTCCCGATCATCTCGGACCGTAGTGGTTCGCCAGCAAGGTATGGGCGATGCAGGCCGAGGACGCCGAAATTTTTGCGATCAACGGCTCCCACATAAATGAGTGCGCAACTGCTGTAGCACCTTCCACCGTATGGGATTATCGCGGACAGGTTGGACTTTCGGATCATCCGGCCAATTTTCATTGCTGTATCTATGTCGCCACCGTCGCTATCGAGATTGACCGAGACCAATGAGATGTTGTCAAAACGGGATATCGCCCGTTTGAAGTCTTCATCCATCCCTGGAACAATAGGTCCCCACACACGAATAGCCCACGATTTTAACGACGTATGGACACCCGTCGGCAGGTCGTCGACGAGCACTTGTGCTTGTGAGTGTCCGGAAAAAAGAACCATCAGCGCGACGGCCAACAACGCTCGCAGCATGTATACACCCTCCAAACAGAATTCACCGTGTGAGCCAGCTCGGGCGACTTAAGCCGAGTGTCAACGGCGGAGCAAAATCAGGCCAATGGGCGGAGTAAAACCAGGCCACGGTTTGCGTGCGTATGAGACCGCCGGGAGGGCGTAGCCCGAGCGGGGGTCTC
>NZ_JBTMXA010000020.1:0-36117 GCF_054489545.1 Mesorhizobium sp. A556
CTGCGTTCAATGCAGAAGGAAGATAGGTGGCCGGATTTTACTCCGCCCCTACGGCGAGATTAGCGCGCCGTTACCGTGGCCGACTTTTGCACCGCCGCTCTCAATTTACTACGCCTCCAACTACGCCAACGATGGCAACGGTGGCGAACATGATCGCGAGGATATCTTTGGTTTCCATACGGCTCCGGCCCATGCTTTCCGCTAAGCATATAGGCGCTTTGGCCTATGGGATCAAACGCGATAGGCGTTTCCACATATTTCAAACTGAGACACTACCAATCGCTGTCCGGGGTTTACCGGAAACCCTGTCCGGGAATTACTGAAACACGCAGTCTAGCCGACTCGATATGGTCAATTTTGATCATATAACCACCGACACGGCGTGGTGGATTCAAGCGATGCGCGGCGTGTTCCCTCCCGCGTAGGCTACATCTACAGCACGCCGCTTGTCGGGGCGGTGGCCCAGGTTGTTCGACGCGCTGCAGACCGCGACAACAAATACCTGATGCTCGATAGCACTGTCGTTCGCGCCCACCAGCAGGCAGCGACCGGAAAAGGGGGCCAAGGATCAGGCGTTGGGCCGTCCGTTGCGGTTTCTGATCACGCCGGGCCAGGCCCGTGACATCACCGCCGCTCTCGAAGGCCAGGAAGCCGGTGCCGTGCTCGCCGACAAAGCCTATGACAGCAATGATTTACGTCAGCGCATCGCCGACATGAAGGCCGAGGCGGTGATCCCCTCCAAGCGCAACCGCAAGGTCGTCATCCCGCTCGACACTGACATTCTACAAGCACCGCAACCGTATCGAGCGATGCTTCAATCGCCTCAAACACTTTCGTCGGTGCGCCACGCGCTACGATCGCCGCACAATCCACTTCTCCGGCATCGTCCACCTCGTCGCCGCCATGATCTGGATACGATGAATGTCGATTGGCCCTAGTTATTGATGGGCGCGGCGGCATCCAGCCTCGCCTTGAGGCTGCCGACGCGCGCATATTTCTGCGCCGATGCCTGCACCTTTTCGGCAAGCGGCGGGGCCTGATGCGACCGCCGTCGCTGCGCCTGCGGCGGCGTGCCGTAGAACGTCGTGCGCTGGCGCGGGATGCGCCCTGCCTCGCGGATCGTCTCTTCCATCTTGTAGGGTGCGTATTCCTGGCCGTGGACGGTGCCGGCGGCGCGGCTGATCGATTCGTCCATCAGGACGCCGCCAAGGTCGTTGGCGCCCGCACGCAACGCAGCACGAATGCCCTCGCCGCCCATCTTCACCCAGCTCACCTGGATATTGGGGATCAAGGGGTTCAAGACCAGCCGCGAGACGGCGTGCATGGCAACCGATTCACGAAAGCTCGGCCCCTGCCTCGCACCGCCGCGCAGATAGACCGGCGCCTCCATATGCACGAAGGGCAGGGGGACGAACTCAGTGAAGCCACCGGTGCGCTCCTGCAGGTCGCGAATACGCAGCAGGTGGCGTGCCCAATGCTCATACCGCTCGATATGGCCGAACATGATCGTCGCGGTCGTGCGCAGCCCCGACTTGTGGGCGGCTTCTATGATCTCGAGCCACTGGCCGGTGGACAGCTTTTCCGCGCAGAGCTTGTCGCGAATCTCGTCGTCGAGGATCTCGGCTGCGGTGCCGGGGAGGCTGCCGAGGCCCGCCTGCTTCAGCCGTTCCAGGAACGCGGTGACGGTGAGGCCGAGCGTCGTCGCTCCGTGGTATACTTCCAGCGGCGAGAAGGCATGGACATGGATCTGCGGCACGGCCCGCTTCGCCGTCCGGCAGATTTCCAGATAGGTTTCCCCCGTATAGTCGGGATGGATGCCGCCCTGCATGCACACCTCGACGCCGCCGCGTTCCCACGCTTCGCTGACGCGCCGGGAGATTTCGGAAAGCTCGAGGTCATAGGGCCGTCCACGCAGATGCTCGGCGGTCTTGCCCTTGGAGAAAGCGCAGAAGGTGCAGCCATAGGTGCACACATTGGTGTAGTTGATGTTGCGCGTCACGACATAGCCGACCTCGTCCCCGACCGTCTCCCGGCGCAAATTGTCGGCCGCCTCGAACAGCGCCTCGCCGGCCGCGCCCCGCGCTTCGAACAATGCGACGATCTGGTCTTCGTCGAGCCGCTTGCCCGCAACCGCAGCGTCGATGGCGCGGGCGACGGGCCCGGTCTTCATCAATGCGGCAGGGGAGACCGGAAAACGATGTGCATGATCGTCCCTGCCGACCCGCCAGCGGCTTTCATAAGCGAAGCCTGAGGTATCCTGGCGCCGAAGGGTGGCCTTGAGCGGTCCGGGCGCAAGCCAGCGTTCACCGGCCTTAGCCCATGCCGGATAGACCGCAAGCCGGGGAACGAGTGTCTTGCCGGCCTGTGCCGTTTCGGCGGCCAGCCGTTCCAGTTCGGGCCAGGGCGCCTCGGGATTCACATGGTCGGCGGTGACCGGCGATACGCCGCCCCAGTCGTTGATGCCCGCATCCACCAGCGCCTTGAGCCCGTCGGCGCGCAGGTTGGGCGGCGACTGGATCGACATATGAGGCCCGAAGATTAGACGCGCGACGGCGATGGTCCAAAGCTGGTCGTCCAGCGACGGCTCCGGGGCGTTGGCCATCCTCGTGCCGGGCTTTGCCCGGAAATTCTGGATGATGATCTCCTGAATGTGCCCGTAACGCTCGTGCAGCGAACGCAGTTTCAGGAGCGAATCGATACGCTCGGCCCGCGTTTCGCCGATGCCGATGAGGATCCCCGACGTGAACGGCACCCGCGCGCGACCGGCGGCGGCAATCGTTTCGAGCCTCACTTCGGGATGCTTGTCGGGAGAGCCGAAATGCGGCATCCCGCGTTCGCCAAGCCGTGAAGCGGCGGTTTCGAGCATGATGCCTTGCGAGGCGGAAACCGCCCGCAGCGAGGCGATTTCGGCCTCCGTCATGACGCCGGCATTTATATGCGGCAGCAGGCCGGTCTGCTCCAAGACCATTTGCGCCACCTCGCGCAAATAGCCGATCGTGGTTTCGTGGCCGAGTTCCGCCAGTTCGGATCGCGCGATCGCATAGCGCAATTCGGGTTTGTCGCCGAGCGTGAAGAGCGCCTCGTCGCACCCCGCTTCGACACCACGGCGGGCGATGTCCAGTACCTCCTCAGGCCGCATATAGGCGGAGCGGCAATTGCGCGGCGCCTTGGCGAAGGTGCAGTAGTGGCACACGTCGCGGCAAAGCTCGGTCAGCGGGATGAACACCTTGCGCGAGACCGATACCAGATCGCCGTGACCGAAGTCGCGGATCGTCCGGGCGGTGGTCGTCAGTTCCGCCAGCGCGTCGCAGTCCGCCAGCACCGCCGCTTCGCCCTCGTCGAGCCTGCCGCCCGCGAGCAGCCGGTCGGTCCAATGTGCAATCGGTGGAAAGCTCATAAGCCAATCTCCTCTACGACAGGGGTCGCGGCCGGTGCAGGGGTTATCGCGTCGATGACGGCGCGCGTGTGTCGCCCGCGCAACCCTCGCTGGTCAAGGCAGAAAGCGGTTAGGTCTTCGGCCGTATCTATGTCGCCCGCGAAGGATGCAAGGTCGAGCGCCTCGCGCGGCCAGGCCGTTCCCTCGCCGCCATCGCCGAGATGGCGCTGGAAGCTCTGGAGGCCGAAGCCAAACCGTAGCTGCGCAGCAGCTGGAAACACGATACCGTTGGTGCCTTCGCGCCAACGATCCGGGATAATTGCGCAATGGCCGCGAGCAGCGACGTCCGACAGCGCATGATCGAGCTCTTCGCCTTCGATCAGGGGCAGATCGCCCGGGAGAACCGCGATGACCCCGGCGCCGCCACGAACGAGCCGGCACACGCCGTCCGTCACGGCGGCGTTAAGGTCGCGCGCATCGGCGGGCTGGCGCAGATGGACCAGGTCGGGATTGGTCGCGCACGGGCCGCGTACAGGTTCCGGACCGTAGATTGCCAGGCCCGAGAGCAATCGGGAGTCGGCCAACCCTTCGAGCAGATCTTCCAGCATTGCCTGTTGCAGGCTGGCCCGCTGCCCCGCGTCCAGGAGACCGGCAAGTCGTGTCTTTGCCTCGGCGGCCGCCTTGAGGGGGATGAGCGCCCAGTAGCCTTCGTACCTCATGGTCGCCGCACTTTTGCGTCTTGCGCGATTGCCAGAACCTCCCTGGCAAGCGCGATGCGATCCTGAGCGCCGGCCATGACCGTCTGCGCGTGGAAGAGCGAAGGACTGGAAACCGGGACGTCGCGATCTTCGATATCGGCCACCAGAATGTCGAGGAAGTCGGCGTAATGATCGGCTATCGTCTGCAGGGATACATCCAGCCCCAATTCCCCCATCATCTTTGCCAGCGGGCCCTTGATCGCCTCGCCACCGACCAGCGGCGCAACGGCGACAACCGGCGCGGAGGACGCAACCAATGCTTCGCGGATGCCGGGCAGCGCAAGCATCGGGTCGATCGACAAATAGGGATTGGAAGGACAGATCACGATCGCTGCAAGATCGTCTTGTCGCAATGCGTCCAGCGCCTCGCGCGTCGGCTGCGCCTTTCGGGCGGCATCCAGATTGAGGGCGCGCACGACGGGCTGCCAGCGGTGGCGGACGAAATAATGCTGGAAGGGCATTGGCCCATCCGGCGTCTCCACGACGGTCGGCACCGGATCGTCTGTGGCCGGCATTATCGTGCAGAACACGCCGAGCGAGCGGGCGATCTCGGTCGTGACATCCGTCAGCCGCGCGCCTTCTGCAAGGCGCTGCGTACGGTAAGCCTTGGTTGCGAGGTCCATGTCGCCGAGATTGAACCAATCGGGCCCGCCAAGTTCGCGGATGGCTTCCATGAAGCGCCAGCTTTCGCCTTCGCGGCCCCACCCGGTCACGGTGTTGGCGCGTTCGGCCAGCGTATAGGTCACAGTATCGACGTCGGGGCTCACATGCAGGCCGAAATGGCAAAAGTCGTCGCCCGTGTTGACGATCACGGTGAGGTTTTCAGGGGGCAGTATCCGGGACAGGCCATAGGCCAGCTTCGCGCCGCCGATGCCGCCGCAAAGCGCGACCACGCGTCCATGGGCGGGAAGAACCGCGGGGCTCATCGGAAAAGATCTCCGCTCGCGTCGCGAAGTCCATCGGCCGCGCGCTGCGTGCTCTCCTGCCAGGAAAGTCCGCGCAGGATGGCCGCGGGCACCCCTTCGGCGCCCTCGCCCATGGCAAGCACCGCGGCCGTTGCCACGGAGTCCGCGAGCCCGATTTCGGTGGCCCTTAGGATGCGTCCGAACATGTCGGGCTGTCCGCGCATGTCCACGACGGCCGGCAAGCCGCTGATGCCTATGGCCACCCCCGTGGTGCCGATGCGCCAGGGCCGTCCGAAGCTGTCGGAAATCACGACGGCGATGCCAGGTGCCGCACCAGGGCTCAGCTTCTCACGCAGTCTGTGCGCGGAACCGTCCGGATTGACTGGAAGCAGCAGAACGGATTCGTCGTCGCCTTCGACGTTCGACTGGTCGATCCCCGCATTGGCCATGATGTGGCCGAGCCGATGCTCGACGATCAGGACCTCGGGTACCGCGCGCAGCACCGCTCGGCTTTCGGACAGGACGGCCTCGACGTAACGCGGATCCTTGCGGACTTTTCCCGACAGGTCGAGCGCCTGTTGCGACGGCGTGAATTCGCTCAGTCTCTTCAGGCGCCCCTCGGCCTTGCTGACGATCTTCTGCGCGACGACGAGGATATCTCCTTCCTCCAGCCGCTGCCCGACCCGCGCGATGGCCGCCTCGATCTCGAACGCCAGATCGGATTTCGAGGATATCGGCGGTATGCCTGTCAGGGCGATGATCTGCATTGGGGACATCTGAGCGTTCGCGTCTCAGCCCAGTCCGGTGATCTTGATGCCGGCACCGTCGACCTTATAGCGCCGGTTGATGCCGATGAGTATCGACGTCATCGCCTCGGCCGCCGCCGAATTCGCCAGCACGCCGCCGTCGATGCCGCGCGAGCCGATGGCTTCGGCAAGCGGTACCACCGCCTGCTTGGCCTCCTTGTCGTCGCCGAAGATCAGCACGTCGCAGCCGACCGGCTTGCCTGCATGCAGCTTGGACGCTCCCACATTATGGAACCCCGAGACGACCTTGACCCCGCTTCCCAGGATGCGCGCCGCGATCACGGCCGCGCTTCCTTCCGCAGGAAGCTGCACCGTCGCCACTTTCGGCGGCATCAGCGGCACCGCCGCGTCGACCACGATCTTGCCCTCGACCACACCCTTGATTTCTTCCAGCGTCTGGTCGTGGCTGGAAAACGGCACGGCGATCACGACGATGTCGGCCATGGCCGCGGCATCCGCGTTCGCAACGCCCTCGATCGAGGTCCCATTGACCGCGTTGGCTTCCTTCGCGAAGGCCTCGGCCTTTTCGGCGGAGCGCGAACCCACGACGACCCGATAGCCCGCCTGCGCCCAGCGCAACGCAAGGCCGGAGCCCAGATCCCCTGTCCCGCCGATGATCCCGATCAATGGTCGTTCATTCATGCCTGAATATCCTGTTTTACGTTTGACGCTTCAAGGCGGCCGTCCGGATCCCTGAAGCCGGGTCTGTGGCGGGCTCCTGTAGCGCTTTTTTCAGGAGCTGGCCCAGTTGCAGCAATTCTTCCGCCGACAGCGCGGAAAAATGCTTTCGCAGCGTCGCGACCACGATCGGCTCGCACCGGTCGAGAAGTTTCTCACCCTTGGGGCTAAGCGTGTGCATGGTTGCGCGCCCTCGGCCGGGCTTTCTCGCCACCAGTCCGCGTTCGATGAGACGCCTGACCAGCGCGCCGAAGGACTGGTCGGTCTGGAACGAAGCCTGTGCCAGATCGTGCGCGGATGCACCCGGCAGCGTGCGGATGCGGCGCAGGACGACCCATTGCGACAGGCTGCTCTCAAGGCTGGAGAGCGCGGCGTCGACGGCACTCTGCTTGCCCTGCTGCACGCGCTTCAGACGAAGGCTTATTTCTCTGATATCCATGGTGGGATCGCCAGCTCCGAGTCGTTTATAAACACCCTTATATAAGGTACCTTATATACTAGGCACCGTCAATCGGCATCAATTGTCGCGGCAAGTTTGCCGAAGGGCTTAGGACGCCTCCTCCGGGGGAGACATGCGACGGGTGAGAAGCCGCTTTATGACCGGCAGGAAGATGATTGCCAGGGTGACCAGCAAAATGCCGCCGGCGATCGGCCTGTGCCAGAAAACCAGCCAGTCGTCGCCGTAGAGGATCATGGACTGCCGTAGATTGATCTCGATCAGCGGCCCCAGCACGAAGCCGATGATGAGCGGCGTCACCGGGATCGCGGCCAGGCGCAACAGCACGCCCAGAAGGCCGGCGCCGACCATGAGGTAGAGGTCGAACAGGGAATTGTTGACGGAGAAGGTGCCGATGGTGGCGAAGACCACCACTCCGGCCATCAGCAACTGGGTCGGAACCTGCAGCACGCGTGTCCATAGATGCGTGCCCATCAGGCCGAAGACGATTATGCCCAGATTTGCGATGAAGAGCGTGATCAGGATGTAGAGGACCATATCGTAGTGTTCCACGTAGAGACGTGGACCGGGGATGACGCCTTGCAGCACCAGGGCTGCGAGAATGAGGGCGGTGATCGGGTCGCCTGGAATGCCGAGCGAAAGAGAAGGGACCAGCGCGCCGCCGACCACGGCGTTGTTTGCCGATTCCGAGGCGGCGACACCTTCGGCGTTCCCCTTGCCGAAAGTCTCGGGGTGCGGCGAGCTTCGCTTCGCTTCCGAATAGCTGACGAAGGAGGCGGCGGTGGGACCCGCGCCGGGTAGAATGCCGACAGCCGTGCCTATGATGGAGGACTTGAAAACGACCCAGGCCGTGCGCTTGCGGTCCTGCGGCTCGGGCAGGCGCACGCCGATCCGCGGAAACTTGATGGCGCCCGAGCTTTTGGCGGAGGTGAGTTCGAAGACGACTTCCGTTATCGCAAAAAGGCCGATCAGCAACGGAACCAGCGGCACGCCGGCCGACAGAAGAAACACGCCGAATGTCAGTCTCGTGGCTCCCGTAACCGGGTCTGGCCCGACCATGGCCAGGAGGATGCCGATCAGCGCCGCGATCATGGCCCGCATGATGATCTTGCGATCGAGCATGATGATGCAGACGAGGGCGAAGAGGGCGACCAAGCACATCTCGATCGGGCCGAATCGCAGCGCGAAAGCCGCAAGGATCGGCGCCAGCAGCATGAGAATGATCAGCGAGAAGAAACCGCCGATCCCCGATGCCAGGGTCGCTACCGTGAGGGCTATATCGCCGTCGCCGCGTTTGGCCATGGGATACCCGTCAAGCGCTGTCGCGGCTGACGCAGGCGTGCCTGGAACGTTCACGATAATGGCTGTTATCGCGCCGCCGTAGATGGACGCGCAATAGAGCCCCATGAGCAGCGCGATACTGGGCGCCAACTCCATGTTCAAGGTGAACGGTATTGCCATGGCAATGGCGATCGAAGGCCCAAGACCGGGGATCACCCCGATTATGATCCCGCCCACGATACCGATCAAAAGGGCAATGACCGAATTGAATTGCGCCAGCATCGCGAACGCCGAATACAGGTCATTCATTGCATCACCCTAATTCTCGATAACGGGGCCTCGGCTCTGGACCCGCACGGCTGCTTTGCGTGAAAGTCGTCCAGGTCTCGCTGCCGCTAAGGCAGCGGTGCCCCGATGCCGAAGACGAAGACCGCCCATATGCTGGCCAGCACGAGAACGACCGAGGCCGCTATTCCCAAAAGGTTCCGGTAGCCGGCCAGCAACGGCAGAGAGGCCAGCAGGAACAGAGAGGCTTGCCACCAACCCCACGCCGAAAGGGCCCAAGTGTAGAAGAAGAGATACAGGAGCGCGAGCAGCTTGACACCGACGAACCGCGCGGAGAAGCGCTTCATGCGCGTCGCATCCGGCCACAGCGCCAAACCTACGCCGCAAACGGCCATTGCCAGCAGCACCATTGTCGGCATGAGGCCCGCAGAAGTGGCCGAGAAGAAATCGCCCATCCTGTCGGGGCGTATGAGGCCGCCAAGACCGATGACCGTCAACGCCAGCAGCGTGACGGCCGCCCCGACGACCCGGGAAGCGGCGCTACCGAAATGGGTGGCGCCGCCCTCTGCCGGTCGATTGCTCACTTGGCGTATCCAAGTTCTTTCAGCACGGCGAGCGAGGCCTCGTTCTCTTTTTGCACGGCGGCGCGCGCGTCATCCCCGTCGAGGTACGCCGGCTCCATGCCGAGTTTCATGATTTGCTCCTTGAAGGTATCCTGCGACTGCGCCTCGCCGCAAGCCTTGCGCAGCTTAGCCAGCACCGGCTCCCCGAGGCCCTTCGGGGCAGCCAGAATCCCCCACACGGCTGCGGTCACGTCGAAGCCCGCCTCCTGGAACGTTTCCACGTCGGGGAACCTCTGCAGACGCTCGGTGTCCATCAGGCCGATCGGCTGGATCGTGTCGGCATTGGCGATGACCACACTCGCGGGGATCAGCGATCCCGTCAGCACGTCGGCGAGAATGTTGCGCAGGTTCTCGGTATCGGCCGTGCTGGGAACATGCACGAGTTCGATCCCGGCCTGTTTTCCAAAGCGCGTCATCGCTATGTGCTGGACCGAGGCCTCACCGCTGGAACCGTAGGTGATCCGCTGGCCGGATTTGGCCAGGTCCACCAGGTCCTTGACGCTCTTGATGGCGGACCCCTTCTTGACGGCGAACATGAGCGGATTGTTGTTGACCCGGCAAATGTAGTCGAGGCTATCCACCGTATACGGCGTGTCGGAAATATTCGGCTTCTGCACCATGGGCGTCGATGTCGCCAGGCCGAGCGTGTATCCGTCGGGCTTGGACGTGGCGAGTTCCGCCGTGCCGACGACGCCGCCGCCGCCGGGCTTGTTGAGCACCGAAACCCGTTGGCCGAGTTGTTCGGTCAGGCCCTCCGCTATGACCCTGCCTGCCACGTCGGTCTGCCCACCAGCGTTATAAGGCACGATCAGCGAGATCGGACGCGTCGGAAAATCCTCGGCGCTGGCGGCGCCAACGGAAAACCCACCCAAGAGGGCTGTCGCGACAGCGAAGGAAAAACTGCGCAGCAAAAGTCGCATAATAGTCTCCCAATCTTGTCTCTAATACCGGAACAGCGTCCCTGGAAAACTATCCTATCTGGTTCTGAGGGTGTCAAGGGCTATTCGGCAATGGCAGCATCGATGATGATGCTCGCCGCGTCACCGAGCGGACGACTGTGGCACGATGACGAAGAGCAGACCCGAGCAGGGATGGCTTGCCGCCAATGGTCGGAGCATGCCCGGTAATTGACATTGGTTTCCGGTCAACATAGAATTTGGTACATTGTACCGCATTTCGGAACGATCAGGGATGCATCGACGGCAGCGCTTCGATTGACGGCCAGAGATGGACAGGGTGAGCGAAGTGAAGTTGCCGAACTTCCAGTATGAAAGCCCGAAGAGTCTTGAGGATGCCGTGGCGCTGCTCGCGGCAAGCGACGGAGCCGGCAAGATCATCAGTGGCGGCCAAAGTCTCGTACCGATGATGGCCTATCGTCTGGTGGCGCCAGAACTTCTTATCGACCTGAAGAATGTTCCCGGTCTCGACCGGATCGAAATCGAAGACGGGATATGTCTCGGCGCGCGGGTCACCTGGGCAGCCATCGAGCAGGATGCCCGGCTGAATGCGGCTCATCCGCTCCTTCAGGAAGCCGTACGGCATATCGCCCATTATCAGATCCGCAACCGGGGCACTGTCGGGGGGAGTCTCGCCCATGCCGATCCGGCAGCGGAATTTCCGGCCGTGGCCTTGAGTTGCGGCGCCGCCATCCACGTCATGGGCTCCAACGGTCCGCGCATCATCCCGGCCCATGCGTTCTTCTTCGGGCCGCTCGTGACCGCTCTCGATGAAGACGAGATCATTACGCGCATCGTCTTTCCGGCGTGGCCGGAGGGGCGCCGTTTCGGCTTCAAGGAATATGCGCGCCGCCAGGGCGACTTTGCCCTGGCCGGTGCCACAGTGCATTTCGACATCGCTCCGGATGGCCGCATCGCCAATCCGTCCGCCGTCGCGTTCGGACTGGCCGATACCGCGGTAAGGCTGACGGAAACGGAAGCCTTTCTCGACGGGCGAAAGCCGACGCCGGAGGTTTTCCGGGCGGCTGCCGAGGCGGGCGCGGAAGCGGTCGAGGTGCATGCCGATATTCAAGGCGACGCCTTCTACCGGCGAGCGCTTCTGAAAACGATGATCGCCCGCGCGCTGACGATGGCTGCGGTGGACTGAGGTTGCATGACGACGATTGAAATCAGGATAAACGGTTCGCCGGCCAGCCTGGACGTTTCCGACCGCATGACCCTGGCAGATTGCCTGCGCGGCAAGTTGGGGCTGACCGGGACGCATCTGGGCTGCGAACACGGCGTATGCGGCGCCTGCACGGTTTCCGTCGACGGCAAGGCGGTCCGCTCGTGCCTCATGCTTGCCGTCCAGGCGCACGAGGCCGAGATCGTGACCGTCGAGGGGCTGGCGGGGGACGGCCCGCTGTCGGCGCTGCAGGGATCCTTCAAGCGCAACCACGCCCTGCAATGCGGCTTCTGCACGCCGGGAATGCTGATGACGATACACGCGCTTCTGTCGGCAGAACCTAGCGCCGACGAAAGTCGCATCAGGGACGTCCTTTCGGGAAATCTCTGCCGGTGCACCGGCTACCAGCCAATCGTACAGGCGGCGCTCGACGCGAGAAGTTCCTATGAATAAGGTCGGTGCATCCTGGCCCGGGAAGGCCGGCAACAGCTATGTCGGCAGTCCCGTGGAGCGTATCGAGGACGACAGGCTCCTTCGCGGTCGCGGGACATTCGTCGCCGACGTGGTGGCGCAGAATGCGCTCAGCGCAGTGCTTTTCCGCAGCCCGGTCGCCCATGCCCTCATTCGCCGCATCGACGTGGAAGCGGCCCGCAAATTGCCTGGCGTCGTTGCCGTCCTTACGCATGAGGATATCGGCGCCGACATCCCGATGATCCCGCTTCGCCAGCAGGTGCTGCCGGAAGGTGTGCCTTATCTCCAGCCCGTCATCGCGAGCGATCGGGTGCGCTATGTCGGCGAGCCGATCGCCGTGGTGGTCGCCGACGATCCGGCTATTGCCGAGGACGCACTGGAACTCATCGACCTCGACTACGAGGACCTGACGCCGGTCGTCACGACCGAGGCGGCCGCCTCCGACGAAATCATTCTGTTCGGAGAGACGCGAACCAATCTCGCCTACACGATGCAGGCGCGACAGGGCGATACCGGCAAGGCGTTCGACACCGCGCATTATACGCGCCGGGAAAGCTTCAGCGTGCAGCGGCACATGGCCTCGCCGATGGAGACGCGCGGTTTGCTCGCCGACTGGAACGCGGCCGCCGGTACGCTGTCCGTCTATGGCGCGGCCAAGGTCGCTTTCTTCAATCGCAATCTGCTCGCCGAATTCTTCGGTCTCTCGCGAGACGACGTCGATTACATCGAGGTCGACGTCGGCGGGGGCTTCGGCGCCAGGGGAGAATTCTACCCCGAAGATTATCTCATCCCCTTCGCGTCTCGCCATGTCTCGCGCCCGGTGCGCTGGATCGAGGATCGCCGCGAGCATTTCCTGGCGACGAACCATGCGCGCGAGATGGATGCCGAAATCGAGATCGCCTGCGACGCCGACGGCACCATCGTCGGCCTGCGCGGGGTGATCAATGTGGATATCGGCGCCTATGTGCGCACCAACGGCTTCACGGCCCCGCGCAACGTCGCACAGTTCTGCGCGGGCCCCTACGACGTGGCGAACATCGAACTCGATGCGCGTGTGCTTGTAACGAACAAGACACCGGCCGGCACCTATCGGGGGCCCGGACGCTTCGAGGGCACGTTCTTCTTCGAGCGGCTTATCGACATGGCCGCCCGCGATCTCGGCATCGACCCCGCGGCCATCCGCAGGCGCAACCTGATCGCCGAGGAAAAGATGCCCTACAAGCTGGCACGGATGGCGCATGCCGATCCGTCGTCGGAAACCCAGTGCGATGGCGGGGCCTATGCGGAGGTGTTCGACCGCTGCATCGCGGAGTTCGACTGGGCGGGCAAGCAGAAATTCCAGGGAAAGCTGATCGACGGCCGCTATCATGGCCTCGGGCTTGGATGCTTCATCGAAGGCGGGGCCGCCGGGCCGCGCGAAGGTGCGCGCATCGTGCTTGAAACCGATGGAACCGTGTCGGTCTATGCGGGATCGTCGGCACTGGGCCAGGGGCTGGAGACGGTGCTGTGTCAGATCGCGGCCGACGCGCTCGGGCTGCCCATGGACAGGATATCCATCTTTCACGGGTCGACCAATCTCGTGAAAGAGGGTTTCGGCTCGTTCCATTCGCGCTCCACCGTCATGGGCGGATCGGCGGTGCTGGAAGGGTGCGGGCTTCTTCTTCAGTCCATCCGCGAACATGCCGCCGCGAAGGTAGGTTGCTCCGCTGAAGAGGTGATCGTTCGTGATGGCGTGCTGACGGTCCGTGGCGAGACGATCGCGCTGGCCGGATTGAGCGACGCGCCGATTGTCGTCGAACACAGTTTTTCCAACTCGAAGCATACCTACAGCTACGGAACCCATGCCGCGCATGTGGCGGTCGATCCGGAGACGGGCGATGTCGAGATCCTCGACTACTGCACGGTCGAGGATGTCGGCAGGGTGATCAATCCCGCCACGCTGCATGGCCAGGTCCTGGGCTCTGCCGTTCAGGGTTTCGGCAGCGCCTTCCTCGAGGAACTCGTCTACGATGAAAGCGGGCAGCTTCTGACGGGAACATTCGCCGACTATCTCCTGCCCACGGCGACCGACTTTCCTGCGCCGCGGTCCGTCTCGCTCGGGCTGAGGCCATGCCCGAACAACCCGCTAGGCGCCAAGGGTGCCGGGGAGGGCGGGCTGATCGCGGTCGGCGGAGCGCTAGGCAACGCGATCGCCGCCGCCCTGCGGAGCTATTCCGTCGAGCCGTGCCACCTTCCCTTTTCACCGGGGCGAATCTGGCGTCTCATCCATTCGCCCGACCCTCGGTAAGAAGCCACGAACAGGCCGGCGAAAGCCCGCCGCCGTTTTTCATCACGACGACAACAAGGAAATTGGCCCCATGGCAGGTCTCCCCGAAATCAGCATACGGCTTCATGGAGACATTCCCGCGCGCGAATGTGCCCGGCGGGCGGAACTGGCCGAGAAGGCAGGCTTCCACGCCGCCTGGTTTGCGGAAAATGCGTTCACCCGCGGCATCCTGCCGGCAGCTACCGCCTGTGCCATCGTCACCAGCAAGCTCAATTTCCGCGTCGGCGTATTCAACCCGACGAGCCGTCACCCCACGATGATGGCGATGGAGATCGGCGCGCTCGACGAACTCGCCGGCGGCCGCGTCGGGGTCAGTGTCGGAGCCGGGATCGGCACCGCCGTTTCCAGGATCGGCGGAGATCCCAAGGCGCCGCTGGCCGGCATAAGGGACACCGTCACGATCCTCAGGGCGCTTCTGGCGGGCGAGGAGGTTGATCACGATGGCAAGGTGTGTTCGGCAAAGGGCGTCCGGCTGGAATTCGACACGCGCCAGACAATCCCGATCTTCATCGCCGCCCGCGGCGAGCAGACGCTGAAATTCTGCGGGCAATCGGCCGACGGGCTGATCGTGTCCAACATGTGCTCGCTCGATTATGCAGCCCGGTCCGCCGACGTGGTCCGCGATGCCGAGGAGCACTCGAAGGGAACACGCGCCAGCACCGTCGTACGTTATCTTCCCGGCTGCATCGACTGCGACGGTGCGCGTGCCCGCGCCGGCGCCAAGCACATGCTGAAGGGCATGGTGCCTTCCTTCTGGCGGCTCAGCCAGCGGGTGGAGTCGGCCCGGCAGGCCCTGTTCCTCGGAACCGGGCTTTCGGAGCAGGAGTTTTCCGACGCTGCCGAACGGCTTCAGGGCGGCGAGGCGCCGGAAACCGCGTTAAGCGACCGTTTTGTGTCGGCGTTCGCGATCGCCGGCACGCCCGAGGAATGTGTCGAGCAGGCGCGTCGCCACAAGAAGGCGGGGATTTCCGAACTCGCGGTGACGTTCGACGAACTCACATTGGACGACGATCAGATCCGGTTCGGCGAGGCGTTGCGCAGACAGCCCTGACCGCGACGCCGCTTCGTCGTCATAGGTCGGGGTCAGCGGTAGCCGATCGGGCTGGCCCCGAGCTTCTGAGATGCACGGCGGCCGGCTTCGACGACCAGTTCGATCAGGTTCGCCTTGCCGCCTTCGTCCAGCGTTCCGACAGCGACGGCGCCGCTGATCGCCGCGACCACCGCATTGCTGGAATCGCGAACCGCCGCACCCACTGAATAGACGCCTGGCCGGTTCTCGCAATCGTTGAGCGCGTATCCGAGCCTGCGCACCTCCGCCAATTGCTCCAGAAGGACGTCGATGGAGGTGATGCTCTTGTCGGTCACCTTCTTCAACGGTTCGCTGAGTATCTTGCGGATGTCGGATGGCGGAAGATCGGCAAGAAGCACTTTGCCGAGCGCCGTGGTGTATGGCCGCGTCGACGTGCCGATCTCGCTCTTGACCGCGATCGGACCGTTTCCCTGGATCGCGCCCATATACACCACGTAGTCGTTGCGCAGGATACCGAGAAAGCCTGTGACGTTGCGATCCGACAAGTACTGCAGTTGCGGCATCGCCGCCGACAGAAGGTCATTTTTGCGGAGGAACGAGGAGCCGACCTGGAAGGCTCCATGGCCGACCACATAACGCGAGGCTTCTCCGGTCTGCTCGACAAACCCCTCATCGGCCATCGTGCTGAGAAGGCGCTGGGCGATGCTCGGCGAATAGCCGAAATGCCGGGCCACCTCGCGCACGCCGGCAGGTTGCTGCCGCTCGGCCAGATACCGTAGGATCTTCAGTGCTCTTTGAACCGACTGGTTCTTCTGGCCTGGCTTGTCATTGTCGGTCACCGGCTGCACACTCCCGATCGTCGTCCCACGCCACTCTTCTCGATTGGATCGCCGTGCGTCCATTCGGGCGCACAAAGGACGCTCCAACACTTTGTATCTGCTGTATCGTGCTTACCGATAACCGATACTGGCTTTCGGGCGGATGCCGCAGGAACAGTGTTGCAATTATCGGATTGTTAGCAAAGTGCTCCAGCCGTTTCAATCGCACACGTGGCCCTTGGGAGAATCGTGCCGTCTCCGGCCGTCGCCGGAGCATGATCGGGCGGATGCCTGCCGGCGAAACCGAAAGATCGCCACGTTTTCAGGCGTACCTGCCGCCGATCTGCCATCGCTCCTGGCTTCCGTCCGGATGGAGGGCGTTGTAGCCGGCATAAAGATTCACGGTCGGGTCGCAATGCGTGGCTTCCAGCAGGATCCGGCTGCCCAGCGCGGGAGCGGCCATGCCGTCCTTCAAAGCCAGGATCCCATGCTCGTCACCGGCAAACCGGTATTCGGCCCCGTCTCCAATGCCGAGCATCAGCTTCGGAACAGGCCCGTTCTGCGCGAATGCCTTCACCCCCGCATCGATGGTCACCTGCCCGTCCTTGTTGACGGAGACGACGGTCGCCAGCACGAACAGACTCTTTTCGAAGCCGAGGCCCTCGCCTGCGTGGCCGAGCAGCCGCGCATAGTCGGCGTCCATGAAGAGGTAGGAGCCGACCTGAAGTTCGCTGAAGGGACCGTCGGTGTCGTAGACGCTGGTGCCCGTGCCGCTCCCGGTGATGCAGTCGACGGCCAGCCCCTCACGACGCACAGCATCCGCGCAGCGCCGCAAATGTTCGGCCACGTCCCTTGCCGCCTCCCTTCGCGCTTGCACGTCGACGATATGCTGGGCTTGGCCGGCAAATCCCTGAATGCCGGCGAAAACCAGATTTTCCGCGCTTTCGATCACCTTTGCCGCCGCGACACACGCGGCGATGTCGGCTACCCCGGCCCGGTTCTGGCCGACATCTATATCCACAAGCACCTTCAACCTGCCGCCCGCCCTGGCCATCGCCGCGTCGACAAGCGCCACCTGATCGGGATGATCCACGACCACTGCGATCTCCGCGTGCCGGCTGGCCGCCGCGATCAGGTCGCACTTCAACGCGTCCGCGACCGGCGAAGTCAGGAGGATGTCGTTGAACCCGCACTCGACCAGATGGCGAAGCTCGGCCACAGTGGCGCAGGCAAGGCCCGCCGCCCCGGCTGCCAACTGGCGGCGGGCGATGTCGGCGCATTTATGCGTCTTGATGTGAGGCCGCAGCAACACCCCCGCCGAACGTGCCCGTTCCGCCATGGCGGCGATATTGCGATCCAGTGCCGCCACATCGACGACGAGAGCCGGCGTCGAAACCCCCGCCAGAGCGGCCGAACCCGGATCGGGGGCACTCATGCCGCGGCTCCCGCGAGCGTGTTGGTCGGGTGGCAGGCTGTACCCATCGCGATCAGACCTTCGGCATCACTTCTTCGGCGAACCACTGGCACTGCTCGTTGTATTCCTCGAGCGTGTTCACCGCGACCACCATCGCCGCGCAGTGATCGACCCCCATCTCCTTCAATTCCCCGATCTTGTCGATGACCGTCTGCGCAGAGCCGACGAGATTGGCCGACACCTGATACTTCGGATCGCGACCGGTATAGGCGAGCGAGACGCGGTGCGCCACGAGCCCCGACTTCATATAGGTCGCCTCGGCTTCCTCCTGCGTACGGCCCAGCAGAACTGAGAACTGCGGTGCGATCTCGATGTCGGACGGGTTCCGGCCAAGTTCTTCCGCCCGGGTGCGGATCATCTCAATGCGTTCCTTGATCTCGTGGAAGGGACGCCAGCCCGGGAGCCAGCCTTGACCGTATTTCGCGGCGCGTTCGACCGACTGCATGTTGTGGCCGCCTAGATAGAGCGGAAACGGGTTCTGCTTCGGCTTCGGCGCCATCTCCAGTTCCGTGAAGGAATAGTACTTGCCGTCATGGGTCGCCGACTTCTCGGTGATGAGCTTGTTGAAGGCCGCGATGCCTTCCTCGAACATGTCGCCGCGATGGGCGCCCGGTATGCTATTGCCCTTCCATGCCTCAAACTCCTCGCGATAGGCGCCGAGACCGATCGCCATGGAGAAACGACCGTTCGATAGCTGGTCGATCGTGGCCACCTGTTTGGCCAGATAGACCGGATCGCGCATGGTCAGCACCAAAAGGGCCGTTCCCACCCGCAGCTTCTCGGTCGCCTGTGCGATCATCGCCATGGTGATCAGCGGTTCGTAGAAGTTCGGGACCTGTCCGGGATAGATTTCGCGGACGTAATGCTGGGTGGTGATGTGGTCGTTGCCCCACACACCATAATATCCAAGCTTCTCACAAAGCTTCGCCGTTTCCACGAGATCCTGCCCCGTACAGAAATCGATGGGATACGCCAGGCCCTCGTAGCCGGTGGACAGGCAGACTGAAAACTTCATTGGATTGCTCCTTCAAAGGCCGCAGGCTAATGCGACCTGGCTCTCTCGGATGATATCGGGGAAGACAGATCCTTGCCGTGCGCTGCGGCGACCGATTGCAGCACGCTGTCCATATCGGCTTGGACGCCCAGCACCTGGTTGCCGGGTTCTTCTGTGGAGTGCGCTTCCTTCAGCCCGCCGGCCGTCAGCAGGCACACCACATTGTCCCGTTCGCCGATAACGCCCTGGCGGGACAGATGTTCGACGGCCACGAGGGTCGCGCTTGCGGCGGTCTCGAGATGAACCCCCTCGCAGCGCGCGATCCGGCACCGTGCCTGTGCTAGCTCGTCCTCGCTCGTGCGCACCGGGCGCCCGTTCGTCTTACGCAAGACGGTCAGCGACTGGAACGTTCCCTGTGGGGAGGTGATCGAACTGGCCGCCGTCTGGTAGGGCTGGGGCATTGCTGGAAGCGTATCCGCGCCCGTCCGGAACGCTTCGGTCAGCGATCCGTAGATCTCGGCGGCCACGAAACGCGGCAAGCTGTCGATCCAGCCCAGAGCTATCAGCTCCGTGAAGCCCTTCCATATTCCGTACAGTGCATCGCCATAGCACACCGGCAGCACGACCCAATCGGGCGCGACCCAGCCAAGGTCTTCGCAAAGTTCATAAGCGAGCGACTTGTAGCCCTCTATGCCAAACGGATTGGACCCGACCGGAGGGCCGAAGAAGGGCGATGTCGGAAACCATCCGAACCGCTCGACGCCTTCGCTGATGAGTGTCCAGCGATCGGGCTTGGAGGGCACCGAAAGAACCGTCGCCCCATATGCAAGCATCTGGGAGATCATCGGTCCCGTGGTCGCACCGGCGGTGAATACGACGCAATCCAGGCCCGCCTTCGCGGCGTAGGCCGCAACGGCCGCCCCGGCATTCCCGGTCGAACTGGATGCGATCACCTTCGCTCCGAAGAGGTTCGTCGCGGCCGATATGGCGCTGGAGGCCAGTCGATCCTTGAACGAGCCGGTCGGATTGAAAAATTCGCACTTGCCGAAGAGATTGGCGAGCCCCAATTCGCTGCCGATCCTGTCCAGCCGGATCAGCGGGGTCAGGCCCTCGCCAAGGGTGACGGCGTGGGAGGCGTCGACGGGTAGGCTGTGATCGTAGCGCCACATCGAACGCGGGCCGCGGGCGATGCCGTCACGGGTCACACCCTCCAGCGGGTTCGTCGCGTAGGCGACCGTCAGTGCGGAGGGCAGGCCGGGACCGCATCTTTCGCATTGCCTAGCGAAATGGCTGGCAGGATAATCGGTGCCGCAGCGAATGCAGGCAAGCCCTGTGTCGATCATGGCTCGATGATCCGCAAGGCTCCATCCGTCGACATCAGGGTCTCGGCGCCATCGGCCGTGACGACAAGCATATCCTCCACCTGCAGGCCGGCAAAGCCGAGCTCGTAGTAGGGCGTCTCGACACACACGACCATGCCTTCCTCGAGCGTGGCCTGGTCGCCGGGTGCGATATTGGGATAGTCGTAGCCGTCGATGCCGATGCCATGACCGACATGGTTGCGCTTGTAGTGGGGGATGCCCTCGGCGCGCACCGTATCCATGACCGACGAAAACACGTCGCAGATGCGCAAGCCCGGACGCACGAGTTCGTGGGCGCGCATGACGCCTTTATGCAGTGCGCCGTGATAGCGGCGGATCCTCGCGCCCGGCTCGCCGAAGAAACCGCAGCGCGAGATGTCGGAGCGGTAGTGCCTGTAGCGGCCGCCGACATCGAAGCGGATCGCGTCTCCGATGGCCAGAGCCCGCTCGGAAGGCTGTACGTTGCTCATGGCGCTGCGTTCGCCGAAACCGATGCAGATCGAAACCGGCAGGCCGTCATTGCTTACTGTCGTGCGGTTGAATTCACGCATGAAATCGAGCTCGGTCACACCGGCGGCCGCGATGCCCATCGCCGCGTCGATCGACATTTCGCCGATCCGGGCAGCTTGCCTGAGGCGCCTGATCTCTTCAGGCGTCTTGATCGCACGCACCTTTTGCAACAGCGATGCGGCGCGTACGAATTCGGCATCGGGAAGGGCCTGCCGGAGCTGGTCGAAATTTTGCGGCGTGATGGAGACTTCATCGATCCCGAGTGTCGCCCGCTCCAGTCTGTTGTCACGGATAGCAGCGACAAGTGCCTCGACCGGGCCGGGATATTCAGGGCCTTCCATCAGCCCGAGCTGGGCAATGTCCTTGTCGTTCAGGTCGGCTTCGGCGTCCCGGTCGAGCTGGAAGAAGCCGTAGCGGCGAACGGCCTTCACCCATGGCTCCTGATCGGCAATCAGGTCGACCAGACCGCTGCTTGTGACAATCGACGGTTCACCTTTCCCGCGCCCCGGCGCAAGCACGTACGTCTGGGGCGTTCGCCGGGCCCATTGGGTCATTGCCCAGAACCCAGACAGGTAGACCACGTTCTCCGCCGAGGTCCCGACCATTGCGTCCAGACCGCTCTCTTCCATCACTGCGAATAATCGGTCGAAATTGGTAAGAATCGAGCCTGACAAAATACGATGTTCCTATAATCGATACAGCGTACTAATTTATTGTCATGGCGCCTCTTTGTCAATTCGCCGAAATCCCGGCGTCAAAGCAAGGCACAAACACCTCCTGGCGACACGTCCTCTTCCAGCCACCGATCGATGGTAGCAATGAACGCATCCAGCTTCGGCCGCCGTATTGGTGACTGGCGTCGATAGACAGGCGGGGTCGAATACGGAAGCATCTGGCGCACGCTGTCGCGCGATACATGCTCGCCACGCTGGCTGCGGGCCAGGTTCTGCTGGCCGACCGTGCTTATGACAGCGATGCGCTGCATGCCAGATGGCCGCGCGCGGCGCCATCGCCAACATCCGCCTAATGCCGACGCGCAAACGCTTCCCCGCCTTCGACAGGGAACTCTATCGCAAGCGCAACCTGGTCGAGCGTTTCTTCAACAAGCTCAAACAGTTCCGCGCCGTGGCCACACGCTATGACAGGGGTCGCCATGAGGCGTTCGTTCGCGCTGTCTCCAAAGCGTTGGGTTGAGTCCTGTCGCCCGAATGCGCAGGCGGTGCATTATGCTGCCTTGCCGTCAAGCACCGTCGCCCGCCGCTTTATGCGGCGTCAGCTGCTCGTGCCAGATGGCCAAGAATATGGCTCACCAGCCTGCCGACCACGGTCGAAGTCATGTCATTGATATCGGCTTTCGGCTGGAACTCCACGATCGAGAAGCCGGCAAGCCGCCTCCTGTGCATCGCCGCCCCTATGAGAGCCGTCATTTCTTGAAAGGTAAAACCGCCTGGCGACAGGGCATTCACACCCGGGCAGATGCTGGGGTCTATCGCATCGCAATCGATATGTATCAGCAGCGGCAAGTCCGGTGGAAGCATATCCACCAGCGCCGCCGCGTCGCCGCGACGCGCCTCGGCAACAGTGACGATGCGCGAGCCCCAGGCCAAGGCCGTCTCGACCTCCTCGCGGCGCGCGCTGCCGACCGCCCGGATACCAAGCTGGGTCATTGACGCCACACAACTCAGCTCCGAAGCACGTCGCATGGTGCTGGAGTAGCCTAATTGTTCACCGCCTATTTCGTCGCGCCAGTCGATATGGGCATCAATCTGCAACAGGTGTAGCCGCTCGCGATGATCGAACGCGCGCATGAAAGGAATGGCAACGGAATCGTCGCCTCCGATCAGGATCGGCACGGCTCCCTCAGCCAGGATGGCGCGTGTGACGGATTCAATATTGCGCCTGTTGCCCGCGGCATCGCTATGCGCAGTCATGACGTCGCCGAGATCGAAGGCCCGCAGTTTCCCGTCCAGGAGAGGTCCGCCGAAATCGAAATCCCAATGGTCGATATGCACGGATGCCGCAGTGATAGCGCGGCGCACTGCGTCTGGTCCCGTCTCGACCGCGCTTTCGTCGGCAGAGGAGACATAGGGCGTACCATGAACGGCACCAAAGATGGCGACTGATCCCTTAGTGGGTCCTGTAGCCGCTGGTACTCCAAGGAAAGTCTGCGGACTTGGGACAAGCAGATCGGCAAATGTTTTATCGGGGATGCTGTTCATCGGGGTAGCTAGAATGCCGTGAGCCGCACTGTCAATGCGAACCCGACCGAGTGGCAGCGTTCGGGATGACCCCGAGAATTTTATCGGAAAGTACGGCGTGCCGACCACGATATTCGTGTGCGGTGACGTGTCCGATATGGAGTGAATCGATGACATCGGCATTCGACCGGTGAGTTCAACCGGTCAGCCGAACTCCATCACCTCAATCGGAATGCGTAAATGGGCTCATGTCGGTCAAACGTCATGACCATTGGTATAATGGCTGCGTCTCGGCAAAACTGGCAGGCTCAAGGCGAAGCCGATGGACGGCTGGCGCTATTTCAAGCTTGATCCGCACCGGGACCTCCTGATTGGCCGGGTTGCAGAGAAAGACGATATCACCATGCCGGAACTAGCGGCCGAACTGGCCGAGCGCGGCACGGTGGTAGCGCCGTCGTCAATCTCACGGTGGCTGATCCGCAACGGCTACCGCTTCAAAAAACTGCCGGCCAGCGGACAGAGCCGCCCCGACGTCGCAGCCGCTTGCACTCGTCGCAATGGTAAAGGTCGGGAAGCGACCCAGAGAACCCGTACACAAATACACGTCAGCGGCTTTGTTCAATCCTGAGGTCTTTAATCGCGACAAGCAGCTTACTCGCATGTCGAGTGTTGGGACAGTCGGCCGAACCCGCCAGAACTATGCTACTTTGAAAAACTTCAACGCTTGCTCATTAAGCACCGCCCCCAGCCCCGGTTTGGTTGGCTTTTCGATGACGCCGTTGTTGAAGGTGAAGCCATCCTCCGCCAGTTCCTTGCGCAACGCATCGACACAGAGGCTGGGCGGCAGGTACTCGATAAAGCGGCAATGGGCGGTATTGAACGCCAGATGCGCGGTGGCGGTCACCGAAATACCCGTCTTCCAGCAGTGCGGCACAATGATGCGGCCGCGCTC
Organism: Mesorhizobium sp. A556; assembly: GCF_054489545.1. Taxonomy (NCBI): domain Bacteria; kingdom Pseudomonadati; phylum Pseudomonadota; class Alphaproteobacteria; order Hyphomicrobiales; family Phyllobacteriaceae; genus Mesorhizobium; species Mesorhizobium sp. A556. Next base: position 23,425 of record NZ_JBTMXA010000020.1, read on the forward strand.
GGCCGCCATGTCGCAGACCGCCTTGGCTTCGCCGAACCCGCCAACGCGGCCTATATCGGGCTGGGCCACATCTACCTTGCCGCGATCCATCAATTCCTCGAATTCGTAGCGCGTTGCCTGCCATTCGCCGGCCGCGATCGGCATGGGCGCTTCATCATGCAGGCGGCCATAGTCGTCGAGCTTATCGATCCAGAGCGGGGTTTCGAGGAAGAAAATGTCGAACTCCGCCCAATCCTTGATCGTGCGCAGCGCGGTTTCGGCATCGGGCCACATATATTGCACATCGATCATCAGGGCGATGTCCTTGCCCAGCGTCTTGCGGACCGCTTCCACGACCTTGGTGTGCTTTTCATAGGGTTCACGCATGCCGTCATGCGCGTAGGGGCCGTTCATCGTGACCTCGGCTTTTACAGCCTTGAACCCTAGGCCCTTGGCGCGCTCGGCCCAGATGCACAGCGAATCGCGGTATTCCTCCCAGTGATTGCCGCTGGGCTGGAGCGAGGCGTAGGGGATGACCTCTGCCTGTTCGGCTCCTCCCAGAAGCTCGAAGATCGGCTTTCCCTCGACCTTGCCGCGTATGTCCCATAGCGCCATGTCGACGGCGCCTATGGCGTGTATCACCGCGCCGCGCCGCCCATTCATCGCCGTTCCGACATACATCTTGCGCCATAGCTCTTCAGTCTGCAGCGGATCGGCGCCTATTAGCATATCCTTGATACCCAACCCCATCGTGTGGGTTCCGGGAGCCTCGATACAGGCCTTGGCTATCCAGGGGTTGACGTCGGATTCGCCAAGTCCGGAAATGCCCTCGTCTGTGCGAATGATAACGATGAAGCTGTCCTGGGCAGATGAGGTGCTTCCCGTGCTCATATCCGGGGCAAGCAGAACATGGCACTCAATATCTATGATCTTCATGATGCATTCCTTATGGGCAATTGATGGATGGCTAGACCGAATGGGCGGAGCTTCCGTCCCAGCCGAGATGGCGAAGGAAATCGCGTGTCCGCGCTACCGTGGGCGCCTCGAACACCTGGTGCGGCGAACCGGTTTCGATGATCCGTCCCTTGTCGAACACGGCGACCCTGTGCGCCACCCTTGCGGCAAACGTCATTTCGTGGGTCACCACCACCATGGTCATGCCCTCGTCAGCCAATCGCTTCATGACGCTTAGCACTTCGCCGATGGTTTCCGGGTCGAGCGCCGAGGTAGGTTCGTCGAACAGCATCATGTCCGGGCGCATGGCCAGCGCCCGCGCGATCGCGACCCGCTGCTGCTGGCCTCCCGACAATTGTGCCGGATGGACATCGGCCTTGTCGGCCAGACCGACCTTGGCCAAAAGCTCGTCGGCGCGGTCATTGGCGTCTTGCCGCGACAGCTTGAGAATCTTGTGGGGGCCGACAGATACGTTGGCGCGCGCCGTCATGTGCGGGAACAGTTCGAAACTCTGAAACACCATGCCCATGCGCTGGCGTACCTTTCGTATGTCGGTTCGCGGGCCATGCACGTCGATTCCCTCGAAGATAACCGTACCGCCGTCGATGGAATCGAGAGCGTTGATGGCGCGCAGCAGCGTCGACTTGCCGGACCCGCTCGGCCCGATCAGGCAAACGACCTCGCCACGGTTGACATCCAGGGATACTCCGTTCAGCGCCTGCACCGCGCCATAGCGCTTGGTGACGTCGACCAGTTCGACTATCGGAGTTGCCGGCACGCCCGTCATTCGCTCACCTTGAATTTGCGATGCACCCAGTCGGCGAGCTTTGCCTGCGGGTAGCCCATCAGCCAGTAGAGGACCGCCATCGCCGTCAGCACCTCCAGCACGCGGAAGCTTTGAGAGCGAAGTTGCAGGCCGACATAAGACAGTTCGGCGACCGCGATCACAGAAACCAGCGAAGTGTCTTTGAAAAGGGATACCCAGGTGCTGGCCAGGGCAGGCAGCACACGATGGATCGCTTGGGGGATGATGACGATCCTGAGCGCTTGCCACTCGCTCATCCCAAGCGCGAGGGCGGCATTGCGCTGGCCGGCGCGGATAGAATTGATGCCGGATCGGAACGTCTCGGAATTGAATGCCGAGACGTTGAGCGTCAGCGCGATCAGCCCGGTGGCAAACGCCGATGCCCGGAAATCGATCAGCACCGGAAGAACATAGAATACCCAGTAGACCTGCAGGATGATCGGCGTCGTGCGAAAAAACTCCACAAAGCCGGTTGCAAGCCCCCGCACCGGCGCCAGGCGGGACATACGCATCAACGTCAACATCATGCCGCCGGGTAGAGCCAGCGCCATGGTGGCAAAGGCCAGCATGATTGTGACCGCCGCCCCCTGCAGCAAAAGGGGCCAGTTGTCGGCTATCACGCTCCAATCGAATCTCATGACGCACCGAGATGGGCGATACGCCGATACCAATGGTCGACCGCGCGCGCCACGGGCCAGCTCATCACGAAATAAACGATCAGCGCCGCCGTAAACACTTCGAACGGTCGGTAGGTTTGTCCGATCACGACCTGGCTTTGGCGCATCAATTCCGGAACCGCGATGACAGAGGCCAGTGAACTGTCCTTAATCGTGATGACGAGCAAGGATCCGAACGTGGGCAGCATGCGGATCAAGGCCTGCGGCAACACGACGATGCGTATCGCCTGCATCCGGCTCATGCCAAGCGCCAGCGCCGCGCGGGTCTGACCTGGGCGGATCGACGTCAATCCGGCACGGACCAGTTCCGCCACGAACGCGCCAAGGTGAAGCCCCATGCCGACGACGGCGGCGATAAACGGGCTCATCGAGTATCCGCTTACCAGAGGCATTGCGAAAAAAATCCAGACCAGGATCACCAGAAGGGGAATGGAGCGCATCGTATCGACATAGATCGACAGCAGCGCATCGAGCCATCTGGGGCCATATGTTCGTGCGGTACCGACGACGAGCCCTACCGCCAGTCCAATAATGATGGTCAGGACGCTCAACCAGATGGTGATCAAAACACCATTGAGCAGGAAGCGCCAATAGCCGCCAAGGAAGGTGAAATCGAATTGCACGGGAAGCGGTTCCGGTTAGGAAAAAGGTGGCCGGATTGAAAGCCGGCCGCCATGTTCAGAACGATGCGCGGAATTAATCGCCCTTGATGACCCGGAATTCCTCGGCTTCGACTTGCGGCTGGACTTCGGCAGCCACCGCCTGTAGCCAGGCCAGCAATTCGGGCTGGTTCTTGTCAATGGCGTGGCCTACCGGGGTCGCCATTTCCTGGCTGCGCAAACAGTCTGTGGGGAACACCACAAGACCGGGTACGGCTTTGTCCACCTCTGGCCATTTCGTATTATCGAAGGACACGATATCGGCTCGCTTTGACATGATTTCTTCAATTGGGGCGGTAGCGCCGGACCCTGTAACTCCATGCGCGACCATCTTGGGAAAGCGGACTGGCACCCAAGTCTCAAGTGGGGTGCCGGTGAAGTAGGCCATCGTGATGTCGGGCGAGTTGAGATCATCCACCGACTTGATGTCGGCCAGCTTCGGGTTCGACTTCAACCCGACCATGCACAGGCTGGATTTTGAGTAGACGATAAAATCCACCACCTTTTTGCGGGCGTCCGTGATGGATAGCGGCGCAATGGTAATGTCTATCTGTCCGGTCGCCAGGATCGGCACCTTGGTCTCATGGCTGACCGGAACGGTCTCGAGTGTGACGCCCAGGCGCTTGGCATATTCCTTGGCCAGCAGCCATGACGGCCCGCTGAAGGGTTCGCCCGAACCGCTGGTATTTTCGATCAGCCACGGCAATTCGCCGAGAACTCCTACCTTGAGCGTGCCGCGTGCCTTGATGGCGTCGATACGGCTGCTCACTCCGGGTGCGGGCACATCCGTCCCTGCCGCGGAAGCCGCGTTGGCTGCCAACATGGCGCCGATTGCGAAAATGCCGGCGGCTATGCCGCCCAATATTCTGGATTTCATCTCATCCTCCCAACGGCTCGCACCGAATTCACGAGATCGGACCGATCCTGCCGGATGAGCCAGTCCGGTTAGGAAAAGTTTGCATAGGTGCCGGAGTTTGGTCAAGCAAATTGTATTAATGTAGCCAAACTAATTGTATTCAATCCTAGATGCGCTATTTTGACAGGCAAACAGCGCTATGCTTATGCAATGGCGCCAATGCCGAGGCTGGGTGAATCATGGACCGTGCCGTCAGAACTGAATTGACCTTGCAGCGGCGAAAGAACCTCGCCGAGCAAATATCAGACACGTTGGTTGAGGCGATCGGACTTGGCGTGCTCAAACCCAGCGAACGCATTGTCGAGGCCGAGATAGCGGCCCGCTTCAAGGTCAGCCGGGTGCCGGTTCGCGAGGCGCTCAAAATTCTCGTTACGCAAGGCATTCTGGAGGGAGAACCCCATAAGGGGCTTCATGTAATTGCCATCGACGACACCACGATTGATCGAATCTGCGAAGCGCGGCTTGCCGTGGAAGTCATCGCGGTCAAAACCCTGATGGCTGTGCCGGAATTGATGGCACAACTGGACGAAAGCCTGGTCCAGCGTATCGCCGACATGGCGACGCAGGTTTCACGAAACGACCTCACCGGTGTCAATCAGGCCGATATTGCCTTTCACGCGGATCTTTGCTTAATTTCGAACAATCGCATTGTCTGGACGCTGTGGCAGGCGATCGCGCGCCATGTCTGGATCGTTTTTGGGCGCGAGATTCTTTCCGAGAAAGCCATTTCCAATATCGTCCAAGAGCATGAAGAACTCCGGGCAGCAATTCTCTCGGGCGATGAGGAGCGAGGCGTGCGTGCGCTTCAAGAACATATCTTCAGACAACGAATGAGCCACAGATCTGCGCGCTGCGCGACCAAAGCTTCTTGAAAGAAAATCATCCGGGTTCGGAGCGGAGCTTGGAATGGTGCCCGCAAGGTTGACGCCAAACGAGCCGTGAAGCTATGTCAAGTTTGGGGCCGGAAGCGGTCAGACAGCTTCTGGCTTAGAAGAAACGATGGCGGACATTAGCCGGGGCTAAGTACAGCCGCGGAACCGCCATCGGGTCGAGCACCATTATCCATTTCTACAGGTCGGCGACAATCGCGCTTAATTCTTTAGATCAGAGTAGCTCCACCATCCACACCACCGATTGCCCGGTGGTGTATTCCCATTGTGGACGACGCTGCCCGAACCGCCTCGCTTCACCCGCCCCCCTCGACCCGAGACTACTTCCAGATCGGGTTCGACCAAGCGCTGCGGCCGGTGTCGTCTGTGACGATGACACGCAACCAGGGGCTCTTTTCCAGGGGCGCCAGCGAAACGCCGGTGCGTGTCATCGAGATGCCGCTGCTAAAGTTCATCAGATAGCCCTGACCGGCGACCAGCACGCGCGATGCCGGTGAGCAGCGCACCTCGACGCGGTCGGCCGTCACGTCGATATCATCAATGCGCGGACCCTGCGTCGAGTAGAATTGCCCGGCCTTGAGCGCTTCGAGAATATGTTCGGGACCGTTGGTTTTGGCCTTCAGTTCGATCCAGCCGCCGCCGAAATCGGCCGCCTTGAAATGCGCGTCGTCGCAGGCATAGGTGGTCAGGCGATGGCCCTTGTCGAGCAGGCCGTCAAGTAGATAGGCACCATGGCCCTTGTCGTGCATGACCTGGCAGCCGTGGTTGTAGATTTCCACCGAATGAGCGGCATCGACAAGCGTCTCGGCATCGCCGAGCGACAGGCTGTACCAGCCTGGATGGGCGATGCCGACGAAGGCGCCGGCAGCCTTGGCGCGTCGGGCAAGTGCGGGGCCGTCCTCGTCCGCTGTGGTCGGCGCGAAATCGAGCGGCAAGCCGACGGCGACTAGGTGCCAGAGTTCGCTCACTTCGGTGCGCGGTGCGTGGATCTCCGCCCCCAGCAGCATGGTGAAATTCTCGTCGCTGAAGGCGCGCGTATCGGTGATCGGGAACTCGAACTGCTTCAGGAAGTGGTCTGTGATTGACAGGAAATCGTAGCCCGAATTGCGATAGGCCTTGATCACGTCTTCGACCGGAAGCGCCCCGTCCGAGCGCGTCGTGTGGGTATGGACATTGCCGCGCAGGAAGCGGCCGGGCATGGAAAATGGAGCGATGCTGCTCATGGTAGCGGTCCTTGTGTGGATGATAAAATCTAGGCGCTGACGCCTGCGGCAATGCCCGCCAGCCACGGCAGGGCGGCGAGTTGGTAGTGATCGGTAAGGATGCAATCGGCTCCCAGCGACAACAGGCGCTGGTCGTGGCCGGGCAGGATATGGCCGCCGCCGCAGAAGCCGATGACGTGCATGCCGGCAGCGCGGGCCGCGGTGACGCCGGTGACGCTGTCTTCGATCACCAGGCATCTTTCGGGCGGAATGCCGCCCATGGCCCTGGCCGCGTGCAGGAAGAGATCGGGCGCCGGCTTGCCGCGCGCGACATCGTCGGCGCTGAACACGCGACCCTCGACCAGCCGCGCGAGCCCCGTTGCGGCGAAGGTGCAGCGAAGGCGCTCATGACCACTATTGGACGCGACGCAGTAGGGTTGATCGAGGCCACGCAGCAATTCCACGATACCCGCGATTGGCTGCAATTGCGTGTTGAAAGCCTCGCCCAGCCGCTCGGCCAGTCGATCTTCGAAATCCGTTGGCAACGACACGGCATGGATTTCTTCGAGCTTGCGACGCGATGCAGTCGCATCGAGGCCGACCAGCGAGGCGATGGTCTCTTCGACCGACATGGTCAGCCCGATGGTGTCGAGCGTTTGGCTAGTTACCTGCGCGGCAAGGAGTTCGCTATCGACGAGCACGCCGTCGCAATCAAAAATCACAAGTTCTATCAAAGCATTGACCTGTTGAAAGGCCGCGCGCATTTTTTGCGCGCGGCTGTTTTGATGGGGTGAAACTTACTTCGGAAGCAGCGCGTTGGTTTCCTCGGTGATCTTGGCAACGCCGTCCTCAGGCGTCACGTCACCGCTCATCACCTGGCCGATGAGATCCCGCTGCGTGCGCCAGATCTTCACGCCATTGGTGCCGGGATAACCGCCCCAGGGAGCCGCACGGGAAATCTGCTTGATGCTGGTGTACCAGTTCGGGTTCTCGTCATAGAATTTGCCGAGATATTCGGGTGCAAGTGCTGTCTTGTTGGTCGGCATGTAGCCCGAGCCGAGAACGGCGATCGTCTGGCCTTCGGCGCTGGTCGCGAACTTGATATACTCCCAGGCCGCGTCCTGCTTTGCCTTGTCCTTGGCGAGGATCATCATGCCGTTACCGCCGGTCGGCACCACGCCCTTTTCAAGGTTCGAAACCGGATAGGTCGAAGACATCAGTTGGAAGCGGCTGCCGATCAGATCGGAGAAACCGCGCGCGCTGTTCGGCGAGGCGAAGATGATGCCCAGCTTGCCGGCGGCGAACTGCTGGCGAGACTGCTCGTAGTCGCGCAGCACCATCTTGCCTTCGGTGACGAAGCTGCGGGCCAGCTTCAGGGCATTCAGGCCGGCGCCACCGTCGAAGGCGACGGTCTTGTTGTCGTCTTTCATGATCTGCTCGCCCTGCTGCAGGATCAGCGAGCGCCACAACCAGTCGTCCGGCCAGGCGTGGATGTCATAGGCGAAGCCATCGACATCACCGCCGAGTTCCTTGATCTTGGCACCGAGCGCGATCATGTCCGCCCAGTTGGCCGGGAAGTTTTCGGGATCGCCGCCAGCCTGCTTGACCAGATCGGCATTGTAGAAAACGACCGGCGTGGAGGCGTTGAAGCCGATGCCGTACAGCTTGCCGTCCACCTTGCCGAGATTGAGGATTGAAGGCTCGTAGTTGGTATTGACCCAGGCCTCGCCTTCCTTGGCGACGTAGTCATCGAGCGCGATGACCTGGCCCCGCTTTTCAAGCTGATGGACGACTTCCGGCAGCAAATGATAGCCGGAATGGTAGACATCGGGCAGCTTGTTGGTGATGGCTTCGCGCAGCAATGCCTGGTGCTGTTCGTCGTAACTCGGCAGCGCATTGCGGAACTTGATGACGATTTCCGGATGCTTCTTCATGAAGGCATCGGCAACCTGCTCGTGAAAGACGTTGTGGGCCGGCATGAAGTGCTCGACCTCGATGGTGATCGGATCGGCCTGGGCCGCGGACATGCCAAGCAGGGCGGCAGCGCTGACCAGCGCGGCCTGGGTGAGGGATTTCATTGGTTTCTCCTTGAGAATTTTGGATGTGTTGTGGTGGGTGGTTAGGGCAGTCGGCGTCGTGGGCCAGCCGATTCGGCCCGCAACGAAAGCTTCATTTCACTTCACGCCGGTCATCGTGACGCCTTGGACGAAATGACGTTGGGCAAACAGGAAAAGGATCGTCAGCGGCGCCGTCAGCAGGGTCGCGGCCGCCATCAGCGCGCCAAAACTGGAGCCTAGATCGCTGTCGCTGAAATACATCATGCCGAGCGGCGGCGGCGCGAGTTCCGGGCTGGTGACGACGATCAGCGGCCAATAGAGATCGTTCCAGTGCGCGGTGATCGAGAATACCGCGAAGGCCGCTATCGCCGGGACGGCGCTTGGCACCACCACGCGCCAGAGGATTTCCATCTCGCCCATGCCGTCCAGCCGGGCCGCGTGGACAATGTCGTCGGGAAAGGAGCGGAACACCTGGCGGAACAGGAATATAGCAAACACCGACAGGAAGAACGGCAGCATCAGCGAGAAGTAGCTGTCGAGCGTGCCGGTGAAGGCGAGGGCCATATAGAGTGGCAGCGCCGGCACCTGGACAGGAACGCAAAGCGCAAACAGCACCAGCGCGAACAGCAGCTTGCGTCCGCGAAACTCGTATTTCGCCAGGGCATAGGCGCAGGGGATGGCAGTCAGCAGTTGCACCGCAAGGATGCCGGCGCAGATAACCACGCCATTGGCCATGAAGCGCAGCAGCGGTGCCTTGGCAAAAGCCTCGCGAAAATTGTCGAACCCGACGAACGTCTGCGGCAGCCAATGGAAGGTCGGCGAAAATACTTCCTGCGACGGACGGAATGCGGTCAGCACCATCCAGTAGAAGGGGAACAGCATGGCAAAGGCGCAAGCCAGCAGGAAGACATGCATGGCGATCTGGGGCGGTGTCAGGCCGGCACGCGCGAAGAAGGAACCGGGGCGCGACATCAGTAATGAACCTTGCGTTCGAGCACCTTGGCCTGGACCAGCGACAGGAGCAGGATGATGCCGAGGAAAACGACGGTGATGGCCGAGGCGACGCCGATCCGCATGTATTGGAAGCCTTCGAGATAGTTGACGTAGAGCAGCACGTCGCTGGCACCTTGCGGGCCGCCCCGGGTCAGCACGGCAACCGTGTCGAACACCTTGAAAGCCGTGATCGAGGTGGTGATGATCACGAACATGGTGGTCGGCCCGAGCATGGGCAGGGTCACGGTGAAGAAGCGCTCGATCGGGTTGTCGATGCCATCGACGGCGGAAGCCTCGTAGAGTTCCTGCGGAATTGCGGTGAGACCGGCGGTGAACAGCACCATGTTGAAACCGGCCAGCGACCACACGCCGATGATGGCGAGTGCCGGCATCACCAGCGATGGATTGCCGAAGAACTCCATGGCCGGCAGGCCGATGGCCGTGAGCAGGTGGTTGACCGGGCCGATGGTGCCGTGGAGCAGGTATTTCCACACCGTCGCCATGGCGATCAGGGTCGAGGTCACCGGCAGGAAGAAGGCGATCTGGTAGAAGGTGCGACCGCGCTCCAGCCCGTTGACCATGACGGCGAGAACAAGACCGATGATGACCGAAGCAGGAACGACCAGCGCAACATAATAGAGCGTGTTGACTAGGGCGCGCCAAAAGGTCTTTTCCCCCCACAGCGTGGCGTAATTGTCGAGAGCGAGAAACGAAAAATCGAGCGAGCCAAGCTCATAATCTGTGAAGCTCATGGCGATCATCACGACGATCGGCGCCAGCATGGTGCCGATGAGCAGGATGATGGATGGGGTCGCGAACCAGTACGCGGTCGACGGCGCAATTTCGGCGCCGAGCCGGCGCCCTGCGGCGGGGACGCCCAAAGGGACCGAAAGAGCCATGGTTACGCGCTCAACAGCTTGCGGCCCGACGTATACGGAGACACGTATTCGGGTGCGGCAAGCGCCACATTCAGGGCCGCAAGCCGCTTGCCGTCTGCGTCGAACAGCAGGGCCGAGCTTGCCCGAGCACCAATCTTGAAGTTGTCTCCCAACCGGCCGCTTGTCTGCAGGGCCTCGAACAGGGCCGCGGAAACCGGGAGCGTCGCGTTCTTGTCGCTGCTGTCGTGGCGCACATGCAGCAGCACGTCATGGCCGAGGCGTTCGACCCGCTGCAGGCGTCCGTCGATGACGATATCGGACGTGCCGTCGTCGATGGTCAGGATTTCCGGGCGCAGGCCGACCGTCAGCGGGCCGCTTGCAGCAGCGCGCAGCGTCGTGCCGCGTCCGGCAATGGAGATGTGCCCCTGCAAGTCTGCCCGCGCCTGCAGAAGATTGATTTCTGGGCTCCCGATAAAACGGGCAACGCGAACATCCGCCGGGTTGGAATAGATTTCATGCGGCGTTGCGACCTGAACGATCTCGCCGTCCATCATCAAGGCGACGCGGCTCGACATGGTCATGGCTTCGACTTGGTCGTGCGTGACATAGATGAATGTCGCGCCAAGACGCCGGTGCAGGTCGGAGAGCTCGCCGCGCATGTGGACACGCAGCCGCGCGTCCAGATTGGAGAGCGGTTCGTCCATCAGGAAGACGCGCGGCTGACGCACCATGGCGCGGGCCAAAGCCACGCGCTGACGCTGGCCGCCCGAAAGCTGGGCGGGGCGGCGGTCGAGCAGCGCCTCGATCTCCACCTGCGCCGCCACCTGCCTCACCGCCTCGGCGATCTCGGTGCGGACGGCAGTCTGGCCCGGAGCGATGTTGCCGACAAGCGGCCAGCGCGCCAGGTTGCTCAAGCGGCGGACCTTCAACGGCGTGGCGATATTCTCGCGAACGCTCATATGCGGGTAGAGCGCATAGCTCTGGAAAACCATCGAGACGTCGCGCGCCTTGGGCAACAGATGATCGACGGGCGCGCCATCGATGCTGATCGTGCCGCCGTCCTGCGGGATCAGGCCGGCGATGATGCGCAGCAGGGTGGATTTTCCACAGCCAGAAGGACCGACAAGTGTGAGAAATTCGCCGGCGGCAACGTCGACGGAGACGCCCTTCAGCGTCTTGGTCGCGCCGAAACTCTTTTCGATCGAGGCAATGGATACGGTCGCCGACATGCTGTGTCCCTCTTGATTTCGAGGGGACCATGTCGGAGTTTTGTTTCAGCTAGATGACAAGAGTGGATTAAAACTCCGCTCGTGCGCTCGCCGCGCATTCACTCCGCGCCAATCGCGCCGGCCAGCGCTTCCACCACCAATATCTTGGCCGGCACTGCCGTCATCTCTCCGCCGATGGGCGGCGGATCGACGGCAACGGCCAACAGGACGGCATCCGCGTTCTGGGTAAGCGGACTGTTTTCCCGCCCGGTGATCGCCAAGGTGAACGCCCCCGCTGCCCGGGCGCCGCTGAGGAACCGCACGGTGTCCGGCGTCAGGCCCATCTCGGAAATGCCGATCGCCACGCAAGATGCGTCGAACCGCGTGATCACCTCATGGGCAAGCGTCGCGTCCTGAAATGCCTGGGCGATCAGGCCGACACGCATAAGCCGATAGGCCACCATTTCGGCAACGATACCCGAAACGCCGGAGCCGAAAATATCGATCCGCCGGCTCTTCTTCAGCTGGCGCGCCAAACGGAGCAACAATGCCGGATCGAGGTTTTGTGCCGTGCTGTTGATCGCGCTGCCGAGCCTGTTTGCCAGAGGTGTCAGGCCGCCAATGTCGGAAACCCTCTTGAGCCGCACACTCCGCTGACTTGCCAGTTCGGCCGTCAGGGCAATCTTGAGATCTCGATAGCCGGCATAACCGAGATGCTTGCAGAAGCGCACGACGCTGGCTTCGCCGCTCTGCGCCAGCACCGCAAGTTCCCCCAGGGAGGAACGAACGACCCTTTCCGGATTGTCGAGAATATACTTGCCGATGCGCGAAAGCGCATCCGGCATCCCGTCGATCGCCTTGCGCATGCGCGGAAGGCTCGGAGCGCCGAAAGTTTCAAGACTGTCTCCCGAAAGCGCTTTCAGTGGCATTGAGTCTTTCTGGCCTGTTGCAACAGCTGAATTGTGAAGCAGGGGGAGACTAGGCCGGCTGCGCCCTCGCGGCAAGAATTTGAAGTGCGCGACCAGGAATGGATTCGATCCGGCAGCAGGCCAATCGAAGGATCGTTGGCAGGATATGGGACCGCGCACAATCGGCTCGCAGATATCATCCTTGATTGCCGAACAGCCAACGGGCTCAAGACGCGCGCAACGCCATGCTATTGAGAGCGGCGCAGCCGAGGATCGATTGCAGGCTTTACTCGGGTTTTTTCGCTACGCAGAATGATAGGTAGATCGTCTATCCAGCTAAGTGTTGAAAAAATGGTATAGGGCTTGAACCTCCCACCACATCCGCGTGAAGGGAGCACTCCGCTCAGCCTGAAGCTTGTGGCAGCTTGTAGGGATTCGGACCGTGTCCTTGAACGCCTGAAATTGGGCGGTGAGTTCAACCGGTCATCGCAACACCTTCTGCAGCCTATCGGCCGGGGTCTCGAAGTCCAAGGTTTTTCGGGGTCGCTGATTGAGCCTCAGAGCGAC
>NZ_JBTMXA010000021.1:0-31157 GCF_054489545.1 Mesorhizobium sp. A556
CATGGCGACGAGCACACTGGCCGCAACTATGGGAAGATACATTTTCATCGTTCTCTCCTTCAAGCAGAATTGCTGAACAAGAGAAACCGCCGCGAGATCAACTAGTTCCAAAGATAATTAAGGTCTTTTCACGGCTTTTCCGCTATTATGCTTCAATCATTCCAGTAACGGCGTCTTTGGGGGATCGTCCTCCATACCTGATCTAACCGGCTTTCGCTGACCAGCCACTAGAGGAACGGTTTCGGCCCCGACGCGTTGCGATTGCGGGAGGTGACTATGCACCATGAGCCGGACAAAAGTATTTTCGACGCTCGCTGGCTGCTGGCCGTGCCTTTATCGCTTGCGCTCACCGTTATTGCTGCTGGTTTTATCCTGACTTGATTGGAACGTTCCTGCCTCAACACCGTTTGAACGAAAGTCGCGCTTCCCACCCGCGACAGAGGAGACTCCACTTCCTCGGCTTGCAAGCCCGCCACTTGTCCCCTCCGGTGGCGGGTTTTTTGTACCGGCTTGCTTTATGATAGAACAGCCCTATATCGGGGACATAGGCTGCACGCCGGCAGGAACGCTCGCCGAGATACGATGTAGGGTTTCCCCGAGCAGCAGCCGCATTTGCCTTGATTGATGGTGCGCCGACCACGAATGTACTGGCGGCGTACAAGTCTCAAGACCGAAGGGAAGCGGGCATTACGGCCCGCTTTTTTCTTGCGTATTTCAGCCAATCTCACCGCCGCGTGTCCTGACGGATGCGCGGGCTTTTTGTTGAGATGAACAAAACAGCCGGCCCCGCGTTTTGTCCGCAGGCGATGCCCGCCTTATGGAGAAAACCATGGACTGGAACCGCATCGAAGGAAATTGGAAGCAGGTTAAGGGCAAGGTCAAAGAGCAGTGGGGGAAACTCACCGATGATGATCTTGATCAGATCGCCGGCCGCCGCGATCAGCTTGAGGGCAAAATTCAAGAACGCTACGGTCTTGAAAACGACCGTGCAAAGCGAGATGTGGACGATTGGTTCGTTGGCAAGACTTGGCTTGTTTACCCCACCCGCTAGATTCTTTCTGGGAAACGAGATGTCCCGGCCGACGTATAAGCCAATGTGCCAGTTGTGTGTCAGGGTGTAGGCCCTCGCGCTCTGGCCGGGCGCCATTTGCGTCGAGACTTCTGGGCAACACGCTTCTCTGGAGAACGCATACTTGGTTCTCCCGTTGGAGCGTGTTGCCATCAATCAAAAGCCCGGGACTCCTCTCGCGTTACGGGGCGGTGCAGTCTTAATTGGTCATTGAAACTGTCCGTCGCCAGAACATTCGGCTCAGCCTAATCGCGCCATCGGGATCTCTTGGGTCGCGCTGATCCGGCAGAAACCTACGACGAAGCGGTCGCATCTTTTAGCGTCCCGCCCGATGGTGGAAGGCACATGAACCAGTTCGGCACGCCGAGCACAAACTCGCGCCTGATCACGACGAAACCAAGCGTCTCGTAAAAGGCTACGTTGATTGCCAGGTCAGTCTCCAGATAGGCTGTAACCGACAGCTCGTCCATGCGCCGGCAACAACGTGACATCAAGTACCGTCCGATGCCTCGCCGTCGGTACGCATGCCGCACGGCCAGCGGACCGATATGCCAGTGCGGACAAGTTGGATCGTTACGCGCCCACGCCCACAGCCAGCGGCTGATACACAGCAATCGGGAGGGTGGGTTGCTGGCCACGGCCATGCAGACAAAGCGCAGTCTATCCAACAGCGCTGGACGACAGCCGCCGGGTTCTATCATGCCCAGCACACCGACCAGTTCACCGTTCGCATATGCGCCCAGCACCTGCCCATTCGCCTCAATATAGGCGGTCAAGTGACGAAAAAGGCGCATCAGTCGCTTTTGTCTATGCTCCACGTCTGTGCCGAACACTGCGACGTGCAAGGGATTATCAAGCATGCCCTGGGCGAGGATGGCTGCCGCTTCTCGCAACTCTGCAGCGACCAGCGCTCTGATCTCAATGAACGGACCATCGTCGGACCGGTTGTTCGATGTCTCTCCTGCCATCATATTTTGGAGACCAACACTGTCTACGGCGTTTTCTTCGCCTTCGAAAGGCTTGGGATCAGGCTGGCGAGTTCCATCGGGAAGGGGAAGACAATGGTCGAGCTCTTCTCTCCGGCGATCACATTGAGCGAGCTGAGATAGCGCAGTTGCATCGCCTGCGGTTCCTTGGCCAGTATCTGTGCCGCCTCTAGCAGCTTTTGCGCGGCCTGCTGCTCGCCCTCGGCGTTGATGATCTTGGCACGGCGCTCGCGCTCGGCTTCAGCCTGGCGGGCGATCGCCCGGGTCATCGATTCATCGACATCAACATGCTTGATCTCGACATTGGCAACCTTGATGCCCCAGGCGTCGGTCTGCTTGTCGAGGATTGCCTGGATGTCGACGTTGAGCTTGTCGCGTTCGGCCAGCATCTCGTCGAGTTCGTGCTTGCCGAGCACTGAGCGCAGCGTCGTTTGCGCCAGTTCGCTGGTCGCCTGCATGTAGTTCTCGACCTGGATCATGGCCCTTTCTGGATCGATGACGCGGAAATAGATCACCGCACTCACCCGAACCGACACGTTGTCGCGGCTGATCACGTCCTGGCTCGGGACATCGAGGACGAGCACGCGCAGGTCGACGCGCATCATCTGCTGCACGAAGGGGACGAGCAGGATGAGGCCCGGTCCCTTGGTGCCGGTGAAACGGCCGAGCGTGAAGACCACGGCGCGCTCATATTCACGCAGGATCTTGACCGTAGAGCCTAGTATCCCCAGCAGAATGGCAACAAGCACGATGTAGAAGATCAAGTCGCCGAACATGTTATCCATGAGATTGTCCTCTCGAGATTAAGAGCAGTGTCATCTTTGTGGGCTTTCCGTCGCCGGGATTAGAGCAGCGGTGGTCTTGAGCGTGAGGCCGTCAATATCTTCGATCCGCACGGTCTGTCCGACTGTCAGAGGCATGTCGGCAACGGCCTTCCAGCGCTCACCATGGGCGAGAACATACCCAGCGTTTCCATTCCAGCTCAGGACCTCTGCGGCGGCGCCTATCATCTGTTCCTTGCCGGTGACCACCTTGCCGCGGCGCGAGGTGAAGGCCAGCCACGCCACCAGCAGCGACATCAGCAGGCTGGCAATCCCGACCGCGCCAAGCATCTGCCACGATATTTGGAAGCCTGGCACGTCAGTGTCGAACAGGATTGCCGCGCCAAGCACAAACGCCGCCGTGCCGCCAACACCCAGCACGCCGAAGGATGGGGTGATCGCCTCGGCTACCAGCAGCGCGGCCCCCAGGAAGACGAGGCCGACACCCGCATAGGTGACCGGCAGCACCGCCAGCGCGTAAAGCCCCATTACGAGACTGATGCCGCCGATGGTTCCTGGAACCAGCGCGCCGGGGTTCATGAATTCGAAGATCAGCCCGTAGATGCCGATCATCATGAAGATGAGCGCGACATTGGGATGGGTGATAACGGACAGGAAACGCGTGCGCCAGTCGGGCGCGACCTCCTCGATGGCGAGGCCTTGCGTGTCGAGCACCGTTTCGGCATGCCCGACGCGGACGCTCATGCCGTTTGCCTTGGCCAGCAGGTCATCGATGCTCGTGGCGGTGAAGTCAATCACGTTCTCGCGCGCGGCGTCGGTGGCGGTCAGGCTCGACGCCTCGCGCACTGCCTGCTCTGCCCAGTCGGCGTTACGGTCACGAATTTCGGCAAGTCCGCGAATATAGGCCACGGCGTCGTTGATCGCCTTGGCCTCCGAGGCATTGGCGGGCGCGGCTGGCTTGTCTTTTCCGGCCTTGCCACCGTCCTTATCCTGCTCACTCCCGAAGGGCAGGCCCCCACTCCCGCCAATTGCGATCGGCGTGGCAGCGCCCAGATTGGTGCCCGGCACCATCGCCGCCACATGGCTGGCATAGAGGATGTAGGTGCCTGCGCTTGCCGCACGTGCGCCCGAAGGCGTCACGAAGGAAGCGACAGGAACCGGGGAGGCGAGGATCTCGCGGATGATATCGCGCATGGAAGTGTCGAGGCCGCCCGGCGTGTCCATCCGCAGCACGACGAGTGTCGCCTTCCGCTCGGCCGCGCGTTGGATGCCCCGGACGATATAGTCAGCCGTCGCGGGACCGACGACGCCATCCAGCGTCAGGACGACAGCGACCCGGCTGTTCTGCGCGGACGCGGCCAAGCCGAAAATACCGAACAGCACCAGAAGCGCTGCCGCAAAGATGCGGACGGACCCGGACCCGAGGCAATTTCGCCACCAGCAAGCTGCTTTTGTATCGGTGTTCATGGTTCCCATATCCTAATCGCACGCACTTCCAAGAAAACACGCAGTAAAAAAATCCGGGTTCCTTTCATCGTCAAAAAGGATCCAATGCGAACTGTTCCATTCATAGGAGCCGTCTTCGCAGGGAAACTTCTAACGGCGACACGCCTCAAGCCTGGCCACATCTATGGTCTGAAGGATCCGATGTGGCGCGTCCCACGCCCGAAAGGGTGGAAGTCCGCAATCAGGGCCGAACAGCTGTGACCTCGATCTCGACCAGGAAACCCGGATTGGCGAGGCCGGCGACCTGGAACACCGAGCGAGGGCAGGTTGGGCTGCGCATCAGTGCCAAAAAACTGGGTGTAACCCTCCATGAAGCCGGTAAAGTCCATCTTGCCTTCCTTGTCGGGATCCCCAACCAGGAATACCTGCATCTTGATCACATCGCCCATCTTGAGGCCGAGACCGTCGAGGGTTTTGTCGATGGATTTGAATAGGGATTCCGTCTGGGTTTGGTGTCGCCATAGGCGGCTGTGGTGTTCTTGTCGGCGTTTTCATCGACGACAGAAGGAACGGCGCCGCTGACATAGACGGTGGTCTTTCCGGCCGGAACCTCCACCGCCTAGGCAATCGGAAAATCAGAATTGGGAATCTTGTGACGCACGACATCCTCGGCCAGTGCCGTGCTGGCAAAGGCCAGGGTGAGAATGAGCGTGGCGGCGCTGATCCGCTTGATGTGCATCGGTTTTTCCTTCTTTTGATCGCCGTCACGCTGCCGGCCGTCATCCCGATCAGGGACAATAGTTCTCGCGGGCTCATGCCGGCAAATGCCTTTTTCTGTTGCATTTTTTTAACTCCCCCAGTCGGCCGACGTGGACGGGCTCCATTCAAGCAACCCGCGGGCATCATTTTGGTTGCATTGTCGGGACGACGGCAAACTGACAGAGCAAGTGTGGCCCGATCCTGTACGGGTTCGGAAACGCGGTTCGAGAGCCAGCCAGGGCTTGGACTGCAAACCTCAACGCGCGACGCAGCCGGTCAGAACCAGCTCGGTGCGGCGTTGGTGCAAGGATAGGCCAGTGATGGTATGAGGGCCTCGCTCACGAGCTAACCGAGATTTGCATGCCGTTTAAATTCAACGCAGCGCGGCGTCATCACATTCCACGCGTCCGGTATCGGGTGACGAATTGGAGCGCCTATGACCGCGGCCTGATTTTGCGCGGCGATATCAGGATGTGGATTTCGGCTGAGGCGATTGAAGGGTGGCGCCCATCGTGTCGGAATACGCCCGGCGGTCAGCGCCGGTTCTCCAATCTGGCGATCGAGACAACGCTGATGCTTGGCGTTCTGGCCCGGTTTCCACTGCGCCAGACCGAGGGTTTTGTGCGCTCGCTTATGGCTTTGATGAACCTTGATCTGACCGTGCCCGATCATACGACTCGCAAGGCCCCTGTCCGAGCGCGTCCGCTGATCAAACTACAATGTCACTGAACCCTTTGATCGCATCTATGCACCAAAGCCCTGAACAGCGCCGATCACCCGAGCGCGCAAATCCTCTCCATATGAGCGAGACATTCGGACCTCCTGTCAGAAGGCCAAGACTCGCATCAAACCGCATCGGCGGGAATCCCTTTAATGAATCGGGAAGGACGAAAAATGCTCTAGACCATCAATTATGAGAGCTTCAGTTTTTCCAAAACTGTGGCCAGATCGGCCAATTTCGATTTGATTTCCACTTCTCTAAACCCTCCAAAACCTAGAACAAGACCGCTTCGGTCCGAGAGGCGATCTCTAAAATTAGAAAGTGGTTGTGAATAAATACCCGCCTTCTGAGCAGCAATGCTTATGGTTTTGTCGTCTGTGCCAAGGGGCAACCATCCAATGGTATTAATTCCGCTCTCTGGCACGTCGACCTCAAGCAAGCCAGACAGCATCCGTTTAGCTGTTTGGATAAAAATGTCTCTACGTTCGCCATATAATTCATGCATCTTTTTTATGTATGTAGTGAAATATCCTTCATCGATGAAAATCGAAAGTGTGGCTTGGTCCAAAGAAGACATACTTCTAGATAAAGATCCGATCGCAGTACGAAATGTCCCAATGAGATACTCTGGAATAACCATGTAGGCGATTCTTAGGGCCGGAAACAACGATTTGCTGAATGTTCCAACATATATAACGTTCTGAGAATCATCAATACTTCGCATTGAGGCGAGCGCGCGGCTGCTATAACGAAACTCGCTGTCATAATCGTCTTCAACAATCCAGCTATTATTCTTCTCAGCCCATGCAAGAAGCCTTAATCGTCGAGCAAGGCTAAGTGTGACTCCGAGCGGATGTTGGCGCGACGGCATAGTAAAAGCAATTCTCGCAGTGGAGTGGTGGCGAATTGCCCCGGATACGTCCATTCCTTCTTGATCAACGTCAATGCTCGCAACGTTGCGGCCCATTGCGCTTAGCATGATGCGTAGGTTCTCAGGCCCTGGATCCTCCAGCCAAACTTTGTCTCCCGGATCTGTGAGCAGCAGGGTAGCCAGATGGAACGCGAAATGAGCCCCGGGTACGATCAAGATATGTTCCGCATCGCAGTGGTCGCCTCGATGAACTGCCAAATATTCAGCGATGCTCCGACGCAAAGGAAGATGTCCAGCAGCATCTTCATATCCAAAGGACCACGCCATATTCTTCTTGATGTGGTTGTTTCGAATTTTCTCCCAACGGGCAAACGGGAACAAATCGTAAGCGGGCACATTGGGGAGGAATGCTATTCTTGACTGAAGTTCGAAATTTGCGTTCGATTTGGAAAATATAGAACCAACTAACGAAAGTGGCTTCTGCTTTAATTCAGATCGAGTAACGACATAAGTATTTGACGAGATGCGCGGCGGTTGATATATTTCAAGATCGCTTGAAACAAAAGTACCAGAACCGCGCTTTGCTTTCAAAAAACCTTCTAGCGCTAGGTATTCGTAGACTTGAACTATTGTTGGCCGAGATACTCCCAGATCGGCAGCCAGCACGCGCGACGAGGGCAGTCGCATCCCCGGCCTAATCGCGCCGGTCAAGACGGCATCGCGAATTTGCCCTTCAAGTTGCCTATAAATCGGTCTCGAATCTGAGCGAGCTAAATTAATAAATTGAAAACGTGTACTTTTTCTTTCAATTGTCATGAGAACGCACGTCTCTCAAAGGTCGGCTGGAAAAAAAGTCGTCCAATTATTCTTCCGGGTGTGAGAGGCTTCGGATGGCTCGAGCTCAAATCATTCATCGGGAGTATGCCCCCGGCTCAAGCGGTTACGCAAGCAAGTGAGGTGACGGGCGAGGGGTAGAGACCAGATGCCGTTGTCCAAATCGCGGGTCTTCGATCAAGCCTTATTGACATTATTCGATCGACAGCCGGTTGCGTTCGACCAGACAGCGGGTTGAAACACAGGATATTGTGCGAGGCGTAGTTTCATGTTGCGCCGCTGATTGACGTTTGCCGGGAGCACGGTTGTCTGCGCGGCCGATAGTTGATCATCGCATGATGACATTTCGCAGGAGGGACCTTCCAGTGCAATGGACGCGGTGCGAAGGTTGTAGACGTTCAACTGCAACAGAATCGGAGGAATGATGTGACCCACGTCCCTGCAGGGACGGTTCACTGCATCCGGTGAAGCGGACACGATTCAGAACGGGGGACCTACATCGCAACTCCCTTGGCTCCCAGGACCTCAGGCGATCTCGCTGGTCGACCTGACGAAAATTTCGCCAGTTGTTAGCGTTCTGTGCATTATGACGAATAGCTGGCGTGCCACAGTAACCGCAGCTCATTTGAAGCCGTCCCTCTCTGGGTTTCAATCCTCAGGTGCCAGCGAGCTGTCAACGGGCACAGGTCAAGATCACCGTAGCGGCCTCACAAAGGTGGTCCCGCAGATGACTGTCTCCACACAGCGAGATGTAGGGTGCGCGATCCTCATCCTAATATGGCGGCGAGTAAGGGATGGCTAAATTTGAAGGCCTTCCGAAAACATCTCTTTCAAAGTGGTATGCATATACACCGCGAATTGGTCAGAGTCAGGCGAGCCAATCGGGTATAACTTCTTCTCGCTACCGCAGGGAGAAGGCGGTTGACTGCGAACCATCGGGAGGAGCCACCAAATGAATAACGATATTTCTGGATGTTTAACCCAAATCGCTGCAAAGGATTTCAATCGACGTACCTTAATAAACGGCGTGGTCGCCAGCGGCGCGCTTGCTGCCGCCTCTCCATTTTTTATCCGGAAGTCATTAGCCAGTTCCGGGGAAGTGAATGTATTTGCTTGGGGTGACTATGTTCAAGCGAATATGATCGAGGCGTTCGAGAAAGAAACCGGTATAAAAGTCAACCTATCCACCTATGGCTCAAACGAAGAAGTCCAAAGCAAGCTTCGCGCCGCAGGAGGCAAGGGTTTTGATTTGATATTCCCCTCTGTGGATACGCGTCCCGAATATGACGAGGGGGATCTGCTCGCCGTAATTGATGAGTCACGTGTTAAGGTCGGGCAAATTCAACCTGCAATGTGGCGCAGTTCAGTGAGCCTGGGTGCTGTCAAGCGCGGCAAGCGTTATGAGATCCCCTTTAACTGGGGCACAGAGGGCATAACGTATGACAATTCCGCACACACCATTAAACCTGGAGAGCTATCCTTCGGTGACCTGTGGGTGGACGGCTTAGATGGCAAGGTCGCCGCCCGTCAGAAATCCATGATAATTGCGTTGGCCATCTACCTCGACTCTATCGGAAAAGTTTCGTCCGAGCGTGGGATGGACCTCTATAAGTCTGAGGCTGACATGCGACGCGTCCTTGATGGATGCCTGGAATTCTTGAAGCCACACAAGAAAAACATTGGGGCATTTTGGAACGACGCAACAGAAGCGACAACTGCCTTTACGGATTCTGGGTGCACCATTGGTCAGACTTGGGATACGACCGGTATCAAGCTGCACAACGAAGTGGACAGTAAGTGGGTGTATGCGGCACCGAAAGAAGGTGCACTTGGTTGGATGGACACGATGGCAATCCCGTCAGGCGCCGACAATATTGATCAGGCTTATGCACTGATCAACTTCCTGCTGACGCCGAAGATCGGAGGGATGCATGCCAACAATACGGGCTATAATTCCGCAGCAATTGACGCAGAAAATTTTGTTTCTAAAGAAAATAAAAAGGCCTTTAAATTGGCTTATCCGAAAGGCGCGATTGAAAATCTCTGGTGGTGGCCAATGAACACCCCTTGGTTCTCAAGTGTTCGTCAGGAGTACGTAGAGAGGATAACAACCTTATAAGCAAGAGAGATTCAATCTGGACTATTAGCGCAAAATCTGGCTCACTTGTGTGTAATAATTGAAATACGTAAGATGCGGTTTCATCCAGGGCTTGCAGACGCACTACGCGTGTCCAAAAGGACCCGGGCCGTACGGGGTATTGTTCCAATAAATAAGTGAGGTGTCGGGTCATGACGTATTTATCTCTGCGCCGGGATAAATTAGCGAAAGAACCATGCATAATCCCCTTAGGCATGGTGTAGAGTTATGCGAGGAATGGATATAGAGATACGAGATGTTTCTATACGATTTGGAGCGTTTACCGCTGTCCAACCGACTACTTTGAAGATAAACTCCGGTGAATTCTTCTCAATTCTCGGGCCATCAGGGTGTGGTAAGACAACCATTCTTCGCATGATTTCCGGGTTCTTGAGCCCCACCACAGGAGATATCTTCATTGGTGGACAAAACATGACAGGAGTCGGCCCCGACAAACGGCCTACCGCTTTGATATTTCAAAGCCTGGCACTGTTCCCGCTGATGTCGGTGTGGGAAAATATAGCTTTTGGTCTTGAGATGCGTGGTTGGAGCAAAAACAAGCGCCGAGATAGGGCGCAGGAGTTGCTTGACCTCGTCGCACTTAGTGACCAAGGCGAAAAGATGCCACATGAACTCTCCGGAGGCCAACGCCAGCGCGTCGCTGTTGCACGTGCATTGGCGGTTGAACCCGCAGTATTGTTGCTTGATGAGCCCCTATCGGCACTTGACCTGAAGCTACGCCAGCATATGCGCTCTGAGCTACGTCACATTCAGAGAAAGACTGGTGTGACGTTCGTTTATATCACCCATGATCAGGGTGAAGCACTGACGATGTCGGATAGGGTCGCCGTTATGAAGGCTGGCGTAATAGAGCAGGTGGATACGGCAGACCAAGTATACAACTCACCGGCTACGGCATTTGCGGCCACCTTCGTGGGGGCAAACAACGTTTTTCGGGGTAAAATCAAGGCTGCTTCGGGCGAGACGGCGACAATAGACACTCAATATGGCCCCCTGACAGGAAGCAACCCCCAGCAGCTCGAGGTTGGCAGTTATGCGAATTTATTTGTCCGCCCTGAAAAAATGACGCTCCTATCCGCAGACGTCGACGCGGAATTCTCGGTAGCTGTGAAATTTGAAAGACGCGATCTGGAAGGGCCTTATCTCAACCTGTTCTTTAGTCATAGCGGTGTCGGGTTCTCGGTCCACTTGACCAATCTGAACGCGCCGTCTCTGCATCCCGGCGACCAGTGCATCATTGGCTTTTCCGCACGTGACGCCTTGATTCTTCCTGCCGGAGAGATGGCAGATGCGTAATCTCTTGCGCTCTTTTGGTCCCTCAATGACCTCAATAATTTTACTACTGGTAGCCACCTGGATCATCGGCATGATTGTCGGACCACAATTGATCATGGTCGAACGATCATTATGGCACAAGGACCGGGGTGGTAAGGCCGCTGAGATTTCCGCCAAGATCGACAGATTGTACAACGAAGTTGAAATTTTATCGTTTGACCTCAGCGATGCGAAAGCACGCACCTCATCAATAGATCGCGACAAAGCAATTACCGATATTGACGTGAAAATCGGTGAAAAGAGGGCGTTGATCACCGATCTCGAAACTCATGAAACAACTCCAAAAAAAATATATGGGACACGCAATTATACGCTTATGGGAATGAGTCACTTCTTTATTTTCGTAAAGACAATCCTAGCATCCGTCGCCGTTACGGTGATTGCGGTTGTCGTGTGTTATCCCATTGCCTTCTACGTCGCTAAAGTGGCTCCGCCGGGCCAGGCGGTGATCATCATGCTCGGGTTAATCATCCCTTATTCAATCAATGAGCTGCTGCGCATTTTTGCATGGTTGATGATCCTTAATTACAACGGCGTAGCAAACGCTTTGATGGGTTTTTTCGGAATTAGTCCTATTCCGTTTCTCGAGAGTGGTGCTGGCGTCTTTATCGCCATGGTTTATGCGTATGTGCTGTTCATGGTATTTCCGATATACAATGCGGTGGAGACACTTAATACCGCGCAAATCGAAGCCGCCCGCGACCTAGGCGCACCAATGTGGCAAATTCATCGGCGTATCGTCCTGCCACACGCCAAGCCAGGAATAGCCGTTGGCTGCATCATGACTTTCATGCTGTCTGCCGGTTCTTATTCTGTTCCATACATCATGACGCGCGGCACAGCTGAACCTTGGTTCACGCAACTGATATACAACAAATTTTTTGAATCAGGTGACTGGAACGCGGGGTCGGCTTATGCCTTCACCTTGGTCGTCGCATGCGTACTATTTATCGCTTTTACGATGAAATTGTTCAAGGTTGGAGTCAAGGATATTGCACGATGAGTGCGCCCTACAACACCACTTATGGAAGTACTGGTCGAATCATTCTAAATATCTATTTAGTAATATTTTTCATCTATATGTTTCTACCGATGATCTTGATGGTGGCTGCAGGTTTCAATAATTTCTCGCCGCCCTCCGTTACAACTTGGCGAGGTTTTACGTTTAAGTGGTTCGGGGTTCTGGCCGAGGACACACGGATTTGGCAGGGGCTTGTCAATTCAGTTTTGATCGCTTCTTGCGTCATTCTCATCTCGATGCCTCTCGGGCTTGCCGGCGCGTTTCTGATCACCCGAATGGAATCGCAATTCAACGGTTTTCTATACGGGATTATGATGTCGCCAATTCTGATGCCAGGAATTATCCTCGGCATATCTACTCTTATTTTCTGGCGCGAAGGCGGTGTATCAGGGGGCTTATTTACTGCCACTATCGCCCAGGCCACCTATATCTCATCTTACACGATGTTGATGTTTATGGCTCGGCTTCAGCGACAAGACGTAGCTCTCGAAGAAGCGGCGGTCGACCTCGGAGCGTCTCATATTCAAGTGTTCAGGAGGATAATTTTACCATTTCTGAGGCCAACGATCCTGACCGCAAGCGTTATTGCATTCCTACAATCCTTCGAAAACTATAATACCACCATCTTTTCAATCGGCGGGTCACATACTCTTGTTACGGAAATAGGCTCCCGTATGCGCTTTGGCCTGAGCCCCATTATAAATGTCATCGGGATAATTTTTGTCAGCATTACGATAATATCCGCAATAATTTATACCGTCGCCCGAGAACGTGAAAAACTACGCGCGTCTGCAATCGCCGGCTGAGCTTAACCCAAAGAGCGATACGATATTAACATGAATATACTTTTTATCACCGCAGATCAGTGGCGCGGAGAGTGCCTGTCGGGACTGGGGCATCCCTATGTTAAGACACCCAACCTAGATAAATTGGCGGCCGATGGTGTCTCGTTCAAGCGTAACTTTGCTCAAGCAACACCTTGCGGCCCTTCCCGTGCCTGCATATACACTGGAATGTATATGCAGAATCATCGATCTGTTCTTAACGGAACTCCCTTGGATGCCCGTCATACAAACATAGCGATGGAAGCACGTAGAGTCGGCTATCGGCCGGTCCTTTTTGGGTATACAGACGTCAGCTTGGACCCACGTCAAGATGGCTCCGGCCTCGATACCCCTTTTGGGTATGAAGGCGTATTACCGGGAATGGAGCCGGTTGCCATTTTGACTTCCGATCAGAAGCTGTGGTTAGAAGATCTGGGGATAAAGGGGTATCAAATACCTGCTGATCCTTCTCGTATTTTCGAACCTCGGGAGGTAACTCCCGGTATGGAGAACATGGGCCGGACATATGCTCCTGCCCAGTTTAAGTCGGAAGACAGCAATACGGCATTCCTCGTAAATGAGGCAATCTCGTACATTTCCTCGAGTGGAACGTTGCCTTGGTTCGTACACTTATCAATTTACTCTCCACACCCACCCTTCGTTGTACCCGAGCCATTCAACGCATTTTTCGATGCGGGGGATATGCCACTGCCCGCTCGCAGGGCCACACCTGAAGAAGAGGCAGCTCAACACCCTTGGCTGAGCCACTTCATATTTGATCAGCGAGGTGCACCCTATACCTACGGAGCGGACTCCCGTGAAAACGCGTCCTTGTCGGATAACGAAGTTCGGCAGATTCGCGCGACCTACTTTGGCATGATCTCGGAAGTCGACGCACAAATCGGTCGACTGATTGATTATCTAAAACAGGTCGGGGCGTACGACGATACCTTTATTATCTTTACATCGGACCACGGCGAACAACTTGGTGATCACTGGATGTTTGCAAAATATGGCTACTTCGATCAAACGTTTCACACGCCCCTTATTATACGCGATCCAACTCATCGAGCGGATGCATCGCGCGGCACTGTCGTCGATGCCTTCACAGAGAGTGTCGATTTGATGCCAACAGTTCTGGATGCCATTGGTGTTGATATTCCAGTTCAATGTGACGGGCACAGCTTATTGCCATTTTGCCACAATATTCAACCATTGGATTGGCGGCAGGAGTATCATGCAGAATTTGACATAAGAAGCCCGTATGAAATCGATGAGGAGAGTCCTTTCGGGTTAGGTTTAAAACGATGCACGGTCAACATCATCTGCGGCGTGCGATACAAATACGTTCATTTTGCTGGGCTGCCGCCACTATTTTTTGACCACGCAGACGATCCGAATGAATTTCTTGATCGTTCCAAGGACCCTGCTTATCTCGAGAGAGTGCTTGAGTATACTCAGAAGATGCTCAGTTGGCGCATGGAGCACGACGACGCCGCGCTCACTGACTTGCATCTAACAGGCGCCGGAGTCATCCGTAATTTGCGCCTAAGTGTCGGCCCACAAACAGGCTAAATGATATCAACCGCTTGCGATTCCATGCGGTTGAGTTGATTCGACGAGGGCGTGGACGCGATGTGGACGAAGGCGAACCGCGGGAGATACAATCGGGATGGTCTGCGCTATCCGAGTGATTTGATGAACGCAGAATGGGGTCTGGTCGAGCCTTTGATTCGCCCGCCAAACACGGCGGTCGCAGGCGTGATGTCGGTGTGCGCGAGGGTACCAGCGCAGCCCCATTTTTTCAATTATTTTTCTCAATGTCTCGACATCGAGCGCTGGCGACGCCGGGCGCGATGTTGAGACCGACTCCAGCCTGTTGGGCCTATGCGCGCCGATATCTGTACGACGTTCAAATCGCTACCGGCTCGAAAGTCACCGAGGAAGCCTTGCGGCGCATTGCGGAATTGTTCGCGGTCGAAGCAAGCATCAAAGGCCGCGGCCCCGATCAGCGCCGCGATGTCCGTCAGCGGAAAACCGTCCCGCTTTCTCGGCGAACTGAAAACGTTCTTCGAGACAACGCTCTCGCTCATCAGCGGCAAAACTTCGCTGGCCAAGGCCATCCGCTACGCCCTGTCACGCTGGGAAGCACTCGTTCGCTTTACCACCGACGGCCATCTGGAAATGGAGAACAACGCCGCCGAGCGCGCCATCAGGCCGCTCGCCCTGGGACGGCGGAATTGGACCTTCGCCGGTTCTGACAGCGGCGGACAGCGCGCCGCCGCCCTTTACACAATTATCGAGACCGCCAGGATGAACGGCCTCGATCCCGAGGCCTATCTCGCCGATCTCATGGGCCGCATCGCCGACCATCCAATCAACCGTGTCGACGAGCTTCTGCCCTGGTCATGGCGCTCCACAGAGTGTCAAGCGCAAGCAGCGTGAACTGCGACTTGCGGTCATGATCGGACGCATACATGACACCGACGTCTACAAGCACCGAAACCGCATCGAGCGCTGCTTCAACCGCCTCAAACACTTTCGTCGGTTCGCCACGCGCTACGATCGCCGCACAACCCACCTCACAGGCTTCGTCCATCTCGCCGCCGCCATGATCTGGCTGCGCTGAATGTCGATTGGCTCTAATTATTTCAACGTCTCGTTATATACGAGCAGTGTCAGGGTGAAGCTGCTGAATAGGTAGAAACTGTTCTTCGGCGATCTCGGCTATCATGCCCGCATCGATGGCTCAAATATCTTCGACATAACCTGTCTGGCGCCGGACCCAGGACTGGACCAAGCGGTCGGCCAGTATGGCAAGGAAGGCGATCGACAGTCCGGCGACCAGACCAAGGCCGGCGTCGGCCTTGCCGAGTGCCACGTAAACCTGTTGCCCAAGATCGCGCGTACCGACCAGAGCGGCGATGGCCAGCATCGAAAGCGTTGCCATGATGGTCTGGTTCAGGCCGAGCATGACGACCGGCAGCGCCAGCGGCAACTTGGCCTGAAGCAAGGTTTGGGATGGCGTGGCACCCATTTGCTGCACCGCCTCCACCACGTCTGCCCGTACATTGCGCAGACCATGCTCGACATAACGGATGGGCGGCACGATGGCATAAAGCATGATGGCGATGAGGGCGGTGAACTCTCCGACCTTGAACAGCATCAGCGCTGGGATCAGGAATACGAATTGCGGCATGGTCTGCAGTGCGTCGCAAATCGGCTTGAGCAGGCCCGAGACGCGATCGCTGTGGGCGGCCCAGACGCCAAGCGCGCCGCCTATGGCCAGGCACAGCACCACCGCCAGCGTACTCAGATAGAGCGACTGGCCAAGCGGCGTCCATAAGCCGGCGAGCAGGATCAGCCCGAAGCCCGCACCGGCAAACAGCGCCAGCCCGGCTCCTGAAATTTGCCAGGCGAGCAGTATCATAGCCAAGATGAAGACAGGCCAGGGAAGGCCGGCAAAACCGACATAGAGCAGCAGGCCGATTGCCAGCACCGCGACCGCCGGTTGCCAGCCGAAGCGGCGCAGGAGAAAGGCGGCGCCGGCCAGCAGCAGCGTTGCGTAGGCAAGGCTCATGGGTAGCGTCAGGGAAAAGCCCCAGATCGCCGGTATAGCAGCACCCGAAATGCCGATCCTGAGCGGCAGGAACAGGCTGTAGAGCGCGCCATTGCGAATGTTGCTGAAGAGCCAGCCGTAATCGCGCACGATGCCGAGCAGCCACTGGTTGACGCCGCCCGCATGGCCACGCAACCCCACTTGCGGCAAAAGAGTTCCTTGCGGCCATAAAAGCCGTAACACGATCACCGTGACGGCCGCCAAAGCAAGCGCCGTCAAGAGGCGGCGCCGCGTCATCCACTGCATGGCCTGGGTCGGGCCGTACGGCCGTTCTTTGGCGAATCCCAGCGTCATGCGGTCGATCAGAATGGCTAGCAGGGCGATAACCAGACCCGACAACATGCTCTGGCCGAACTCGGCCTTGCGCATGGACGACAGCACCTCCCAGCCAATATCCTCGAAGCCGCCGATGATTGCCGCGATGATCACCATCGACAGCGCCGCCATCGTGGTCTGGTTGAAGCCGATGAGGATTTGCGGCAGCGCCGTCGGTATTTCCACATGCCAGAATTGCTGGCGGCGCGTGCAGCCGCTCATCAGGCCGGCTTCACGTATGTCGGCGTGGACTCGATCTAGGCCGAGCATCGTGTTGCGCACCATGGGCGGGGTGGCATAGATGGCGCTGGCGATAAGGCCCACCACCGGGCCGAAACCGAACAGCAAGAGCAAGGGGATGAGATAGGCGAAGGCGGGCACCGTCTGCATCAGGTCCAACATCGCGGAAAGAACAGGGCGTAACCGCTGGTATCTCCAGCCGAGCACGCCCAGCATGAAGCCGGCCGCGATGGACATCGGCACGGCAATCAGGACCAGTGACAGCGTGCTCATGCTCTGCGGCCAGTAGCCGACGACCAGCATATAGGCTAATGCCAGAATGGCGAAGAGAGCGAGGCGCCCGCCGCCGGCCTTCATCGCAAGCGCTGCGGTCGCCAGCATGACGGCGGGCCATGGCAGCCAGATCAGGCCTTGGCGCACGCTGCGCATCGGCCAGTCGAGCAGAGCCGAAACGGCGCGGAACGCAGGCTGGACCACCGGCACGACCGCATCGGAGACGACATTGATGCCCGCCGCTAGCGGCAACGTCCAATCCGTGGGAAAATTCACCAGCCACGGAAATCGCGCTTTCAACGCAAGGCAGGCTGCTGCGAAAGCCAGAAGCGCGCACCAGGCCCATAGGCTACCCGCAACCACCAAATACGATGTGGCCCGTCGCGGGTTGCCGGCGCTGGTCGTCGCCGTCATGCCCTTGTCCGTCGCGGGTTCCCCCGCTCCAGTACGGCCAGGACATCGCCGGCCTCGATCACCCTCGGCGCTTGCCCGGCCTTGCCGGTAACGCCGAAAGCACGGCATCCCGAGAGAAGCCTCGGTACTAGTTCCTCGATGCTGATATCGGCGGGAACGCTTTCTTGTGGGATCGTACCGCTCGCAGGTCGCGCCAGATCGCCCGCCTTGATGACGCGCAGCAGCGGCGTGTCCTCGGTGAACTGCGCCACGTAATCGTCGGCGGGATTGAGCACGATGTCGACGGGGCGGCCGATCTGCACGATCCGGCCGGCGCGCATAATGGCCATGCGGTCGGCCAGCCTGAACGCCTCGGCCATGTCGTGCGTGATGAAGATGATCGTCTTCTTCAAGAGGCGTTGCAGTCGCAGAAATTCTTCTTGCATCTGCCGCCTTATCAACGGGTCGAGTGCGGAGAAGGGCTCGTCCAGAAACCACAATTCCGGCCCTACCGCCAGCGAACGGGCAATGCCGACCCGCTGTTGCTGGCCACCGGAAAGCTGGTGCGGAAAAGATGCTTCGCGGCCTTCGAGGCCGACGAGCACAATCATTTCCCTGGCGCGGGCTTCGCGCTCCTTGAGCGGCCGGCCCTGTATCTTGAGCGGAAAAGCGACGTTGTCGAGTGTGCTCAGATGTGGCAGCAGGCCGAAATTCTGGAACACCATGCCCATGGCGTGGCGGCGCAGTTCAATCAGATCCTTCGGCGTCGCCCGGGCCAAATCCTGCCCGTCAAGCAGGATTTCCCCCGCATTCGGTTCGATCAGCCGCGAGAGGCAACGCACCAGCGTCGACTTGCCGGAACCCGACAACCCCATGATGACGAATATCTCGCCGGCCGCGACTTCGAAACTGGCATCGGCCACCGCCGGGATATGACCCTCCGAGCGCAGCCGCTCGCCAAGCCCATCTGGATCGATGACATAGCCCCGGGAGTCGAAATAATAGGCGGGGCGCCGCCCGTAGACCTTCCAGACGTTACGGCAGGAAAGCTTGATCGGCGGCGCCTCGCTGTTCATGGCATACAGTCTCCCTGAATTTTCGATTGGCAACAGGCTACCATGTCAATCTGGGAACTCACCCCTTGGCCGCGTCCACCCACGGTTTCCAGACGGCTTCGTTGTTGCCTAGCCATTCCTTGACCACGGTATCGATATCCTTGCCCTGCTTGTCGATGGCCAGCATCATCTTCTGCTGCTCGGTGGCATCCATCGTGAAGGCCTTCAGGAACGCATAGGCGGCCGGCCATTTTTCGCCGAAGTCCGACCAGACGACCTTGTCGACATCAGGGGGCGTTATGCAATGCTCGTTGTTCTGTTCCTTGCAGGGCGGCATCTTCACCCAGCCTACATCGTTTTCGGCCAGGGCATAATGGGGCCCCCAGAACATCATGATCAGCGGCGTCTTGGCGGCTTCGGCAGCCTCCAGTTCCGCCACCAGCGCGCCTTCTGAACCGGATGGAACCGCGACATAAGGCAGGTCGTTGTCGGCAAGGATGGTTGCTGCGCGCGAACCCCAGTCCGCCGGATAGTCAAGGAAGCGTCCGCTGGGCGCGGTTTCCGGCGTCGACAGCGCCTGCACGCAGTCCGGCTTTTCCAACGCAGTCCAGTCGGGAAGGCCGGGGCAGACCTCTTCCATGAACTTCGGATAGAGCCAGCCTTCCTCGGTTTTCAGCTTGAGCGAACCAATGTCCTCGATCTTCTTCTCGGCCAGCACCTTTGGAAAGATGTCGCCGACATTGTTCAGCCATATCTCGACCGAGGCGCTGAGTGTGCCATCGGCCAGGCCCAAAAAGTGCGGGAAATTGCCGGCGGTCACATATTCGACCTTGTAGCCGAGCTTTTCCAGCAACTGTCCGGCAATGTGCGTGGAGATATGCGCGCCGGTCCATTCCAGCATGGCGAGCTTGATCGGCTCGTCCTTGACACCAAGTTCGGCCGCCTGCCCCGGTGCGGCGGCGGCAAGCAGCAGCGCCAGCCCGATGCCGGCGCCTTTCACGATAGTCGATTTCAACATGGCCATTCCCCTGTCGGTTTGACTTTCACTCGTCTTCGCCCTGACCTCCTCCCGTGAAGGCCGAACCTCTGAGCAGACACGCTACCAGAGCGCGCCGCCGGTAATCTGGATATTCTCCATCGTAATGCCCTTGGCTGCATCCGAACACAGGAAGGCGGCAAGGGCTGCGATTTCCTCCGGCTGCATCATGCGGCCTTGTGGATTGGCTTTGCGGAATTCGTCCATCAGGTCTTCGGCGCTGCGCCCCTTGCCCTCGCGCTCAACGACTTGCGCCACGTTGCGGCGCATCAATTCCGTCTCCACCCAGGTAGGGCTGATCATGGTGCAGGTGACGCCATGCGCGGCCCCCTCCAGCGCCACACAACGGGTCAGGCCGAGCAGGCCGGCCTTGGACGCGCAATACGCAGGGTTGTCCTTCCAGCCGACCGTGGCGGCGGTCGATCCGATATTGACGATGCGCCCCCAGCGGCGTTCGATCATGCCGGGCAGCAGGGCGCGGATGACCCGGAACGCGCCGGTGAGGTTGGTGTCGACGATCTTCTCCCATAGCTCGTCGGAATGGCCGCATACCGGCTGCTCGGCGGTCGTGCCGGCGGCGTTGACGAGGATGTCGGCCGGCCCAATGGACGCTACCGCGTCTGCCACGAAGCCTGCGGTCGCTTCGCTGTCGCGCACATCCAGATGCGCGGCGTGGATTTTTGTGCCGTGGGCAGAAAGGGCCGCCCCTACCCGCTCGATTTCGTCGGCACCGGGATAGTAGGCCGCATCGGTCCGGGTCGCACCGGCAGGCGCGACATAGGAGCCGACGGCGACATTCGCGCCGGCCTTGGCGAGCGCGGTGGCGATTGCAAAGCCCATGCCGGAAAACCCACCAGTGATGATGGCGCTACGCCCGGAGAGATCGGTCATTCGTGAAAACCTCCGTATGTCGGACCTCCACGGCGAGAAACGCCGAGATCACACCGCAAGATAGCCTCCATCGACCACCATTTCGGAACCGGTGACGAATTTCGATTCATCCGAGGCGAGGTAAAGCACCATGTAGGCGATGTCGTTGGGTTCGCCGAGGAAGCCGATGGGATGGCGCGACAGCGCCCTGGCTTTTTCTGCCTCCAGCTTGCCGAGGTCGCGAAGATAATTTTCCGTCTGCGGCGTCCAGATGTAGCCTGGATGGATCGAATTGCAGCGGATGCGATAGCCCTTTTCCGCACAGTGCACGGCGACCGCCTTGGTCAGCGTGCGCACCCCGCCCTTCGATGCGCAATAGGCGGCAAGATCGGCTTCGCCGATAATGCCGTCGATGGACGAAAGGTTGATGATCGAGCCGCCGTCGCTCTTTTTCATCAGCGCGATGCCCTGCCGGCAGCCGAAAAACACGCCGTCCAGGTTGATGGCCATCGTGCGCCGCCATTCCTCGAGCGTCGTTTCCTCGATGTTCTTGGCGACCGCAATGCCGGCATTGTTGACCAGCACGTCGAGCCGCCCGAACTTTTCCTCAATCGCCGCCATGACGCGCGGCCAGTCTTCCTCCTTGGCGACATCGTGATGGATATGCAGGCTGGACGCGCCCATCCCCTCGACCAGTTCGGCCGTCTGCCGCGCGGCGCCCTCATCGATATCGGTCACGACAACAGCCGCGCCCTCGCCTGCCAGCAACAACGACGACGCCCGCCCGAGGCCCATGCCGGCCCCGGTGACGAGCGCCACCTTACCCTGTACGCGATTCACGCCATCAACCTCCTTGGAGCGGCTTCCCCAGCCAGTCGCGATAGAACCCCTCAAGGTCCGGCTCAAAATCGTGGACGATCGGGTAACCGGGCGCGGCGGCCTCCACCTCATGCAGCGTTCCGCATTCCGGGCAGATGAATTCGCGGATTTCCATCCAAGCCGGATCGGGTATGTCGCTGTTCGGATAGATTTCGCGCAGGCTCTCCTCGGTATCGCGCACGTTGATCGCCGCCTGCAGCTTCCAGTTCTTGCGATAGTCGCCGAAGGAATGGCCGCATTCACATTTGGTCACCCGCTCATCGCCGCTCTGGCAGATGAACAGATGGTCGCTGACTGGCAGCAGGATCGGGTCATGCCAGCCAACGCGGTCCTGCAGCACGGCGACATATTTGAAGAAACGGTCGTCATCCTTGTAGGCGCTCATAATGCGCTTGGTCTGCTGCCAAGGCAGCTTGCCCGCCACCAGGTCGCCGATCACTTCCTTGCTGTATGAAGTCATATCCGGTCACTCCACGCTGAAAGCCGACTTGCCGTCGACATTCCAGAAATCGGAAAAGTCCTTGGTGAAACGCGCCGAAAGCTTCATTGCGCTCGCATACATCCTGCGCACTTCCGGCGCGAAATCGGCCTTTTCGACGCGCCCTCGCTCACCGGCGATCCACTCGGATACCGGCACCGCTTTGGCCAGACGGTCCTCCCGCATTTCACTGCGGCGACGGCCCGTGGCCTCCAGGTCGGCGCGCGGGTAACCGTCCTCGTCGTCGTTCAGCACGATGCCGAACACGTCGTGTGCAGCTTGCGTGGTCAGGAACCCGTTTTCGACATCTATGGCCGTCTTGAGTGGGTCGCGTTCCAGCACATCGCCATAACCACCGCCGCCATTGTAGGAATGGCTGAAGATGTCGCCGGCCTTGTGCGGCGCGGTGATGTAAGGCCCCTCGATCGTCGTGTGCTCACCTCCGAAACGCAATTCAAGGTCCGAGCGATAGGGGTTGGTGCCCGGCGCATGCGCCAGCGGCGCTCGCTTTTCGGCAAGCTCATGGATGTTGCTGTTGCGCACGGCGTGGTGCTTCTGGCAGGTCGGAGCCGGATAGCCGCCACACAAGCCGCCATTGTCGAAGACGCGGGAGGAATGCTCCGACGTGACAAGACGCAAATGATCAGTCTTGTTGATGACCCAGGTCGAGACAAACGAGCAGCCGCCGCGATATTTGCCGGCGCCGCCGGAATTGGCGACGATGGAGCGGCCGATATAGACCATCGGCATCGACTGTTCCCAGACCTCTATATTGCCCATGTCGCTTTCCGGATTCCAGCCGACATAGGCGGTATCGAGCCCGTCCTTGATGGCCAGCGCTCCCGAGCCTGCCGCGGCGCACTCGAAATGCGCCATGCCGAACGGCGTGCCGTACTGGCTGGTGCCGCCCATCTCGATCATCGGGCTGTTGACCTGGCCAACGAAGGCCTCCTCGACATAGCCGCGCGCGATGAAGGAGCGCGACAACAGCCGCTGGAACACGCCATAAGCCGGAAGCAGCAGCGCCCACGACGTTGCCGTCGCCACCATTTCGTTGTCGGGATTGGTCCAGGTGCCGTAGGGCAGCTTGGTGTGGGTCGCCATCCAGGCCCCGTCATTGACCAGGCCCTCGAAATTCATGTGCTGCGTTAGCGTCACGAACATGCCACCGTCCATCCCGGCCGGCGTGCAGTTCATCGAGTGGTAGCCCCAGGGCTGGGTGCCCTCGAAGTCCATGATGATGGTGCCGTCTGTGGTGATCTCCATCTCGATAGGAATGTTGTAGAGCCAATCTGGCTCGCCCAGCGGCTGGTAGCCGGGCTTGCCCTTGGTAACATGGCCATAGAAGGTGTGGCCACGGTAAATGCCTGGCACCGTGAGTTGACGCGTGCGGGCAAGCTGGGCACGTCGACCTTCCTCGATGAATTCCTTCGACACCTTCATCCAGTAGTCGAGGCCAATCTCGTCGATCAGCGCCTTTACGCTTTCGCGCATG
Source organism: Mesorhizobium sp. A556 (assembly GCF_054489545.1). NCBI lineage: Bacteria > Pseudomonadati > Pseudomonadota > Alphaproteobacteria > Hyphomicrobiales > Phyllobacteriaceae > Mesorhizobium > Mesorhizobium sp. A556. Next base: position 23,460 of record NZ_JBTMXA010000021.1, read on the forward strand.
TCGATGCAGGAGGCTACCTTGGCCTTCTCGTCCAGCACCCAGTAAATGGGCATGCGCAGGTTGCGCTCGCAGCGGATGACATAGTCACGGCGGATCTCGTCGTTCTCGCCGATCTTCTCGGCGCAGACGAACAGGCCCTCGGTGAAGCGCTCCTGCGCCAGCGCCACGTCGCCGCCGGGCGTGATGCCGCCCGCCTCCAGTTCGTGACAGACCGCCCCGGCCCAGCCGACCAGCGTTCCCTCATGGAAGATCGGCACCACGTCCATGACGTCGGGAACCTGCACCGTGCCGATGAAGGCGTCGTTGTTGGCGAAGATGTCACCATCGCGGATTTGCGGGTTCTTCTCGTAGTCGTTCTTAATCATCCATTTGATGAATCGGCTCATCGTGTGAACGTGCACCATGATGCCATTGGAAAGCGCGATGGCGTCGCCTTCGGGCGTGTAGATGGCCACCACCATTTCGCCGACCTCACGCACACCTGGAGAGGCCGAGATGCGGCGGGCCATTTCGCGGGCAGACACGCAGTAGGCGCGCAGCTTGGTGTGCAGCGTCTCGAACTTTAGCGGGTCCTGGTTGCGCAGGCTCAGTTCCGTGATGCCGTCGTAGCAGCCGGTGTCTTCCATCAGCCGTTCGGATTCGAGCAGCCTATCGTGAAGGCCCAGCGCCGAGGCAGGTTTGTCCAGCATGTTGGTTGCCCTCTCAAGCATGGGTGTAGTGGAGTAGCGTCCATTCATCGACGAAGACGCGGTCTTGCGGGTGAACGACGAGCGTGGTGGCGGGATGCTCGACGATCGCCGGCCCGACAACCTCGTGGCCGGGTTGCAAAAGGTCCATCTCATAGAGGTTGGTCTTGTGCCAGCGGCCACCGATGTAGGCTTCGCGCACGCCTTTGTGGGCTGGCGATGGGTCAGATTTTCCCAGCGGCCGCCTTGCCAGCACCGGCTTGACCTTGTCGGCGGTAGCGACCAGCCCCAGTTCGGTGATCGAGAAGCCAGCTTCGCCGTAGCGCGAAACCCGATGGTTGACCTTGGCATAGACTGCCTCGAACTCGTCGATGACCTTGCGCATGTCATCGGCGGTGCGAATGGCCGACAGTGGTGCCATGACCTCGACGTCCTCCAATTGGCCGGTATAGCGCATCATCAGGAACGGCACGGTCTTGATCTTGTCGCGGGGGTGCCCGTCGACGAGCATCTCGTCCACTGCGGCCTTGGTCAGGTCGTCCCAGACAGCGGTGACCTTTGCCCCGTACTCCTCCAGCGCCTGATCATGTGCCTTTGCGGAAATATCGATCTGGGTGGAAACGGAGTGCCTGCGCATGAAGTCGGCAGTGGTGCAGCCGAAGGCCGAGAATGCAGCTGCGAACTGGAAGGTGATGATGTCCTTGAAGCCAATTCCGCGCGAGCAGCCGGCCAGATGCAGCGGCCCCGAGCCGCCATAGGAAAGCAAGGTGAATTCGGAAGGGTGGATGCCCTGCCCGGAAATCACGCGCCGTAGCGCATTGTTGGCGTCGTCTTCCAGCATCTCGATCATGCCTTCGGCAGCTTCCTCGACCCCGACGCCGAGAATATCGGCACATTTCTGCTTGAACGCCTTGCGGGCCTTGTCGACTTCCAAAATGACCTTGCCGCCAAGGAAATAATATGGGTTCAGCCGCCCGAGAATGGCGTCGCAATCGGCGATTGTCGGTTCGGTTCCGCCCTTGGCAAAGCATATTGGACCGGGGTCCGAGCCAGCGCTTTCAGGCCCCAGAGAAACCTTTTTGGTCAGCGGATCGACCTTGAGGATCATGCCCGCGCCCGCGCCGATCGTATCGAGAGAGAGCGTCGGCACGTTGAGCTTGAAGCGAGCCATCAGCGGCTCGTTCTCGATGCGCGTCTGGCCGCGGGTGATGACGCCCATGTCGAAGGAAGTACCGCCCATATCCGAGCAGATAAGATTATCGTTGCCGATCAGCTTGCCGACATAGGCAGCACCGAGAATGCCGCCGATCGGGCCGGAAATCATCGTCTCGTGCAGGCGCGGGTGGTCGATCGAGGTCAGCCCGCCGAAGGACAAAAGTGTTTGCACGCCATACTTGAAGCCGTATTTCTTGGAAACGTCCTCGATACCCTTGAGCTGCATGCGGCCGCGCGACGTCGCATAGGCCTCGATCAGCACGCTGTTCAGCCGCGACTGCTCGCGGATGACGGGCCGCACTTCATGCGAGGTGTAGACGAGGATATCCGCGCCGACCGCCGCGATCTCCTCGCGGCAGATTTCAGCGATGCGCTTTTCATGCGTCGGGTTGACGTGCGAGAAGATAGTCATGATGCAGATCGCATCCACCTTGTCGGCAATCAGCTTTTTTGCCGCTGCCGAAACCTCATGCTCGTAGAGCGGCAGCACGATGTCGCCGAACTGGTCGATGCGCTCGGTGACGCCATGGGTGCGCCGGCGCGGCACCAGCGGATCGGGATGATGATGCGTCACCGCATGCAACCGGTCGGCGTAGGAATAGTCGGCCCAGGCCTGCAGCCCGCGCCCCATCAGGATCATGTCTTCGAGACCCTTGGTGGTTATCAGGCCCAGCTTTTTGCCCGTGCGCGACAACAACGTGTTGAGCATGCCGGTGCCCGAGTAGAGCACGACGTTGACGCCCGAGAATAAGGCCTCCAGCGAAATGCCCCAGGCATCCGCCGCGTCCTCGGCCGAAGCCAGAAACCCTTCCGCCTCGTTCTTGGGCGTCGTTGCCGACTTACCGATCTTGAAGTGTCCGTCGGCATCGACAAGGATGGTGTCGGTCATGGTGCCGCCGGCGTCGATACCGATCACAATTGGCTGGGTCACGGTCGCCTTCCAGGGATTTGTTAAGTTGACCCTAGCCTAGATCTGGGCGACGACTTGACGCCATATGCCTAAAGACACAATGACGGACAGGCAGGGAGGGCCGAAAAAACATCATGCGCATGGGCAAGGTCTGGGAACCGCTGGCAAAGGCGATCGCAGCGAGCGGCACGCAGGATCATGTCGATTGCCTGATCGACCTGATCGGCGCCGACGTGCCGCACGACCTCGTGACCGTGACCCGTTACTCGGCCACCAAGATGCCTGAGTTCGTCAAGCACCGGCGTTTTTCCGACGAAATGGTGCGCCGCTACCTTAATGACTATTACGTGTTCGACCCGTTCTACGCCTGGTGGCGGCGCGAACGCCGGCGTGGCATCGTCCCTCTGAAGCGGTTGGCCGACGACGAGGTGAAACGCGGCCGCTACATCGCTGAATTTCTAGCACAGTCGGAGATTTGCGACGAAGTCGGCATCCTGCTCGAAGACGGCGGCGACTGGTGCCTCGGCATTTTCCTCGACCGTTCGACAAAGCCGTTCCGCGACAGCGAGATCTTGACGCTGAATGATCGCCTTCCCGTATTCGCATCCCTGCACGCGCTCGACATTAAGGCACGCGCCCCCGATTTCTCGCGCACCACCGCACCCGTCGGAATCGGCGCTACGCCCCGCAAGGAGCCGATTATCGGCGACGGGCTCTGGCCCGAACTCAGTCAGCGCGAACGCGAACTCGTCCAGTTGGTCCTCGCCGGGCACCCGACCGTGACCGTTTCAAGCCGGTTGGGCATTACCGTCGGCACGGTAAAAAACCACCGCCGACGCATCTATGAAAAGCTCGACATCACGACGGAACGAGAACTGTTCCTTCAGTTCTTTCAACACCTGCCGCAGACCTGATGAAAGAAGTGGTCAGCCAGTCGCCTGCGCCCTTCCATGTGACGCCGCGTGGCTTCCCGGGGCCAAACCTACCTTCGATGACCGTATTCGATAAGTTCGGGTAACGCATTCCACTGAACCATCTGAGCACTCGCCTCATACGCGAAGGCTTGATCTTCGATCCAGACGCTGGCCGATCACAGGTGGGCGAGGTCAATCTGTTCGCTGCAGCACTCGTTTCGATCTTTTCCACCGCCCAGAATCTCCTCGTTTCATCGCCTCCAATCGCTCCGCATCTCAAATACGTTTCCATTGTCATCCGGCGGCCACATCGGCCACAAACTGCGATTCTCTGAAGCAGCGCGGATCCCTTGCGTGCCGCACCCATATGGCCAGCCAGGTACTGGAACAGCCATCGCGGTCAAGAAACACATGAGACCGGGTATCGTCGCCACAATAATGGGCTTTGGAATCCGCTGGCGGGCTTCGGGCTAGGCGCGATCATCGGCGGCACAATCGCGAACCAGTAGCAGTCGCCGCGTACGCGTCCGATCTTGGCCGCCTATTGAGCCGCGCCCGATTACCGTAGTTTCGCGGTTGGGGCGCGCAGAGTGTGATTGAGTGTGAGCGTGTCCACTGTTTTGGAATGGACACTGCGTACTGATGACTGGACAACCCCCTTCACCTGTTGTCAGCAATTCCGGAGCTCTGGACGTCGAGGTACCAGTGCTTCATCCTGCGCCTCAGACACCCCGCCGCAAGCGATCCGTAGGACGGCGCTGGAGCCGCGCCGACAAATGGCGGATTGTCGAGGAGAGTTATCAGCCAGGCACATCGGTATCGCTGGTCGCGCGCCGCTACGATGTGAATGCGAACCAGGTCTTCAACTGGCGCCGCGAAGCGCGGGATGGCCGGCTCGGCAACCGGCTGGATCACGCCGTCGCGACCCCTGTAGGCGCATTTCGGGCGGCGAGATAGAATCGCCCGGACCGCACGGCGTCACGCCCAGCCGTTCCGATACGTCCTCGCCGATCAGAATCAAAAACACTGATGCCTTTATCCTCTTCGACGAAATTGCGGACCACCGCGATAGGCGACGAAGGATAAAACGGCAAAGATCGTCTTCTATTGCCAAACGAAATCGTTTCGCTGGGAACCAAACCTCTAATCCTAAATCAAATGATTGATGGCCGCGTTCACGTTGAAAAATGCGATGAAGTTCCTTGTCGACACCGGCAAGTCGTCACGCCCGTTCTCTAAATGTAATCCAACGGTTTCCGAACATCACTGCGGCGCGACGCAGATGCCGGTGGGTAAAAGGCAAAGTGACGAAGCGCTGCTCGACCGTCTGCAGCGCGCCGCGTTTGGCTACTTCTTGCAGTCGGTCAATCCGGCCAATGGGTTGGTTGCCGATACCTCGCGCGAAAACTCGCCATGCAGCATTGCCGTCGTCGGGTTTGCGCTGTCGGTCTATCCAGCCGCGGTAGAGCGCGGCTGGATGACGCGTGCGGATGCGGTCAGCCGCAGCCTTTCCGTGTTACGTTTCTTCAGCGACAGCGATCAGAGCGGCGACCCCGGAGCAACCGGGTATAAAGGCTTCTACTACCACTTCCTCGACATTCGGACAGGTGTGCGCGTCTGGCGCTGCGAATTGTCGATGGTCGACACGGCGTTGCTGATTGCGGGCGCCTTGACGGCCAGCGCGTATTTCGATTCGGATAGCGACGAGGAATCGGAATTGCGCCGGATCGTTGATACGCTTTACCGCCGCATCGACTGGATCTGGGCGCTGGGCGGCGAGACAACCATTCGACTAGGCTGGAAGCCGGAGTGTGGGTTCCTGCACTACGGTTGGGAGGGCTACAACGAGGCTATCGTGCTCTATGTGCTCGCGCTGGGTTCGCCAACACATCCACTAGAGGCGCACAGCTATGAAGCATGGACCGGGACCTACCAATGGGAGAATTTGTATGGCCACGATTTTCTGTATGCCGGACCATTGTTCGTCCATCAGTTCTCCCACGCATGGATCGACTTTCGCGACATCCGGGATCGTTTCATGCGCGAGAAGAAGTGCAATTATTTCGAAAATAGCCGGCGCGCCATCGAAGTTCAGCGCGAGTACACGCGGCGCAATCCCCACCGTTTCGTTGGCTATGACGAAAGTTGCTGGGGCCTGACAGCCTGTGACGGCCCAAGCGATCAGCCGCCGTCATCGACAAGGCGGCATCGCCTGTTCGGCTATGCGGCGCGTGGCGTGCCTTATGGGCCCGATGACGGCACGCTTGGCGGGTGGTCCGCGCTGGCGTCGCTGCCGTTCGCACCCGAGATTGCCTTATGCGCTGCGCGCGAGATGCTCCGCCGCTATCCCGAAATGCTGTCAACCGAGCAATACACGAGCAGTTTTAATCCAACACTCACGAGCGCGGGAAATGGCGCCTGGGCTTCCGCCGGCCACTTCGGCCTCGACCAGGGGATCGTGGTGATGATGATCGAGAATTATCGAACGCAACTGATCTGGCGACTGACGCGGAGCTGTAACTACATCGGCGCAGGATTGCGGCGCGCCGGATTCCGCGGCGGCTGGCTGTAGAAACTACTTGGATCCATGGACGACAGCAATTGCAAGAGTTTAGCAAACTAATCTCGACCGCCCCGGATGATGCTTACGAGCACGAACGGTTGAGTAACGTACGCCCGGTTGATTGGCACAATCCACAGCCTGCCGGCCGATATGGCTTGGTGATCATCGGCGCCGGTACGGCGGGATTGGCGGCGGCGTATGCTGCGACGGCAATGGGCGCCAAGGTTGCCTTGATCGAGCGTCATCTGCTCGGCGGCACCTGCCTGAACATCGGCTGCGTGCCGTCCAAATCCATTATCCGTACTTCACGGCTCTACGCCGAGATGCGGCACGCCGATTTGTACGGTGCGCGCATCCCGGCCGATATCAGCGTAGAATTTTCCGAGGTCATGCAACGGATGCGCGCTATCCGTAGCCGCATCAGCAGCGCCGATTCAGTGCGTCGGCTGACAACCGCCGGCGTGGACGTGTTCTTCGGCCAGGCGAGATTCACGGCAAGCGACATGCTGAAGGTGGACGACGGAGCGACGCTGCACTTCAAAAGAGCGGTGATCGCCACTGGCGCACGACCGGACACGCCCTCTATTCCCGGTCTCGCCGAAGCTGGTTATCTGACCAACCAGAATGTCTTCGACCAGACTGAGCTGCCGCGCCGTCTTCTTGTCATCGGCGGTGGGCCGCTCGGTTGCGAGATGGCGCAAGCGTTCCGCCGCTTCGGCGCACATACCGTCATCGTGCAAAAGCCACCGCTTTTCCTGCCCAGGGAGGAGCGCGACGCGGCCCAGATCCTGTCCGACGCCTTGGCCCGCGACGGCGTCGAGGTGAGGCTCAATACGCAAGTCATTAACGTGAAATCACAAAATGGTCAGAAGATCGTCGATCTAGTCAGCGACGATTACAAGAGTACGATTACTGTTGATGCCATCCTTATCGGCACCGGCCGAGTACCCAGTGTCGACCACCTGAATCTGGAAGCCGCAGGCGTTGATTACGACGCCAACTCTGGCGTCCACGTCAACGATTTTCTTCAGACCACCAATCGACGCATTTATGCTGCCGGTGATGTCTGTCTCGACGACAAGTTCAACGATACCGCCGATGCGTCGGCACGCATCGTGGTTCACAACGCGTTACTTCTCGGTCGCCGACGGCTCAGCGCTCTGACGATTCCCTGGTGCACCTACACCGATCCGGAGATCGCCCATGTCGGTCTCTATGTACGACAAGCGCGCGAGCGGGATATTCCGGTCAAGACCTTTACGATCCCGATGCACGATGTGGATCGAGCAATCGCAGATGACGAGGAAGGACCTTGTTGCAGGGATCGGGCTTTGACGTTTAGAGAAGCGGTCCCCACCGGACAGGACTGCCCGAATGCCACACAAGTTCAATGACCTGCGTCGCCATGTG
>NZ_JBTMXA010000022.1:0-29908 GCF_054489545.1 Mesorhizobium sp. A556
AACCGAATGACCAAGCTCGGCCGTGCCGAGTTTGAACGCGGGGCATGAACAAGGTCACCGGTAGGGCGCTCTTCGATCAAATTCCGATCCCTGCAACAAGGTCCTGCAACCCCCAGCTTTGGAGGCGATTTTGCATGCAAACACCCGCCGGTTACACTGGCATAGTCATGATCTGGCTGCGGAGGTCTGAGTTTGGTGGAAACGGACCGACAGCTTCTGGGAAAGTAGCTGACAGCCGTTCCCACGATACCATGTTCGACTCAAAAAATGCACGGCATCGCCCGAACTCTCCGGCTCGATCAGGCGTGCCAGTGTGAATTGCGGATGACCGAGCAGAAGTTGCCGCGGTGGAAATGCGGCTCCTTGTCGGCAATCACATCGGCCTTGACGTTGCCGAAGGTCGTGTCGGGCTTGTGCCTGATGCCGTCATAGAAGGCCTGGATGATGTCCTCCTTGAACTGCGGCGTGCGCGGGAAGGCGGAGACCACGGCCTCGCGCGTCGCGTCATCATACTCGCCATAGGTGAGGCCGAGCACGTCCATTTCGACACCCGCAGTGGTAAGTGCGATCACCGGGTGCATGTGCTCCGGCACGCCGGGTGTGGTGTGCAGCGCGATCCCGGTCCAGACCTTTTCGATATCGCTGGCACTGACGCCGTGGCTCTGAAGGAAATCGCGCGCGGCGTTGGCTCCATCCACCTCGAAGCGCAGGTCCGCGCTGCTATGCGACGGCATAAGGCCGATGTCGTGAAACATCGTTGCCGCATAGAGCAGCTCAGCGTTGAAGGTGAGGCCGCGCTGCTGCCCGGCAAGCGCACCGAAGAAATAGACGCGGCTGGAATGATTGAATAGCAACTCGGATTCCGTATCGCGGACAAATTCGGTGATCGCGCGGCCGAGTTTGCTGTCTGGCACCGAAATTCCATTGATGCTGGCTTTCGAGAGAAGTGGGTCCTTCATGTCGTATCTCCAGTGAGAGGAAGCTACCGCTACTCATCGCCCCCGACGCGTTTGGCAGCAAACATACACACCATCGAAAATCTGCCAATCATGTGCGATAAGCTGCCCGAAGCGATACTGGAGGCGATTTGATGGCGAAAAGGGAAGTGGCGCTCATCATCCATGATGGTGTGCAGGCGCTGGACGTAGCCGGTCCGCTTGACGTCTTTGCCGAAGCGAATGCGTTCCTCGGAGCTGACGAGAGATATGATTGCATGCTCATCGCGGCCGATACCAATGCCGTCCGTGCCTCGAACGGCATCTTGATGATCCCGCATTTCTCCTTCGCGCAGGCGGGCCGCCGCTTCGACATTGCCCTCGTAGCGGGCGGGCCGTCGCTGCCGGAGGCCCAGCCGGACGGGGCCATGTTGGACTGGCTGCGGAACTGGGGCACGCTGGCGGAGCGCTATGGATCGATCTGCACCGGCGCGTTCGTGCTCGGCCACGCCGGGCTGCTCGATGGACGCGTCGCGACGACTCATTGGCAGAATGCCGCGCGCCTTGCCGCAAGCTTCCCTGCCTGCCGGGTGGAGTATGACCGCATCCATGCTCGTGACGGCGCGCTGGTGACGTCGGCCGGCGTGACCGCGGGTATCGACCTCGCGCTCGCGCTGGTGAGCGAGGATCATGGCGAGGCACTGGCACTCGCCTGCGCCAAGCGATTGGTGGTCGTTGCCCAACGCCAGGGCGGCCAGTCGCAGTTCAGCCCGTTATTGGTGCCGCGAGGCGACCCGGACTCGCCGATCGGCAAGGTCCAGGCCTATGTCGTCAATCATCTCGCGGAGCCGTTTTCCGTCGAACGCCTGGCCCGTATTGCCGGCACGAGCGAACGTACGGTGGCGCGCCTGTTCGTAAAGGAATTGGGACAAACACCACACGACTTCGTGGAAAGCGTCCGCATCGATCAGGCGCGCAACATGCTTGAAGCGACGGAACGCCCGATTAAGGTCATCGCTTTCGATTGCGGCTTCGCTAGTTCTCAGCAGATGAGAGCCGCGTTTCAGCGCCGACTCGGGTTGAGCCCTCTAAGATACCGGGAAAGCTTCCGGTCTTCCCATCGTCCCGGCGGACGGTTGCGAGAGAGTGAACGATGGGAGCAATCTACGGATCGGCAGCTTACAGGCGATGCGGTGCAAAGCACAGAGCCCTGAAATGAGGGCGTAAGCTGAATGGCTCCGGAGCGACATCTACTGCAACATCCGATCCTTGGTGGACTACGCGTCATATCGGCAAGAGACGAGAGGGTGTCGACCGGCTATGTGGAATCGACCGTGAACCAACTAATCAACCAACGCATGTTTAAGAAGCGACAGATGCGTTGGTCGCGCAGCGGCGCACAATCGCCGCTCAATGGTCGGACTGCGACTGCGCATCTGCACGGCAGGCTTGAACGTTACACGGGCACGCCAAATTTCACGCAACAAACCCGAGTCGTAGTTCCGTTCAAAGCGTGATGTGCGCCGGCAGGCGCGCGAGCGTGTCGGCGACCTGACGCCTCGCGGGCTCGGGAAGTGGCAGGACCGGCCGTGGCGGGTCGATGCGGCAGATGCCGAGCAGGTCGGCGAGCGCGTAGACGACCCGCAGGCTGGAAAACTGCCTGAACAGGTCCCAGACCGGTGCAAGCTCGCCATCTAGCCGACGCGCCTCGGCGGCATTACCCCGCTGCGCGGCCCTGACGATCCTCAGGCATACATCCGGGAACAGTCCTCCAAGCACGCTGTGCCAGGTGTCGGCACCGGCGATCATGGTCTCGGGCGCCGTCCAGTCAGCGCTGCAACCGATGGCAAAGCCTTGCGGGACAATTGCGCGCTGGGCGGCCAGATTCTGTGCCGTATCTTCGGCCCTCCAGCCAGGATTCTTGATCGCAACGATACCGGGCACCGTGGCGAGGCGACCGACAAGCGCCGGCGTGAACTGGAAATGCGTCGTGCCCGGATTATCGTAGATGACGATCGGCAGACCGCTTTCGCGCACCACCGCCGAGAAATGCTCAAACACCTCGTTTTCAGTGAGCGGCGTGTAGGACGCTGCTGATAGTAGCCCTGCTGTCGCCCCGACGGCTTTGGCGTCCTGAGCGAGCTTTACCGCATCATCCGTGCGCAGCGCGCCGATTCCGACCACGACCGGGACACGGCCGCCGGTTTCGCTCAGCACGGCTTCGATCGCCCGGCGCCGTTCGTCGCGGCGTTGGTGCACGAATAGGCCAGTGATGGTATGAGGGCTTCGATCACAAGCTCACCGAGATTTGCATGCCGTTCAAATTCAACGCCGCGCGGCGTCATCACATTCCACGCGCCCGGTATCGAGTGACAAATTGGAGCGCCTATGATCGCGGCCTGATTTTGCGCGGCGATATCAGGATGTGGATTTCGGCTGAGGCGATTGAAGGGTGGCGCCCATCGTGCCGCAATACGCCCGGCGGTCAGCGCCGGTTCTCCAATTTGGCGATCGAGACAACGCTGATGCTCGGCGCTCTGGCTCGGTTTCCACTGCGCCAGACCGAGGGTTTTGTGCGCTCGCTTATGGCTTTGCTGAACCTTGATCGGACCGTGCCCGATCATACGACCCTGGCACGCCGGCGCAGAACGGTTGATGTCTGTTCGGTCCGATGTCCACGCAGGAGATCGGTCGACATTGTGATCGACAGCACTGGCCTGAAATTCTACGGCGCAGGTGAATGGGCAAGAGCCAAACACGGCGAAACGCGCCGTTCGTGGCGTAAACTGCATATTTCGGTGAATGCTGACGACAATGAGATCATTGCCCACGAGCTCACTGATGACGACACATCAGACAGCGCCATGATCGGCCAACTCGTGGCCAATTCGGGCGGCAATATCCGATCGGTCATTGCCGATGGCGCCTATGACGGGGAGCCCACATATCAGGCGATCCGTGCCGCACGTCCGGCCCGATCTCCGCCCAGGATAGTCATCCCGCCGGGCAAGCGATCGATCCCGGAGAAGGGACAGCCGCATGGTGGAAGCGAGCGGGAACGCCATGCCGCAGAGATCGCGCTTCATGGCCGAATGGCGTGGCAGCGACGACACGAATACGGCAAACGCTCTCTGGTCGAGACTGCCATTTCCTGCATCAAACGTATCAACGACGGGCACCTGACCTCCCGCACTTTCGGCGCCCAGCAAAACGAAGTCGCCATTCATATCAAAATCGCGAACCGTAACATGGTCCTCGCAAGGCCCCTGTCCGAGCGCGTCCGCTGATCAGGCTACAAAGTCACCAAGCCCTTTGATCGCATCAATGCACCAAAGCCCCTGGACGCTTCCTTCGGAGCCGTCGGGCATAGTCCGGGCCGAATTTCAGTCCCCATCGGCGGATGGTCTCATAGGAAACGACAATACCGCGCTCCAGCAGCATTTCCTCGACCAAGCGCAAGCTCAGCGGAAAGCGAAAGTAGAGCCACACCGCATGGGCGATGATCTGGGGCGGAAAACGGTGGCGCTTGTAGCTGATGGGAGAGGTGTTCATGGGCCTGAATATATCGCAGCGGGTCCGAACAAGCCGTTACCGTGACAACACCTTCCGGCTACTTGCGCCGGCCTTGTACTGCCTCCACGGTCCGGATGATCGCGTCCCGCGCCTTCACGAGATCGGCGGTGCGGCCCGACATGAAAATGCGCCCCGTCGCCCCGATCATCTGGACGTCGTTGATCACCGTTTCCGGCGCCGCGCGCTCTGCCTCATTCGCCGCCACGCAGGCGAACAAGGCAGGGGCAAGCTCGAATACCAGCAAGCTGTTGCCGGGGACAAGGATCGAGGCATCGCGCGACCGGTTCAGGATGATCGCGTGCTGGTCGGATAGGTCCTCGATGATGTCATGATAGTAGATGCTGGGGGCGAGCTGGTCTTCCGCCTTCGCCCCTATCCCGTTCAAAATCGCCTGGCCGGCAGCCTCCAGTTCATCCTTGTCCGAGGAGTGCAGTTCGAGCAGCCCGAATTGCCGTTCAGTATAGAGGATACCTGGCTCCATGTCGGGCGCGGCCTTTAGCGCTAGATCCGCAATCCGGTGGATGGCAAGCGCCGGCGCGACCTCGATGATGAGGCTGTGCTGGCCGGCAAAGGGCGGGTAGCCCCTGGCTCGGGTGGGCGAGCTCAGATACGCGGCAAACTGAGGCTGCAGGTCGTGAATAGGTAGATAGACCCGTAGTTCCGTCATCTCGGACACTCCCGCCGGGGGTTATTGGCAACAGACAACAATGGCCGCAGGCGACGACGCGCCGCCGGCCACCTTGAATTCCAGGCTGACGCCTTACTTGGCGACGACGGCGGCCGTGAAATACTTAGCCAGATCCTGATGCGGACGCGGAATGACGTGAACGGCGACAACCTCGCCCACCGCGTTTCCGGCCTCGGCGCCGGCTTCCGTTGCTGCCTTGACCGCGCCGACGTCGCCGCGGATCACGACGGACACGAGGCCGCCGCCCACTTCGTTGCGGGCCACGATTTCGACGTTCGCCGCCTTGACCATGGCGTCCGCGCTTGCCAGTGCCGCCACGTAACCGCGTGTCTCGATCATTCCAATTGCCAGATTAGCCATGATTAGTCTCCTGATGGTTTGGGAATTTCAATTTGCTTTCAGTGAATGAATATGGTCGTCGTCAATCCTGGGCTTCGTCGATCGAACCGATGATGAGTGCGTCCACCGGCGCCTTGATCTTGGTAAAATAGGCGGCAGCCACCGACCCTTGCGTAACCAGAACGGCCTCACCCTGCGCGCAGCCGAGCGGATCGAAAGCGACGAGGCTTGCGCCCCCTTCCGTCGTGACTTCCAGAAGCGCCCCGCTGGGCAGGGTGTCTATCGCCTTGGAAGACCAGACACGACCAGTTACGCGTCCGCGGATCATGACTTAGCCCTTTCGATCTTGATGCCCAGCCGACGCAGTTCATCCTGCGCGAGAGGGGTGAGGCGAACGGTCTTGCCGATACGGATCACGGTGATTCCTTCGGGAAGGTTGCGGATTTCGCGCTCGTTGACGAGGCCGCGCTCGAATGAGACCGGCGAGAGATTCTGCTTCGGCTGCGCGCGCTCATACGCCTCGACAGGCGTCGCGACTCGGCTGCCAATACCGGCCAGCCGAAAGACATGCCGTCCATTTTCGATGTCCGCACGGGCCTTGCTGTCTCCAGCGAGCGCCAGGATGCGGCGCGCAAACGCGGCCAGTTCGGCATCGGAAGCGACCGAAACCGCCTCCTCGCGAATCTGGGTGGCACCCGAGGGACGCCCGACGCCACGCGCCGCGAGTTCCTCCCGCAACAATTCGCGTATCATGGTCCTGAGATCGGAGCTCATGCCACCGCTCCTATCGCGCGCCGTGCGCGCGCAACGCCGCTTCGGCGGCATCGCGTGCATTGCGGATTTCGGCCTCGTCGCCCGACAAATACAGCCTGCCGCTGGCGCCGATCATGCGGTAGTCGATAACCTTGATGTTCGCTGCTTTTTCAGCCTCGTTGCAGGCCAGAATGGCGTAGGAAGCCGGCTGACATTCGAGGATGTAGAGGGACTCCCCACCGACGATCATCGAACCGAGCCGATTGCGGTTGATCAGGAAGGCATGTTGGGGATCGACGCGGTTGACGACCCTGGAAGCAAGAATCTCGGGGCGCCTGGTGTCCGCTTCGTCCGCACCCAACGCGGAAAGCACCGCCTGGGCCGCAGCCTTGACCTCGGCCGTCGAGCGGGAGTGGAATTCCAGATAGCCGTACTGCCTCTCCACGACGAGCATGCCCGCCCGTACGTTCGCCCCTTTCAGGGCGACGTCGGTGAGCGCCTCGATGTCAATGCCGGGCGCGACTTCGATGATCTGCGCGGCCATGGCGCGGCGCGGCAGCGAGCCTCTGATCCAGGTCGCCAGATAGGCCAGCGTCTGGGGCTGCAACTGGTCGATGAAAATGAAGGAGCGAAGTTCAGCCATGGGGTCAGCGTTCCTTGAGCACGGCGCGAAGTTCTTCCGCGATCAGGCGGCGCAGTTCGTCTCGTGCTGCATCAGATAAAGGCGACGAGGCTGCCTGGCCTCCGGAGAAGGAACCTGGTGCCGCCGGTCGGCGCGGCACGGCACTTCCGGGCATCCCGTCGGCGGGAGCCATCGGCAACGGCCCTTCGAAGCGCGGCCCTAGATTGTCGAAATTCCCGAAAGGAACGTCAGGGTCCGTGTTGTAGGCGATGCGCGACCAGTGAACGAGATGCTGGGGGCCGACATTCTCGCCGATGGAACTGCGGCCGAAATAGCCGGTGCCGACGGTGAAGGTGGGAGCCAGACCGGTTCCGAAGCCGGCAGCACCTTGGCTGCACGGGGAATTGACGACGATGCGATAGGCTTCGACCGTGCTTCCGTAGGTCATGATGACGGCAGGATCGTTGGCGTGGATCGCCGCCGAATGGCCAGCACCCGTCATGCGCAGGATGGCGCGGGCATGCGCCATCGCCTGCGAGCGGTTCTTGGCGACATGGTAGGCCAGCACGGGACAGAGCTTTTCCTTGGAAAGGCGCTCCTCCACCCCGATCTGGTCGATCGGCGTCACCAGGATGCGGGTGTTTTGCGGAACGCGTATCCCCGCATCGGCAGCAATCAGCACGGCGTCGCGCCCTACACAGGCGACATTGAAGCCGCGCGGATGGAACAGCAGCGCACGAAGTCTTTCCGTCTCGTCCGGCGAGCAGAAATAGGCGCCGGCAGCCTGCATGGAGCGCCGGAGCTGCTTGTCGACCTCGGGCAGCGTGAGGACGACACTTTCATTGGTGCACAGGATGGAGTTGTCGAAGCTCTTGCCGTCGACGATGCGCTTGGCCGCCTTGTCGATATCGGCCGAGGGGTCGACATAGACCGGAGCGTTGCCCGGCCCCACGCCGATCGCCGGGTTCGACGACGAATAGGCCGCGCGCACCACGGCGTTGCCGCCGGTGGCAAGGATCACGGATGTCTTCGGCGAAGCCATGAATTCCTCGATGAAAGGAATGCTGGGCTCTTCGACGATCTGGATGATGGCATCCGGCGCGCCGGCTTCGAGCGCCGCAGCCATCAGGGTGCGGGCAGCGTCGACGCAGCAATGGCGCGCGGCCGGATGCGGGCTGATGACGATCGCATTGCGCGTCATCAGGGCCAGAAGGATCTTGTAGTTGAGGGTCGCGATCGGGTTGGTAGAGGGCGTCAGCGCAAACACCACGCCGGCCGGGCGCGGAATCTTGACCATCTTGGCGGCGCTGTCGATCCTCGGATTGACGTAATCGTCGTTGCGATAGAAATCGACCAGCCCGGTGGAGGACAGTTCATTCTTCAGCTTCTTGTGGGCGGGAACTCCGAAACCCGTTTCCTCGACGGCCCAGTCGGCATATTTCGCTGCATTCGCATGCGCCGCCTTGGCGACGGCATCGACGATCGCCATGGTTGCGGGGCGATCGTAGCGCTGAAAGACTTGGCTGGCCCAGCGGGCCCGCTCCAGCATCATGTCGGCGCGGCCGCGCAGGTCTGCCTTGGTACCGGCAATATCGACAAGCGTTCTGATCTGCGGTTCCATCAGTTGATCACCCGCCGTCCGCCCATGATCTCGGTTCGCGCAAGGTCGATGGCTATTTCGACGCGGCGCAGCAAATCCTCGGCATCCGTCTGGGTCAGCAACAGGCCGGGCTTGAACTGCAGCACACTTGGGTCAAGCGTCGAGAAGATCGCCCACACACCATTCTGGTAGAGATGCTTCATCACCGGCTTGGCGCCTTGCGGATGATTGAACTCAAGCCCCATGACCACGCCGTGCTGGCGAATGCCAATGAAGAAATCTGGATATTCGGCCATGATCTGATCGAGGCCGGCCCGCAGGAAGTCCGCTATGAAATTAACCATGCTGCGCACTTCGGGCCGCTGCACGATCTCCAGCGTCTTCATGGCAACGATACAGCCCAGTTCCGCCCCGCCCATCGTCGAGATGTGACCGAAACCGTCCTGCTTGAGCCAGCCGCCGCATTTTTCGGAGATCAGTACACAGGCGATCGGATACATCCCGCCAGAAATACCCTTGCCGGTCACCATGATATCCGGCACCACGCCGTAGCGCATGCACGCCCACATCTCACCGCAGCGCATCAGGCCCGTCTGGACCTCGTCGGCGATGTAAAGCGCATCATAGCGCTCACACAGTTTCTTGACCGCCGGCAGATAGCCCTCATGTGGCATCGGGAAGCCATAGGTCGCCGGGATCGTCTCCATGATGACGGCCGCCACGTCGCGCTTGCGCAACGCATCTTCCATGGCGGTGAGGTCGTTGAAGGGAACCTGGACGAATTCACCCGACGTATCCTCGGACAGGAACAGCTTGGAGAACCGGTCGTCGCCTGTCTTCAGCGCCAGGCCGGTGTGGCCGTGATAGGCCTTGACGATCGAAACGATCTTCTTCTTCTGCATGGCGTGCCGGGCGGTCTTGAGGGCGATGTCGATCGCCTCGCCGCCACCCGACCCATAGGCGGTGTATTTGAAGTCTGGGCCCGGCGCGCAGGCGGCCAGCGCCTCGGCAAGCGCCGTACGGGCAAGTGCCGGGAAATGATGGTTTCCCATGTCGAAGCGGTCGGTTCCCGCCTTCAGCACTTCCACCAGCTCCGGGTGACGGTGCCCCAGATTATAGGTGCCGCCATTGAGATGCGCATCTATGAGACGACGGCCATCCATGTCGTAGAGGTAGTAGGCTTCACGGCGATCGATGACGAGATCGACACCCATGTCCTGCCAGTCCTGGGTCTTGCCCGGGTTCCAAAATTCTCGTGACCGTTCGAGAAAATCCA
This sequence comes from Mesorhizobium sp. A556, assembly GCF_054489545.1. Lineage (NCBI taxonomy): Bacteria > Pseudomonadati > Pseudomonadota > Alphaproteobacteria > Hyphomicrobiales > Phyllobacteriaceae > Mesorhizobium > Mesorhizobium sp. A556. The sequence continues at coordinate 9,787 of NZ_JBTMXA010000022.1, forward strand.
GCTTTTCCTGGCTCATCGGCTTAGTCTCGCCTGTTAATCGTGACCGCTTGATCGCAGCGCTACGAGGACCTTAGGGACTCATGCACCCCGCCGCTTGACAGTGGCGGGGTGCGGATTGACAGCGAGCACTCAGCCGTGCGTGCCGAAGTAGCTTTCCGCCAGACTGACCGTGCCCTCGGCAAACACCGGAGCGAGCTCGGCCGCGATTTCGACCTCGCGATGCGAACCGATCCAGGCCAGCAGCGCCATGCGCCGCAGCATCACGAAGGTATCGATTTCCGCTTCGTCGGCCACGGAAAGGTCGCGTACCTTGCGGTAGCCCTCGACCCAGGACTGCTTGAGGGCGGGTACCTGCGGGTGGTCCTCCATGAACGAGACGCCCGTGGCGAAGTCATAGAGGAACCAGCCGAAGCCGCAGTCGTCGAAATCGATCAGGCGCGGCTTGTCCTGGTGAACGAGCAGATTGGCGAGGCGCATGTCGGCATGGATCAGGCCATAGCGTTCCGCACCCTTGCCGAACCTGGCCAGCCGCTGCACGATCAGGCCTTCGAGCCGCTCGAGTTGGCTGGAGATGCGCGCATCGATGTTGGGACCGTCGCGCCAGTTCCCCCATGTCGGGGCCGAGCCGAAGACGGTGCTTTCGTCCCAGGTCATCCGCTGGAATCCGGCAGGACGACGCCATGAGGACGAATGCAGATGCGCCCGCGCCGCAATCTGGCCCAACTGGCCGAACGCAGCGACCAGATCGTGGTCGGGATCGGGCTCATGCCCCTCCACGAACGCGAACATCACCATATGACGCGGTGCCGCCAGCCCGTCGACCGTCGCTGTCTGGATGGCGCTACCGTCGCGGCCGAGGAAATAGTCCGGCGTCTCCACGCCGCCCTCATGTCCTAGCGCCTGCGACCAGGCGAGTTCGGAGGCGATGGCGTCACGCGAATGGTAATTTTCACGGTGGACACGCAAGATCGAGCGAAACCCGTCCGGCGCCTCGACCAGATAGGTAGCGTTTTCCGAAATATTGATCAGGCGGGCAGACGTGTCCGCCGGGATATCCCAGCGGCTCAGCGATTGCTGCACCAGCCCTTGAAGCCGCTCAAGAGTAGCCTCTTGCGACATATGGCAACCTCCCGTCAGGGTTTTATCGGTGTGAGATCGGCGTTAGATACTTGCGATCGCTTCGAGCGATTCCGGCAGTGTCTGGCCACCGTCCACGATGATCTGCTGCCCGGTGATGTAGCCGGCCTCGTCGGACGCGAAGAACAGAGCGGCATTGCCGATGTCTTCGACAGCGCCCAAGCGCTTGAGCGGGACCGACGCTGCCATCGTGTCGAGATAGGCCTGGCCAAGCCCTTCCAGACCCTCGGTCACGATGTTGCCGGGCATCACTGCGTTGATCGTGGTGTTGTAGCGGGCGAGTTCCATCGAGGCGGTCTTGAGGAAGCCGAGCTGGCCGGCTTTCGAAGCCCCGTAATGGGTCCAGCCGGGATAGCCGGTCACCGGCCCAGTGATGGACGAGGTGAGAATAACGCGCCCCTTGCCTGCCTTCTCGAAATAGGGAATGCACGCCTTGACCGTCAGGAAGGCGCTCTTGAGATTGGTCGCCATGACGCGATCCCACTCGTCCGGATCAAGGTCGATCATCTTAGCCTGCGGAAAAATGCCGGCGTTGGCGCACAGGATATCGACGCCGCCGAAAACCGCTTCCGTGGCCTTCACCATCGCCTGGACGGAGCCCCAGTCCGCAACGTCGCAGGCGACGGCCTCGGCTATTCCGCCCGCGCCGCGCAGTTCGGCGAGCACCGCCTCGGAGGCATCCTTGCCGCGCGCTGCGATCATTACCTTGGCGCCCTGAGCGGCAAAAATCTTGGCGATACCGCGCCCGATGCCCTTCGAGCCCCCGGTAACGATAACGCTTTTGCCCCTGATCGACGTCAACATGATTTGTTCTCCTTGTGTATCAAGTCTTGCCGGCGCGGCCCGCGCGAATAGCGCGAAACAGCGACGAGATGAGCACCGCAATCAGTACGATGGCGGCCGAGCTTGCGATGGCGATGATGCCGAGCGCGGGCACCTGGGGCGAATAGCCGGAAACCATCTTGGCGTAGAGCCACTCCGGCAGCGTGGAATCGGCCCCCGTGGTGAACAGCGACAGCGGGAAATTTCCCCAACTGAGGAGAAACGCGAACAGACCAGCGGCAAGCACACCCGGCATCAGCAGCGGAATGGTCAGTTCTCGCAGTATCTGCCAGGTGGAAGCGCCGAGGTCTCGCGCGGCTTCCTCCAGCATCGGGTCGAAGCTGTAGGCCTGGATGGCGACAACCAGCGTCGCGATCGGTGCAATCCACACCAGATGCGCCACGATCGCCGTTTTCCAGGTCGGCACGATTCCGATCGAATTGAACCAGACCAGCAAGGCAAGGCCAAGAACCGCCTGCGGGAAGAAGATTGGCAACAACACGAACTTCTGGAACAGCGTGCGGTAGCGCCACTGGTAGCGCGCGAAGGCCAGCGCGCCAAAAAAGCCAAGCACCATCGAGATGACGGTCACCAGCGCAGCTATCGTAAGCGACGTAACGACGATCTCACGGACGGTGCCACTTGTCAGGGCGGCGTCGTACCATTGAAGCGTATAGCCGCGTATGGGAAAGGTCAGGTAACGCGCCTTGGCAACAGATGCGAAGCCCACCGAGACGATCGGCAGATAGAGGAACGCAACGACCAGAAGGCCGTAGCAGACAAGAAGGGCCGATATCGTTCGCGACGTCTTCATTAGCGCCTGCGCCCCATCAGGGCGTCCAGGTCGACGCGCGAAATCGCCACGATCGCCAATGTGCCGATGACGACGATCAGGCTCATGGCCAGAGCCGACCCCAAAGGCCAGTTCTGCCCGTAGGAAAAGGCCGTTTCCACTTCGGCGGCAATGACGATGACTGACTGCCCGCCGAGCAGCTTGGATTCGGCGAGTGCGCCGGCGACGAGAACAAAGCACAGGAGAGAGCCGACCATGATGCCAGGCGCGGCAAGCGGAAGATCGATCTCCCACAGGACGCGCCAACGGGAAGCGCCAAGATCCGCCGCGGCCTGGCGGGCGTCATCCGGCACCATGGCGATGCCTTGCGCCAAGGGAAAAAGCATGAACGGAAAGTAGACGTAGACCAGCCCGAAAATGGTGATCGGGACGTTGTAAAGCGCGCCTTCGAGCCGCCATCCCGTCAGCGCGTTCAGATAGCCGTCGATCAAGCCGCCCTTCATGAGCGTGACCACCCAGCCGAAAAGCCGGATATTTTCCGACACGAGCAGAGTGACCGCAACGGCCACCGTCAGGAATAGTGTGAACCGACCGAATACCTTGGCCATGCCGTAGGCCAGCGGCCAGCACAGAACGAACAGGATCACAGTGGCCATGAAGGCCATCGCCAGCGACCATAGGAGCGACTTGTAGTAACCCTGCTTGAAAAACACGGCATAGGCCGAAAAGTCGGGAATATGCGCCAAGTCGAAAACGCGCTCGGGCATGATGGAAAAGCCGGAAATGACCAGAAGCGGCGCGAGGAACCCGCCAATAAGCAACAGGCCCATCGGCAACGCAGCCAAGGTTCCGAGCTTGCGGTCGCGCGTGGTCATGGCTGTTCCGCGATGATATGGCAATTCTCCACATCCCAGCCCAGCAGCACCTCATCGCCCGGTTTGCCGGCAAAGCGATCCTCGCGCAGCTTTTCCACGATCACCATCATGCCGTCGCGCCTTTCGACTTCGTAGTGGATGCGCGAGCCAAGCAGGTATTCCGCCCGGATCACGCCGCTCAAATGGAAGTCGCTGACATGACCATTGTCGAGAAAGTGCATGAATTCCGGCCGAACCATCAGCGTCGCCTTGACGCCTGGAGCGAGCGATACCGACACCGGCGCGGTATCCACGGGAAGGTTGATCTCGATACCCTCGCCCTTCAGCCCACCGTCGGCGACGCCTTCGATATCGAAAAGATTGACCTCGCCCATGAACTCGGCAACGAAGCGGCTCTGCGGGCGGGCATAGATTTCGTCGGCGACCGCGATCTGCTCGAAGCGGCCGGCCCGCATGATGGCGATGCGATCGGACATCACCATCGCCTCCTCGAGGGAATGGGTGATGTACACGAAGGTCTTGCCGGTTCGCGCGTGCAAGTCTTTCAGTTCCTTCTCCAGAACCTTGCGCAGCCGGTAATCGAGCGCCGACAAGGGCTCGTCGAAGAAGAGGATTTCAGGATCGAAGGCCAGCGCGCGCGCCAGCGCCACCCTTTGCCGTTCACCGCCTGAAATCTGGGTGACACCCTTGTCGTAGTAGTCCTTCTGCAAGCGCAGGAGAGCCATGAGCTCAAGCGCGCGCTCCTTGCGCTCGGCAGCCGGAACACCGCGAATCTTCAGCGGGAATTCGATGTTCTGCCCAACGCTGCGATGCGGGAACAGCGCCAGCGACTGGAAGACCATGCAGGTCGGGCGCTTGTTTGCCGGCACCCGCTCGATGCGGCGGTCCCGCAACCAGATGGCGCCCGAAGTCGGCTCGTCCATCCCCACCAGCAGACGGATCAGCGTGGTTTTCCCGCTGCCGGAAGGGCCGACGATGGTGAGGAATTCTCCATCGACAATGTCAAGGCTGATATCGCGCAGGACGGTGACGGCACCGAAGCGCTTCACGATATTTTCAAGCCGTAGAATGGGCTTGCTCGGCGGGCTGCCTTGAGGATGGGACGTGAGTTGCTGCAACAGAATGCACTCCAGCGTTACGGCGCCGGGCGCCTCTGCCATTGATCTGGAACACCGGCTTGGACAAGCGGGCCGGTGTTCGCTGCGGTGCCCGATCAAACGCTAGCGCCTCGTTGGCGCGCCCAACCTGGACGCGCCGCGCGTCAGCGACGCTTCGCCGCCGTATAGATGGCATTGAGGGCGTCGTAATCCTTGATCACGTTGTACTGGGCCGCGCGCGAAAGCTCTTCCTCGAGGCTGTCCCACTGGATAGCATCCAGTTCCTCGGGCGAGTATTTGGCGAAGACCGTCGGGTCGCCCATCTGGGTGACCGGATTGTAGGTGCCTTCGGCAAAGCTGACGCTCTTGGCCACGTCAGGCTGCTGCACGAATTCGAGGAAATCCTCGGCCAGCCCGGAAGGGTCGGGATTGTTGATCAGCGAGGTCAATTCCACCCACACCAGGCCACCCTTGCCGTCAACCGGCCCCGAGCGCGGGGTGATGGCACGGACGTTAGAAGCACCGTCGAGGCGGGCGGGCGATGCGGTGTAGGTGCCGCCGGTGAAGTAGGCATCTATCTCGCCATTGATGAGCGCCGTCGTCATCGCCACCAGATCGTCGGTCAGGAGCTTGGCGTTGCCGAAAATGGTCTCCGCCGTGCTTTTGAACGTGGCGCGCTTGGCCTCGTCCATTTCCTCGAACGGATTGAGATCCCCGGCCAGAGCCAGATGCATGATGTTCCAGTCTCCATAGGTGAGAACACCGTAGCGATCCTTCATGGCCGGATCGAAGAACAGCTTCCAGCCCTGCTCTTCGGCAGTCTCGCGGCTGATCTTGTCCGTATTGACCACGAAGCTGAACGGACCGTAGCGCTGCGGCATGCCAAGCAGGTCACCTTCGTCCGAGAAGGCCAGCGGATAGGGCTTGGCGAACTCGCCGCTCATCTTCTCGAAGTAAGGCATGAACCGCGCCTTATCGAGAGGCTTGATCAGCCCATCGGGGGCCAGACGCCGCGCCCAGGGCTGGTTGACGTTGAGAACGTCCCAGACGTTCAGTTCACCGGCGCGAAGCCGATTGATCATGTCCGGGTCGGACGTGCCACTTTCGGCGCGAACCCGCGCGCCGGGATGCAATTCACGAAAAGGCCCAAGCACATTGTCCGTGTTGTAGCCTTCCCAGCACAAAATGTTCAGTTCGCTGTCGCGGGCAGCAAAGGCTGGATGCCCCTGCCCGACCATGGCGGCTCCGGCGATGCCGGCGAGCCCCAGATTGAAGTTCCTGCGCGAAAGCTTCATCAAATTCCTCCCATTCATCCCTGATTTTTCGACCGAACTCTCCGGATCTTGCCTTGCAGCCTATGCCGCCTTCAGGGAGGCTGCTTGACATCGACTAGCCGGGATTTGACAAAGAGGCGCCAGTGACGGCACCTATGGGATTGAAGGAAGTGCAACCGGTAACGCCTTGCGTTACGGTACGAAATCTGCATGAATTGCAAATTCGGGGGCCTGGTGAATTATCGGCTCAAGTCTTCAATGGCAGATCGCGACACTTGGGAGGGGCCGCACAATGCTAGAGGCGGGCGAGGTCCGTTCGTTCACGCCACCGAAGGTACTGGCATCGGCCGCCAACGGCGTCATTGACATGATCCGGCGAAAAGGAGGAAATGCCGAGGCCATCTTCGCCAGCGCTGCGATCCGCATGTCGGACGTAGGCTGTCCGACGAACGAACTCAATCTGCACCAATATTGCAATCTTTTCGAGCAAGCGGCCAGGCAGACCGGTAACGACAATTTCGGCCTGGAGTTCGGCGCGCAGTTCCAGCCCAGGGAACTGGGACCACTAGGTTATGCGGCAACCTCGTCACCGACTCTCGGCGCCGCGCTGCGAAACGTCGAGGCATATTTCCCCGCTCATCAGGGCCAATCGACCTTCGGCTTCATTCCCGAAGGCGATATTGTCTGGCTGAGTTACCAGATCACCGATCCGCGCATCGCCGACCGTCGCCAGGACGCCGAACTGTCCCTGGGAATGTTCTGCAACATCTTCCGCACGGCGCTGGGAAAAAACTGGGCCCCGCTGGAGGTTCGATTCGAGCATACGAAGCCGGACGGAGGCAGCGACCATTCCCGCTATTTCAACGCACCGGTCCAGTTCGCCAGACGAACAAACGCTTTTGCATTTCGCCGCGACATTCTGAGCACGAAAATGCCAGAGCCCGACCCCTATCTGTTTGCCATAATCGAGGCCTTGCTGCGGACGAGGCGCGATTTCACGGGAGACCCGCAGGATATCGTCACCGTGCTTCGCAATCAGATAAAGATGCATCTGGGAGAGCGTACGCCGAGCATCGGCGACATCGCGGTTATCCTTGGGATGAGTAGCGCCACCTTGCAGCGGCAACTCAAGGAAATCGGTATTACCTATAATGATATACTGCGCTCCGCCCGCGAGGAGCTTGCGTTGCACTACATGAAGAACAGCGATATGCCGCTCACTGACGTAGCCCTGTGCCTAGGCTATTCTGAGTTGTCGGCGTTTTCCCGCGCGTTCCGAAATTGGACCGGAATGAGCCCCCATAGGTTTCGCCGGATCGGGACATTTAAGAAGTAGAGTGGCCGCCTTCATGGATGGCCGGCGTCACCTTCGCATCTCACCAGAGGGGGGCGACAGGAACGCACAGCCTCCTTGGCTTAACCGGCCGTTCCTTTACCTCTTCAGTTGAGCACCGCGCGCCGAGAGAACATGGCGACGAACATCGTGCCACCGCAGCTGGACACCTCGGACTACCAACGTTTGGGGACCGGTAGGGCCGCGATGAGGTTCGGCACGCACTGATGTGCATTGTTGGTTCTGATTTTGGTCGTTTTGGCTGATGCTCGTTGCCGATTTCGGCGCTCCGGCGGCGGCTTTCGCCGCTCTCGCGGTCATGCGGACGCAGTTCGCCCCTTGTGCCAGACGAAGCGGGTGAGATTGTAGACAAGGTTTGCCATGCCGATCTTCGTTCTGGCGCGGGCGATGCCGATGGTGCGGATGAACAAGCCCATCCTGGATTTCTGCTGCGCGAAGACGTGTTCGACGAAAGCGCGAGTTTTCGATCTCCGCCCATTGGCCCGTGACGTCGCCTCGTTCATCGGCCGACCCTTCGGCTTCTTCTGGTGAATGTCGGAGACGTAGCCGTTTTTCTCCAGCCACTCCTCATTCTTCTTCGAGCGATAGGCCATGTCGGCCAGACCGTCGAACCGGTATTGGAACGGTTGATGACATTGCGAAGCTGGGCATCATCATGGGCCGCTGCGCTTTTGATGTTCCAGCCACGGATGAAGCCATGCCGGCGGTCGATCGTGGCGTGATTCTTGTAGCCGAAGGCGGGAATGGCGATGTCGCGCTGCTGCGGCCTTCCATCCTCGGCCGCCTTGGCCTTTGAGAACTTCACCGTCCACCGCGCGTCGCGATCCTTCTGCCGCAGTTTCGCGGGTTATCCTTCCACGTATCAGGAAACTTGCCTGCCTTGATGTCGGCCTTCTCAGCATCGGTGTTGCGCTGCTTCGGTGCCGCCACGATGGTGGCGTTGACGATCTGTCCGCCCATGGCAAGATAGCCGGCTTTGGTGAGGTGCTTGTCGAAACGGGCGAACAGGTTCTCCACCGCACCGGCCTGCGTGATATGCTCCCGGAACAGCCAGATCGTTTTGGCATCCGGCACCCTGTCGCCGAGCCCCAGCCCGAGAAAGCGCATAAACGGGAGCCGGTCCTGGACCTGGAACCCCGCCTGATCATCCGACAGGCTGTAAAGCGCCTGCAGCACCATGATCTTGAACATTAGCACCGCATCGTAGGGCGGCCTGCCGCCTTTCGCGCCGTCCGAGCGCTTCGGTACCTTGGACAGAGGCTTGCGGAAAACCTCCTACGGCACAACCGCGTTCAGCTTTTCCAGAGGATCGCCCGCCTCGCTCAGTCGGACATACCGCTCGTCAATGTCCCAAAACCCAGGCTGTCCCCGCATCCAGCCTCTCCGCGCAAATCACCGGGGCAGTGAATCAGCTCGGGGCGTCAATGGCGAGGTTTTTCGAGGTGTCCAGTAGTTAACGGAGCGACACCGAGCGCGATCCGCCAATTTGGACCCGATCCACGAACTCGCCATGAGGGCCCGCGGTGTAAATGGCCGCACAATGAGGCCGGATACACGTAGGAACTCGACCGGTCCTTCCCTTCGACAAAGATCAGAAAATGCTTGCTTCCCCGAGGGCGTCATACACGTTGACACTGCACAATTCAGTCGGCCCAACGTACCGCCTTGTCCAGAAAACGATACCAGGTACCAACCATCGGCAGGAACCAGGGGCTGCCGTTGTAAAAATACAGTTTGGGGAAGTGGCTGCCGATGACACCACGATCGGAGTTCGGCCGACCCAGCATGTGCTCGGCGATCCGATGACCCAGATAGGTCTGGTTCGAAATCCCGCCGCCATTGCAACAGGACACATAATATACACCGTCATCCATACGGCCGCCATGCGAGCAGAAATCATAGGCAAAGCAAACATTGCCAAGCCAGCCATGGCTCAACTGCACGCCGCATGTTTCGGGGAAGGTGCGCTCCATGAAGCGGCGCAGCCCCTCGGCCCCTTCCGTTTCCGTTGAATTGCGAAACCGAGCGCGCCCACCGAACAGGATGCGCTTTCCATTAGGTGAACGGCGGAAATAATAGAGGATGTGCTTGGTGTCGCCGACGACCCGATTGTTCGGGATTAGCCGCTCCAGCAGGTCGAAAGGCATCTCTTCGGTTGCGATCATGTAACTCTGGACCGGAATGGACCGCTTGCGCAGCCACGGCACCTCCGGTCCGACATAGCCGTTCACGCCAAGCAATATCTTTTCAGCCTCAACCTCGGTAACCGTGCGGCCATGCACGCTCTCGAGGCGGGCGACCTGCCCCGAGCCCAGTTGTCTCGCGCCGGTGAAACGCCAGCCAGTAACGATGCGCACCCCCAGTTCGCGTACGCGATTGGCGAGCGCCCGGACGTACTTAGCCGGATGGATTGAACCGTGGTCGTGCCGGACCATGGCACCGCGATAGATATCAGTTTTTAGGACGCGATAGACATCTTTCTCACCGACGATCTCGAAATTCACTCCATCTTCCGGAGGAAGACGGTTGCGCAATTCGTGCAATTTCCCCAGGTGCTTTCGAGTATGGGCGCCGACGACGCTGCCCGACATGTTCAAGTCGATTGGGTCCTTCAACGTGCTCGCCCGTTGCAGCATGAAGCGCATCGAGGTCGCATAGTCATCCATGATCTCCCTTGCCCGCTTTTCGCCAAAACGCCGCACCGCCTGAGCAAGGGTAAATTTCGCGGCATTGCCGATCTGGCCACCATTGCGTGAGCTTGCGCCTTCACCGATGCGCATGGCATCGACAACCACGATATCGGAGACGCCTCCCTCGGCCAGAGTGATCGCCGCCGAAAGTCCGGTATAGCCGGCCCCGATGATCAATGCGTTGTATCTGGTTCTGTTGAAGGAGCGCTCGCCATGTTCTGGCTCGGCCTCCTCCCACCAATATGGTGTAGTCTTCATCCTCCCCCTCCTTCGCTACCTGCAATGCAGGTCCGGGCCTGTCCGCCCACCCGTTCCTCATTCCTGCACGGTGAAATAGACCTTGCGCAGGGCACTGACTGTCCGCCCGCCGCCAGCAAAGCCAGGCTCGATCACGACCAGATGGCCGGGACCGTTCTGCCCTGGATGACCCGATGATGGCCAGGCGATGCCGACCAGACCCCGGTCATAATGCTCGGGTTGGCTCATGAACAGGCTCCTCAGATCAACAGGATGCAGTCCCGGGTATCGAATGCGAGTGCAACCATCGCACCGACCTCCAGCGCACCGTCACGCGCACCACCATAGGCCAGCATTGAGCGGCCGCCTGACAATTTCAGAGAATAGAGAGCACGATCGCCCGAATAGGTCGAATTGATGATCCGCCCGGTGAGCCTGACGTCCCCGGACAGCGAAGCGGCCTGATCATCGGGCCCGAGGCGAATGTCTTCAGGGCGAATGACCAAGTCAGCCTTTCCTGCCGCGACTGTAGTGTCCGGTTCGGGCATGGGCACGCGAAACTCCTCGGTGACGAATTGCAGCCCCGCCGCACCCTTGGCGACATTGCCCGTGATGATGTTCGATTTTCCAATGAAATCGGCAACAAAGCGCGAGCGCGGATTGCGGTAGAGATGATGTGCGGTATCGAACTGCTCGATCCGCCCCTTGTCCATGACCGCTATGCTGTCAGACATGTGCATGGCCTCTTCCTGGTCATGGGTGACGTTGATGAAGGTCGTACCCAATCGCCGATGAATATCGCGCAACTCATCCTGCAGATCGACGCGCAACTTCTTATCGAGCGCCGACATTGGTTCGTCGAGCAACAACAGCTCGGGCTCGAACACCAGAGCGCGGGCAAGTGCCACGCGCTGCTGCTGGCCACCAGACAGTTCATGCGGTTTTCGACGGGCCAGTTGCGCCAGCTGCACGAGTTCCAGTATCGCATCAACCTTGGCGACAATCTCGCGGGAGCGCTTTCGACGCACCTTCAACGGATAAGCGACATTGTCGAAAACCGACATGTGCGGAAACAGGGCATAACCTTGAAAGACTACCCCGAAATTGCGTTTCTCGGGCTTGAGCGTGGTGATATTTCGATCGCCTAGCCTGACCTCTCCGGTTGTGACCCCCTCAAAGCCGGCGATAATCTTCAGAAGTGTGGTCTTGCCCGAGCCCGAGGGCCCGAGCAGCGTCACGAAACTGCCCTTGGGGATACTCAGCGAAACTTCGGAGAGTGCCCGCACATTGCCGTAATGCTTGTCGACATTGCAAACCTCTATGAAAGCCATCATCGATCTCCGTCACAATCCGAATTTATTCAGCCTGCCTGCCACTCAACCGTTGCAATCGTGACAAGAGCCAGAGCAAAGCTAGGCTAAGCAGAGACAGCAGCAGCGCCACGACGACGATCGTCGGCTGCAAGCGATCGCGAAGTCCTGCAAATAGCGCGACAGGAAGAGTGGTCGATTCGGGCGCGGCAAGGAAAAGCGCGACCACAACTTCGTCGAAGGACGTGGTGAACGCGAACAGGGCGCCGGCAAGAAAGCCTGGAAGTGCCAGCGGGAGCGTGACATGCCAGAAACGATGGCTACGTGATGCGCCCAGCGATGCCGCCGCGAGATCGAGGTCGGGGTTGAGACCGCGCAGCGACGTGATGACTGAAAGGAATACCAGTGGCGTACCAAGGATTGAATGCGCTACCACCAGCCCCAGATAGCTTCCCGCCAACCCGATCCGGCTATATGAATAGGCAAAGGCTACGCCAAGAACGATAGAGGGAACAACCAAGGGTGAGACAAACAATGCCGACAACACCGCCTGCAGAACGCGCCCGGTCAGCATGACGCCAGTTGCGGCAAGGCTTCCAATCAGCAGGCCAAGAACCATGGCGCCGAGCGCGACTTGCAAGCTGTTGACGAAATAACTAATCCACTGCCCACTGACAAAAGTCTCGCGAAACCACCGAAGGCTGAAGCCCTCCATCGGATAGGTCAGAAAAGAGCTGTCGTTGAACGCCAGCGGCATGACAAGTACGAGCGGAACAACTAGAAAAAGCAGCGCAAGGATGGTCGTGGACCAGAAAATGATGCGAGACATCATGCCTCCTTTGCCTTGCGCGCCATCAGCAAGCGCACTGCGCCGAATGACGCAGCGAGGGCAATGACCATACCAAGAAGCATGACAGACAATGCCGAGGCCATGCCCCAGTTCAGTGTCCTATTCACGAATTCGGCGATGTAGAAGGCAACCATCTGATCCCGCGGCCCGCCCGTTAGCGCGGGCGTGATGTAGAAGCCGAGCGTCAGGACGAAGACCGTCCCTCCCCCGACCAGCACACCGCGCAACGTCTGCGGGAAATAGACTCGTAGGAAGCTTTCGATCGGACCCGCGCCCAAACTAAGCGAGGCGTCGGTCTGAGATTTCGGGATGGTGCGCATGACGTTCATAATCGGAATAACTGCGAAGGGCAGCGTCACATGCGTGACGGAGACGATTACTCCAAAACGGTTGAAAATCAACTGTAACGGCTCGGATATTAGGCCGACCCAGAGCAAGAAGCCGTTCACGAGGCCATTAGTCTGAAGCAACACGACCCAGGCCGTGGTCCGCACGAGGATCGATATCCAGAAACTCATCAGCACGATGACTAGAACGAGGGTGGCGAAACGCGGCGACGCGTTCGCGGCGGCATAGGCCAGCGGATAGCCAATCAACAACGTCACCACGGTGATTTGCGCGGCCATGACCAGCGTGCGCAGCATGATCTGCATGTAGATGTCATCACCACTGCGCGATAGCCCGCCATCTATATCAACTCGAAGCCCGGTCGCCTGCTGGTAATGTCGCCAGGTAAACCGGGAAGAATTCCTTTCCATTGTGTTCCAGTATCGCTCCTCGCCCCAACGCGGATCGAAGGCGATCAACCCGGCCACATCGGGTTCGATCTTGTCGGCGTTACGCGCCGTGTTGAGAAAGAGGGACCGGAAGCCCGACAACTCCTGATTCAATTCGCGCGCGGCCGTTGCCTGCTGGCCGCTGTCCATTGCCTGCATATCGGCAAGCAGCGCGGCAGCCTGCTCGTCTCGATCAGAAGGGTCGCTCGCGCGGAATTGGGTCAGACCGCGACCGATCTCGCCGTTATCAATGCTGAGCGAGAAGGTCGAGCCGAGCGGCATCAGGTAGAAGAACGCATAGACGGCGAGCGGGACGGCGAGCAGAACAAGCGCCACCAATCTTGCTCCACCCGGCTTACGCGGGGGTGCGTTCATGGTTCACTTCTCCCGAATGCTCCCCGGCGGACGATGCCGCCAAGGGAGAGGACATTCGGGATCACTGGGTCGCCCAGCGGACCCAACGTTCGCGTAACTCGTCTAGGTGGTCGATCCAGAAGTCGTCCGAGAAGAACACCGCTTCCTGGATGTTGTTGCCCGCTGGCAATCCGACCAGCAACTCTGCCGTGAGGTGCTCGACAGCAAGGGTATTCGACGGGCCGTAAGGCATAAGAGACGAGAACTTCGCCTGGTTTTCCGGGTTGTTCACCGTCTGGATGAATTCAGTCAGATATTCCTTGTAGGGCGAGCCTTTGACCATGCCCCAGGCATCCATGTTCACCACATTGTTCTTCCAGACGAACTCCAACGGCTTACCTTCTGCCTTGGCCATCACAATTCTGCCGTTGTAGGAGGTGGACAGCGCGACATTGTTGGAAGCCAGCCATTCCACCGGCTGCGCGCCCGATTCCCAATATTGCAGCAAATCCTTGATCCGGTCCCATTGGGCGAAGGCGCGATCAACGCCCTCAGGCGTGGACAGCACTTCGTAGATCTGGTCGATCGGAACCCCATCGGCAATCAAGGCGTATTCGAGGTTGAAGATCGGATCGTTGCGGACGCCGCGCTTACCGGGGAACTTGTCCCGGTCAAAGAAATCCTTCCAGCCCTGCGGTGGCTCTGGGAAGGCCTCGGAATTGTAAGCCATTCCGTTTCCGATCACCACGTTGCCGACGCCGCAGGGTGATACCGCGCCGGGTAAAAGATTGTCGCGACCAATCGCGTCCCAATCAAGTTGCTCCAGTAGGCCCTCGTCGCAGGCAAGCTGAAGCTCGGATCCTCCCATGATGAGGAAATCCCAAGTGACGTTGTCGGTATCCACCATGGCCTTGATCTCGGCCAACCCCCCTAGATAGGTGGTTTCGATTAAGCTTAGACCAGTCTTTTCCACGAACGGCTTGAAATAGGCCTCGCGCTGGGCGTCCTGATAGTTTCCACCCCAGCCCGCAATGGTGAGATCCCTCGCTGAGGCGGCGCCGATGGTCGACGCCATGATGGCGCAAAAAGCTGCAATCCTGATTGTTCGCATGACATATCCTTCCCGAATTCTGGCGATCACGTGGATCGAGAGCGGGCTCAGCGACGGATGCCCCCTAAGTCCTGTTAATAAACTAAGAGCCCCACTCGCTAGATTAAATATAGGTAAATATCTGTCAATGTTTTTTTACTATTTGTGAAGCACGCGAGGCATTGTTATATAAGCCGTCCCTTTTTGGAGAGGATGCGATGGGAACTGATTTGGACGACAGGGCTGCCCGTGACGATACCCGGCAGGTCGGAGAGGCTCTTCGGCGACGCCGTCAAATCCGTGGCCTATCGCTTCGGCAGATCTCTCAGCCGGCCGGCATCTCCGTCGGCATGCTGAGTCAGGTCGAGCGTGGGCTCGCCACACCGTCCATCAGGACACTGCGCGCGATCTGTGCAGCGATGGACATGCCGGTCAATTGGCTATTCCACCGAGATGGAGAGGAGAAAAGCTCGGCATCAGAATACATCGTGCCGCGCGATGCGCGCCGGTCGCTTACCTACCTTGACGGAGCATTAACGAAGGAACTGCTTACGCCCGACACGCAGCCTAAGATTCAGATGTTGCGCTTCGTCATCAACCCCGGCGCCAGCTCGGGCGAACCTTACTGTAATGCCGAGGGTGGCAAATGTGGCATTGTGCTAGCAGGGAAGCTGGGGCTCGACCTGAACGGTTTGGCATTTGTCATAGGGACAGGTGACAGTTTTGCCTTCCCAGCGACAGCGATGGTACGATTCTGGGCAATCGGCGACGAACAATGTGAGGTAATCTGGGTAGTCGCTCCTGCTACGGTGTGAGCACAATCTTTGGCACACGTTCCCTACGTTAAAGTTGACGATGCGATCTGGCCAGCCTTGGTGCGCGAACGCCTTCCGGATAAAGCGCTTGGCAGCCAATAAATTGCGATGTTCGCTGAAGAAAAACTCCACCGTTTCGCCCAGGCTGTCGATGGCGCGGTAGAGATACATCCATCGACCACGAACCTTCACATTAGTCTCATCGACATGCCACTTACGGATCATTGAAGACCCACCTTCGCACATCAATGATGTCGGGGGCGGTTACATCATCAAAACCAAGCCGCTTGCGTCATTGAACTTGTGCGGCATTCAGGCGATCCTGTCAGGCGTCTACAACCTCACTACTCGGCAAAGCCTGATCCCTATAACAACGTCGTTTTCACACTTAATCCCCTCCAGTGCACTTTGGCCCAAAAACAGCTCTTTCGAGCGCATTATCGAGGCCGACTGATCGTTGCTCAGAGCGTGTCCGCCATAGCCCCGAATGTCGGGAGCGAACGGATCGGAAAAAGCGCTCGAAACTCCTGAGAGTCCGTTTGAAAATGCCTATTGGTGAGATATTCTCCTGAGGAGGAGACTTCCGAGGGCGACATGGATCATGGCTTGTGAGCAGTCGATGCGCTCCTCATAATCGCGCACGAGGCGTCGCCGTCTTGTCATCCACCCGAAGGTGCCTTCAACGACCCACCGGCGCGGGAGGACCTCGAAGCCGACGGCGGCATCGGAGCGTTTGACGATCTCGATCGTGAAGTCGAGGAAGGCGGCCTTGTCCATAAGTTTCGTGCGCTCATAGGCGCTGTCGGCGAAGAGGTGCTTGAGCCACGGCCAGCGCTTGCGCACGGTGTCGAGGATCATCTGCGCGCCTGCACTGTCGGAGATGTCGGCGGCCGTGAGGTTGACCATCAAGAGGCGGTCATCGGTGTCGACCGCAATGTGCCGCTTGCGTCCGACAACCTTCTTGCCCGCATCGTAACCTCTTGTTTTCGCTTCTGGAGCCTTGATTGACTGGCTGTCGATAACGCCGCCTGTCGGGCTTGCCTCGCGTCCGACTCGCTCGCGATCCAGCATCAGCGCCACGTCGTGGATCGTCTGGAACATGAAACGCCGCACGAAGCGGCGGAACCACCAGTACACGGTCTGCCATGGCGGAAAATCCTTCGGCAGCATGCGCCAGCCGCCGCCCGAGCGGGCCAGGTACCGGATCGCGTTCAACACTTCGCGCAAATCCGTCTCGACATGCCGACCGCTCTTCGATCCGACAGGCAGAAACGGACATATCCGTGCCTATTCCTCATCCGTCAGATCCGTCGGGTAGCGCTTCGTCTTCTTCTCAAATTCGGCTATCCGGCCACGCGTCGCTGGGGTCCACATCCTAAGCTTGAATCACGTCCAGCCGACCCCTTCAAGCCATTCTCAAACGGTCTCTATGAACCTGACTCGTAAAGCTGCGGGCCGATCTTTCCGCCTTCCGAGACGTCGCAGGAAGATGCGGATCGAGGCTACGAAGAGCCATGCCTCGGCACTGGCGATGTAAGCTTCGAAGTCTTTTGCGAGCCGCCGCAGCGGTTAAGATGGGCGAGGGTTCGCTCGATGACCCAGCGTCGCGGCAGTAGGACAAACCCCTTGGCGGTATCGGAGCGCTTAATGATGTCGATCCTCCATAGGGAGGGCTCGGTTTGTCCGAACAGTTTGGCGCGATTTCGTAAATGGATTTCCACCTCCACGATTGTCAGATGCAAGCTACTTTTCAGGGACCTCGTAGCCGGTCTTTTTCCAATCGATCATTCCGCCCGACAAGTGGTACACCCGGGTGGTTTCCACCGCGCCCGGCGCGGCTCCCTAACCGAATGTGGAGGAACCCATGAGCATTACCTATAACTTCAAGGATCAGGTTGCGTTGGTCACTGGCGCGGCCTCCGGCATGGGACTGGCGACCGCACGGGCTTTCGCCAATGCGGGCGCTGCCGTCACGTTGGCGGACATCAGCGAGGACGCCCTGCAGAAGGCCGTGGGACGAGATCAAGTCGGCCGGCGGCAAGGCCATCGGTGTGGTCTGCGACGTCACCGATGAAGCTTAGGTGGCCGCCATGGTGGAGCGTACCGTGGCTGAATTTGGGCGTCTGGACGCCGCCTTCAGTAACGCCGGCATCCAGGTTCCGGCTTCGGAGATCGCAGACCAATCCGCAGAGGACTATGACCGGATCAGTGCCATCAATCTGCACGGTGTCTGGGCGTGCATGAAGCACGAGCTCTTGCAGATGCGAAAGCAAGGTAGCGGCGCAATCGTCAACTGCTCGTCGATTGGGGGGCTGACCGGCCGGGCGCAGCTTGCTGCCTATCACGCCTCCAAGCATGGCGTGATAGGTCTGACGCGCAGCGTAGCACTCGAATATGCCGAGCGCGGCATCCGCGTCAACGCTGTCTGTCCCGGCACGATCGATACGCCGATGGTATCGGACATGCTGGATCGAGGCATGCTGGCGATGGACGACCTGCTGCGCGATCTGCCGATGAAACGCTTGGGCAAGGGCGAAGAGATCGCCGACGCCGTGCTCTGGCTTTGCAGTACCGGCTCGACATTCGTGACCGGCCAGGCACTGGCCGTCGATGGCGGATTTACCGTGCAGTGACTGGCTGGGCAGGATCAAGCGATCGGCATCACGTGCCCGATCACTGGCGTGTGCTTTGCTATGTAGTAGCCTCTTTCTGTGCGAAGAACATCCTTGGTAAAGAGGCACTAGCATCTCTCACCAGATGGCGGGCTTACTGCTTTGTGCACCAAGCCCGCGCCTCTCACGAGGCGGCGGGCTTCAAACTTGATGGTAGCATGGATACTAAGCCAGCGATCGCCAACGCGATATAGCTACCGCGAATTGGAGCCAGCTTCATCAGCTACGCCCACGCGATGTCGGTAAACCATATCCCAACCTTTCCATCCGGTAAAAAGGAGAATGATAACGACGATGAGTGATATCATCAGGCCCACTGGGACTACTGCGGCTGCGCCGTCGCTGTATCGAGAATACCAGTTATATAGCTCAAGGAGCACAACCACGATGTTCCCGCCAGCATGAAGCCAAAGCGCATTCAGGTTGCGTATTCGCACGTCGCCGACAACGTCGGTAAGACCTGCGACAGCAGCAAGGGCTGCCATGATCAATCCCACCCCTAGAAGCCATATTGACGCTTCGGCCCAAGCGGAATTACCCGTCTGCCAAACAACTAGATCGCAGACAAACGTTGCAACAAAAAAGGCGATGGGAAACGGAATTAGCATCGGGTGTATAGGGTGACCCGCGATGCTCGCTGTGCTGCGAGGATTACGCGTACTGACTTTTTGAATATTCATGGCCGCCACCGAATTGTTAGGCTGGAACAATGCGGATATAAGCGCAAAGTTCCCCACTAATCATTGGTCCAGAGTGGCGCGGACCTAAGATCGCGGCATCGTGATAGCCTCGCAACACTGTCAACGGCGGAGAAATACCAGGCCAGCCAGCCCACCTGCAGTTTGCTAAATGCCCTTGGCTATAAAGAAGGCCACGACAGTCAACGGAAGTCTTTTTGTGGATTGAGACGTTAGTTCTTAGGACACTCCTTGAACATGTTTGCCCAAAGCTCCTTACCAGCCTCGTGCGACCTCTCACCCATCCACTTTTTGCGCGTGTTGAAGGAATTGCTGACTCGGAAAAAATAGGCGTTGGCGAGCATGTATCATGCGGGCATGGTGTGGGGTGGCACAAATGTGCAGAATCGACAGCCTGTGGATGCTGCCGGCCGGCCCAAGGGTCGTTGCGCCGCCTCCCTGTACACAATGCTATCTACGAGCGTACCGCTTAAAGGAGAATACGGTGAATCCTGATCCTAACGGCCCGGTTGCCTTGCCGGACAGTCCCAACCCGGAGCCGACCAAGCCGCCTGCCTCGCCCGAAACTCCCCCAAATGAACCTCCAGGCGTGCCCCCGCCTTCACCTGACTCCGTTCCCAGGCCGGACAACACTCCCGAGGTTCCGCCCACGACGCCATCGGAAATCCCACCGCAACCGACAATTCCCGATCCGACCGCCTGACTGCGGCGAGAGCGAGGAAAGGCGCGATGAAGGAACCAGACTTCAGGCACGGCCTTGCCCATCAGCGGCTCCGAGCGATCATCCGAAGGACTTCGTCTATGCTCCGTGGCTCGATGCCTAGTTCCTTCAAGCCCGGCGCACCGGTCGCCGCTACATCGTCCTGTCGCATGAGATCGATCTGGCTGCGGTTGAAGGGTGCAGCGGGAACGAATTCCGCCACGCCTGCCAGAATGTGCCAGATTGCAAACGGCATTGGCACCAGCCTCGTATGTACGCGGAGTTCGAGGGCGATTTCCTGAAGGAGCTCCCTGTAGGTGTAAACGCGCGGCCCGCCGAATTCGAAAACTGAAGAGCCGTTGAGGTTTCGTTCTGCGATCAGGCGGCTGACGCCTTCCGCGACGTCTTCGACGTAGACTGGCTGAAGCCGTGTTCGTCCGTCGCCGAACATCGGATAGATCGGCAGCAGGCGTAGCGGCGATGTCACTTTAACTTGCGTTCGGGCGTGCCGAGGGAATTCGGCCTTACGGATTGATTTCAGGCCATGGTTCCCGTCACGGCTTTCCATTCCGCGATCG
>NZ_JBTMXA010000023.1:0-24048 GCF_054489545.1 Mesorhizobium sp. A556
CACATGGCGACGCAGGTCATTGAACTTGTGTGGCATTCGGGCAGTCCTGTCCGGTGGGGACCGCTTCTCTAAACGTCAAAGCCCGATCCCTGCAACAAGGTCCCTTCGTGCAGGGTAATGCTGGCCGGCAGCGTAGTATTGCCGATATGGCGCTCGGCCTGCTTGCGGATCAGGCGACCGCCGCTGTTGTTGTTTTCCCAGGCAGCGAGCTTTTTGCGAAAGCGCTGTGGTGGACGAGGCATATCGTCAGAATAGGTAACGATCGAGCCGAGGGGCACGAGGTCATAGATCAATTGAGCTGACATGTTGGTCTCCTTGATGCTCATGGTGGAAACGAAACCGCCGCCGGTGATGAACCGGCGGCGGAATTGCGATCGGAAGAAGAATGGACGCGCGGCTACTCGGCCGCCTCGCGGAAGCCTTCGCCGAAATTGTCGCCGTCATGGTCATGCGCCGGCTCGACGATGGCATCGCCGTCGAGCTCGTCCTGATGCTCCGGTGCGCCGTCGTCCTCGGACTGCTCCGTGACCTCGTTCTTCTTCAGCCACGATGCGAGCTTTTCCGGATCAGGAGCGAACAGTGCTGCCGGATGAACGAAGCGCCCTTCCCTGAAATGTTCGACCAGGGCGGCGCGGGTGTCCTTGACCTTCTGCCGCGGCAGGACCGAGGTGTCCTTGCAGGCGGCCTCCAGCGCCGGCCGCGACAGGCAGGACAGGAATTCATCCGTGCCCATGTTGGGCAGGTAGTTGTCCGCCCCGGCGGCATCGCCGGCAACCCGCGAAATGATGCCGCTGGCCGAGCGGTTCTCCCGGCACGACAGCACGTCGACCAGTACGGACCGGGCCGCAACCCGTAAGGTGTCCATGTCGAACGCCAGCTTGCCGTCCTGGTCGAACAGCCGCGCCGCATGCTCACCAAGACTTGCCGCGCCGAAGTATGAGATGTCGCGAGCGCCCGAAGCGACGGTCACGTTCTGACCGGCAAAGGCCAGAACGAGCAGCGCCATCAGCGTGTCGTCCTCGATCGGCGCGCGCGATAACGCCTCGTGGAGCGCGTCGGTTCGCAGGTCGCCGATCATCTCGATGCCCTTGCGGGTGACGTCGGGACGAGGCCTTGCGGCAACGACGCCATCGTCGTCCTCGCCTCCATCCACAACGCCGTCCTTGCCCTTGGGCTTTTTGGCTGCCGGCATGCGGTAGGCGACCGACTGCACCTTGCCGTCGCGATCGAGATACATGGCGGTGTGGTCCGACTTGCCAGGCTTGCCATAGACCCGCTCTGCCTTGGGCGGCAGCTTGACCTCGCCATAGCTGCCCACCTCGGCGATAGCGCCACGCTTTGGCAGGTTATTGGCCATCCATTCCTGCTGGGCGCCGAGGAATGCCTCGACATCGGTGGTGTAGCGGCTGTCCTCGTCGGCAGGGGCGAAGAGGTCCTCGACCCAGGCGATGCCGTAGGCCTGGGCCAGTTCATCGCCGAAGTTCGCGTGCCTGGCGAACATGCGGGTCTTGGTGAGGCCCTGGGCGACGCTCCACCAGGAAACTTGCGGATCTGCCTTGGATGGCTTGTGCTTCTTCCAGACCTCCTTCTGATCGTCGAGCGAAGCGGAAGCGATCGTGCGAAGCTGCTGCTCGTTCGGCATGTCGCCCTTGGCCATATGGTCGAGCATGGCCGGCAGCACATTGGCCAGCAGGCGCAACTTCTTGATCTGCCGGACCGGCAGCGCCAGGGCAATGGCAATTGCTTCCTCGGTCCAGCCGAATGCAACAAGGCGCTCGATGGCGCGCCACTGATCGACGGGATTGAGCTGTTCATGCGCCAGCGTTTCGGCCAGCGAGCGCATCGCCCCGCCATCCTCAGTGCGTTCGATCACCAGAACGGCGATTTCTTCGAGACCGGCCGCTATGGCCTGCTTGACGCGACGGTGGCCAGCGTCGATGACAAAACCGTTGCCGCCATTGGTTTCGGGGGCAACGACGGGCGGCTGCACAATACCAACAGCCTTGATCGTCGCTAAAAGCAGCGCATCAGCCTGGGGATTAGACCTTGAGCGCCGCGCCCTGTCGGGATTTTCTGTCAACGCACGCGGATCGACAAACTTCAGTTCCATGGAAATGCTCCTTCAAGGGTTTCCGGACGCCGCCATTCGCTGCGTCCTTCCTCGTCTTCTTCTCGAAGACACCCTCAACGCCGCGGAGCGGGCGGGCCGGTGCCACTGCGGCCGAGCATCCCTGTCCGTCCGGCCAAGCGGGGCTTAAAGCCCTGCGCAGGACGACGCGGCCGGGATCGCGCAGGCGGCGGTTGAGCGACAGCGTCACCGGCACGACCGATCCCCGAGCAAGGTTTTTTCTCCTCCGGCTTCTTTCTTTCGCTATTTCCTTCATTCCCATTGAACGCCAATCATTCTGACGCTATATTGCGTCTATGAAAGCGTCACTTAGACATTAGGAGGCCAAAAAAGATGGGCTTGGTACAATATTCCGACAACGGCTTTTTCGCGCCGCGTAAAATAGCCGACGCATTTCGAACCACCAGCGAGGAGGTCGCGCGAACGGCAGGGCTCGGCAGGGACGCCGTCCAGCGCAAGGACCGTGTTCGGTCGGATAGGACCCAACGCAGGCTGCGCGAGATGGTCGAGGTGATCAACAAGGTCGAGCCGCGTTTCGGCTCCACCTTGATGGCCTACGCTTGGTACCGATCCGAACCGTTGCCCGGGTTTTCGGGCCAGACGGCCATGCAACTCGTCCGCAGCGGGCGCACGGACGACGTCCTCGACTATGTCGACGCGGTCGATGCCGGCGTATACGCCTGACGCGGCAGATGTATTTTCGCGGCAAGCTCTATCGAGCGCTAAACCCTGTTTATGCACGCGAGCCGCTATCGGGTCGAGGTGCAGAACTTTATGGGGGACGTTTCAATCCGAAAGGCGTGCCCGCGCTCTATGCATCATTGTCGGTGATGACGGCGCTAAGGGAAGCCAACCAGGTTGGAAACCTTCAGCCGACCACGCTCGTCTCTTACGACGCGGAGATCGAAGATATATTCGATTGCCGGGACGGGCCGGCTCTCCAAGCAGAGGGCATGGATGACGCCGCGCTCGCCGACGGTACATGGCGCGACCAAATGAAGGCGACCGGAGAAGCAAGAACGCAAGCGTTCGCTCGTAAACTGATCGCCAGGGGCCATCGCGGTCTGATGGTGAGGAGTTTCGCGCCGGGAGCTAACGAGACCGATCTCAATCTCGTGCTTTGGGCATGGAGTGATGCTGCACCTTCTCGTCTCACCTTGATTGATGACGAGGACCGATTGAAACGGACCTGATCGAAACCGCGAGCTTGGGCAAAACCAATTGACGCTGCTGCCAACTTGGCGAAACGAACATTCAGACCACGCGGTTTCGCGGCGTGCCTAAGCGCTATTTCCGTCTAGACTGTCCCCTCGTGCTCTCAGCTAGCCGAGTTTCGGAAGAGATCGAAGCCGTTCTCGACGGCAAAGTGCGGATGATCGCCCGTGCAGTCTGTCCGCGATCAAGCCGCGATGACTATCCCCGCAGAAATATAGGATTCCCTCTGCGGACAATCTCGTTTAGAGTGGGGCATGACCTCTTCGATGCAAATTCAGCCGGGTCACGGGGGACGAGTGGCACCAAACGCATCACAGCTTTCGGCAATGACGCGCCTATTCTCGTCGGGTGTCTTCCGTGAAATGGCGAGCAAGGGCCGTTCTGCGCTGTTCACACGCCTTTTCAGCATGACCGAGATTGGCCAGCGCCAGGCAGATGCAACCGTGGGCAACGCTTTCGACTCCGCTTTCGACGTGCTCAAAATTGCTGGCCGGCGCGACGAATATGTCTACCGCGCCGCGCTTACCAAAAAGGTCTTGCTGGGAAAGCACTCCCTCAACACGGCGTGCATGCTCAACGAGTTTCGGGCTGGTGCCTGCAAAGCCGACTTAGCGATCCTAAACGGCACGGCCACCGTCTACGAGATCAAGTCTGAGCGGGATTCGCTGGCACGACTCTCGAATCAGTTGGTGAACTACCAGAAGGTCTTCGCGTCGGTGAACGTCATCGCAAGCGAAAGCCATGTGCATGGCGTTCTGGCAACGGTGCCCGACCATGTCGGCGTGCTGAGCCTGACTCGGAGATATACGATCGAGATCATTCGGGATGCCGTCAACGCGCCACAGCGGACATGCTCGACGACGATCTTCGAGTCCGTTCGAACGGCTGAGGCTCGCGCGATGCTGAAGCTCCTTGGGCTAAATGTCCCGGATCTGCCCAACACGCGGCTGCATGCCGCGATGCGCGACTTATTTGCGGGACTTCCCTCGCAGGAGGTCCACGCAGCGATGGTGAAAACACTCAAGCGGACTCGTGATCTGGCACCGCTGAGCGATCTTGTCGATCGCTTACCGCCTTCGCTCCACGCCGCAGCGCTCTCAATCCAAGTGCGGCGCGACGATCATAAGCGTCTCGTCGAGGCCGTCTCTACGCCGCTCGATGAGGCCATGGCCTGGGTCTGACCGCCGCATGTATCACCCCTATTTTCGAGGCAAGCAGTTCGAGCTGATCACTATCCGTGAAACCGCAGAGGTGATGGCGAAGGCCGGGTTCGTGCCGATCATTGAGCCGGTCAAAGGCACGCTGACCGGGCTCGATAGAACGCTGAAGACCGTATGCGAGGCGGGCGGAAAAGCCATCGTCATTGTCAATCCCCATCACGGCGACCTTGCCGAGGACGGCGTCACCATCTCTTCGCTGCTGGAGAAGGGCTTCCTCGACAAGAATGGCGTCACTGCCGGTATCTTGCTCAAGGAAAACACCAGCCTCGCGGCGGCCTGGGCCTGCTACGAAAAGCACAAGGCGCACGCCCCGACATTCATCCATGCAGGCTTTACGGAAGCTAAGGCGCTTGCCGAAATACTTGGCGACAGCTTGAAGGAGACGCGCCACGTCTTTTTCGAGAGGCATTGCGGAAAGCTCTATCGCAAACATTTCAAGGGAGCGTACCGTGCACTCCTGCGCGACGGGTTCGAGAAGCGCCGCAATGCCGATCACCAGAAAGTGCCGGTTGAGAAATTTTCCGACCTTCATGTCACCTTTGAAGAAGAGGATATGAACGGCTTTGGCGACTTCCTGATCGTCGGCGACGATTATTCGGAAGGCGGCGGTCCAGCCTATGCGGTTGCGATCCACCTCACTTTCATCAACCCGAACGATGATGACATCATGTATATCTATCACTTTGTCTCGAGCACGAACGACACCCCGACCGACCCGGGTGGTAAATTCGCGCAGGCGCTCGCGAAGCTGATAGCCAAATTAGAATCCGGAAACTCGAAGCTTTTCGAGAGCAGCGCAATCAAGGAGTTTCGCGGCCTTCATGAGAACGGCCATTTTCCGGGGCTTGGCAGCGTGAAGAAGCTCTCGATGCGGCACCATATCGAAACGCTCGCAGACTTCTTAGCCTGAACGGGACGATGCCCAGACTCTGCTGTCCAGACTGCTTCGATGATCGTGGCCTACGCCATGACATCATCCCGTCGCTCAATCCGATCATCGGTGATTGCGATTTCTGCGGTTCGCTCGCAGTCGCGCTTGTCGAGCCACACCTTCTGCGAGACGTCTTCGAGTTGCTCATCAGCGTCTACGAACCCAATCCGGCGGGAAAGACGCTCGTTGAATGGATGAAGGAGGATTGGCAGCTCTTCACCCATCCGCAGCTGGATGTCGCGCATGCCAAGGAACTGCTCGGCGAAATTCTCGACGATGGCCAAATCGTTCGACAAACCTTCGCTCCGTCGGCTGATTATCAGAGCGAAGCGCTCGCACGCTGGGAGACGCTGTGCGACGAACTGATGTATCGGAACCGATATTTTCTCGACGAGGCCCTCGACACCGATCGGCTCGAGGAACTGCTTGTGTTCCTACCGACCGATAACATGCCCGAGACTTGGTATCGCGCGCGAATCCTAGCCGAGGATGCTCCCTATACTATTGCAGAGATGGGCGCCCCGCCCAAGCGGCTCGCAACGTACGGCCGCGCTAATCCACCGGGCATCCCCTATCTCTATCTTGGCTCGATTCCCGAGACGGCCGCTGCCGAGGTTCGCCCACACACGGGCGAGGTCGCCTGTGTCGCCGCGTTCACGATCACTGGGCCCTTGCGCGCCGTTGATCTACGCAACCCGCGCAAGCTAGTGTCGCCCTTCCTGCTCGGGGGCGCGAGCGCGATCGGCCAGCTTCGGGCCGACATCGCCTTTCTCGAGCGGCTCGGCGATGAGCTGACCCGGCCGGTGCTTCCGCGCGGCGCGGCGATCGATTATATTCCGAGCCAGTATCTGTGCGAGTTCATCAAGAAGAAGGGCTATGATGGGGTTGTCTACCGGAGCTCGGTGAGTAACGGCATGAACCTCGCACTCTTCGCGCCTGACAAGGCCGTTGGCGGCGGCATCACACTCTACACGACCCGAGTTTCGGTCGAGGTTGATGCAGTCTGATCGACCCGAAATGGTGCTGATAGCATTTCATCGTCAGGCCGCGCGACCACTCATCTTGAGCAGCAGGTGCAGATAGAGGTTTCCCGCATGCGCGATCGCGCGGCATTGTGCGATAGTGCATCGAGCACAATGTCCGCTTCAGAACTTTTTCGTCGTCTCCTTTCGGCCATGACGGTCGGAAGGAGAAAGATGATGGGATTTCACAATATGATCCTGCGATGCGGAACCGACGGGCTGGGAATGCAGGCCAGAAGGTGGCACGGAGCGTGACGCCTCGGCAGGTATGGGCGATCCGGTTCTTCCTTAGTCGATAAGGTCGCGTGCGGGACCGCAGCGTTGTCCAATCTTGCGATCAATAGCAAGTTGCTCGGCTACGTCCTTGTTAAGATCAAGATCGGAAGCGTTGAATTCGAGGCAAGCGCTTAGCCGAGCCCGAGCTTTTTCTTCAACTCTGCATTCTCCTTGCGGAGACGCTCTGCGAGGAGGATCTTCAAACGTTTGTTCTCTTCCTCGAGCGCAAGCAGGTCCTTCAGGTCGCCGCTCTCTGATGCCGGCGCCGCAGTCTTCTTCCACTGATAGTAGGTCTGCTCCGAGATGCCGACTTGCTGCGTCGCGCTTTTGACGCTCTCGCCACGACCGACCGACTTCTCGATCTGGCCAAGCATCTGAGTGCGCTCCTTGGCGGAGTAGATCTTGCGGGGCCTCTTGGCGAGAACAGGGGATTCAGATGCCGATACCATCGGCTTGGCGGCTTCTTTCGCGGCTGACCGCTTTGGTTGCGCCTTTGTGATTTTTGGCTGCGGAGCCTTCTTCTTTACTCGATCTGTTTCTGCTTTCGCACGTACCTCGGTGCCGATCTGCACTGATTCAGCTTCCAGTTGGTCGGCCATAAGATGCTCCGCCTGCGGTTGATGCCCAACTTCAGCATCAATGGGTATCGTATGAGAGTCAATAAGCTGATGGTTGGGCCGCTTCATCTCCTCGGAATCCCTTTTTGTCTCGGCGGCAATAGCGGACAAGTCAAGATCTCCCCAGATCGAGAGGCTCTGCTTGGGATTGCCCCGCTTGTGTTTGACCTCCACGATGAATGGCCGAGTCTGGTGCCTCATAGTCCCGTCCTTGATGAGAAGCGATTTGCACGACAGGTCGCTGTTTCATGTCGCTTGGCGCAGATCCAACGTCCAGGCCTTATCTCTCGCGGTGAGCTTTATCGGATGAGACCACCGTCGAGCAAGCAATGTTTAAGGCCATTTTCCTTGCCACAACGCCGGTTTGCCGCCAGCCCATTTGAAGATGCCACCGACACCAATCCCACCGTCCCAGCTTTGCAGATCAAAGGTATCCGCGACCGTAGGCATTGCCTCCCGGCTCTACATCTTCAACGTCGTTATCGGGAGCGCGACGAGAATCCAGGTGATTTCGGCCCGGGACATGAGCCGCAAGGGGCGAGGCTAATATGAGTAAGACACCTAAGCCGGTTCCGACCTTTGCAACGGAGGCGGAAGAGCGCTCCTTTTAGGAGATCAAGACGTGGCTCTCCGAGAAAATCGACGCCTCTCGAAATTGAGAGACGTCCGCTTCACGCCGCCATCGCGTCGTCAGCTGCAGGCTCGTTGATACCGTCGCTGGCGGCGAGCTGCGCCTCGACGTCGGCCAGCTCATCGCGTTTGTGCTCGAGATCGGCGGCAAAGGCGAACACACCACCGACACGAGCCCGATAGGAAGCCAACCGACGCCGCGCGTCATCGACCCGGCGCCGATATCCGTCCAGCTCCCCCTCGAAATTGCCCAGCGCGTTCTCCAGACGGGCAATCGCTCCGATCGGCGTGGTGGTGACGGGGAGCTCGACTTCGTACTCGCCGCCCGATCGTATCAGCATGGTGGCGTAGCGATATCCGTCACGTCCGAAACGCTTGCCGGAATATTGGAGCATGAACCCGCCGATCGAGGCGATCTCGGTGTCCCCTTCCTGCTGGAGCTGCACCAGGGTGAGGATTTCTTTCATCAAGGCGCGGCCCGCGAGCTTGCGCTCGACAAAAGCGGCCCCGGCGACGCTCATGGTGAAGGTATCGCCCGTGGTCGGCGCCAGGCGCTCGATATCGCGTCCGATATCAGCGATACGCTGTGTCGAATGCTCGATATCGCGCTCGGCATCTCGGATCTGACGGCGGATGGCGTGTTGATCGTCGATATGGGCGGCGTGAAGTCGGTCGAGGCGGGCGATCTCGGCTTCCAGACCTGCCTTCTGCATCAGGCGCTGATCGCCGGATGCGATGGCCTTTGCCATGGCAAACTGACTGGCCTGACCCTCGCCCATATCTTCAAGCCTGCGGATCGAGGTGTCCCCTGACAGCGCGGCCGCGATGAAGCGGGCCTTGCGTTCATTGTTCTGCCACATGGTCGCATCCAGGCTCCCTTCGGTCGCGTAGGCAAAGATGTCGATGATGTCATGTTGATTGCCCTGCCGGCCAATGCGTCCCTCGCGCTGCTCGATCTGCGACGGCAGCCACGGCACATCGAGGTGATGCAGGGCTTTCAGGCGGAGTTGCGCATTGACGCCTGTCCCCATGGTTTCCGAGGAACCGATCAGGAAACGGACTTTTCCGGCCCGCACATCGCCGAACAGGCGCTGCTTGGCGTCGGATTTCTTGAAGTCCTGCATGTAGGCGATCTCGCCCGGCGGGACGCCCAGGCGCACGAGCTCGTCGCGGATCCAGCGATAGGCGGAAAAGCCCCGGCTTTTCTCGACATTGATGGTGCCAAGATCCGAAAAGATCATCTGCGCGGCGCCGGCAAGCTCGAACGGCTTTCCGTCCGGCCGCACATAGGTGTTGGCTTCGGTCTCCTCCCAGATGCGGAAGGCATTGGCGACCAGAAGATTGAGCTTGTTGTCGGCCTCGTTGTCATTATCGGGATCGACCAGGCGCAGGTCGATTGCCGCGTGACGCCCGTCGGTAATGACCGACAGCAAGATGTCGTCGCCAGGCTCGGGTGGACGGTCGCGTTCCTCGATCGCCTTGATGCGTTCACCCAGCACGGTCTGGTAGCGCTTGAAGGCGGCCGATGGCTTGGCCGTGAGTATCTGCCGCGCGCCAGTGGAAAGCGCTGGGATTTTGACATATTTCCGCAAGTCCGCGGGCATCACCACGTCGGCGAAGGAGCGGAACATCGCGATGAGCTCGGGCACATTGACGAAGGTCGCGAAGCGGCTCACCGGCTTGTATTTGCCGGACGGCTGCAGCTCCAGCTCCGTCGTGGTATCGCCGAAGGTTGATGCCCAGGCATCGAATTCGTGCAGCCCACGCTCCGACAGCGCCGCGTAGCCGAGGAACCGCTGCACGCTGAACATTTCGCCCAGGGTATTGGTGATTGGCGTGCCCGACGCCAGCACAAGTGCCCTGCCCGGATTTTTGGTCTCGATGAAGCGGGATTTGACGTAGAGGTCCCAGGCGCGCTGCGAGCCGTTCGGATCGACGCCCTTCAGCGTGGACATGTTGGTCGCAAACGAGAGCTTGCGGAATTCCTGCGCCTCATCGACGATGATCTGGTCGACGCCGATCTCGGAGATGGTGAGCAGGTCATCCTTGCGCGTGGACAACGCCTCCAGCCGCTCCTTGAGACCCTCCTTCAGGCGCTCGAGGCGTTTGCGCGACACACGGTCGTCGCTCTCCACCTTGGTCAGCAGCGTCTCGTAGAGCTCGAGCTCATCCTGGATCATCTGTTGCTCGAAGGCGGACGGGACGGCAATGAAGCGGAAGGCCGAATGGGTGATGATGATCGCGTCCCAGGTGGCGGTCGATGCCCGCGACAGAAAGCGATGGCGCTTTTCTTTCACGAAGTTCGTTTCGTCGGCGACTAGGATTCTCGCATTGGGATAGAGCGCCAGGAATTCTCGTGCGACCTGCGCCAGGCAGTGGCCGGGCACGACCAGCATCGCCTTGGCGATCAGCCCCAGACGACGCTGCTCCATGATGGCGGCCGCCATAATCATGGTCTTGCCGGCGCCGACGGCATGGGCCAGATAGGTCGAACCTGCCGAGATAATGCGCCAGATACCACGCTTCTGATGCCCATAAAGAGAAAAGGCGCCCGAGGCGCCTGGAAGTTGCAAATGGTCCCCGTTGAATGTTCGGGGCGCGATATTGTTGAAGCGATCATTGTAGACCCGGGCCAGCCGGTCTGTCCGATCCGGGTCGGACCAGATCCAGGTCTGGAAGGCGCTCTTGATCTTGTGCAGCTTTTCCTTGGCCGCCTCCGTGTCGACGACATTAAGGACCCGCTTTTCGCTGTCGCCGTCCTTGATCGTGTCGAAGATCTGCGGGACCGAGGAGTTGAGCGCATCCGATAGGAGCTGGCCGGCATGGCGGCGCTCGGTGCCCCATTCGGAGGTGCCGGCGGCCATCCATCCAAGCTGACGCGCCTCGACGGTCCAGGATGCAAGCTCGGGCATGTGGTGGATCTTGATCTCGGCGCCCATAGTCTCCGTGACGAAGGCGACGACGTCAGCGGCCGGAATCCACGGCGCTCCTAGCCGTGCCGTGATGTCGGAGGGCTTGAGATCGGCGGGCTGTACCTCGCCCAGCGCCCGAATATTGCGCTCATAGGCAGGATCAAGGACGGCGGCCGCCTCGGCAACCTTAAGCTTGGAGCGCACGGCGCCGGAGAGATAGGCATCAGCAGTCTGCCATGAGCCATCGGCAGGATCGCGAAAGATGGTGTCGCCAAGCTCAACGATCACCTCATCGACTTGCGCGTGCAGCAGTTCAGCGATGTGATCGACGTCAACATGACCACGTTCATTGAGCACCACGGCCAGAGCGTCGGCCGGCGAGGTGATGATCGGAGCGGCTGGCGGGGCGATCACCCGTTCCGTGAAGATCGGGCCGGGTCTCGCGGTGTTGGTCTCGAGATCATAGTCCTCGATGGAGGCGACCAGCCAGCAGTCCGGGTCGTCGAGGAAGGGCTGGAGATTGGGGCGGCGATGCGTCTCGCGCACCTCGCCGGTCTCCGGGTCTTCGATGGACGACACCGTCGTGAAATTGATCGGACCGAACTCGCGAACGAAGCTCGACCAGGCGATGCGCAATTTGACCTGCGCCGGTTTCCACGGCCGGTCCAGCTCCTGGGCTTTGAGCACCTCACGCACCGCATCGCGAATGGGAATGAGTTTTCGGATGATGCGGGCGTGCTTGTCGGTGACACCCTCGGCGCTTTTACCCTTGCGCACCACGATGGTCACGGCCTGGCCATCAACCATCTGCATGAGGGCGGTGTTCCTGGCGAGGAAATAGCTGCCCTCGCGCACAGCAGCACCACCGGGAGCCTCGCCCTCCTCCTCGGCACGGTCCCCGTCATCGGGGCCAAGCGCATCGGGCTCGCCGTCATAGATGGCTTCCGGGAGGAGGCCGATGGCGGCGGCCAATGCTGCTTCGAACGCGTCATCGGCACGAGGAAGGCAGGTATAGGTTTCCCCGAACGGTCCCGAAGTCGTGGCGTGGGTGCCCAGCACCATATCGGGATGGCGTGCGAACCAGCGGTTGACGCGAATGGCGCCTTCCTCGGCATTGGCCGGCCGGATCTCCTCCAGATCGAGCCAGGCCAGGTCGCCTTCGGCTTCGCCGACCCTGCGCTTTCGGAAAAACAGGATATCGACCACGACATCAGTCCCGGCGTCGGCCCGGAAACTGCCCTGCGGCAGACGGATGGCGCCGACGAGATCGGCCATCCTGGCGATCGCTTGCCGGCCCCTGGGATCGGTCTTGTCCATGGTGCCGGTCGAGGTGACGAAGGCAGCGAGACCTCCCGGTTGCAGCCGGTCAATAGATTTGACGATAAAATAGTCATGGAGCGGCAGACCGATGGCGCGAAAAGCCCGGTCAGAACGCACGGTGCGGTCGGAGAATGGAGGATTGCCGATGGCCAGGTCGAAATGCGCCGTCAGCTCGGTTCGGGCGAAGTCGCCGGTGATGATCCGGGCGCGAGGCTGCAGCAGGCGGGCAATCCGGGCGGTGACGGGATCAAGCTCGACACCGGTAAATCGCGAGACATCGCGCAGCACCTGTGGAATCAGCGCCGGGAACAGGCCCGTGCCGATCCCCGGCTCCAGGACGCGGCCGCCCCGCCAGCCGAGACGTTGCAGCCCCGACCAAATGGCCGAGACGATGGGTTCGGGGGTGAAATGCGCATACTGGGTACAGCGAGCCAGTGATGCATACTCGGCAGCCGCGACCGTGCCTTCCAGCTGGGCGCCGATCTCGTCCCAGCCTTGGCGGAAGCCGTCCTCACCTGGACGGCGGAACACGCCATTGGCCAACTCGGAAGCGCCAAAGCCGGTGAACCTGATCAGCGCGGCCTGTTCCTGTGGCGTCGCTTGCCGAGCGGACGCTTCGATCGCCTCGGCCAGCCGGATCGCCGCGATGTTGTCGCGCGCCCGCTGCTTCCAACTCTTTGCCAGGCCGCGCGGACCGGAGAAGTGGAAATTCTCTGCCGGTTTCTCTGATGCTCCTGATGCCGAACCGGCAACGGTCGGCGGCGCTGCGGCGGCGGTCAGCGGGGTCGGGGCCGGTTCGTCATCGCGGCCGCTCGAAGCGTCGAAATCGCCGGCAAAGGCGGTGACGTCGAAACCGAGGCCCGACGACAAAGCGGTGTTGCCGAACAGATCGAGCGTGAAGGGATCGTCATGTGACATTGTGCTTTCTCCTAGGTGAGCGCAGCCGTGTGCGCCGCCGGTGAGAACCGGTGGCGAGCGCTACGTGAATTGCGGGGTTGAGGGGCGGGCTAGTACCGACCGTGCGGAAGAGCGACGGGCATGAGCGAGATTTCGTTCTCGCTCAGCACGACGCGGAGATGCGTAGCGCCGGGGTCAGCGTCGAGCAGGCGCAGTATCTCTGCGGCATCGAGAAATTCGATCCCGTCATCGCCGCCGAAGTGCCGCTCCTTGTAGTGCCCCCAATCCCCCTGATCAGCGGGATTGCACTCGAGCGCGTAGCAGACCAACGGGCGAACGCCCTCGGCGAGAATGCCGTTCGACATGATGTAGACGCCCTGGTCTCCAACCAGCCACAGGTCGGGCTTTTCATCCTTGCCTGGGTCAAGACCATAATGGGGATTGCGGAAGCCGCCATTGGCCGCAGCGTCGGATTGTCCGCGTGCTATGATGGCTCGAACCTGTACAATTGGGAAAGTGAACATGGCTTTCCCTCACGCCGCGATGGCTTCGGGAAGGTGGCGCAGCTGCACCGGGAGCTTGGCTTCAATCTCCGTGTCGGTGAGATTGTCGAGAAGGCTCAAGGATGTCCCTCGCCCGCCGGCACAGACCAGCACGGTACGTTTGCCATGAGCGCCCTGCGACCACCCCTCGCCTGCATAGCCGCGATAGTCGGCATGTGTCGTGCTCCAGATGTGATCGAGTTTCTCGTCGCGGGTCATCGCCCGAACCGGACGGGATTCCCGCTCGACGATCACAGAACGCATCCGTTCAGGCGAGGCCTTCTGCGACAAATCGCAATAGGCGTGGAAGTACCGACTGCGGCCATTGATGGAGAGCGTGAAGAAGATGCTGGTGATCGAACCGGTCATGAACTCGCGCATGGCGAACATGTCACCGCGCATCCACAGAGGCGGCAGGATCTCGAACATGTGGTCGTGCTCGGCCTTGCCGATCGCGAACCACTCGCCGTCATAGAGACGGCCGGTCATGCGCTCCTTGCTCATCGGCGCCTGCCCGTGGCGGTCGAACAACTGGAACATTTGCTGGCGTGTGGCTACGCCCTGAAAGATCTTGCGGAATGAAGGTTGGGTGGTCATGGCGGCTCCTCGGCCCGATGCGGCAGATCGCGCGGTTGATCCTCACGACCCTCCATCACTTCATGCCTTCTCATCACCCCCTCCGACGGCCGCCTCTCCGGTCCGACGGGTCAAGGGCCGGCACTTGCCGGGCGAAGCCTCCCTTGACGCGGCGGACGGACATGCGGCACCGGTTTGCCTCCTCATTTCCGTCTCCTCGGTTTTCCCCTCTCCAGTTCCTGTCCCTTCGGCAGCCCGTGCGGCGGCCTGCAGATCCGCGTTCCAGTCTTCCGTTCGAGGCTCGATCCGCCGGAAGCTGCACGTGCCAGTCGCGGAGATCTCGCGAATACGCTCGGCATAGGCGTGGCCTTGCCGGTTGCGGTCCGTGGCAGCAACAAGCTGGACGTCCGTCCGCATTGCGTGGGCGCCAACCGCGGACGATGTCGCCGGCGCCCAGCCACCACCAGTGCTCACATAGAGCGTATCGCGACGAAGGTTCTCGATAGCAGCAAGGCTGATCGCGTCGATCGCCGCCTCGGTGATACAAATCCGTGGGGCGTCGCACAGGCCGAGCCGAAAGAGCATTTTCGATCCTCCGGTGGAAAATCCTCGCCATTCCGGACCGCGCTCCTCCCAACCGATCACATTGCCGGCCTCATCGGCGTGGGCGGCCCACATGCTGCCCCACGGCCCTTCACGCAGCAGGTCCTGCAAGATCACCGCCCGCAGAACAAAAGCGGGAATGGCGCGCTCATCGACCAGATAGCGCCAGGCCGGCGATCCGGGTCGCGGCGACGGGCGGGATTGCCATCGGTCTGGCAATGTTTGCGTGGTCTTCGGACGAGCGGGCCGTTTCCACGCCTTGACTGCCGGCACGAACCCGACCAGGCCGGACACGGCGTCGAGCGCCTCCGAGAAACCATATCCACCAAGATGGCTGACAAGCGAGAACACATCGCCCTTGGCATCCGAGAGCGGGTCGAACCAACCCTTTCCGTCATGGATGACGATGACGATCTCGCCCTCACCGCGACGGTATTTAAGCGCGCGGCGGGTGCTTTCCTTCTCATCGACGCTCCAGCCTGCACTCTGGAGTACGGCTTCACAGGACACCTTCTCCCGCAAATCTTCGATATCGCACTTTTCCATTGTTCTTATCCCTCCCCGCATCGCGGCTTCGGCCCTTCCTGTCTGGTTTCGGTCACCGGTCTTGTCCGGCAGAAATCCCCGCCAGCCGCGAAGACCGAAGGGCGCAAGGGCGCGGATGACAACCGGCATATTTGAGGGTCTGTCCCGCGGCGAAGCCTCGCTTGCGCCCTTCCGGACGCAAGCGGCAGGCAGATAACGGGCTCAATGAGCCCGGCGCCCACACTGGTGTGGGTCGTATTCGTGAACCACTTCGACCTCGCCGTCCTCGAGGTCTTCGCTCGGCATGACGCCGTATTCACCATCGACCTTGAACAGCGTCACCGGGATCATCAGGGTGCGGGCGAGATCGTAGGCGTGGTTCTGCGCGAGGCTGAGATTGTGCGACATTGTCTGGCTCCCGTTGTGGCGGGGACCAATTCCCCGTTCGACAGGCGCCCGTGAGTTCCGGACCGGACGACGATCACCGCCAAGGCAAAGCCGTAGCGGCCGCATGCTGGCATAGCGGACCCCTTGTGGGTTGAACGGATAGGAGGGTCTGGAAGTAGGAATAAGCCAATGAGGACGGGGATTGGCGCCTCGTCTTGGGAGGCACCTCGCCGCGCAAATAGAGCCTTTGCGCAGAACCACGCCTACGGTCTTGCTTCCCGGCAGAGAACGCGAACGGTTTCAGGGTTTGCAGCGGGCTGTTCTTGCTGTAGCGAAATCAGGACGGCGGACTTGCCATCGCACCTGATCCCAACATGAGTTGGCCATGACCGAAGAAAACGTCGATGCCGGCATCGATCCGATCGAGCTGACCACGCACATTGTCCACGCCTATGTCAGCAGCAATCCGGTCCCGGCCGTCGAGCTGCCGCACACCATCGCCGGCGTCCATGCCGCAGTCCGTGGCTTGCAATCAGGCAGCGCGACGCCGCAACTGTCCCGTACTACGTAAAAATATGCGCGATTGATGTTCAGACTGCGGCGCTCCGAAGACCCAGATTGGACGACAATCATGATCTACCCTTCCACTTCCTGTCGATAAAAACTCGCCTCGCTGCCTCGTGGAGGAGATGATGTCATCAAATTGATCAATGCCACGATCATCTCAGTGTGTTTGTAACAAGGTCCGCGGCTTGTCAGCTTGTCCCTGTCGATTTGCCAAGCACCCATCGAATTCCATGCGGAGGGGCATCGCTGACGTTATGAGAAGCATGATTTTGGACGGACAGCGGCTTGTTGTCCGGCAGACGTTTTGCTTCTGAATGCGCCTGCTATCTAGCGCATTAACGAACGCCACGGGCTTAAAGAGGGCATCGCGGCGATGGAAAGACATCCACGTGGTCCCCGAAGCCACCGTCATCCGGCTTCTGCGGCAATCGGGGAATGCGACTTGAGCTGTGCCTCGGTGCACTTCGCACCGCTGTGACACCATGCGATCTGGACAGAAATCAGAAAGAAGACTACCACCAACGCCATGCGCAAGCTTGCCCGCATGTTCGCAATCGTGTTGCTCGCAGTATTCGCTGCGGGCACGGTGGCGAATACGGCGGGCGCGACCAGCATGTCCCTGAAAATGTCGGCCATCGCGATGGCCGACGGAACCATGGGAGATTGCCAGGATTGCCCGTCCGACAACGGCAACAGCCTTGCCTGCGACCAGGCATGCGTGGTTCCGCTCGTTGCGATCGCGCCGGTCATCCGGATTGACCTTCCCGCTGCCCAAACCGAAGTCGCCGTTTTTCCGGTTAAAGAATCCACCGGCCACGTCGGACCTCCGCAACCCTATCCTCCCCGAACCATCATCCTGAGCTGACGTCGCCGGAAAATCGTCCGGCTTGCGGCTGCACGTGTCATGGACGGCCTCAACGCCGCCCGTGGTCGTAGTCCTGCATGAACGCGCGCACCTCCCCTGCGCTGACATGCGATCCAGACGAGAACTTCAGGATGACCAAACCATGCGTAAATTTCGCCTGCCGACGCTGACGCGTCGCGCCTTCCTTGCATCGTCCGCCGCAACCGCGGCCAGTGCGATGATGCCCTTGCATTCCCCCTCACCCGCCCAGGCCGCGCCGTTGCGAGAAGTCAGGCTGCGCGCCGCCCCGAGCCGTGCCCGTCTGGTGCCGAAACCCCATGAAGAAACACCGGTATGGTCCTACAATGGCAGAGTTCCCGGCCCCGAAATCCGCATCAGGCAGGGCGAACGCCTGCGGGTCACGGTCGAAAACGGCCTCGCCGAGGAAACCACCGTCCACTGGCATGGCGTTCGCGTTCCTAACGCCATGGATGGGGTGCCCCACCTGACGCAGCCTCCGATCGGTGTGGGCAAGGATTTCGTCTATGAATTCGACGCGGTCGATGCCGGAACTTTCTGGTATCATCCGCATCAGCGCAGCTTTGAGCAGGTCGGGCGCGGTCTTTATGGCCCGCTGATTATCGAGGAGCCGGTGCCAATCCGGGTCGACCGCGACGTGACCTGGGTGCTCGGCGACTGGCGGCTGACGAAATCGGCCGAAATCAGCGACGACTTCGGCAATATGCACGACGCGATGCATGGCGGCCGCGTCGGCAACACCGTCACCATCAACGGCCGCGTTCCCGATGGTTTTACGGTGCACAGGGGCGAGCGCATCCGGCTGCGGCTGATCAATTCCGCCAACGCACGCATCTTCGGGCTCGACTTTGCAGGCCACGAGCCGGCCATCGTGGCGCTCGACGGGCAACCGGTCACGCCCCATGCGCCGGATGGCGGACTTGTCGTGCTCGGCCCGGCCATGCGCGCCGACGTCATCCTCGACATGACGGCCAATCTCGGAAGCCGGGTTTCCGTGACCGACCGCTTCTACGAAGGGTTGGAATATCGCCTGGTCGATCTCGCCTATGCCGACACGCCGCTCAGGGACAAGATGCCCGACTGGCCTGTCGTATTGCCGCCGAACCCCTTGCAGGAACCCGACCTGGCCACAGCCACCCGGCACGAAGTTACCTTCAACGGCGGCATGATGGGCACCATGGTCATGCAGGAGATGGGCGGCAGCATGGGCAAGGGTTCCTCTGGCGCGATGGACGGAATGATGGGCAACAACATGGGCAAGGATCCCGCTGGCCAGATGGGCGGCATGATAGGTGGCATGGGCATGAAGATGGACATGATGCACACGGGCGGCATCTGGTTCATCAACGGGGTCGCCGCCGAAGGCCATGTCATGAAGCCGATGCTGACGTTGGAGCGGGATCGGGCGCACGTTATCGCCATGACCAATGCGACGGCCTGGCATCACCCGATCCACCTGCACGGCCACTCGTTCCGGGTGCTCTCGCGCAACGGCAAGCCAACCCGCTACCGCGAATGGCAGGACACGGTTTTGATGGCCCCGCGCGAAAAAGTCGAAATCGCCTTCGTCGCCGATAACCCCGGCGACTGGATGATCCACTGCCATATTCTCGAACATCAGGCCGCAGGCATGATGGGCGTCTTCCGCGTCGCCTGAAAATACCTTCACAGAAAAGGAGAACCGCCAATGCGCGCTGTTCTGAAACCTATCGTTCTCGCCGCGCTTTTGATCGGCACGGGCGCGGCCTATGCCGACGAGAGCAAGGAGGTCACGCTCTACAAGTCGCCGCTATGCGGCTGCTGCGAAGGCTATGCCGACTATCTGCGGCAGAACGGCTTCACCGTCACCGTCAAGCCGACCCACGATCTTGTCACCATGAGCCGCGAGGCCGGGATCCCCGATGATTTCCAGGGCTGCCATCTGTCCATGATCGACGGCTATGTCGTCAGCGGTCATGTGCCCGTCAACACGGTCAGGAAGCTCCTGACCGAACGGCCCGACATCAAGGGCGTGACACTGCCCGGCATGCCCCTGGGATCACCCGGCATGAGCGGCGCGCAGGAAGCGCCGTTCGAGATCCTGGAAGTCCCGAAAACGGGCGCGATAACCGATGTCTACGCAACGGAATAGCAATCCTACCGAGCGCGGATTTCCCGGCACTCGCGAGATCCACCGAGGCTGGCATGAAA
The DNA here is from genome assembly GCF_054489545.1 of Mesorhizobium sp. A556. NCBI lineage: Bacteria > Pseudomonadati > Pseudomonadota > Alphaproteobacteria > Hyphomicrobiales > Phyllobacteriaceae > Mesorhizobium > Mesorhizobium sp. A556. Next base: position 19,442 of record NZ_JBTMXA010000023.1, read on the forward strand.
GGAACAAACCATGATGAACGGACCGAACCGTATGATGGATGGCATGGGCGCGATGATGATGTGGGGCATGGGCCTGATCTGGCTGCTTGCTGTTGTGGTGCTCGCCCTCGGGGCGGCAGCACTGGTCAAGTATGTCTTCTTCAGCAGCCGCAAATGAAACGGATCGCCATGGCTGCGGTCGCGCTCGGCGCGGCGATAATCGGACTTGCCTTGGTCTGGGGCTGGCCGTTCGGCACGGATAATGGCGCGCCGTCGGCTTCAACCGTCGCGCGCGGCCGTGCGCTCTATGCGCAGCGCTGCGCCAGTTGCCACGGGGCCAATCTGGAAGGCCAGACCGACTGGAAAAGACCGCTTGCCACAGGACGCATGCCCGCGCCGCCGCACGACGCCTCCGGACACACCTGGCACCATCCTGACGGCGTGCTCTTCCGCATCACCAAGGAAGGTCCCGCCGCGGTGGTCGGCAACGGCTACGAGAGCGACATGCCGCCTTTCGGCGAGGTGATGGACGATGGGGAGATCCAAGCCGTCCTGAGCTTCATCAAGAGCACGTGGCCCGAGCGGGAGCGTGCCTATCAGGCGGGAATGAGTCTCCGGGAGAAGGAGAAGACGCAATGAAGGCGATCCTGTTGGCGATGGCCATGGCCATCCTCGCCGTAGCGGGCGCGCCGGCGCAGGAGCCTGCGGGCATGATCCTGCACGAGGAGCCGCAACCCGTGCCCGAACTCGTCTTCATCGACGAGTCGGGCGCGCCGCAAACGCTTAAGTCTTGGCGCGACAAGGTGGTGCTGCTCAATGTCTGGGCAACGTGGTGCGCGCCCTGCCGCGCCGAAATGCCGACGCTCGACCGCTTGCAGGAGCGGCTCGGCGGCGAAGGATTCGAGGTCGTCGCCCTTTCCGTGGATCGCGCCGGCGCCGGCGCGGTCCGGAAGTTCTTTGACGAGATCGGGGTCAGCCTACCGGTCTTCATCGACCAGGACGGGGCCGCTCTTCGCGCGCTTGCGCTCTTCGGGCTGCCTGCCACGCTCCTGATCGGTCCGGACGGAAACGAGCTGGCGCGCCTCACCGGACCCGCCGCGTGGGACGCGCCGGAGATGATCGCCTTCCTGACAGGAGCGATCGAACGACATAAGTAAAGGAACCAGAAGCCATGACGGTGCAATCTGGACTCTATTCACCCAAAACCGCAGCAAGGCTGCTGCGCGCTTTGCGAACGCGCGCCTGGCTGCTCGCCGGCCTCTCGGCGCTTGCCGTCGCCCTCTGGTCGAGATGGGACTGGCTCGCAGCAGCCGGGCTCGCTTCCATCATCCTGGCCGCGCTTCCCTGCGCCGTCATGTGCGCGCTCGGCGTCTGCATGCATCGTCTCATGCCGCACGCGAAGGCGGCTTCGTGCCAGGCACCGTCCGAACGCACCGATACAGCCGGAGACCGAAAATGAACAGAAGAGCCCTTCTCCTCTCGATGGCCGCCATCCCGGCACTCGCGCTTCCGGCACATGCCCATCACCCGGGGGCCGATCTCGACAGGCTGATGGGCAGCGAGGAGAAGTATTTCCAGGTGATCGACGCGCCCGCAGCGCCCGGATTCGAACTGGCCGACGCCGACGGCGCGCCCATCCGCCTCGCGGACTTCTCCAACAAGATCGTCGTGCTCAATTTCGTCTTCGCCAGTTGCACCGATGTCTGCCCGCTGCATTCCGACTTGATCGCGCGGGTGCAGCAGATGGTGAACGCCACGCCGATGAAAGACATGGTGCAGTTCCTGACGGTCACCACCGATCCGGCGGCGGACACGCCGGATATCCTGAAGGCCTACGGCGCCCCGCATGGGCTTGACCCGCGCAACTGGCTGTTCCTGACCACGCGGGATGGGCAGGCCGCGGATGCGACACGCAAGCTCGCCGAGGAATACAGCCAGCGCTTCGACCCGGTCGATGATGGCCAGCAGATGCACGGGGTGGTCACCCACGTCATCGACCGTGGCGGGCGCTTTGCCGCCAAGTTCCATGGCCTGAGGTTCGACCCGCTCAACTTGGTCATGTATGTCAACGGGCTTACCAACAGGGGGAACAAGCCAACGGATGGGTAAGTGCCCGCCAAGACGGCAGGAACGCCGCAATATGCACAAAGCGGCAGCGGTCGTCAGACTTTGCGGCGACGCGACTTCTCTTGCCGCGGGGGTCTTGGTTCGTTGCAATCGCAGATCAGCCGATAGGCGTCCTGTGCGGCACTGCCTTCAACCGGGCCGTCGCATAAGCATTCCAGCGCGCACAGGAGATGCTCGGCAACGTCAAGCCTGCCTCTATCCTGCGCGCGTTTGAATGCCGCCAGTATCGAACGATCGAGAGGCTGCCTGCCCTGACGCATCGCCTTGTCTCCCTTCATCGAGGGATTGTGCGCTTTCCAGCGGTTGGAAGGTCAAGAGGCTGATGCGTCGATGGCGGAAGGACGACGGGTGCCGTCCCCGCGATGCCGTTCCGTGCCGATGAAGACTGTCGGTCGTCAGAACATTCGGCTCAGTTTGCGGCGTAGCTTAGCGGAGTTTCGGGCTCGTCTTTGTGTTGATGTTAAGCGGCGATCTTGCGGTGCTGCAAGCGCCGATGTTGGATAGTCTGGCGTTTGATCCTTTCTCGCTGTTTGATGATGGCTGCGGCCCTGCCGAAGTAGGCGTCGGCTGGCGTCACGTTGTCCAGGCTCTCGTGATAGCGCCGATGGAACCACGTAGAGCTGATCGAAGCGGTCATGGGTCACATCGCCTTCTTCGCCAAGCGCGATGCCGCCGACCTCGATCAAGAGACCATCCAGCTCCTCGGCGCCCGGATCTTCAATGACCTCGCTTCGGCCTATGGACAGCTGACGCGTGGCTACTATCAGCTCGCTGCGGCGATCCTGCGCGATGTGATGGAGATCGTTTATCTCTGGGGCTGGTTCGACCGCGACCCGGCTAGGATCACCGAATGGCGTGAATCGGACGACAAGAAGCGGCGTGAGATTTTCGCGCCGGTGAAGGTGCGCAAGTTTCTCGACGACTTCGACGGCTTCATCGAAGGCAAGTGCGGAGCGGCGTACAAGATGTTTTGCGAATCCGCCGCTCACGCGACGTGGCGGGGCTTCACACTGATGCGGCCGACTGGCGGCGGACAGGTCGTCATGGGGCCGTTCTTCGACGCGTCATTGATGAAGGCGGTGCTGGAAGAGATGACGCAATTGGCCGCGCAGGCCGGCAATTACTTCGCGGGCTTCTTCGACAAGGTCGGCGAGGATGTGCCCGCGCTGAAGGTTTGGCTGCGCCGATATGTGGTCACTGGCGAATGGGCCGAGAAGTACCTTGGCCGGCCGCATGACAGGAAGTTCGCCGCAGAGATGGAGGCATGGCTGCTCCAGCTCAAAGCGCAAGCATGATCAGTGCTGCGAGGGTGGCAGCGGTCCAGTGGTCGCGGCGCCGATAATTACGGATCCACGGGCGCTTTCGTTCGTCGGTCTAGGCGGCTTTCGGCTTCCGCCCCCGCTTGACAGGGACAGCTACCGGCTCAGCCTGTGCCGTTGGCTTCCGACCAAGCCCCATGGTCTTTGCCAGTGCTGAACGGGCGGCGGAGTAACTCGGCGCCACCATGGGATAATCGTGTGGTAGGCTCCACTTGGCACGATACTCATCAGGCGTCAGGCCCAGCAATCCAAGGTGTCGTTTCATCGACTTGAATTTCCGACCGTCTTCCAGGCTCACGATATAGTCTGGAAACACCGACTTCTTCGGGTTGACGGCAGGCGTCAATGTCGGCGCCACAGGTTCGATAGGTTGGCCCAACCCTGAAAGAGCAGCATTGACGCTGGCTATTAAAGACGCCAGTTCTGGCGCTGGAACCGGATTATTGGAAACGTATGCCGAAACGATATCTGCTGTCAGTTCCAAATAGCGTTCATTTTTGGTGATGTTATCATTCATGGCTGTTCTTTCTCGTTATTCTCGGTTTCATCCTCGCTTAGGGCTTATTCTGCGAAATCTCAACCTTTGGGCGGAAGAAACTTTCTTGGAGAACATCGGTGAGGTACCCTCGCGTGCAGGCGTCATGCTGCACCATCGACCTCGGCGGCCTCATCCAGATCGTGGAAGGGCAGATAGCCGTTGGTGACAAGCCAATCGCGAATGATCAGGCTGGCGAGTTCATGGCGGCCGGTGCCGGTGAGAGCGGCGACCTCGGAAAACGTCTCGAATATTTCCGGCTCGATCACGATTCCGTCGGCATTACGGAGGCGGAGTGCGGCACGGCGGAGCAGAGCCGCAATCTCGTCCGGTGCCAAGACGGCAATGCGCTTTGACGCGTTCTCAAGTTGGCGAACGAATCGCTCCCGGCCTTCCGTCATCCCCAGTCCCCAGAGCAGTCCTAAAGTTTACGTAGTGGCTTTCGGCTCTTCCGGCTCCCAACCTACTGCCTCGAGCACGGTATCGACATCGCGAAGGAAACTCACCCACGTTGGCTCGCCATCGTACTTGGTATCTTCAGGCAGGCCATGGCGTCGGCACAAAGCGCTGGCGGCCAGTTCTCGTGGATCTTGGGGGTTGCTCACCATCCCCGATCTAACGCCCATCCTCCACAATTCGCAACCGGA
>NZ_JBTMXA010000024.1:0-21354 GCF_054489545.1 Mesorhizobium sp. A556
TCGTTCAACTCTTGGCTTCCTAGAAGCGAACCTCTTCGGCGCCGGCGGCGAACCGCCCTCGTTGATGAGGCGTATATAGTCGCCACCTACACGAACTGTCAACCGTGAATCTTGCTCTTTCCATTTTTAAAATGACCGCTCCGCGTTTTTGGACTCGCGCGCTATGCCGAAAGCGCGGGCGAGCGCATCCGGCACTGAGTGCTTTAAGACCAGCCTTCCTGGGCGGCGGCGCACTCCGGCGCCCTGAATACAACGCGGCGCGGATCGGCATCCCGGCCAAGCAGGCCGGATATGGGTGCAAACGATTTGCGATGGTGATCCGTGCAACCGTATCGATGCAGCGCTTCCAGATGATCGGCGGTTCCATAGCCGCTGTTGCGCTCCCATCGATATGCCGGGTGGCGACTGGCCAGCATCCGCATGATGCGGTCGCGGCAGACCTTGGCAACAATCGAACTCGCCGCAATCTGGGGAATCACCGATTCGCCGCGAATGACCGATGTGCACTCGCCCATTACGCCAGGGGGGACATCCCTACCGTCGACATAGGCTGGAGAATCGCCGGCCAAGGCTGTGATCGCGCGGCGCATGGCGTCGAGCGTGGCGTGACGAATACCGATGCGGTCTATGGTGGTGGCCGAGGAAGCCGCGAAAACAGTACGGCTGGACTTGACTATCTGTGCCGCGAGGACTTCCCGGACGGATGCCTTGATTTTCTTGCTGTCGTCGAGCGACGCGAGGAGGTCGGGGCAGATCCTTGTGGGATCAAACCAGACAGCGGCGACAACAACCGGCCCGCAGAGCGCGCCGCGCCCGACCTCGTCGCAGCCGATCGCCACCGGGTAACCCCCTGCCCTATCGGAACTGAAAGGTCTTTCCATGCATTCATGTCCGCTTGATTCGCTGGAGAGTGTGCCTCTCTCCTGGTGCTGATCGCAAGCCTGCAGCGCATAGCCCCGGACGGCTTCGCATGGGCGCTGCAAATTGACGGCCAAAACGAAAAAAGCCGCCGGTTTCCCGAGCGGCTTTTTTTCTAAAGACGAACTGCCTTAGTTGAGCTTGGATTTCACTTCCTGAAGCGAGGCCTTGAAAAGGTCGGCTCCGGCCTTGGCGTCGGCATGGCCGGCAAGCAGCTTGCGGGCAGCCTCCACGGCAAGATCGACGGCACTGGAACGTACCTCGGCGATGGCATCGCGTTCAGCCTGGCCGATTTTCTGCTCGGCAAGCGCGGTACGGCGCGTCACATATTCTTCCGTGCGCTGATGCGCTTCCGCAGCCAGCATCTCGGCTTCGTTCTTGGCGGCCTCGACGATCGCGGCGGCCTCCTGCTCGGCTTCCTTGCGCTTGTTCTTGTACTCGGCCAGCAGCGCCTGCGCTTCTTCGCGAAGCGTGCGGGCTTCGTCCAGTTCGCTGCTGATCCTGTTCGCCCGCTTGTCCAGCGACTTCGAGATCATCGCCGGCACTTTGACGTAAAGGCAGATGCCGATAAAAATGAAAAGGGAGATCAGCGCCCAAAGCGTTGCGAGAGAGGTTGCGTCCATTACGTTTTCCTCAGCCTGCCACGGATTTCACGGCGGCCGCCACGGCCGACTTGTCGGCCTTGCCGACCAGCTGTTCGATGATGGCGCCGGCGGTGCTTTCCGCGATGGCGCCGACATCCTTCATGGCCGCCGACTTGATCGATGCGATACGGCTTTCGGCTTCGGCCAGCTTTGCTTCCAGGCCGGCTTCGACCTTCTTGCGGGCGGTTTCCGCCTCGGCCTTGGCATTGTCGCGCGCCTGCTGTCCGATGGCGTTGGAATTCGCCTTCGCCTCGGCCAGTTCCTGTTCGTAAGCGGCAACGGCGGCGTCCGCCTCGCTCTTCAGCTTGTTTGCCTGGTCGAGGTCCTGGGAAATACGCGCGCTGCGCGTATCGAAGATGCCGGCAAGGCGCGGCATCACGACCCTTTTCAGGAACAGGTAGAACAGGCCGAAGGTGATGACGAGCCAGAAGATCTGCGACGCGAACGTAGCCGGATCGAAAGGCGGGAAAGCAGCCTCATGTCCCGCACCCGACGGAACTTCCGTCCCGGCATGCACGGCGTCGCCCGCAGCGACTGGAGTTGCTTCTTGCCCAAAGGCTGGTGTCACGAACATAACGCGTCCCCGTCATACGGGCCGACCGCACCCTGGCGGTTCGGCCCTGCCATCAGCGATCGATCAGCCGAACAGCGCGAGCAGGGCGATGAGCAGCGAGAAGATGCCCATGGCTTCCGTCACGGCGAAACCGAAAATCAGGCGGCCGAACTGGCCGTCGGCAGCCGACGGATTGCGCAGCGCGCCCGCCAGGTAGCTACCGAAGATGTTGCCGAGGCCGATACCGGCTCCGCCCATGCCCAGGCACGCGATGCCGGCGCCGATGTACTTTGCTGCTTCAACTTCCATTTATCTAACTCCTTGTGGGTCTCAATAGTCTCTTGTCGTCGACGCAGCCTGGCTGCGACCGAACCTAGTGCCCCGGATGCACAGCGTCGCTGAGATACATGCAGGTCAGAATGGCGAACACATATGCCTGAAGCGCCGCCACCAGAATTTCCAACGCCGTGATGGCCACGGCCATGGCCAGCGGCAGCGCTGCACCGGCAATGCCGACCGCGCCCATGGCGCTCAACGACACGACAAAGCCGGCAAAGACCTTCAGCGTGATGTGACCGGCCAGCATGTTGGCGAAAAGACGCACTGAATGGCTGACCGGGCGCGAAAAGAACGAGATGACTTCAATGAAAACCACCAGCGGCATCAGCACCAGCGGCACGCCGCTCGGCACGAACAGCTTGAAGAAGCCGAAACCATGCTTGATGAGGCCGCAAACGATGACGACCCCGAACACCAGCATGGCGAGCGTGAAGGTGACGATGATCTGGCTGGTGACGGTGTAGAAATACGGGAACAGGCCGAACAGATTGGCGGCCAGTATGAACATGAAGATCGAGAACACGAAGGGGAAGAACTTCATGCCGTGCGTTCCGGCGGCGTCCTTCAACATCGAGCCGGTGAATTCGTACAAGAGCTCGGCAGAGGACTGCCAGCGCGACGGCACCAGACTGCTGCGCGCGGTGGAAAGATAGAAGAAGATGCCGGTCGCAACGACGACGACAACCATGAACAGCGACGCATTGGTAAAGGACAGATCATACCCCCCGATGTCGATCGGGATGATCTTGTTGATATGGAACTGGTGGATCGGGTCGACCTTGTCAGCTGCCACGTTCAATCCTCATACAAGCCGCGCACGGCTTTCTCAAATCTCTTCGCGCCACCAACGGGGCGCTTCATTCCTTGTCCGGGTCGCTACCCCGAACTTCATAGCCCGAACCGGCAATAAGGCCGGCCGAACGCAACACATTCAACACCCCGGCACAAAAACCCAGGAGCAGGAACACGATCAGGCCCCATGGAGAGGTCCCCGCGAGGCGGTCGATCATCCAGCCAATACCGACGCCCACCGCTATCCCGCCAATGAATTCGCTGGATAGCTTGAGCGCCTGACCGTACCCGGCCAGACTACCCGTTTTCGCGTTATCTGTCCCCTTGAGCCCCTTTGGCAACCTTGTCGCAAGGGATGCTTCAAGCTGACGCCGGCGGCGCTCAAGTTCGTCGTCGCGGATGTCGCCTTTGCTCTCGTGTCCGGGGCCAGTCTTTCCGGTCTCGTCTGGCCTTTTTCCGTCGGCCATTCGCAACCTCCTGCCCGCCACAACGTCGCCGTCGGTCCGCATCCAAGTCGCGGGCAACATAGTTAGAGGGTAGCCAGCCGTCAAGCCACGGTACGGCATTCAAAAGCAAGTATTTTGCCTAGCAAGATCAATCGCTTAGCCAAGTGCGACATCGTGCCCGCCGTACGGCGCGGCGCTGGCGGCGCGAATCCGGGCTGGCCGTGCCGGGTCGAGCGGTCAGCTCCAGCCGCCGCCATAAGTGCGATAGAAGATATGCAGACCGATTTTCGTCATCTTCTTCATCGCCCGCGCCCAGCTCGGGCTGACATAGCTGGCGTAGTAGTGGGTGGAGGAACCAACCTCCGGAATGAATATCTTGCCGGCGGTAACCGCCATGGCGACATCCTTGGCGATCTTGTAGTGCGAGGGGCTTTCTATGCGGTCCTTGCGCCCGTCGCAGGCGAAGGAAAACTGGCAGGCATTGCGCCAGTCCTGATTCTGATAGACGACGCCGCAAATGCTGGCCGGATAAGCGGGATTGCGGACGCGGTTAAGAACCACCTGGGCTACGGCAGCCTGGCCGCGCAGCGATTCGCTGCGTGCCTCGAAATAGATCGCATTGGCGAGGCATGTCTGTTCCGGCTTGGAAAAGACGGAAGCCGGCAACGGGCTGCGCATCCACGAATGGTCGCCCTTGCCCACCGGCGGAATGAAGCGCCCTTCATTGGGCTTTTCATCCTGCAGCAGCGCCTCGAAGGGAGACGCCTTGGCATAGTCCGGCTCGGCCGGCGCATAGGCGGTCGCCAGCACATCGGCTTGCTTGTTGGTGACCAGGGCTGCCAGCATCGAGGGAACGCCGGGAGCTGCGCTCCTGTCCTCTGTGGGATGGAAGGCCGCCGCGATCTGTATTTCCTTGCCCTTGATCTCGGGCTTGGCGAAGGTCAGTTTGAGGCCGCTGTTCAGCGTTGGGCGAAGCAGCGAACTGGTGCGCTGGAAAATCGACCCCGCGCTGAAATTCTTTGGCGGCGAGACCCGCGTGACCCCTACGATACGGCCTTTTTTGTCTGCCCGGACAATGCGGTCCTCGTCGGGGATGGCGCCCGCGGCATCGCCCTTGCCACGAAATGCAACAGCGCCAATGCCGGGCAAATCCACCCCGGCTCCGGAGATCGAACCGGTCACGTCCGAATCGATGAAGGGCAGTTCGGCCGCGTGCACGGAACCGGCAACGGATTTCTCGACATAGGCATTCCAGCGGGTCGGCGCTTCCAGCCCCGAAACCAGGCTGGTCATGTCCTGATAGGCGGCAACCGTCGGAAAGCCGATCCAGATGCCAAGCCCGACGATGACGGGAGACAGGAAGGAACGCTTCTTCCCGGCGGCGGCGGCAATAATCAACCGCTTCGAAACCCCTCGATGCACGCAAACTCTCCAGAACACTACCAACCCCAGACAGGATTCACAGTGCTGCATTAACCTTGATGGAGGGTTAACGGAGTGGGCATGGAGGGGCGGTGGCGAGCCTGTTGCAGAGCGCAATTGCGGCCGCGCCGGCCCGGAGCCTGCCCAGCCTATGCGGGCAGACTTCGGGTCAAAAAATCAATAGTCGATGACGCCTTCCAGCGCGTAGTGTTTGACGGTCTTGCGGTTGGCGATCAGTTCGTCGACCGTGGGCTTTCCGGTCATGGCGCGCGAAATGGCGAGCTTCGTCGCCTCGTAATTGGTCCGGTAGAGGTCTTTCTTGTCGAGGTTTTCGTCCTCGGCGCAGCGCGGGTCGAGCCAGACCGTGATGATCATGCACAGTTCCTCGGCCTGATCGCGGGGCAGGATGTCCTCGGCAAGGCAATCGACGATGGCGTCGCCCATGGCCGCCTGCACGACGCCTCCGAGCAGTTCGGCATATGCCATGCTCTTGATCGTGACCTTGGTGGTCATGATCGTGGCCGGCTTTACGGCCTGGTTGAGATCGCGCACCACGAACATGCGCGTGTGGCCCTTCACCTGCCCCATCATCCCGGCGAAGGCATGGCCGACCGGCCCCCGCACCGAGCCGATGACGACTTCGGGCATGGCGTCCGTGACCTGGCCTTCCGCTGCCAGAACGGTTGCTTCACCGGTACGAAACCAAATGTCAGTCATGTCCACTCCTGTTCGATGAAATCATGCGTGAGCGCAAAACGCAGGCGTCAGCGCTTCTTGGCCCTGCCGGCAAACGGGTTGTCGGAGGTGCGCAGCGCCATGCGGATCGGCACGCCCGGCAGGTCGAACGCCTCGCGCAGACTGTTGGTCAGATAGCGCACATAGGACTGCGGCATCGCATCGGGACGCGAGCAGGAAACGACGAAGCCCGGAGGGCGCGTCTTGGCTTGCGTGATATATTTTACCTTCAGCCGCCGCCCGGCAACGGCGGGAGGCGGATGATGCGCCAGGATCGATTCCAGCCAGCGGTTGAGCTTGCCGGTCGAGACGCGGCTGTTCCAAACCCGGTGCGTCTTGATGACGGCTTCCATGAGTTTGTCGAGCCCGCGGCCCGTCTCGGCCGAAACCGGCACCGCCTGGATGCCGCGCGTCTGCGGCAACAAGCGCTCGGTCTTCTCACGGAGTTCGGCCAGCGCTTCCTGGGGATTGTCGATCATGTCCCATTTGTTGAACGCAATGACCGGCGCGCGGCCCTCGCGGATGATGAGATCGGCGATCTGCAAATCCTGCTTTTCGAAAGGGATCGTCGCATCGAGGACGATGACGACGATCTCGGCGAAGCGGACGGCATGCAGGCCGTCCTGCACCGACATTTTCTCCAGCTTTTCCTGGATGCGCGCCTTACGGCGCATGCCGGCGGTGTCGAACAGCTTCAACTGACGGCCGTGCCAGTCCCAATCGACGGAAATGGAATCGCGCGTGATGCCCGCTTCCGGGCCGGTGAGCAGGCGCTCCTCGCCGATCAGTGCGTTGATCATCGTCGACTTGCCGGCATTTGGCCGACCAACGACGGCAATGCGCATCGGCTTGGTTTCGTCGTAGGCGTGAGCGTCCTCGGCGTCGGGATCGGTGATGTCCTCGCCGATCAGCACTTCGCTGGCGGCGATTTCCTCGTCCTCTTCCTCTTCTTCGCCAAAGGCCACCGCCTTGCCCAGCGCCTCGACCACGGCGTCGCGCAGATCCGGCAGGCCCTGCCCGTGCTCGGCCGAAACCGGGATCGGTTCGCCAAGGCCAAGTTCCCACGCTTCCAGCATGCCGCCCTGCGCGCCGCGCGCTTCGGCCTTGTTGGCGACCAGCACCACCGGCTTGCCGGATTTGCGCACGATTTCGGCGAACGTCCTGTCGTCCGGCAACAGGCCCGCCTTGGCGTCGACCATGAAGAAGATCAGGTCGGCCTCTTGGATGGCGATCTCGGTCTGGGCGCGCATGCGGCCCTGAAGCGTCGAGGCGGCGGCATCTTCGAAGCCGGCCGTATCGACCACGTCGAAATGCAGATCGTAAAGCTTGGCGGCATGGACGCGGCGGTCGCGCGTCACGCCCGGCGTGTCGTCGACCAGCGCCAGCTTGCGGCCGGCAAGGCGGTTGAACAGCGTCGATTTGCCGACGTTGGGCCGTCCGATGATCGCGACCTTGAAGCCCATCTAGGATGTACTGCCTGAACCGCGGATCAGCCCGGCCATCATGGTGGCGCGCTGGCGTATGTTGCGCGGTGCTGCTTCGTCGGCGGCGATCTGGTCGAACAGTTTTAGCGCATCCGCATTCTTGCCTTCCTTCCAAGCCGCGAGACCGAGCGCTTCGCGGGCGCTATGGCGCAAGGGGTTGGTGTCAGCCGTGAGCGCCTCGACGCGGCCCGACACATCGGCGAAAGAGCCGTGATCGACCAACAGCAGCGCGGCCCGCAGCTTTGCCATGTCACGCAGGACGGCAGGAATGGAAGCGTCGGCGGCAACGGCGTCGAAATCCTTGACGGCGGCGTCGACATCGCCCTTTTCGGCCTTGACGGTGGCCGCGCGCATCCGCGCCAGCAGCGGATAGGCGCCGTAGCCGTCCTTTTCCAACTGCGCGAAGGCGGCGAGCGCTTCGTCGTTCTTGCCGCTATCGGCCAGGACCAGCGCCTGCGAATACGCATCGCCCGAACGGTTGGCGCGAAGTTCGTCCCAATAGCGATAGCCGACATAGGCGGCCGTCCCGACAATGATGAGCACGACGGCGGCGATCAAAGCCGGGCCGTAGCGGTCCCACAGCGCCTTGGCCTGATCCTTGCGAATCTCGTCGTTTACTTCCCGAATAAAGCTGTCGTCCGACATGAAAGAACCGTTCGTACCCGGCTGGCGCAGGCCTTTTGAAACCGTAACCGGGCTGCAAAAGATGTCGCGCTGATTCAAAAGGTGCCGGCTTGCCTTGCCGTCCTCATGGACGCGCGGCGTTCCGGGCGGCTGATTAAGCCTCGCGTTTTAGCGATATTTCCGCGGCATGGAAGGGGTAGCGCCTGAAATTCGGCGCAAACCGGCTTTTTGCCGCTGGCCTAGTGGTAGAATGCGACCGTACCCCTGCCACATTTCGTGCCTAACCGACTGCCTCCTTCCATAAGCAGACCGATTATTCATGCCCAACCTGTTTCGCGTCCCTGTGTTGTTTCGCGCCGCTATATTCTCGTGTGCGTCGCTTGCCGCGCTGAATGGCGCACGCGCGGACCCGCCTTCGGCGTTCAAGCCGGCGGCCCCCAAACAGGTCGTCATCATCTCCTTCGATAGCGCCCGCGAAATCTCCCAATGGGAGCGCAGCCGCGCCTTGGCGAAGCGCACTGGTGCACATTTCACCTATTTCCTCTCCTGCGTTTATCTTCTGTCGAAGGACACGCGCAAGGAATACGCTGCGCCGCACAGATCCGCCGGCAAGTCCAATATCGGCTTTGCCCCGTCGAAACAGGATGTCACGGAGCGCCTGCAGCAAATTCGGCTCGCCGCCTCGGAGGGCCACGACATCGGCAGCCATGCCTGCGGCCATTTCGACGGCAAGGACTGGAGCAAGGCCGACTGGCTGAACGAATTCGCCTCAGCCCGGCGCGTGTTCGAAAACGCCTACACGATCAACGGCATCTCGCCCGAACCAGAAGACTGGCGCGGATTCGCCAAAAAAGCGGTTGTCGGTTTCCGCGCGCCCTATCTCTCGACCGGCAAGGGGCTTTACCAGGCGCTGCCGGAAGCGGGGTTTCTCTATGACGCGAGCGGCGTGTCGCGCGGCCCTGTCCTGCCGACTACCAGCAACAAGATCACCCGGTTCTCGCTACCGCTCGTGCCGGAAGGGCCGAAGAGCCGGCCGGTAATCGCCATGGACTACAATCTCTATGCGCGCCATTCCGGGGCGAAGGAGCAGGTGGCGGACGCAAAGCAGTTCGAGGACCGTGCCTATCAGGCTTTCCATGCTGCCTTCGAAACGCAGTATTCGGGAAAGCGCATTCCGCTGGAACTGGGCTTCCACTTCACCCTGATGAATGGCGGAGCCTATTGGGACGCGCTGGAACGCTTCGCCGGCGAGGTTTGCGTCAAAGCCGATGTCGAGTGCATCAGTTTTCGCGACTATCTTTCGCGCAAGCGTGGCCCGGCAGAAACCCAGATGGGCGGCTGACTGCCGCGTTTCCCGTTACCGGGCCCCCTCCTCCACCCGGCCGCCTTCGATGAATTCGCGATCGATATGCGGCAGCGGTTCGCCTTCCAGCGTCGCCTCGAAGGCGTGCAGGCGTTTGTAGATGGACAAAAGCTCGACGATGGTCGGCCAGGCATTGACCAGATACTGAAACGACGACGACACCTGGCTGAAAGCCGTGGAAATCTGTTGCCAGATGCCCATGGTGATCGCGCCGGCAGCGATGGTGGGAATGAGAATCACGCTGGAGAAGATGGCGTCCGCCTGCTGGAAGCCCGAGCGGAACACGTTGAAATAAGCGTAGTGGAAATAGAGCGTGAAATAATTGCGCCGCACATGGGAGAACAGTTCCCGCACGGTCGGCGGCTGCGCACGCGCCTCGTCGTCCTCGCCGTAAACGAGTTCCTTGCGATAGGCGGCCTCGACGCGCTGGTTCTTGAATTCCAGCCCCGGCAATTTGATGCCGGCCACCATCAGAAGCGCCGTTCCGAAGATCGACCAGCCAACCGCGGCGATAACCAGCGAATAGGGAATGTGCCCGACGAGCGGCAATGCGGTCACATGGGTGGAAAGCTGCGCCAGAAGCGGCAGGAAGGCGATCAGGGTCATGACCGAATCGACCATCGCCACGCCGAGGCCTTCCATCGTCGTTGAAAAGCGCATCGTGTCTTCCTGGACACGCTGCGAGGCGCCCTCGATGTGGCGCAACCGCTCCCAATGGGCCATGTAATAGTCGTTCATCGCGGTGCGCCACCGGAAGATGTAGTGGCTCACGAAGAAGCGGGTGATGACGAACAGGCCCATGCCGCACATGCCGATCCAGGCATAAATCCAGAACATGGAATAAAGCTCGCCGGGGCTGACTGAGCCGGCCTTGGTGATCGCCCGCTGGAACATGTCGAAGAACGGGCCGCGCCAATTGTTCAACGCCACGTAAATCTGCACACCGAGATAGGTTGAAAAAAGGATCAGCGCCGAACCGAGGATCGACCAATTCTGCCATGGATGATTGGCGTAGAGCCGCCAGAACAGGTAGAAGAGGCCGACCATGACGCCGAAATAGATGTAGAACCAGATGAACGGCCCGGTCCAGAAAACCGGGATGCCCAGTACCGGAGCCGCACCCGCCGCCGCCGGCGGCAGGCCGATCACCGCGCCAAGCTGTTCGCCGCCGAAAAACCAGAACAGGATGCCGGCAAGGCTCCACAAAACGGCCGAAGAGAAGAAAAGCTTCGGCTGCGGAAAGAAAGATACGAACACAGTGTGATTCCCCGGCGGCTGGCGCAGTTGCGATTGCCCGGCATAAAGTCACAAATTTTGCGGCAAAGAAATGGTCCGAACCGGTTTGGCGGATTACATTCCGGTCATGTTCTCAAGCCGGTTTGCGAGCCGACCAGACAAGGGCGGCGGACGCCACAAGGACAAGGGCCGCAACGATCGACGGAACGAAGAAACTGCCGGACCATTGCGCCAGGATGCCGGCGACGATCGGGCCGAGTATCTGGCCGACACCGAAGGCTGCCGTCATCAGCGCAAACAGGCGGCGCGGCGAACGCGGTGCAAGCTGCCGCCCGGCCTGCAGGCCGAGCGCGGTCGCTGCCATGAAGGTAAGCCCGAGCAGGAAACCGCCAAGCAGCGGCCCGGCATTGCCGCCAAGCGACACGCTGGCCGCGACGCCGACCGCCTCGACGAGGCAGGCGACGGCATAGGCCGCGTAGAGGCTGGTTCGGGATGCGGCCCAGTTCCACAACCAGATCGACGGTGCGCCGGCAAGGCCCGTTACCAGCCAGACCATCGTTTCGAAAACACGCCCGCCGCCATGCTGGCGCACGATGGTGATGAGGAACGTGGCGGTGACGACATAGCCGAAACCGAACAGGCCATAGGCAAGGATGATCTTCATCAGCGAACGGTTTTTCGGCAAGGCCGGTTCACGTTCGGCCGCACCGTTGCCGTTGCCAGCCGGCCCCTCATCGACCAGCCAGGCAACGGCGAGAAAGCCGCAGGCGGCAATCGCAGCCGACCAGAACCATCCTGCCGTCCAGCCCGCATGACCAAGAACGAGAAGCGCCATCAACCCCGCCGATGCCGCAATGCCGAGGCCGACGCCGCCGAAATGCATGGCCTGCAGATCGTCGCGGTTGCCCGCGGCCAGATGGCTGAAAACGATGCTGGTCAGGAACACCATGACAAAGGCGCTGGCCACGCCGGCGAGAAAGCGGATGGCCAAAAACAGCCCCATCGCTTCGGTCGTGCCCATCAATCCGGTAAGAACGACGGTCGCGCCGAGGCCGCAAAGCACGGCCAGGCGTTCCCTGCCATGCGCCCAGCCGCCGGCAGCCAGCAGCGCGCCGACGAGGTAACCGAGATAATTCGCCGAGGCGATGAGGCCGGCGTCGGATGCCGACAGGTCAAGCTCTTCCATCATGCCCGGAAGAATGGGCGTATAGACGAAGCGGCCGATGCCCATGGCAACCGCCATGCCGACCATGCCGGCAGCGGCAAATCTGAGTTGGGTGCTGACCGCAGTCTTCATTGCAGTGCACAATAGAAGCCTCGCGCTGCGAGACAATTCGTTTTCGTTGGGCCAATGGCTGACCAGCGCGATAGGCGCGATGACGCTGGAAAGGTTTGCGGCGGCGATCTATGTAAGGCGTACACCTTCAAGACAGGCAGGCCCATGACTTCTCACCCGCGCGATTTTTCTGCATCGATAGACCCGGTAAAGCTCGACAGGCTGGCCGAAGTAGCGATCAAGGTGGGGCTGCAATTGCAACCGGGGCAGGATCTGGTGCTGACCTCGTCCATCGCGGCCCTGCCTTTGACCCGAAAGATCGTCGAGCACGCCTACAAGGCGGGCGCGGGGCTGGTGACACCGATTTTCAACGATGACGAGATCACGCTGGCCCGCTTCCGCTACGGGGCCGATGCCGGCTTCGACCATGCCGCCGGCTGGCTCTACGAGGGCATGGCCAAGGCTTTCGCCAACAATGCGGCGCGGCTTGCCGTGCGCGGCGACGACCCGTCGCTGTTGTCCAGCCAGGACCCGGCAAAAGTGTCGCGCGCCAGCAAGGCCAATTCGATGGCCTACCAGCCGGCGCTCGAAAAGATCACCGGCTTCGACATCAACTGGAACATCATCGCCTATCCGGAACTCGCCTGGGCCAAGCAGGTGTTTCCGAACGAAACCGACGATTTGGCGGTGGCGAAGCTTGCCGATGCGATTTTCGCGGCCTCGCGCGTCGACGTCGATGACCCGATCGGCGCATGGAAGGCGCACAACGCGGCGCTGAAAACCCGCACGGAATGGCTGAACGGCCATAATTTCCACGCGCTGCATTTCACCGGGCCGGGCACCGACCTGACCGTCGGGTTGGCCGACGGCCATGAATGGATGGGTGGCGCGTCGGCCGCCAAGAACGGCATCACCTGCAACCCGAACATCCCGACCGAGGAAGTGTTCACCACCCCGCATGCGCGGCGCATCGAGGGCCACGCTTCCTCGACCAAGCCGCTATCCTACCAGGGCACGCTGATCGACGACATTTCGGTGCGCTTCGAGGGCGGCCGCATTGTCGAAGCCAGGGCCTCCAGGGGCGAGGACGTGCTGAAGAAAGTGCTGGACACCGACGCCGGCGCGCGCAGCCTCGGCGAAGTGGCGCTGGTGCCGCATTCTTCGCCGATCTCCAAGAGCGGCATCCTGTTCTACAACACGCTGTTCGACGAAAACGCCTCCTGCCACATCGCGCTCGGCCAATGCTATTCGAAATGCTTTGTCGACGGCGCAACGCTGACGCCGGACGAAATCGCCAAGCGTGGCGGCAACAAGAGCTTCATCCACATCGACTGGATGATCGGATCGGACAAGATCGACATTGATGGCGTCCACACCGACGGCCGCAAAGTGCCGGTTATGCGCAAGGGCGAATGGGCCTGAAAGCGCGCGATGACAAAGCATGACGTCGCCATTAAACGTGTTTACGAGCCGCCGGCAGAGGATGATGGGCAGCGGGTGCTGGTCGATCGGCTTTGGCCGCGCGGCCTTTCCAAGGAAAAGCTCGATCTTGCATTGTGGCTGAAGGAGATCGCGCCCAGCACCGAGTTGCGAAAGTGGTTCGACCACGACCCCGCCAAATGGGCCGAATTCCAGAAGCGTTTTCGCGTCGAACTGGACGACAATGCCGAGGCCGTGAAAGAATTGCGCGCCCTTATCGCCAAGGGCAAGGTGACGCTGCTCTACGGCGCCCATGACGAAGAACACAACAATGCCGTGGTGCTCGCCGCCTATCTGGGCGAAGCCGGATAGGGCCTACTTGGCGAACGCGTCTTCATAGACGGCCGGCTTGAAGCCAACCAGAATGCGGCCGCCGAGAACAAGCACCGGCCGCTTGATCATGGTCGGGTGAGCAAGCATCAACGCCTTGGCCTTGCCTGCATCGAGGCTCTGCTTGTCGCTGTCGGGCAGCGCCCGGAAGGTGGTGCTTGCCTTGTTCAACAAAACATCCCAGCCGAGCTTGCCGATCCATTGCTGCAACCGCTCCGGCTCCAACCCCTGCACGCGATAATCATGGAAGACATAGGCGACGCCATGGCCTTCGAGCCAGACGCGCGCCTTCTTGATCGTGTCGCAGTTGGGGATACCGTAGAGCGTAATGGACAATGATCTGATCCTCGATGTTTCCCCTACGTAGCCCGCTTTCTGGGGCGCGGCTATTGCCCTCGGCCACCCTGCCCTAGATAATCGCGAGTGGAAGCGATTGACGCGAACCATGAGCGCCATCGCGAGGTGGCTGACCACTAGCAGGACAAAGGAGACTGATTTGGGAATCTTCGACAAGATCAAGGGCGCAATCTTCGGCAGGGCGGAAGCCGCGGAAGCTGCACCCGCCGAGACCCCGGCATCGGGCACCGCAGCGACCCCGACCAGCCAGCCAGCCGCACCGGCGACCCCGACGGCAAGCGCGCCCGCGCAGAGCGTGGACGTGGCCGCCATTCTGGAAAAGGCGGTTGCCGGCAAAAAGCAGAAGCTGAACTGGCGTACCTCCATCGTCGACCTGATGAAGGCGCTCGACATGGAAAGCAGCCTTGCCGAGCGCAAGGAACTCGCGGCCGAACTGGGCTACACCGGCTCGACCAGCGATTCCGCCGCCATGAACACCTGGCTGCACAAGGCGCTTTTGAAAAAGCTGGCCGAAAACGGCGGCAAGGTGCCGGCCGACCTGCTCGACTGATAATTCCTGGGTTCAAATGACAAAAGCGGGGCGATCCGGCCCCGCTTTTGTTGCGTGTCGGAGCCGTCGCTACTCCGCGTCCGGCGCCACAACGCCCTTGCGGAACGCAAAACAGCCGTAGAAGCGGCGCTCTCCCGTCTGGATGACGCAATAGGCCCGCTTGGCCCGCTCGTAAAAGGCGAAGCGCTCGACGGGCATCAGTGGCAGGGATTTCCCTTCCATGCGGTCAACCACCTGCTGCACTTCCTGCTGCACCAGAGGAACCTCGTCCGGCTTGCCGACGATTTCCATGCGCCCCGCCGCGTCGTCGACGAAGGTATCGATCGGATAGAGCGACAATATCGCGGCGGCGGCTTGCGCTGCCGTGACATTGTCGATCCGCAGAAGCTTGCCCAGCGTGGTCTGGCGCGCGATGGAATCGGCGGGGAAGTTCGTGTCAGCTATGATGAGGTCGTCACCGTGCCCCATTGCCGCCAGCGCCTGCAGTACATCCGCGTTCAGTAGCGGGCTGATACCCTTCAACATTTTCCATCCCCTATGACCTGCAACGATTTGGCGCGAAAACTTATGCGCCGTAGCCGACGATACCCTTGACCTCGAGAAAATCGTGGATCGCCCAGTCCGCATATTCGCGGCCGTTGCCGGACTGCTTGTAGCCGCCGAACGGGGCGAACGTGTCCCAATCCGGGTAGTTGAGGTTGATCTGTCCGGCTCTCAAACGAGCGGCCACCGCGCGGGCGTGCTCGATGTTTTTCGACTGCACATAGGCGGCGAGGCCATAGACGGTGTCGTTGGCGATCTTCACCGCATCGTCGTCGTCCTCGTAGGAAATGACGGACAGAACCGGCCCAAAAATTTCTTCCTTCTCGACCGTCATGCCCGGCTTGACGTGGCCGAACACGGTCGGGCGGACATAATAGCCGCGATTGAGATGTTCCGGGCGCCCCAGGCCGCCCGTCACCAGCGTAGCACCCTCGGCAATGCCGACCTCGATCATGCCTTGAATCTTGTCGTACTGCATCTGGCTGACCACAGGCCCAAGCTGGGTGTCTTCCGAACGCGGGTCGCCGACGGTATGCGCCTCGGCGGCCTTCTTGGCGATTTCCAGCGCTTCGTCGTGACGCGCCGCCGGCACCAGCATGCGCGTCGGCGCATCGCAGGACTGGCCGCTATTGCCGAAGCAGCCTTCGACGCCCTTGCGCACCGCCTGCTCGAAATCGGCGTCGGCGAGGATGATGTTGGCCGACTTGCCGCCCAGTTCCTGCGCCACGCGCTTGACCGTGTCGGCCGCCGTCTTGGCGACGATGATGCCCGCGCGGGTCGATCCGGTGAAGGACACCATGTCGACGTCCGGGTGGCCCGCCATGATCTGGCCGACATCCGGCCCGTTGCCGTTGATCATGTTGTAGACGCCCTTCGGCGTGCCGGCGGCTTCCATGATCTCGGAAAAGACGATGCCGCTGATCGGCGCGATCTCGGACGGCTTCAAGACGACCGTGCAGCCGGCGGCGATGGCGGGCGCTACCTTGCAGACGATCTGGTTGAGCGGCCAGTTCCATGGCGTGATCAGCGCGCACACGCCGATCGGCTCCTTGACCACCATGGTTTCACCGCGCAATTCGCTGAATTCATAATTCTCCAGCGCTTTGATCGTCGATTCCATATGGGCGCGGCCGGCCCAGGCCTGCGCATCGCGCGCCCAGGAGATCGGCGCGCCCATTTCCTGGCTGACCGCCTGCGCGATATCTTCAAAGCGCTCGTTGTAGATTTCCAGGATGCGGTTGAGCAGTTTCAGGCGCTCCGCGCGCGTTGTCTGCGAGAACGACGGGAACGCCGCCTTGGCGGCCGCGACCGCCTTGTCGACATCGGCCTTCGAGCCGAGCGAAATCTTCGTGTAGGCCTCTTCGGTCGACGGATCGATCACGTCGAGCATAGAGGGGACTACAGGCGCAACCCACTTGCCGTCGATGAAGAAGTTGAGATGGTTGCTCATGGGTGACGCTCCGTTTTCTGGAAAGCTGATCTTGGGGCCTTCTTGCCGCAAATGCGGCTCCGGTTCAATGCCACGGGAGGTGCAGGGCTGGCCCCTGAAGGACTAGATGCTGGGCCAGATTAGTGCCGCAGAATCTTGCTCAGAAACGCCTGGCTGCGTTCCGTCTTCGGGTTCGAGAAGAAATCTTCCGGCGTGCCGCTTTCGACGATAGAGCCCTGATCCATGAACACCACGCGTTGGGCGACCTTGCGCGCGAAGCCCATTTCGTGGGTAACGACCATCATGGTCATGCCTTCTTCGGCAACCGCGATCATCACGTCCAGCACTTCGCTGATCATCTCCGGATCGAGCGCCGAGGTCGGCTCGTCGAACAGCATGATCTTCGGGCGCATGCCAAGGCAGCGCGCAATCGCCACGCGCTGCTGCTGGCCGCCCGACAGTTGCGAGGGATAGGCGTTGAACTTGTCGCCAAGGCCTACCTTGGCAAGCAGTTCGCGGCCATCCTTTTCGGCCTGCGCACGCGGGATTTTGCGCACATGGATGGGCGCCAGCGTCACGTTTTCCAAGGCGGTCTTGTGCGGATAAAGGTTGAAGGACTGGAAGACGAAGCCGATCTCCGAGCGAAGCAGCGTCATGTTGGTGGCCGGGTCGCCGACGCGCTGCCCATCGACCACGAGATCGCCCTTCTGGACCTGTTCAAGGCCGTTGATGCAACGGATCAGCGTCGACTTGCCGGAACCGCTGGGGCCACAGACGACGACGACCTCGCGCGGCTGGACGCCGAGATTGATGTCGTTAAGGACATGCAGCGGTCCGAACCACTTGTTGACGCCGCTAAACTCGATCACGCCCGACCGCCTTCCTGAAAGGAGTTCATAATTGCACCTCGCCATGCGCAGCACTCATGCGGCGCTCCAGCCGCCGCGCCAGCAGGATGAGCGGATAGCATACGACGAAATAACCGACGCCGACGAGGAAGAAGACCAGCAGCCCGTTCGGCACGCGCTGCACGACGAGCCAGCCGACACGGGTAAGATCGGTCAGCCCGATGGCCGAGACGACCGACGAATCCTTGATGAGCAGCACATATTGCCCGACCAGCGGCGGCATCACCACGCGCATCGCCTGCGGCAGAACCACCTGCCGCATGCGCTGCCATTTGGACAGGCCCGAAGCGAGTGCTGCCTCGACCTGGCCCTTCGGCACCGATTCGATGCCGGCGACGACAATCTCGCAGATGAAGCAGGCATTGAGGTTGGTCAGCGCGATGATGCCGGCGCTGAAAGCGTCAAGCTCGATGCCCAGTTCCGGCAGGATGAAGAAGATGATGAATATCTGGACGAGGAACGGCGTGCCGCGGATCAGGTCCACCCATGCGCCGATGACGGCGCTGAGCACGCGGCTGCCGGCGGTGCGCAAAATGCCTAGGCCGAAACCCGCAAGCGTTCCGAACACCAGTGCGATCGACGACAACAGGACCGTCATGCCAAGGCCGCGCATGGCCAGGGGATAGCTGCCGTACAGGCTCTCGAACTGCTGCCAGATCATGCGCGGCCTCCTGCCTGCCGCAAGCCGAGCCAGCGCCCGGACAGCGCAGCCAACCCTTTGAGACAATAATAAAGCAGCAGGTAGAAGGCGGCGACGGTGATGAAACCTTCCGCCGGCATGAAACGGTCGGAGGCCAGCAACTGCCCGGCGCGCGTCAGTTCGGCGACCGATATCAGCGACAGCAGCGCCGAGTCCTTGACCATGACGATGGCCTGCCCGAGTAGCGGCGGGATAGTGACCTTGAAGGCTTGCGGCAGGATGACGAGCCGCATGCGCTGAAGATAGCTCATGCCCGAAGCGACGCCGGCTTCCACCTGGCCGCGCGGGATCGACAGGACGCCGGCGCGGATGATTTCGGCGACATAGGCGCCGCTGTTGAGCGACAAAGCGAGCACACCGACGACGAATTCGGGCAGGATGATGCCAAGGCGCGGCAAGCCGAAATAGAGGAAATAGAGCTGCACCAAAAGCGGTGTTGCGCGCACGACATCGATATAGGCCTTCGCCGGAGCGCGAAGCGCGCGCGACCGCTGCAGGTTCATCGCGCAAAGCAGGATACCGACCAGAAGCGCGCCGGCAAAGGAAATGACCGACAGCCAGACCGTCGTGACGAGGCCCTGCCCGAACAGGGGCAGATATTCGCCAATCGTGCGGAAGCTGAAGTTTTCTAGCATCTGCGCAGGGCTTACCCGGATCCTGGTGATGAAGGGTGACAAAGGAAGGCCCGCCTTCCGGCAGGCAAGGCAAAGGGCGGTCCCGCGCCGATCCGAAGATCGACGCGGAACTGCCGGTGCTGTGCCTTAGTGGTCCTTCTTCCAGTCTTCGGAATTGACCCAGTAGTTGAGGTTCCGTTCCAGGCGACCGTCGATGGTGACCTGATCGAGGAACAGGTTCATCCAGATCAGCAGGTCCGGCTCGTCATAGCGCGTGGCGAAGGCAAGCGGTTCCTTCGACAACAGGTCCGGCGCGATGGTGAAGGTGCCGGCCGGATATGCGGTGGACTGGCCCTTGACGGCGGAAACGTCGTTCACACCGCAATCGGCTTGGCCGTTGTTGACGGCGTCAAGCAGCAGCGGTCCGCCGCCCTTGTAGCTCTTGATATCGGCTTCCGGGAAAGCCTTCTTGGCTTCCTTTTCGCCGGTCGCGCCGAGCAGCACGGCGATCTTGGTGCCGGGTGCCTTGCAATCGTCGGCGGTCTTGAACTTGCTGTCGGTCTTCGTGAAGACGGTGCTGCCGGTGTACATATAGGGGTTGGTGAAGGCGACCTTCATCGCCCGCGCCAGCGTCGGCGTCATGTCGGCCACCAGCAGATCGGCCTTGCCCGAAAGCAGCGCCGGAATCAGGCCATCCCAGTCGAAATCCAGGAACGTGATCTTGACGCCCATTTCCTTGGCCATGAGTTCGGCAAGCTCCACGGAACTGCCGCTGCGCTCGCCCTTGGAATCGACCAGCGAAAAGGGCGGTCCCTGCGTCTGCACGGCAACGCGCAATTCGCCGCGCTTGACGATGTCGTCCAGCGCGCCGGCGCTTGCCGCGCTGGTAAGGCCAAGCACGGCCAGCGCCGTGACGAACAGATTGGAAATCTTCATTTTCGTCTCCTCCACTTTATTGTTTGCCCTTGATGGGCTTTTGCCGAACGCCATCGTGGCGGCTGCGCCGCTCGAGACGGTTTCTTGTCGATGATTGCGCCTCGTTCCTCCCGGGCGCACCCCGATAAATGTTCTATGTAACGCTTGCCCGGAAAACGAGCCTGCTGGAACAGCAGCTCCTTCGCGTCAACGTATCCCCTCGTACGCCTTTACGCCATGACGCATCCGACCATTGATGCCGGTGCGCGGCAAGCCCCTTTTTGTATCCGTCGGTGCAAAGCGCTCAGGCAAATGCCTGGATCGGGAAGCCATCTCATCCCGCCTTACAGGCGCTCGCGAAAATGCCCTGACGCGCCTTGGCGACGAGGGCATCGCCCCGTTCAAAAGAACAGGGAACGAACCGTACTGTCGAGAAACCGCTGCAGGAAGAAGATGACCAGAAGCACGATGATGGGCGAGATGTCGATGCCGCCAAGGTCGGGCAGAAAGCGGCGGATCGGCCGGTATACCGGTTCGGTAAGCCGATAGAGGACCGTCCCGATATTGCTCACGAACTGGTTTCGCGAATTGACCACATTGAAGGCGAAGAGCCAGGAAAAGATGGCCGACGCAATGATGATCCACCAGTAAAGGCTGAGCGCGTAGATTAGGGTGTCGATAAGCGCGTTCATGCAAGGCTCCGTTAACTGCGCGACATGTAGCCATTGCAGGCGAAGCCGGCAAGACCCGCGCGACGGGACGCCTACCGATGCGTGCGCCGATTGGAGCACCCCGGATGCTCTCGCGCTTCCGGAGCATGCGCGCGCAGGACGCGTTTTTGAAGCAGATTATATTGCGGGCGGGTTCCATCCCTTCGCGCCCGGTGCGCCGCTGCCGGCGGCCCATGCTTAAATCTTGGCGGCATCGCCAGCACCTGCTTGACAGGCCGCCGCCGCCGCCCATAAATGCGCCCATCCGCTGGACGGGGCTGTAGCTCAGCTGGGAGAGCGCGTCGTTCGCAATGACGAGGTCAGGAGTTCGATCCTCCTCAGCTCCACCAGCGGAATTTCCCAAACTCTTGACCACATTGGCTGCCTGGTAAAGCGTTGTGAATTCCGTGGCTTACACCCCGAATACGCTGACACACGCTTAACTGAGACTCGATTTTCCGCCTTTCCGGACCGACATTTGCAATGCGTCTCTGCGGCCCTATTTCCGTGCCCACAATGTCCAAGGAAAGATGCATAAGGATCAGCACGATGCTCGGCGATCGTCCCGCGATGCTTGCCGTGATGCGCGCTGAAGCCGTTATTGGATGGCGGCTGCCTGGTCTGCCCAGAGCAGCGGCAGATGCATGCGGGCGAGTGCTCGCGGTGACAGGTTTTGTCGCTGTGTGCCCTGCAAGACGGATTCGACGATCTTTGGCGCGAGGAATGCCAGGGGCAGGATTCGCCCGACATCAGCACGATCGATGCCGAAGCTTTTGGCGATTTCAGCGATGCTGGTGTTGGGACGTTCGGTGAGTTTACCAAAAAACAGATGCGCTTTTGCCATCAGATCGACGAGGGCAGGGTCCGGAGTCCGCAGCGGCGCGAAACCGGAATCGATGATCAGGCGTTGTTCGTTGCCGCGGCGCTTGAGCAAGATCGGCATTTCCAGGGTGATTGCCGTTGATCCATCCTCATCGGCATCGCTGG